>JAZUFX010000024.1:0-4198 GCA_045640885.1 Bacteroidaceae bacterium | reverse complement strand
AAAAGCAGCATTGCTTATGTACAGTTGTTTCATTATGTCAGTTATATTTCCGAGCCAATGACCGAAATGGTTGAGCTCAATGGTACAAAGGCTGACAAACTCATTTCCAAACTTTAAATATCGGATATATGATGACATTTTTACTGGTTGACTGGTCTTTCATATGGCTGGTTACAGGAGTTGGTTTCCTGATGGTAATTATCCTATTAATTATCCTTATGTACATTATGAAGGGGCTTGGAGCCATTGTCAGCAGGATTGCAGACAAATCAGCAAAGAGCTCATACAAGAAAAAGGATGATGAAATCACAAAGCTGGTCCCAGCGGCTCAAACTGATGAAGAAGAGATACCAGTTGCAGCGATAGCAATGGCACTGCACCTTTATTACAATTCAGTCCATGATGAAGAGCCTACAAGGATAAACATCAGACGAATTGATAATCAAGGGTCCCCATGGAATAACAAATCCTTTGGGATGAACAATCTGCATCGATAGAGATTAACCCACATAGCCATCATCTTCACCCCATTCAAATATTGAGTGGGGTGAATTCAATCAAAAGTCAGAACGGCAGGTCTCTCCACCACGACCACTTTTCATCGGGGGTCCGATCCAGCCTCAGCATGAAATACTCGCGCCACGGATCCTGAAGCAGTGATGCGTATGACCCGGTCAGAGACTTGATTTTCGGCAACATGGCCCTTACAGGTTCAAGGTCCTGATGCGCAATGGCATCATAGAGAGCACTGCCTATTGACACAAGTTCCCTGTTGTTGCCGCTATAAGGCGACCAGCACTGTGCGCCATGATTGGAATTGAAGAATTGGAAAGTCGTTCCGTCAAGGCCTGACACTATCGCCATAACACCGCCATCAGGATTCTTCAATGCGTCAACTCTCTGCTGCATCCATTCTCTTGCCGGCAGGTTGTTTGCTGAAAGCACCGCGGCATCAATGAGCGTTCCTATATGATACGCCAGGTCACTGTCAATTTCCAGAGTATGGGGCTTGTCCTGATTCTCTACCATCAGTTCCAGGCGGAACAAGTTGGATTCGGGATTGTATTTGCACTGTATCTCATAGCTTTCCTCAAACGAAGGGGACACCTTCTCTCCCCAGCAGACATCCTCACTCACTTCCACTTCCGGCTTAAAATCTTCGATAGAAAAAATATCTACTGACACGAATTTCATTTCCTGTCTTTTCCCTTTGTAGTCCGATGGTTTGAGATGTTCATCTGTTCTCTGAGCAAAAGCCGGAACTGTCATAACGGCAAAAAGCGCAAACGCTGCGAATCTGGCTGAATGTTTCATAATCACTGTATTTTATGCAGGGTAAAACTGTAATTCCTTATTTCAATTGACGTGCTGACAGGCGTATAGCCGTCAGTTGAAATGACCAGCCTGTCCTTAGGGTTCACTATTGTCAGGCTGAATCCGTTTTCATCGGTCAGAACGCTTGCAACAACATTGCCGTTCCTGTCCACCTCTTCCACTTTTGCGCCAATGGCAGTATGCAATGCCGTGAAAGGTCCGGTTTTTTGAGAACATGTCACGCTGCCCCTGACAACATCGCCGGGTTTCAGTGTGACGGGCGCAGGTTTCAGGCGGACTTCAAATGTTCCACGGTCAAGCGGAAGGTTCTGTGACTCGTACCCTTCGGCTTCAACGGTAAGATGGTTCTCCGGACTCCTGATATTAATAAGACTGAAGAAACCGTCATTGCCCGAAGCCGAGCCCATGGTTACCGCACGACCCACAAGGTCACGCTCGCATACTTTGATGTCCCTGTTCCTGATGGGATTGCCGTCAATGTCCAGAACATGTCCGTTGACTGTACCTCCGGCCTCGGGACTGTCCGTTATCGGTTCGCGCATTGATTTCTGCATTTGTTCCATTCTGGATTCTAACGAATCTGTGGACAGTGACATCATTGCTAATAAATTATGTTCCTCATCTGAACAAAGCTTTAAGGGGTCAGAAATATCAAGTGTTCTTATCGCATTCGTATCAACATCCATTGTGACATTGAACCGTGAGCGGTCTATCTTCAGCTTTACATGTTTATAGCCTATGTACGAAAACTCGATGTAGTCATCCGGATTGACCAGCGTGAATGAGAAGTTGCCGTCGTCATCAGTAACAGCATATGTAACAATACGGTCCATGCGATCCCTTTCCAGGACATTAACTATCGCTAACGGACCAATAGAGTCCGATACAGTTCCCGTAATCATGTCTCCGGCTTTCAACCCGGCTGGTCCGGTAGCAGCAGAATCCAATACCTGTGGAACCTGATCCAAACGGAAATTCACAGGTACAGTGTACTGCATGCTTACAAGTTCGCCATCGCTGTTTTTTCCGGGTATCCATCCGGGCATACCGTCAATCAGTCTCAGCGCTTCCTTATCCAACAAAGCATGGACCGGCTTAACGACTTCGGATCCTGTTATGCTTCCGTCCGTTTCAACCGTGAAACGAACCAACACCCTTCCCTGCAGACCTTTATCTATTGCTTCCTTGGGATATTTCAGGTTTGCTTTCAGATAATTCAACAAAGCCAGATCTCCACCTGGGAATTCCGGTACAATCTCCACGTACGGCATTTCCGGTTTGCTTTCAAGTTTTGAAATCTCAAACTTGAGGGATTCATTCCACCAGATTTCATCCGGTATTTCATCAAGAATATCTGTCCAGCATGAAGCCGATTTGCCCGGAACTATCGCGTAGCCAAGATTGCCTTCATAAAAGACAGCTTCATCGGGAGCTGCGGCATTTGCAATGTTGCCGTTCAGTGACGATGCAAGCTTTTCGGCCATATCGGCCTCAATACCTATGGTTTCTGTCTTGCCGGCCTTCTTGAACATCATGCTGAAGTTACCGCCTTCCTTTACAAGAAACATTCCACATAAGGGGTTGTTGTACGGATCGGTTGTCACATATCCGCAGACAATGTTGTCGGGTACATAATCACCGGCGTCAAAACCGCTTGTTGTAAAAATGACAGGTTTGGTATAGGGGAACCTCCTTTTCTGGACAGCCGGTGCCGGACTTCCGGTCATAAGCTTGCCGTCTTCAGCCGGTCTGGCCTGAACCTTGAGACTGAACAGGCAGAAGCAGACTGCTGTCAGGGCAATTGTGGTAAGTGACACCACCGCGACATGTCCATGGTTTTCTTCTGTTCTCATTTGCTGCATGCGTTTCTTTGTGAATGAGCTGTTAAGGCCCGATGTCGCAGCCGGATTCACTCCCAGAAGGGTTTTCAGTATGGTGTTGCGGTAATCGTCAACATTGAATCCATGGGCAAGCACATCGGCATCGGCCTGCCATTCCTGAACTTCTTCGAGATGCCTTTCCTGCAGCCACGCAAACGGGTTGAACCACAGGAATGAGCGTATGGCAGACATCAGCAGCTTTTCCTGCGTGTGGCGGTGGCCGATGTGGCTGATTTCGTGGCTCAACATCTGCCTGCGCTCGCTGTCAGAAGACACACGTCCCATGAATATGGTCTTTCCAAAACTGAAAGGCGATTTCACGTCATCGTTCTGCGCCAGTTCATATCCGTCTTCACGGCTCAGCCTGGAGACTTTCCTGAGTCTGGCAATAGTTACGTATGATCTGAGCATCAGCAGCAGTGAAACCAAAAGACCAATAAGGTACACCGCAATGAAAAGCGCATTCCAATTCATCCTGAAGGATGGTGTCACGACATCCTGATCCGATGCAGCTGCACTTGGAACAATGGCCGTTTCAGTCATGTCATCAGGTTCAATTGCCTGGACCATCTGGGAATACCGGACAGCCGGTGTCGGTGTTGGTGCAGGTATCGGTGCTGGTGCCGGTTGGACTGTTTCAGCCGGCATTTCCTTTTCCACATAGACCGGCACGTCAAACGCAGGAATGACGGCAGCCAGTATCAGCGTTACGACAAGGTACCTGCGGCAGAAAGTGTAGCCGGCCTTGCGCTGGATGAGCAGTCTGTACAGTGCAAGAAAAAGTCCGCTGCAAAGCACAATCTCGATTGCATAGAGAATAATGCGGTTCATATCAGTTCTTCTTTGATTGGTTCAACACCTTTAGGATTTCATCGGCCTCCTTTATTGAGATGTCCTTGCGGGCCGAAAAGAATGTCACCATGCGGCATATTGACCCGTCAAAGAACGAGTTCAGCACTCCCTGCATGAATGTCCCCGTGTAG
>JAZUFX010000023.1:0-51531 GCA_045640885.1 Bacteroidaceae bacterium | reverse complement strand
CGCCAACCAACTTTTCTTCGTACCTTTGCAGCGTACAATATTGAACAAATATGGACAGCAAAAGATCAGGTTTAGGTTTGTTTGTTCTGGCGCTTCTGCCGCTGAGCCTCATTTCATGCAAAGACAATTCTACCGGCAACGGCCTCCAGATAAGCTACCAGACAGAATACGACGAAACCTACAGCAATCTCATACAGAGATTCCAGGAGTACATCGACTCGCGTGACGAATACATTGAGGGAATTGCCGAACTGTTTGATTTCAGCGACCCGAACATAATACGCAACATAGGTATAAGTTCAAGGACTTTCACATATCAGAGTTCCGACGCATACGGAATGCCTGTTACCCTGTCGGCAATCATGACATATCCGTCGGGCCTGATAAACGGCCCTGTCCACACGGTGTCGTCAATACTTCTGGCCATGCCGCCGCATATGCCGTACGACGAGGGAGAATTTTCCGAAACAGGTTCACCCATCGAGCTCAGGGCAGCCCTGTACAACAGCATCGTTGTGATACCTGACCGTGTGGGAGTCAGCGCATCAGGCGGCCAGGGCAATTCCTTAGACCCCATTCTTGCCGGAAGGCAGGCTCTGGACGCGCTGGATTACGCCGTCAAACTGGCAAATGAAGACCACAACCTGAGAATCCAGAGCGGTTGTCCGACAAGCATAA
Source organism: Bacteroidaceae bacterium (assembly GCA_045640885.1). Taxonomy (GTDB): domain Bacteria; phylum Bacteroidota; class Bacteroidia; order Bacteroidales; family Bacteroidaceae; genus Colenecus. The sequence goes on along the minus strand of JAZUFX010000023.1, from coordinate 50,853 downwards.
TCGGCTTTGGAAAGCATGCCGTAACCGCCTGCGCAGCGACCATGATGGTCGAAGAAGGTTCGTACAACTACAAGTACAACAGCAACAGGAAAATCAAGTCGGCAATATGCGCACAGACTGAAATCACATCGTCAAGCGCCGAATACGCGACACTGTCAAACGCCATGAGATACTGGCGGATAGACACTCCGATACATTTCCTCCACATACTCAACGATGAGATTGCGCCGTACAACGACATGCTCAAATTCAAGAACGTCCTTACAACGATAAGCGGCAACAGCAGTTACATTCACACTTTCAGTGAAGAGCTGTCGTCATACTCAAGCACCGCACTTACAAACAACGAGAATGCCAATATACATTGGCTTGTATACACTTTGATCAATAGAAACATGGAATTGGAATAATTCCCTAAAACAATTTTAAACTATGACAGAAACAGACGCTACAACAGGTCAAATTTTTGCCACGGCATCAAAACCGTGGCTCAAGTATTATCCGGAAGGTTCCCACGAAAGGGTTTGGAACTGCAACAAGGATCAGACCATGTGGAAATTCATGGAAAACGCAATGCAGACAATCGCCCCTGATCAGGAAGCATTCATTTATTTCGGCCGCCACTACAGCAGGCAGGAATTCATGGAAATGACAAGAACATGGGCAAAGGTATTCAAGGGAATGGGTATCAGGCCCGACGAGCTTGTCGTGCTGTTCTCACCGTTTTCCCCGCAGGTGGCCGCAATGCTGATGGCCCTGAATGCAGTGGGTGCAACGGCATTGATGCCAAATATGGGTTCAAGCAAGGAGGCTATCAACGGTTCCGTCGAGGATGCCCGTTTCGCCATCTGCTTTGACGGCATGTACGACCAGATTGCCGGAGCTCTTGAAAAACCGCAGTTTGAAAAGGTAATCATAGTTTCAGCATCGACCGGCATGTCACCGGTCATGAGCACACTGGCTGGCCTCATCAACATCAAGGCCAACCGCAAGGTCATGAAAGCCGGCAACGGACGTTACATAACCGCAGCTCAGGCATTGAAGCAGTACGGCGGCTACACAGGCAGCTTTGAGGAGCCTTTCGTTCCCCAGAGGGTTGCCATGATCACCGCTTCGGGAGGAACCACGCTGAGCGGTCACGCAAAACTGGTGCAGTGCGTCAACGAGAGCATCCCATATATGATTGAGAGTGCGCTTGCAAGCCGCGAGAAGGCCGGTACATATTTCAATGTCGGAGACCTCTGCCTGAACATGCTTCCTCCTTTTGTAAGCACATCGGAATTCGTGCTGTTCCTCGCCCCGCTGTACTCGGGCGGAACCATCATATTCGAGCCGAGACTCTCGCCCGAATCATTTGCCGACAGCAACTTCAAGTTCAAGCCGCAGATTACGCTCATGCCGGGCAAGGGCTGGGAGGCTTACTTCAATAAGGTCAAGGCCCTCATTGCAAAAGGGCGCCGTCCTGACCTGAGCCACTGGAAGCTCCCTATAGTAGGCGGTGAAGGCTGCACTCCTCAGGAACTGGCTGAATGGAACGGTCTGATGAAGGAATGCGGTGCAAGCGTCAACATCGTACCGGGATATGGCATGAGCGAAGGTTTCTCGGTAATGTCAGTTGACTTTGACCAGTATGACTACACACGCAACGACAGGGACTGCATACAGGTAGGACGTCCTTTTGCCGGATTCACCATGGCAGTCTTTGACAAGGACGGCAACGAGCTTCCTGCCGGAGAGCGCGGTGAACTGTGGGTAAAGACCCCGACAGCCATGAAGGGTTATCTTGGCAATCCGGAACTTACCAAAAAGACTCTGGAAGGCGGATGGATCCACACCGGTGACCTGTTTGAAATGGACGAAGATGGAGAATTCTTCTGCTACGGCCGTATGGTGGATGTCGTTTGCGGTTCTGACGGAAAGCAGGTTTACACCTTCGATATTGCAAACCGTCTGCGCAAGGATCCCGATGTAAGGCTGTCAATCGTCAACAACATGTCACACGACGACAAGGCCGAGCTGGCTGCACACATAGTAGTCGAGCCTGGCTGCAAGTCTTCAAAGCAGGAAATAATAGAACGCCTCCAGAAAGACATGGAAAGCTGGCTGCCCGAAGGCCTGTCCATCAAGGGATACCTTATTCATAAGGAAAGCACATTCCTGACATCGCCTGTAATGAAAACCGACAAGAACCACTACAAGAAGCTCAAGGAAGGTTACTACATTGTCAGCAAAGGCGCCCTTAAAGAAGTCCGTTTTTAATTTTTGACAGAAACAAGAATGAAAATCTCAGGTATATCGTCACTGTTATTGGCAACACTTTCCATTGTGCTTGCATCATGCGAAGAAGAAACCGCGTCATCAAGACCTGTCCAGGTCAAGATAATGCAGACGGCATCGTTTGAAGCCGATGGTACCAGAAACTACACCGGTACCATCAGCTCGGCCGTAACGACAAATCTTTCCTTCGGTATTCCAGGCATTGTCACGAAAGTGTATTTCACCGAGGGACAGGAAGTCAGGAAGGGTGACTGGCTGGCCGAAATCGATGACGCATCATACCAGAGTGCATACAACACTGCCAAGTCAATTCTTGATCAGGCACAGGATGCATACGACAGACTGAAAATCCTGCATGACAGAAAGGCTCTGGCCGATATCAAATGGGTTGAGATAGAGACCAAGCTCACCCAGGCGAAGTCAACGGTCGAGATAGCCGAAAAGGAACTTTCAAACTGCCGTATTGTCGCACCCATTTCGGGCATGATAAGCGCGTGCAACATTGACAAGGGACAGTATTCGGTCCCCGCATCGACCGCGCTGACCATTATCGACCCGAACGACATGCAGTGTACCTTCAGCGTTCCTGAAAAGGAAATCAACCTGTTCCGGAAAGGCATGGAGGCAAAAGTTGTCATTCCATCACTGGGAGACTCAGTAATAATAGGTGAAATAGGCAGGGTCGGTGCATCAGCCGATGTCCTTACACATGCTTACGAGGTAGGTGTGAATATAGGCAGCAATCCGGGCATGCTGCGTCCCGGCATGATATGCAGAATATCAGTCATGTTCGACCATGAGACAGCAGCCGACCAGCAGATTGTCCTTCCGTCAAGCGCCATCATGCTTGATTATGACAACAGCCATTATGTATGGGTGACACAGGGTGACACCATAGCCAGAAGACGCAACGTCGTAATCGGCAAAGCTGTCTCGGACGGCATTTCCATAGTGGAGGGACTTGACGGCATGGAGGATGTCATCACAGACGGTCTGCTCAAAATCAGTGAAGGTTGCAGAATTGAAATTTGCGAATAATGGGCAAGGAAAACAGAAATTTCGTCCGGACCGCGTTCGAGCATCACAGCATCGTCATATTGGTTTGCTGTATGCTTATTGTTGCAGGAATACTGTCGCTCAGCAGCATCAACAAGAACGAGTTTCCCCAATTCACACTGCGCCAGGGTGTAGTGGCTGCCGTTTACCCCGGTGCCACTCCCGAGCAGGTAGAACGTGAACTGACAGGACCTCTGGAGGACTACATATTCCGCTACAAGGAGGTCAACAAGGAGAACACGCGTTCTGTTTCGCAAAGCGGCATGAGCATTGTCATTGTATCGCTTAACAACAATCTCACCGACCAGGAAGCGTTTTGGACAAAATTCAAGGACGGACTTGCAGTGTTCAAGACAGAACTGCCGTCCGGAGTGGTTGCGACACAGGTCATTGACGATTTCGGTGACTGTTCGGCAATGCTTATCACCTTTGAAGGCGACAACAAGACGTATGACCAGCTCAACCATTATGTCGAGGAACTGAAAACGAGGCTGCGCCCCATTGAATCGGTCGGCAGAATGACTGTCAGCGGCATGCAGCAGCAGCAGATAAGTGTACGCCTTGATGCAAAGAAGCTTTCGCACTATAATCTGAATGACAAGATTCTTGCCACATCGCTGTTCGCACAGACGTTCAACACCACTCCGGGTGCCTTGAAATCGTTTGAGCTGAGACAGCCCCTGTACGTTGACCGTGCGTTGAACAGTGAATTCGACATAGCCAATATGGTGGTGCTGAATGAGCCGGGCGACAAGGGTGCCATAAGGCTGAAGGATGTCGGCGAGATAGTCAGGGAATATCCCGAACCTACCGAAGTCATCACCAACAACGGGCACAAGTGCCTGCTGCTGAGCATCGAGATGAAGACCGACAAGGATATCGTTGCAATGGGCCATAAGGTCAAGAAGGAAATCGAAGAGTTCAGCAAGGAACTGCCTTCCGATGTGACGATGTTCAACATCACCGACCAGACCAAGGTGGTTGAGGATTCCGTATTCACGTTCCTCAAGGAACTTGTCATTGCCATTATAGCCGTCATTCTGGTAGTAGTCATTCTGCTTCCAATCAGGACCGCGCTTGTGGCCGCAATGACAATACCCATAACTACCTTCATCTCGCTGTCGCTGTTCTATGTTTTCGGGTTCGAGCTCAACACCATCACACTGTGCCTGCTCATTGTCACGCTGGGAATGATTGTTGACGATGCCATTGTCATCATCGACGCATACCTGGACAAGATAACGCATATTCCTGACCTTGACGACGAGAAGCGCAAGGAAGCCTCAATCTGGGCAGCCAGACACTACTTCAAGTCAGTACTGTCGGCCACGCTGGCAATCACAGCGACATTCTTCCCCATGCTCTATACGGTAAAGGGCATACTTAAGGATTTCCTGCACGATTTCCCGCTTGGAATAACCATAATACTGTTCGTGTCGCTGCTCATTGCACAGATACTGGTTCCTTATCTGCAGTACGCATTCATAAAGGAGCCCCCAAAGAAACAGTCATCGTTCCTTTCCTGGGTTCAGGAAAAATACGACATCATGATTGCATGGTGTTTCAAAAAATCGAAACTGACAATCGGACTGGGTCTGGTCAGTGTGGTAATAGGCATTCTGATGGCTATGGCAATGCCTCAGCGGCTTATTCCGAATGCCGAACGCAACCAGTTTGCCGTTGAAATCTATCTGCCGGGCGGAACATCGCTTGACAAGACGACACTGATTGCCGACTCGCTTGAGCACATGATTGCAAAAGACAAGCGCGTTGTCAGCATAGCATCGTTCAAGGGTTGCAGTTCGCCAAGATTCCAGACCACTTACGCCCCGCATCTGCCCGGAACCAATTTCGCCCAGTTCATAGTGAACACAACCGGCAACAAGGCTACCGTAGCCCTGCTCGACGAACTGGAGCCCGCATATTGCGACTACTTCCCCGAAGCGTTCGTACGCTTCAAGCAGCTTAACTACTCGGACAAGGACTATCCTGTCGAGATTATTCTTGAAGGCAACGATCTGGGCAAGCTGAGAATGGCCATTGACAGCGTCAAGTCGGTAATGAGAACCATACCTGAACTGGAACAGCCGCGTTCCGACCTTGGCAATCCGGCACCTGCCACCCATATTGTCATGGACGGCAATCAGACCACGAGATACGGCATCACCAGTTCTCTCATGGAACTCAGCATGCTTATGCGATACAGCAGCGGTTTCAAAGCCGGCAGCGTCTGGGAAAACGGACAAGAGATTCCCGTTGTGGTAATGAGTGACCATGCAGGACACGCTTCGGTCACAGACCTTGAGCATGAGCCCATACCGACAGCGGCCGGTCTGTCATCGGTTCCTATAGGACAGGTTGCAAGCATCGAGCCCACATGGGAGGAGTCATCGATACCGCATACCAACGGAGTGCGTACCGCCACGGTAATGAGCGAATTCCGCCGTGACATGAAAGGCAACGGCATTTCGGCAGTAAAAAAGATACGCAAGGAAATTAAGAAGAGAGGCGAGCAGTTCATTCCTGCCGGAGTCAAACTGAGATTCGGAGGTGACTACAACGATTTCCAGACCTTCATGCCGGGAATTCTGTGGGCACTGGTCGGAGCCATCATAGTCAACTTCCTGATTATGCTCATCCATTTCCATAAGGTCTCGACCGCAACACTGCTGCTTGGCTGCTTTGCACTGACTCTGTTCGGAACGGCCGCCGGTGTACTGCTGTTCGGAGTGGACTTCGGCTCGACACCGGTTCTTGGCATGGTCACGCTGATGGGTGTGCTTGTCAGGAACTGTACAATCATGATAGACTATACCGAACAGCTCATTGCCGAGGGCATGCCTTTGTATGACGCATGTCTTGCATCGGCCCAGAGGCGTATGCGCCCCATACTGCTCACCTCGACTGCGGCAGCTGTAGGTGTCATTCCAATGATTATAAGCCAGAACAGTCTGTGGATGCCGATGGGAGCGGTCATTTTCACCGGAACACTGTGCACAATGTTCTTCATTGTCACATTCATACCGGTGGCATTCTATCTGGTCAACAAAAAAAAGCAATAATATGAAGAAGGGTAATTGGGTTGTGTGCTTTATTTTGCTGATGTGTGTCAGCACCTTGTCAAACGCACAGACATATTCTTTGGACTCATGTCTGCAATTGGCACTGAAGAACGATGCAGTAATCAAAAATGCCCGTATCGATATGCAGATGGCCGATGAGGACATCAAATATGCCTTCACAAAGTATTTCCCGACCGTCAGCGCAAAGGGTGTAGGCTTTGCTGCAGCCAGGCATCTTGTCAAGACCGAGATACCTATTACAAGCCTGTCGGGAGACAATTCCATCTTCGGCATCAGCGGTTCCGAGATTGATGTCATTTACAATCTGAACATCATAAGACAAGGTACGCTGGGAGCAATAAGCGCCATACAGCCCCTCTATGCCGGCGGACAGATAGTTAACGGAAACAAGCTTGCCGCCCTGCAGCAGGAAGTACGCCGCCTGCAGTACGAAATGACATGCGACGAAATTCTCCAGAATGTCGAGGACTACTACTGGCAGATGGTATCGGTCCACAGCAACATTCAGGCGCTCGATGCAGCCGACGAACTGCTCGATTCCCTTGAAGATGTGGTCAACCAGTTCTACGACGCCGGTCTTGCCACCAACAGCGACGTCCTTACACTCGAACTGAAAAGGCAGGAAACGGCCTCGCTGAGAATAAAGGTTGAAAACGGCCTTGAGCTTCTGCGTCTGGTTCTTGCACAGCTGACCGGCAGCTCTATGGATTCGTTCAACGTTGAATTGCCCGACGATCTCGAGACTCCCGATTCACCCGACAAGTGGTTCATCGAGCCTTCCGATGCGGCACTCGCACGCAACGAGCTTACACTGGCCGACAAGGCTGTCAGTGCCGAAGAACTTCAGGCCAAGGTCGAGCGCGGCAAGATACTGCCCACCGTCGGTGTCGGCGCCGTGGCATACAGCGCGAACATTGACCTGCAAGGCGGCTTTAACAGGAACCACAGCAACAACCTGCTTGGCCTTGCAACCGTTGACATACCGCTGACCGACTGGTGGGGCGGCAGCCATAACGTCAAGAAGGCAAAGCTGTCACAGATGAAGGCGCAGAACGTCAAAGACGACGCCTACTCACAGCTGCAGATGGACATACGCTCATCATGGAATTCGCTTACCGAGGCATGGGCACAGATAGACATAGCACGCAAGAACCTTGCATCGGCCACCGAAAACCTCAGGGTCATAAAGGAACAGTTCTACGTAGGCGTCGAGACTACAGCCACCATGCTTGAAGCCGTAACGACATACACGCAGGCACAGTCCACACTGGCTTCAGCCCAGGCTACATACAACTCATGCCTGGCTGCATACAAAAAGAAAACATGTCAAGACTAACACTTATAACCAAGCTTATGAAGAGTATTAGATTTTATGCGTTTGCCGCAGCCATTGCATCCGCAATGGGACTGACTGTTTTTTCGTCATGCACCAATGACAGTCTGCTTGAAGAAGAACTCACTTTGGGTACACAGCCAAAGCCTGCCACTACGGAATGTCTCAGACCGCTACAGCCTTCTGTCAACGAAGACAACAAGACCCGTCTGGTCAGTGTTTATGAGACAAAGAGCTGGACGCTCGATGAATTCACGTCCATGATAATAAAATCCATTGTCGGAAATGTCGGCCAGATTGACGACAACGAGACACTCAAGTCAATTGCCGACGAGGCCGTCAACCTTTACAGGCAGAAAATCGATGCCGATTTCCTGCACAGGGGCTGGCACATGGAACAGGCCAATTTCACCTACCGTTCGCTGACGGCAAGCGGTGACTCGGCCACCTTCTCGGGCTGCGTCGTATTTCCGTGCGCCGACGACAATTCGACACATTTCCTTGCAGGTGTGACAATATTCAACCCGCATCTGTTTGTCAGAGATGCCGAAAGGCCAACAGCCATGGAACGTCCGGTATGGTTCCGCGCCATCTATGACGAAGCCGTAGTGACAAGCGACGGACAGGGATTCGGAGTGTCGTCCGATATGATTGTCCCGTTCTTTGACGGATATGCAAAGGGAATACAGGCAGTCGATGCCACAATGGCTGCTCTTGAATACCTCAAATCAAGGAACATAGAAGTGTCTCCCTTCGGATACACTGAAAACGTCGGCGCATCGCTGGGCGCACAGCAGGCTCTTGGAGTCCAGCGCTACATAGAATCGGCCGATTGCCCGATGTGGGTAAAATACCAGCTGCACAATATGGAGACCTATGCGTCAACCGGTCCGATAGAACCGTACAACATATTGGATTCATACATTGAAAAGAACGACAGTCTGGAATACAACGGAATTCCGGTATATATGGTGCTGAGTCTGTTCGCATCGTTCCCCGATATGGTCAGCCAGTATGACATTGCCGATTTCTTTGAATCTAAAGTAAGCGAATACCGCATCAACGCCGGCGGTCAGGACATGCTGTTCCTTGACGGTGTCAAGAACAAGGTGGTCGATTCCGGCGACTTCAACAAATGCTTCAGGGAACTGTACGGCTGCCATCTGAAGAAGCTTCTGGCCCCCGATATGATAGACTCGAACGGAAAGCTTGACCTTGGCAATGAGAAAGCCGTCATACTGAAGACCGCACTTGAAAGTTTCAGTTCAGTTGCCGACTGGATTCCCATGAACAGACTGCTCATCTCGCACAGCAAGGACGACAAGGTCCTGTTCTACGATGAGACCATGAAGTCCTACTTCAAGCTCAACAGAAGGAATCCGCTCATGGTGGAGTTTACTGAATCGTATGGCAGCCACGAGCTGTCCACCGGTATCGGCATTCTCAGAATGACATTCATGCAGCATCCGGCCTACCACTCCGATGTTGCCGAGCATATTGTCAGCAGACTGGTGGATCTGCTGAAATACTGTATGGAACACATGCAGTAAACTGCTGCAATGAAACGCAAAGCCAGAAAGCGCCTCACCGTCCTGTCCGTACTGCTGCTGATGGCGGCAGTAAGCGCAGGTTCGCTTTACCGGTTCGTTCTGGACGCTCCTGTGACCGAGGGTCATGACTTCAACCTGTACCTGTACCCCAACACATCATCGCAGGAAATCGTTTCAATGATAAAGGAAGCCAATCCCGAAGCCCGGACAACAGGGCTTCGGGTTTGGTTCAAAATATGGCAATATGATCTGAGCCCCAAGAGCGGATGCTACACCGTACGGGGCATGGCATCGGCAAAAGACGTGGCAAGAACCATCTGCTCCGCAAGCCAGACACCTGTCAACATCAGCCTGCGCAGTGTCAGGAAGACGGGCCAGCTGGCCAGGGACATAGCCCGGCAGGTAATGGCCGATTCAGCCCAGATTGCATCCATCCTTAACGATGAATCCATTCTCGATTCACTTGGCTACACCCCAGCCACGGTATATTGCATGATAATACCAAACACCTACCAGGTTTATTGGAACGTATCTCCACGTGCACTGGTCGAGCGTCTTGCCAGCGAACGTGAAATATTCTGGAACAGCGAACGCCGTGAAAAGGCCGCAGCTATAGGTCTTGACCAGTTGCAGGTCACTACACTGGCATCGATAATCGAAGAAGAGACCGCCATGGCCGATGAACTGCCCATGGTAGCGGGTCTCTACATGAACCGTCTGCACAAAGGCATGCTGCTGCAGGCCGACCCCACAGTGATATTCGCCCTTGGAGAACGTCCCAAGCGCGTCCTTAAGGCCCACCTCCAGGTCGATTCCCCATACAACACCTACAAACACGCCGGTCTGCCTCCCGCCCCCATACGTTTTGTCAATTCACGCAGCATCGATGCCGTGCTGAACTACACGCAGCACCAATACATATACATGTGTGCCAAGGAGGATTTCTCAGGTTACCATAACTTCGCGGCCAGCTACTCCAAGCACATGGAAAATGCCCGCCGTTACCAGCGGGCATTGAACCAGAGGGGCATAACCAAATAGGCGCCCGTCAAAGCGTAAGAATCATTTCACGGAACTGGTCAAATACCGGCAAGTGTCCAAGGGCACTGTCAAAGAACAGAGTGCGCAGCAGGAAGTATGGCTGCATCTCATGACACAACTCCTTGTCAGGCTTTGCATCGGCTCCGAAATAAGCCGGTTTGAAATGCTCCCAGAACCTGCGCGTGGTCTCACCGTTTATGTGGAAATCATGCATACGCCTTTCCTCGTCGGCAAAGAATGCGGTAAAATACAGCATTGTCAGGTCAAAATAAGGATGGCCGTAGCTGAAAGCTCCCAGGTCAATGAAATAGTCATTGGTGCCGTCAGTAATGATATTGCCGTAATGGAAATCGCCGTGAAGCAGCGTATGCGTTTCATTCTTCACTGCAATGTCAATGGCATTCTCCATTTCCTGACGCATGCTGCCCTGTATATACGTAATCCTGTCAAGCAGACGCGCAAAGAAATCGGTCTGGCACGGCACACGCCTGTCTGTTGCAGGAGTCGAGTGCAGATTACGTGCCATATTTGCCATACGCACGGCCAGATCGGGCAACAGTGACGGATCATGTGCAATGGCCGTACAGAACGATTTCTTGTTCAGAATACGCTGGAAAATAATTCCAAGCCTGTTTCCAACCTGTACCAGTTCACCCGGTTTCGGACACGGAACGCCATTCTCGGCAGCTATCCGTGAAATCTCGACCTCGGCTATTATCTCATCCCTGTCAATCTGCTCGCCGAACAGCTTCAGCATCAACGAAGAATCGGACTTGTGATTGTAGCTCTCGCCCTGGGCGCCGCCGCCGGCAAGCACCCAGTCATTCAACGATATCTGTCTGATTTCCATAACTATAGTCTTTTATTTTGCAAGCGGGTTGCCAAGAGCCGAACTCTCCCTGTCGTTTTCGTCAAGCTTGAAAATCATGAACTGACGGTTATCGTCGGTCAGCGGTTTCCATTCACCGCCGTCCGGACCGGCCGGGTCAGCATACTTGGCAAAGTTGGACCATGCTGTCAGCATCTTCTCCGACAGGTCCCAGTCACCCTTGGTCCAGGGACGCCAGCAGTGCTTGAGCGACTTGAACACGAACCACAGGTCAGACGAGTGGAATGCGCCACGCAGACGCTGTGTAACCTCGGGATGATTGCCGTCATCAGGCAGAGGACGTGCGAACTGATAAGCCCAGGCCTTTCCGCCCATCTCCTCACGGTTAAGGCAGAAATCAACAATCTGAGTGCCCATATTGCCTGCATCGTTCAGAGTATAACCTATCAGATACGGAACCTGTGCAAGCGAACCGTCAAGACAGGCATCGTCAAAAGACTCCGGCAGAGTATAGTTGTCAATATACGATGAAATGGGACTCTGGCTCAGCGTACTGCGCTTGCCTGTAACCTGAGTATAGATGGTTGCAAGCGAGAAGATGGTCTCGGTCGATGCATTGCGCATCTGTCTCAGGGTCTTCAGGTTGGCCCAGTCCATAACCTCCTTTATTGACTTCTCGGCATCGGCCAGCCTGGTCTGGGACTGCTGTGTCTTCACCAGACCGCTGCCACTCATAATGACAGCCTTGTTGAACAGTCCCTTTGTCAAAGGTGACGAGCAAAGGAACTTGACACTGCGTGAACCTGCGCTCTGACCGAAAATCATGACATTGTCAGGGTCGCCGCCAAACTGTTCGATATTCTTCTGTACCCATTTCATTGCCTCAATCTGGTCAAGCATACCCCAGTTGCCTGTGGCATGTTCAGGATCCTCGGCGCTTATCTCAGGGTGCGCAAAGAACCCGAAAGGACCTACACGATAGTTGAACGAAACAAGCACGACATCCTTGTTTGCCCATTCCTGACCGTCGAATTCAGGTTCCGAGCCCCAGCCCTCGCGCATACCGCCACCGAAAATCCAGATGGCAACCGGCAGCTTGGCATCGGGCTTGCCCGGTTTCTTGGTCCAGACATTCAAATAGAGACAGTCCTCGCTGTATGGAGCTTCGTCACCATACCCCCACTCCGTCGTGTAGCCGCCGGGATAGTGGGCAGCCTGGAATGGCGGATGACCGAATGTGTCGCACAACTTTACGCCTTCCCATGGAACTACCGGCTGCGGAGCACGCCAGCGGTTCTGTCCTGTTGGAGGTGCGGCAAAAGGAATGCCGCGATATACGGTAACACCCTTGATATCGGTCGATACACCCTGAACCTGACCGCCCTCGATGGTAAGTACCGGTCCCTGATTCTTGGCCGATATGCCGACAGTGGCAACCAGCATCATTGCTGCGACAGCAAATAGTTTTCTCATTGTTGATTTATTGTTTAGATGTAAATGATATTATTCCCGGTTTGGATTCCGCTTACAATGCATCTTTGATTATTCGGCCGGCAGGTCGTGGAACGGACGGACTTTTAATCTCAATCCCAAATCATCACTTCTGACTTCACTGTACGGAGATGAGAGTCCATCAATTTTGACGTAAAAGTCATAATTCTTGTCTTTATTGTATGTTGTACTGGTCCACCAGTAACAACGAGATCCACCCAAATTAGTGGTACCGCTGTTATAACCCGCAGCGGGTGCTCTCAGAACACTGCATGAGTCGCCATTGATTACCCATTCAAAGCACTTACTCCAGTCATCAAACTTACAATAATCGTCCACTGTCGTCAGCTGTCTAAGTTCAATAGCGGTTGGAAGGCGCCAGCCTGCTCCCCAGGCGGAACTGTTTGCCTGGTTTATTGCTTCGGTTGCAGTAAACCATGTACCGGCATCTTCAGGTCTGTTTCCACCGACGTTGCATGTGGCAATTGCCACCCATTCTATTGGATAGTCTTTATCTGCTGTCCATTCTCCATGATATTTAGTTCCTTTTTTTAAATTCGGCAATCTTATTACCATAGCCTCCCTGCCATCAATATAGCCGACAGAGCCTATTACAGATTCTCGTGTAAGTTTTGGACCAGTGGTGGTAAAGCTCTGACATGCCGATGCCACCGTTTCACCGGCACTGTTCCTGGCGTAGGCCTTATAATAATAGGTCGTTCCCGAATTCAATCCATTGACCGTTGCGGAAAGAGTGCTGCCCGGAAGGCTGGCAATCTTGTTTGACGGGCTTTCGGTTGTTCCCCAATAGAAGCCGCACTCAATGATTTCGCCGTTGCCGTTGCCGGTAACTGTTCCGTTAAGAGTTGCACTGGTCAGATGGACATTGGTTGCTGCACTGTTTGTCACCGCAGGAGCTGTCACTGTAGCCTCACTGTCCCATGTCACTTTAAGGTCTGGAGTCACCTCAAAACTCTTGTATTCGTTTTCACCGACCTGCACGTTCATGTATGTGGTGCCAGTCTGTGCGCTTGCTGCGGTAAATGCCGCAAGAAGCATTGCTGCGCTTATTGTATATCTGGTTTTCATTGTTCTTTTTTTGGGGTTAACGAACTTGCTCAATTGTCATATCAATCATTCTGAAGGCAATATACCAAACAGACGGACAGGACATATAAAGTATTTACTATAATCCGGATACCCGCAACCATTGCCCCCCGGGTATTCAATCCATGCTTTGCGACCAGAACTTTTAACTCCTGGTCCCATAACCGTGCTGGTTAACATGGAACATTCTGTGCCTAACTTTTGAACGGTTCTTGATGTCGTATTGACAGTTTTCTTCCCCATATTTCCCGCATTCGGGAAAAACAGAGTGTTCTGATTTTCATCTGTCCCAATCGTAAATAACACACCTGCAGCTTTATCTGCGGTCGCAGAAATTATTTCCTTTGCATAGTTTGCCTTGTGGAATGCAGTATACTCTGCCAAAGTGGGAACATACCATTGTATGGTATCAGATGTAAAATAAGTAAAAGGTGCTATTACGTCCTCAACAGTAGTGTACATTCCATAACAACCGGGGGCCTCATCAATACTTGTGGCTCCATAGTTCATCGTGGCAATGGCTACTTTTTTAGCGGCATATGTAGTTCCGGTAGTTAAAGTTGAAGTATTCCAATTGGGCCATCCCTCCTTCTGTTCACTGGCAAGTACTGTCGGTAAATCGACAACTATCGCCTCGATGCCCTCAAGTATGCCGATGGTTCCGGCGGGCGATGACTGTGTCAGGCCCTTTGTCTTGAAGCTTTGGACTTCTCCGCAGGTTTCGCCCTTGCTGTTTCTGGCAAACGTCCTGTAGTAGTATTTCACGTTGCCCTTCAAGCCTTTAAGCGTATAGACAAGCGTGTCCGATGCGGCGTCGCAGATAACCTTGAAAGACGGATTGTCGGTCGTGCCCCAATAGAAGCCGCACTCCGTAATCTCACCGTTGCCGGCGCTTGTAATCTTGCCCGTCAATGTGGCTTTCATTTCAGCGATACCGGTGGCAGAACCGTTGGATACGGCTGGCTTCGACACTTCTGCCTCCTGCTTTTCACTGTCCCAGGTCACTTTAAGGTCTGGAGTCACCTCAAAGCTCTTGTATTCGTTTTCACCGACCTGCACGTTCATGTAGGTCTTGTCCTGTGAGTTGGCTATGACGCATATAATAAGCAGTATGGCACTTATCAATGATTTCTGTTTCATACTATACCTGTTTGAATATACCGTCAATACTGCTGGATTTCACTTTCCAGTCCTTCAACTTGATCTTCGCTATAGACCGAAGTAAAGAAACTGCCGCATATCATTCTGCCGGTTGTCATTTCCACGACCCTGGCACAAGGTTTTCTGTATTCTTTCTTTTCCATATCTGTCAATTGTCTGATTACCTGTAGGTCTTTTCACCGTTTATTATTATCACGCCTTCATAACTGTCATCGACTTCCATGCCCTGAAGATTGAACACATTGTCTATGTGCCAGCCTTCCGTTACAGGCACTCCCGTTATCACGTCACCGTCAATGCTGATGGTCAGCGCCTTTGGCTGCGACTCTGCCAGCACCAGATAAGACTTGTTTGCCGCAAGGCCGCTCTGCAACGGATAGAAACCCATTCCCAACTTTGTCGTTGCCGAAAGAATGTAGCAGTTGTCCGGAGTTTCCGATTCGGGTATCGCCACATCGGTGCCGCTCAAATCGCCCATGTCGGTTGCGCCCACGCAGTCACATGCTGCAAGGTTGTATGAATCTTCCTCCGATACAAGCAGTACCGCCACGCCGGCCGGAATTGTGCCGTCCTCTATCTCGACAAATCTGATAGCACTGCCTTCAACTGTTCCGATGTATGCCGATACGCCGTCCGGAACCTTGTACGCCCACTTGCTGCTGTAAAACGTGGAATAATATTTGTCATCGCCGTTAACGCCCTTGCCTGCCGATATCGGAAAGCTTCCGCTTACATCAAGCAGATGTTCCAATAAGACAACGTCCTGTGCGCTGTATGTCTGCTGCTCCATGCCGTCGGCACCGAGAAGTATATTGCCCGAGGCATCGTGTGAAATGGCAGGGTTTGTACCGAATGCAATGTTGGCCGACGGCACATCGTCACTGAAAGATATCCGGATGCCCTGCACCGCCGATACTTCCGCCATGGCCATGCTGCTGAGCCCTATGGCAAGCAGGCTAAGTAATGATTTGACTTTCATAAACTGTCAGTTTATTTGGTTAGTATTTCTTATTTCATTCTGTTCAGCACGTCAAAGCCAGCCGCATTGCCGGTATGACAGGCTGTTGCGGTGACGCCGAAACTGTAACTCAGCGTAGCCTGGATTCGGCGTGTATCGGCCATGTAGCATTTTCTGACCGTTACATCGCCGCAGTCAATGCGGGTGTCGCTGTATGTATGTTTCAGAAGGTCCCTGCCTTCAATTGTCAAAGTCAGTCTGCTGAATTCCTGCCTGAACGACGCATTCAGGCCGTACACGCTGTTTTGGGCGTATACGTTACGCTGATATCCCCGGCTGCGGAATTCGAAATCCGAATTGAGGCTGCCGCCTGTCCATAACGGTACTAATGCCGATGCCTTTGCCGACCATACGGGCTGGCCGCTGAATGAAAGCCTGACATCGTTGCCGGTGTCGAATTCGAACCACTGGTCATAAAGTCCGCCACCCAAATACACAACGGCAATGTTGCCTAACTGGACCGGACATTCAAGGTCAACGGCCAGACTGCGCATAGGGCTGCCGGCGTTTACCGGCTTTTCAATGACCACCCCTTCAAAATAGTATGGAGACGTCTTTCCAATACTGCTGAACGTCTGTATTATGGGATTGTCCAAGCGTATGTACTTTCCTGTAATGCTGAGTATTCCGCATTTCAAATCCATGGCCAGTTTCTGTTCAAGCTGTCGGGTCAGTTCCGTGTTGCCTGACCGGAACATGAAACGGCTGCCGTAATGGATCGAGTTGTCCAGCAGACTGAAATCGGGACGCAGCGCACGGCATGAATAATCCAGGCCGAAATCCAGAGAGGACATGATGCAGCCCTTTACCGAGACCGACGGATAGAGATTGTTCTCGGTGCGGTCAAAACCGGCACTGCGGTCAAGCACATTGGCGTATGAGAAACTGACATGCTCATAGTTCAGCCCGGCAGCCAGGACGGCATTGCCGACGCTGTGATGGAAACTGGCAAACGCCGATACAGCGTTTTCCACCACATCGTTCTGCGAGGCCTGAGTGGCAGGCACCTTGCCGCCAAGAAAATAATCGGAATAGTGGTATGAGTACGACACCTCGCTTCCAAAATCCAGCATGTCGGCAAAGGCCAGACCAAGCCTTGATGCAACCAGTCTGTTCTTGTCCATGTTTCTGGATATGACCTTGTAGCTGGAGTTGTCCAGAACGGTTTCGCCGATGGTCGAATTGCGTCCGTTCTGGTTGGTGAAGAAATTGGCTTTGAACAGTATGTTCCACTTGCCGAAACCTCCGGAATAGACCAGACCTGCATTGAAGTCTACGGGTGTTTCATCAATTTCATGCAAGGCGCTGTTGCTTACGTTGCCAATCAGGATATCCGAGTTTGAACTGACCCGGCGTACCATATTCTGCGACCGGTCATTTATGTCGTGCCTGAGGTCCGAACTGAAATCGGCACTCACTGCAAGAAAACTGCTGTTGCCAAGCAGCCAGTCAATTCCCCCGCTGATGCCGTAGCTTTCTTTCCCGACGGTACGTGACATGTTGCCGTTGCCTTCAACGTGTGTATCGCCGCCTGTACTGTATGAAAAATCGCCGTCGGTGTATTCTTTGCCCGATTCAAACTTGGCGCCTATGTATGAACGGGTATCCTCGGCGGTGAATGTCAGATTCATGATACCTGACCTGTCAGCATGACGGAAACAATCGGCCGACTGTGCATCGGAAATGGAAACCTGCACTCCCACACCGCCACTTTCACCCGTCAAACCGTTATCATCCAATGTATTGCCCATTGCCGTCATATTTGTAACGACAAGGACCGCAACTGCCAGAACAGAGTACTTTTTCATTGCAGATTCGGTTATCTCGTGTTGTAAAGATAGTAATTTTTTCTAACTTACAACATTTATCGGATTTCCGTCAAGAAATGAGCGTATGTTCTGTTTGCAGATATCGACAAGCCTTGACCTTGCCTCATGGCTTGCCCATGCTATGTGCGGTGTAAGATAGCAGTTTCTGGCACCTGTCAGCGGATTGTCGGGACTTGCCGGCTCACATGACAGCACGTCGGCACCGAAGGCGGCAAGACGCCCTTCGTTCAATGCGTCGGCAAGGTCACGTTCGTTGACCAGTCCGCCACGGCCGGTATTGATGAGCACGGCGTCAGGTTTCATCAGGGCCAAGCTGCCGGAATTTATCATTTCACGGCTGGAGGCTGTAAGCGGCAGATGCAGGCTTACAACATCGCTCTGGGCAAGAAGCGTCTCAAGCCGGACCGCAGCAATGCCCTCGGGCAGGCTGTCCTGCGGTTTGGAAGTTACGGCCAGCACTTTCATGCCGAAAGCAAGCGCTATCTGCGCCACTTTCATGCCAATGTTGCCAAGACCGACCACACCCATTACCTTGCCTGCAAGTTCATGGATAGTGCTGTCATAATAGCAGAACGACTTGCTGCGGCACCATCGGCCGTCACGGTTCTGGCGCGCGTAATAATCGACCCTGTTATATATGTTCAGAATATGTGCCCAGGTCATCTGGGCAACGCTGTCGGTACTGTATGCCGGGATGTTGGTCACCACGATGCCGTGTGCGGCGGCCGCCCCGACATCGACCACATTGTAGCCGGTAGCCATCACACCTATATACTTCAGGTCCGGCAGAGAGTCCATCATTTCGGCCGATATGACCACCTTGTTGGTCAATACAAGCTGCGCTCCCTGCATGCGCTCCACAGCCAGCCCGGCCGGAGTGTTGTCGTAATAGTCTATATCGGTAACCCGGCTGCCTTCGACTTTCTGTCTCCAGGGAAGACCCGGAATCACATCGCCGCCGTCAAGAATTACGAGTTTCATGAGCAATGAAAAAAACCGCACCGGTGATGTGATGAGAACTCCGAGAAAAAATGTTTTGAGCGCCCGGTTCCCTTTGTAATCCACCGACCGAAGGTTACCCCGAAAGGGGCGTGGCCCGCCATTGGAAACCGAAGCAGTCCCGGCATTCTGAATTGTTTGATGAGTCTCCCGATCTAGCCCGGTACGGTTATGACAAAGATATATAAAAAAAATCGGGCGGTCCATACAGGCCGCCCGATTTTTTATCCGAAAAGGTCTTTTCAGTTACTTTACCTTCTTTACAATAGCCTTGAATGCTTCAGGGTTATTCATGGCCAGGTCAGCAAGAACCTTGCGGTTGATTTCAATGCCTGCCTTGTGAATGGCACCCATAAGCTGTGAGTAGTTCATGCCCTCAAGACGTGCGGCAGCGTTGATACGCTGGATCCACAGAGCGCGGAACTCTCTCTTCTTGTTCTTACGGTCACGGTATGCATAAGTCAAACCCTTTTCCCAAGTGTTCTTGGCAACGGTCCAGACGTTCTTTCTTGCACCAAAGTAACCTCTGGTCAAACCTAAAATTTTCTTTCTCTTTGCTCTTGAAGCAACGTGATTTACTGATCTCGGCATAGTTTTCTGTTTTTTGAATGCCAGCGCCCATCAGGACAGGACTTAAAGCTGACAAATCGGTTAAATTTCTTGTTGACTGATCACTTTTTCGGGTTTAACGCATGCAGAGCAAATCCTTAACCTGCTTTACATTTGCCTGGTCAAGCAAAGTGAACTTGTCCAGATTTCTCTTACGCTTGGTCGACTTCTTTGTCAGAATGTGACTGTGATAAGCGTGTTTTCTCTTGATTTTGCCCGATCCGGTAAGAGCGAATCTTTTTTTGGAACCGGAATTAGTCTTTGATTTCAACATTGTTATAAATTTTGGTTTGGTTGTTGTTTTATTCTTCTTTGTCTTCCTGTACGGCATCCTGCTTCTTTGCTGCGCCGCCCTTCTTCGGGGAGATGAAGATTGTCATGCGCTTGCCTTCAAGAATCGGAGCCTGTTCCTGCTTGCCGTATTCCTCAAGGTCTTTGGTGAATCTTGCAAGAAGGTTTTCACCCTGTTCCTTGAAAAGGATTGAACGGCCGCGGAAGAACACATACGCCTTGACCTTGTCGCCGCTCTTGAGGAACTCCATGGCATGCTTCAGCTTGAAGTTGTAGTCATGATCGTCGGTCTGGGGCCCGAAACGGATTTCCTTGACGTCAATCTTGACCTGCTTTGCCTTGGCTTCCTTCTGCTTCTTCTTGAGCTGATACAGGAACTTTGAGAAATCCACTATTCTGCATACCGGAGGAACTGCATTGGGCGATATCATTACCAAGTCAAGTTCCATGTCATCGGCCATCTTCAATGCATCACGGAGCGATACAACTTTAGGTTCAAAACCTTCACCGACTATACGTACCTCACGAGCCCGAATCTGCTCGTTTACCTGATACTGGTCACTCAAATTGTCTTTCTTCATTCAGTATGTCTGTTCGTAGATATTCTCCAAGCGGGCGCAAAATTACCATTTATTTATCATAGAATCGACTTCGTCGGCAATTTTTTTACCGAAGTCGTCAATTTTCATATTACCAAGGTTTTCCGCACCCTGTTTACGTACGTTCACCTCGCCGGCCTCGGCCTCCTTTTCACCGACGACGAGCATGTACGGAACGTGCTTGACTTCGTTGTCACGGATCTTGCGGCCTATCTTCTCGTTACGGTCATCGACAAAGGCGCGGACGTCGTACTTTTCAAGCTGCTGTTTCACGCTGTAGGCATAGTCACAGGCTTTTTCCGATATGGGCAGAATGGCCACCTGGTCAGGTGTGAGCCAGAGCGGGAACTTGCCGGCCGTATGTTCAATGAGAACTGCCACGAAACGTTCCATCGAACCGAACGGCGCACGGTGAATCATGACCGGACGCTTCTTGCTGTTGTCCTCGGCAATGTATTCCAGCTGGAAACGCTGCGGCAGCTGGTAGTCAACCTGGATGGTTCCAAGCTGCCAGCGGCGGCCTATGGCATCCTTGACCATGAAGTCAAGTTTCGGTCCGTAGAAGGCGGCCTCGCCGTATTCCACCTTGGCCTTCATGCCTTTCTCGGCGCATGCGTCGACAATGGCCTGTTCGGCTGTTGCCCAGTCCTCGTCGGAACCTATATACTTTTCGGTATCGTTCTTGTCACGCAGTGAAATCTGGACCTCGACGTTCTCGTCCGAGAAGTTGAATATGGAGAATACGGCCTGGATGATTTCCATTACCTTGATGAATTCACCCTTGACCTGGTCCGGACGGCAGAATATATGGGCATCGTCCTGAGTGAAGCAGCGCACGCGGGTAAGTCCGTGAAGCTCGCCGCTCTGCTCGTAACGGTATACCGTACCGAATTCGGCGCAGCGGAAAGGAAGTTCCCTGTAGCTGCGGGGACGGTTGGCAAAGACCTCACAGTGGTGAGGGCAGTTCATCGGCTTGAGCAGGTATTCCTCGTCCTCTTCGGGTGTGTGTATGGGCTGGAAGCTGTCCTTGCCGTAGTGGTCCCAGTGACCCGATGTGACGTAAAGATTCTTGCCTCCTATGTTCGGAGTGATGACTTCCTGATAGCCGTACTTCTTCTGGATACGGCGCAGCAGGTCCTGCAGGCGCAGACGCATGTCGGTTCCCTTGGGCAGCCAGATGGGCAGTCCCTTGCCTACGCGCTCGGAGAACATGAACAGTTCCATTTCCTTGCCTATCTTGCGGTGGTCGCGCTTCTTGGCCTCCTCGATCATTACCAGATAATCATCCAGCATTTTCTTCTTGGGGTATGAGATGCCATAGATGCGCTGCATCTGGTCGCGTGTGGCATCGCCGCGCCAGAATGCGCCTGCAACGCTCATCAGCTTCACGGCCTTGATTGCGCCTGTACTTACCAGATGGGGACCCTTGCACAGGTCTGTGAACCTGCCCTGGGTGTATGTGGTGATTGAGCCGTCCTGAAGGTCCTGCTCGATATGTTCGCACTTGTAGTTCTGGCCTGCGGCCTTGAACTGAGCCAGACAGTCAGCCTTGCCCACTTCCTTGCGGACAAGAGGTTCGTTCAGGCGTGCAAGTTCAAGCATCTTGTTCTCAATGGCGTCGAAATCGCCTTCACGTATCTGGCCTCCGTCAGGCAGCATGACATCATAGAAGAAGCCGTTCTCAATGGCCGGACCGAATCCGAACTGGATGCCGGGATAAAGTTCCTGCAGAGCCTCGGCAAGCAGATGTGCGCTGGTATGCCAGAACGCGTGCTTTGCCTCGTCATCGTCCCACTTGTGGAGCTTGATCGAGGCGTCCTGCATGATGGGACGGTTCAGTTCTGTAATTTCGTCATTGACGCTGCATGCCAGGACATCCTGTGCAAGACGCTGGCTGATGCTTTCGGCAATTTCATAACCCGTCACGCCCTGTTCATACTGACGTACGGATCCGTCTGGAAAAGTGATATTTATCATATTTGTTTTGAAATATTCCCGCAATGCGTTTGTTTGGAATCGCAAAATTACCAAAATGTTTTCATTCAGCCACCGAAAAGCGCTTTATTATATTATAGGCACCGACAATGCCCAGCTCGCCCGCCTTGCCGAAAGCATCGACAGCCTTTTCCGTGCTGTTGAGCAGTACAAGTACCACTGCCTTGTTGTACCAGGCCTGGGCCATATCGGGCACAAGCCGCACCGCCTCATCGAAATCGGCCAGGGCGGCATGAAGGTCATCGGTCTTTGCACGTATTATGCCGCGGTTATACAGGGCGAATGCCATATCGGGTTCCAGTTCAACGATTCTGTCCATGCATGCCAGCACCTTGAACTGGCTGCCGCCGCCTTCCACTTCCTCCATTCTGGACAATACCTGTGCCTTCAGGAACCACGCCATCCAGCCGCCGGCATCGGTTTCCTGCGCACGGTCTATATCGGCCATGGCCGACTGGAAGTCCTGAAGCAGATAGAAGTCCAACGCCCTGAGCAGCAGGTCATCGGCGTTTTCGCCCTGACGTGACATGCGGGTGGTCAGACGGTCGACATCGGCAAAGAGCGCCTTTATCTGTTCCGTGTTCAGGGGACAGTCGTCATCTTCAAAACGCAGGCCGGGAAGCTTGCTTCCGGCAGTGTTCACAGCGTCAAGCAGAGCGCTTGTATACGGCCTGCGCGACGTCAGGCCGTCGCCGCTGAAATATGTCAGTCTGAACGGTGCCAGGTATGTTACCTGCACGTTGCGGTTCTGGACACGTCCGCGGTATTCGCTGGCATAGCCGGTTGAATTCTCCAGATTGTCGTCGACAATGATTTTCCTGTAGCCCGCCAGATTGCGGTCCTTGCTTGAACGGGTCTTGCCGTTTGACGCGCTGTCGGCCGAGGCGTCATCATCATAGCCGTGTGCGCGGTTATATCGGCGGTTATGTTCCTTCAGCACCACCAGGGCATCCTGCTGTGCCGGACCGGTCTTGCCCATCTTTTCACGCACCTCACTGCGGAACTGATATCCCATTATGAATTCCGGGTACTCGTCAAGCACACGGCTTATGTCGTCTTCAGCGCCGAGATAATCACCTGTCTGATAGCGCAATACACCACGATTGAACACTGCAAACATATTGTCGGGTTCGGCATCGATTACAAAATCGAAGTCCTCGATGGCACGGTTGTCATCGCCCACCTGAGCCCGCAGGCTGCCACGGTTGTAATGGCCTGTAACGTTTGAAGGTTCCAGACTGATGACCATGTCATAGTCGGCCATTGCCGCACGCAGGCTGTCTCTTTCGTATTGTACGGCGGCACGGTTCATATAGGCCGATGTGTTGAACGGGTCAAGATAGACGGCACGGTCAAGGTCAGGTACGGCATCGTCAAACTTTGACATGCGCGCCTTTATCACGGCACGGTGAACCAGCAGGTCAGGGTTGAAGCGGTCAAGACTGACAGCCTGGTCAATGCATTCCATCGAGCCTGCACTGTCGCCTTTCTCCCAACGCAGCTCCGACTTGAGAGCCAGTCCGTCAGCGTATTTCGGCCATGAACGGAGCAGGGTGTCGGTATGCGCAAGAGCCTCGTCAATATGCCCGCCACGGGCCAGGCTCAATATGAGATTATGGCGCAGAGGACGGTTTTCCGGGTCCAGTTCCAAACCCGTCCGGAAGTCGCTGCACGCTTTCTCATAGTCCTTCCGGTTCACCCGGGCCAGACCTCTTACCTGATAGCAGTCAACCACAAACGGGTTGCGTTCAATGGAGCTGTTGCAGTCCTGTTCGGCCCCGCGCCAGTCTTCAAGTGACAGTTTGGCTATGGCCCTGTAGAAATAAGGCTCGTACAAGTACGGCTTGGCGCTGATTACCTGATTGAAGTACTGGATTGACAGGACATAGTCTTCAAAATACAGGGCATTCTGCCCCACCGACATCATTCTGTCGGTATTGATTTGGGCATGCAGAACCGATGGAAGCAGCATCACTGCCACTCCCAGCAAACGTGCTGCATGCTTTGGAGTCATGTTATTTGGGCAGTTTCACCTTATACTCGCAGTTGAACCTGCCGGCCTGGATGGCGTTGAGGCTCTTCTTGAGCATCTGGCGGCGCAGCGGCGACATGCGGTCTATGAAGCATTTGCCGTCAAGATGGTCTATCTCGTGCTGCATCACCCTTGCAGGAAAGCCTTCAAACCACTCGTCGTGTTCGTTGAAGTCCTTGTCAAGCCAGCTGACGCGCACACGCGAGGGGCGCATTACCTTCTCGTGGATTCCCGGAAAGCTCAGACAGCCTTCCTCATACGGAACCAGAGGTCCTTCGGTCTCTTCAATATAGGGGTTGATGTACGAACGCAGATAGCCCTTGAACTCAGGCTGTTCGTCCGACATGATATCAAGGTCAACGACCATAAGTCTCAAGGGGAGTCCCACCTGAGGTGCGGCAAGGCCCACGCCTTCGGTCTTTCTCAATGTTTCAAACATGTCTTCAATGAGCTGGGGCAGGTTTTCGTAGTCCTGCTCGACCTCATCGGTTTCCTTTCTCAAGACGGTATGACCGTAAGTGTATATGGGAAGAACCATAATTTTTTTCAGTAAGGAATTATAAATTCAGGTCTTTGTACTGTTTGGAATCCATAAACGATTCCAGAATTATCGTGGCGCTTATTTCATCGACCAGCGCCTTGTTGCGTCTGGCCATACGCCCCATTCCGCTGTCAAGCATTGCCTGATGCGCAAGAACCGATGTGAAACGCTCGTCAAACATCTCAATGCGCTTGTCAGGATACTGTTTCCGCAGCTTGCCCACAAAAGGCCGGATCTGGGACATGCTGGCCGAATCCCTGCCATCCATATTGGTCGGGTAGCCTACAACGACAATATCGACTGGCTCCCTGGCAAAATAGTCGGCAAGGAACTGCGGCAGTTCATGAGTGGCCACTGTCGTCAGGCCGCCCGGAACTATGCGCAGTATGTCTGTAACAGCAATGCCGGTACGCTTGGTTCCGTAATCAATGGAAAGAATGCGTCCCAAAGCCTGTCACTTGTTGTAAAGCAGCCAGGAATTCTGGAAGTCCTGATTGTCCGGATACTTTTTCTTGAAACTGTCACGCATGGCTGCCGCATCTTCTCTGGTATTGAAGCTGGCAACTATTACACGGTAGGTCTTTCCGGCTTCGTTTACGGCAACGACAGGTGCAAAGCCATCGTCCTGCAGTCTCTTCATGAGAGCCTCGGCATTGGCCTTGAGCGAATAACTGCCGCATACAACGCCATAGGTCCTGATTTCAGAATCGCCCGATACCAGAGTGACCTTTTCCTGACGTACCTGGATTTCTTCCTGTGCAGGTTCTTCAACTGCGGGTTCTTCAACGACGACACGTGTCGGAGCAGCTGCGACAGCCGGGGCCGGGTCATCCTGAATAGCCTTCTCGTATGCCTGCTGATAAGCACTGGCCGATGATTTGCATCCTGCAAGACTCAGCACGCCTGCGGCTGCTGCAATAAGGAAAACATACTTTTTCATAATAAAGCGGTTTAAATTGAATTTCTGTTCTGGAATGTCCGATTAAAATAGCTGTTCATAGTCAAGCCTCACCGTATCCTGTGCAAGAGCGCCGGATGCAATTTCATGCGGCACAAGTTTCCAGTCGGTCAGGTGTGGAATCCTTACCGGATGCCCCTGCTCGCGGCACAGTGAAGCCTGCGAAATCATATAATATTTCAAGTCCGTTCTTGACGACACGTTAAGCCGCCTCTGCAGTTCGCTGCCCGAGAGTCCGGTTGCAGGCTGCAGCACCGATTCCGTTCCGCCGAACAGGAACGATGTGACGGTTGTTCTGTAATACCTGTCCATGCTGAACGGAGTCCCGTCCGACATCGACTCTATTGTCACACGGCTGCCGTATGGCCTGGTGACATTGACCGTGTATCTGATTCCCGCCGCCGTAAGGAAACGGTTTGCCGGTTCTTCGGGATGTGCGCCGCCGTCTGCGCCGGTCAGTTTCAGAAGTCCATCGCCGTCACCGTACGTGTTGTAATAACGGTCTGTCGAGTATTCAAGTATGCTGTTTATTTCACTGCCTTTAAGCATCAGCGACACCATGTTGTTGTCAAACGGGTAGATGCGGAAGAAATCACGTATTGCAACAGGTCCCGCCCCTATGGTCATGGTGTCCTGCACGCACGATATCAGCGACACCTCAGCACCCTGGAAATCCATCTGGAACGAATGCAGGTAATCAAGAGCCGATGTGGTCCGCCACAACGAGCCACGCGCATCGAGCGGAGTCTCCAGAGAACCGGCAACCGAGTCGGCGTATGCACACACATCGGTCCAGCGGTCAGACAGGCGGTCAAGGAACTTGCGGTCAGGCTCAAGGCCCGTCAGGTCTTCGACACGCACGCTTATTACAGGTTCCGGGCTGTCGGACTGCGTGAAGTCCAGACTTATGTCAGCCACAAGAGCCGATGCGGCGTATGGTCCCGGACTGGCAAGCCACAGCGAATCGCCGTCGGCATCGGCAACGCGTGAAATTCCGGACAGGTGGTCGTGCCCGTATATTATCAGGTCAAAGCCGGGAACCAGGCCGGCAAGTCCGGCACATTCTTCAACTCCCGCATGCAGAAGCCCCACAACGACATCGGCTCTTTCCTGTTCCCTGAGCACCGGTATCCACCGGCTGGCAGCCTCCTCCATAGCCTCCACGCCAAGTTCGCCCATAATGTCGGACGGTATGGTGCATTCAACGTCCGGAGTGGTCAGACCCAGGAAAGCTATTCTGACGCCGTCGGCTTCGATCACCCTGTACGCAGGCATGTAGTCGCCGGAGCGCGTAAAGCCAAGATTGCCCCAGAGGACAGGACATTCAAGTTCCACAAAGTAGTCGTAATAGCTGTCGGTTCCGACCATAAGGTCGTGGTTGCCCATCGCCAGGGCCTTGCAGTCAAGCAGATTGAAGGCGTCCGAAGTCAGACACGGCTTGTAGAATTCGGCCGTTATGTCGCGGTACGTCTCAATGGAGCCCTGCAGGACATCGCCGCAGTCGACATACAACACGTTTCTGCCGGTCCTGCGCTGGTCCGTCAGGAATGCCGACACCTTGGCAAGCGAACCGTCACGGTGTTTCCCCGTTACGGCATCGATATCGAAAACGCGGCCGTGCACGTCGGACGTCGCCACAATCCTGACACTGACAACACCGTGACGCTGACTGCACGAAGCCAGTGCGGTACCGAGAAACAGTACAAACGTCAGATGTCGCAGCAACCTTTTTCCCATATTGAATTACTGTCAGATTCCAAGATCCTTCTTGAACAGCTCTATCTTCTTCAGGGCTTCTGCCTGGACCTTCAGATAATCGGCCTTCGATGCCATCGGCAGCTTGGCCTCCATGTAGAACTTTATCTTTGGTTCCGTACCGGAAGGACGGACCGATATCTTGTCACCGTTTTCAGTGAAATACTGGAGCACGTTTGACGGTTCGGGCATATCCAGACCTGTGACACTGCCGTCGGCACCATACTGCCTGAGCAGTTTGAAGTCCTTTATCATGACAACAGGAATGCCTGCCAGGGTCTTCGGTGGATTGGCACGGAACCGTTCCATCATGGCCTTTATCTCTTCGGCGCCGCTCTTGCCGGGCTTCACCACGCTGACGGCACCCTCCTGCGAGAATCCGTATTCCTGATATGCGTCAAGCAGCACGTCGAACAGTGTCTTGCCGTTCTCCTTTGCCCAGGCTGCAATTTCCGCCATGAGCGAGCATGCCGAAACGGCATCCTTGTCGCGCACGAAATCCTCGGCCAGGAAGCCGAAGCTCTCCTCGCCGCCTCCAACGTACTTCTTGCCCTTTGCATTCTCGTCGGCGATGACCTTGGCTATCCACTTGAAGCCCGTATAGCAGTCGAACATTTCCATGTTGTTCTTTTCGGCTATGCGTGCAATGACCTCGGTGGTCACAATTGTCTTGACAATGTACTCCTTGCCTGTAATCTTGCCCAGCTTGTTCAACTGGCGGATAATGTAGTACAGGAATATCATTGCCGTCTGGTTGCCGTTCAGCAGCACCAGTTCGCCCTTGTCGTCGCGGCAGGCCACGCCAAGGCGGTCAGCGTCCGGGTCCGATGCCATAACGATGTCGGCATTCTTTTCACGGGCCAGCTTCAGAGCCATGGTCAGAGCCTCGGGATATTCCGGGTTGGGCGAAACGACTGTCGGGAAATTGCCGTCCGGTATCATCTGCTCAGGCACACAGTTCACGTTGGTGAAACCCCACTGTGCCAGTGAACGCGGAATCATGACGCGTCCGCAGCCGTGCAGAGGAGTATACACTATGCACAGGTCATGGTTGCGCTTTACCAGATCCGGATCGATGCAGATGCCCTGAATGGCATCGAGATACGGTTTGTCGACGTCCTCGCCGATTATCTGAATGAGTTCGGGATTGCCCTTGAACTTTATGTCCTGAACCTTGACTTTTGCAACCTCGTCAATGATTCCGGTATCGTGCGGAGCCAGGACCTGGGCGCCGTCCTCCCAGTAGGCCTTGTAACCGTTGTATTCACGCGGGTTATGGCTGGCGGTGACGTTCACGCCGCTCTGGCATCCCAGATGGCGTATTGCGAACGAAACCTCGGGCGTGGGTCTGAGGTCTTCAAACAGATATACCTTTATGCCGTTGGCGCTGAAGATGTCGGCGACGGTTTCGGCAAACAGACGGCCGTTGTTGCGGCAGTCGTGGCCTACAACCACAGAAATCTGCTTCCTGTCCTTGAAATTGCGGTTCAGATAGTTGGCAAGACCCTGAGTGGCCATGCCGACAGTGTATATGTTCATACGGTTGGTTCCTGCGCCCATAATGCCGCGCAGTCCGCCGGTTCCGAATTCCAGATCACGGTAAAAGGCGTCAATCAGGTCCGATTTGTCCTCCCTGTCAAGGAGCGCCTGAACTTCGGCACGTGTTTTCTCGTCAAACGAATCGCCAAGCCACTCTTCGGCCTTGGCGGTTACCTGCTTCAACAGTTCGTCCATAGCGTACGGTTATTATATTGTTATTACCGCAAATATAGCACTATTTGCCCGAAAGCCGGCGGAGTTTGGAATAAATTTTGGTCAGGAACGGCCGTAGCCCCATTTACAGCCTCAGTTTGTTCCTGATTTTCTGTTTCAGTACCGACAGATAATCGGAATACTTTCCAAGCATATAGATGGAAATCCAGGCCGATGCCGCCAGCATTGCACAACCCGCAATCCAGCGCCACGGACCGTCAAGGCACATTGCCGAAAGCAGCGCCAGGCACACGACAGGAACCTGCAGCAGGAGCATTTTCAGTACCTGGCCCGAAAAGCGGAAGCCATACCGTTTTCCCGTAATCGTACCTACCGACACTATATCGAACACGGCCGCCACCGTAATGGCCAGCCCCGTCATGTCCAGACCGCCCCATTTGTAAGCAAGTATTACCGCCGCCACAAAGAATGCGTCATACAGCAGTTCCTGCAGCAGGAACGTCCGGCTGTCGCCCTTTGCCAGTGCAATGTACGCCATCGGCTGCGTCATCGACTTGAATATGAGGTTGATGGCCGCCAGACTTGCCATAGGCACGGCATCCATGAACTTTTCTGTCAGCAGAATATGTACGATAGGCCCCAGAAAGACAATGAAGCCCACTACCATGGGAGACATAAGAAGCAGTGCGACCTCGGCCTGGCTGTTCACCATTTCAGTCACCCTGGCATTGTCACCGTTGACCGACGAAAGACGCGGAAAGTAATCGGACTCCATTGCCGCGAACACGAACATGCCAAGCCAGGCCACCATCTGATATCCGGCTCCGTATTTTCCGGTCACATCGGCATTGCCGTTATTCATAAGCCAGTTGGCTATAATGGCAAAGGCCCCGCTGCTGAAGAATGACGTGACCATGAAGTACACGCCAATCCTTATCATCCCGAGCCCCTTTCTGATTACGCTTTTCGAGAAAGGACTTATTCTGTACGGAAAAGCCTTGAAGGAATAGCAGCAGGTTACCACAGCCGTTGCCAGCGAAACCAGAACAATCGACGGGACAAGCCCCTTGACCCCGTAATGGAAGAACAGCGGTATTGAGATGCAGCATGTCAGTATTGCAACCGCCAGCTGGCTGACGGCTATCTGGCGCAACAGTCTCAGTCCCTTCAGTATGGCCATCTCGCCACCTGTTATTGCGCTGAAGAAAACCGAGGGCGAGAGCAGCATGAACGACAGCGTGTACAGTCTGTCGCCATCAAAGGCCCACAGGCTGAAAACGCCCGAAAGCAATACGCAGAGCAGTGCGCCCGACAATGCCGTAATGAACGCCCAGGTTCTGGTAACCAGTATGCTTTCGGCAAGCTGACCGGCCCTGTCGTCTTCCATACATTCCGACACGCTGCGGACTGCGCTGAACGGCAGTCCCAAATCGGTTGTGCTTTTTATGAAATTGAGGCTGCGGTTGAACGATTCGTTGATTCCGAATCCCGCAGTACCGATAAGCTTTGCCACAAACTTGTTGCGGACAATGTTGATTACCAGCATGAGACCCTGAATGACACCGAACAGTCCGGTGTTTTTCATTATACGGTCATACTGCCGTGAACTGTCCTTATCGGCTCTATCCTTGTCCATCGAATTTGTGATCGGGCGCCTTTCCGCGTTTCCAGAACCAGCGTATGTCTGAACACAGACGTCTGAAGAACGCGCCGTATCCGTACAGATAGCGCAGCGACGGTATTGAAAGCAGCAGCGCCGCTGTAGCCCAGATCCATGACGGCAGCAGGCAGAAATACAGCACCGAC
The DNA here is from genome assembly GCA_045640885.1 of Bacteroidaceae bacterium. Taxonomy (GTDB): domain Bacteria; phylum Bacteroidota; class Bacteroidia; order Bacteroidales; family Bacteroidaceae; genus Colenecus. Next base: position 19,780 of record JAZUFX010000023.1, on the reverse strand, counting down.
CATACAATCAGTGCAACGGGCAGCATTGCAAAACGTGTTGCAAAACGCACCGTGTTGTAGAACGCATCGTCCTTTATCCCTCTCAGAATGCAAAGTATCGGAATCCACATTATCGAGCCCACGACACCGCAGAACAGATAATACGGAAGTCCCAGCAGAGCCAGCACTATGTTGATGTGTGCGGCCACCATTCTCTTGTTGTTGGCTATCGCATTGACCGATACGCCGTTCTGTATTCTCCAGATTCTCAGTTTTTCAACCTTGTCCAGAAGTTCGCGCGCCTTTTCCGGGTTCTTTTCCTTCAAATCCAGTATTTCCTGCACAGCCTTGCGGTCAACTGCCTGATTGCGCAGAAGCCCCTTGAGCCTTACGCCCTTTTCCTGTTCTATCGCCTTGACGGTCCGATGGAAATAGCGCGGATTGCCGGCTTTCAGCTTGGCGTATTCCCAAGTGGCGTCATAGTCCTCGTCATCGGGCACATACACAATCTGGTCGGCCATTTTTTGAGTGAGTACCTCCCGCATCTTGACCATCTGCACCGGCTGCGGCTGGTCGGCGTTGTCCTTGACGAACTGAGTGACGTTGAACGGCTTGCCGAAGTTTACCAGAACCGTGGAACGGAAACGGAAATAATCGCCGTATTCAATGCCTATCGGCATGATATACACCGGTTTCTGCTCCTGCGTCCTGTCACACACCGACAAGGCTATGTGGAATATGCCCTTGCTCAGTTTCAGAAGCGAATGCTTTGGCCGATGGGTAGCCTCGGGATATATCACGAAAGGCACACCGTCCAGAAGCACATCGGTAGCTATGGCTATCGCCTCGTCGTTCTTCTTTACTGCATCGATACCGTCACGTATGCGGTATATGGGCATAATCTTGAGGAAATGAAGCCATTTGACAGCACTTTTCTTCTTGAATATGTCGGCTCTGGCAACATATACCTTCTGTTCCGGCGTTGCCGCCAGCATTACAAGAGGGTCCATAAGTGCGTTGGTGTGGTTCGCCGCCCATATCACGCTTCCTTCCTTGGGTATGTTTTCAAGTCCTTCGACCTGGAATTTTCTATATGATGTTCTGACAGCCCAGTCAACAAAGAACTTCGTGAAAAAGTACCTGCGACCGCCATCCTGAATCTTCCGTTTCATTCCTGTTTGTATTACAACCCTTGCAAAACTAACAAATTACTGCCAAACGGCAAAAAATAGGGTTAATCTTTCTACTTTTGCACGGTTACAGAGAATGACAATGAAGATTGTTCTTATTGTTGTAGGAAAGACTGAACAGAAATGGCTGCAGGACGGAATCCGCGAGTACGGGTCGCGGCTGGAGCATTTCGTGCAGTTTGAAATCCAGGTCATTCCGGACCTGAAGAACAACCGCAGCATGGATTTCCAGACACAGAAGAATCTTGAAGGGCAGTCCATCCTGAAACTGCTGCAGCCGTCCGACGATGTCTTTCTGCTCGATGACAAAGGCCGCGACTTCACATCGCCCGGCATGGCCGCATGGCTCGAAAAGCGCATGGTGCAGTCATCGAAGCGCCTGGTATTCATAATCGGAGGCCCCTACGGCTTCTCCCCGGCCGTATATGACCGCGTCCCCGGCCGCATCTCGCTGTCGCGCATGACATTCTCGCACCAGATGGTCCGACTCATCTTCGTCGAGCAACTCTACCGCGCCTTCGCCATCCTGAACAACCTGCCCTACCACCACGAGTAAGAGACACATTTGCGAATCAGAACTATTCGCCTGCTATAACGGTCGACATGCCTCTGATGTACGGAGTATCAGGTGATACTCCGTAACTCCGAGGTACATTCTCCGGTACTCGGCCGCATCGGCCGTTATCTTTGCACTGACATTTTATTACCAACACATAAAAAGCTTTGACAAGTTGTTCGGGGTAATTAACTTTGCCGGCATGAGCGAGAAAGACAAGGAGATGTACGAGAGCGAGTTGCGGTGGATACTGAACCGTAACAGCGAGATTGCCACCGCACGCGAGAACGGCCTGGCTGAAGGTCGCAGGCATTGCTGTCGAAATTATCAGCCAGTGCACAGGCCTAACATTGGAGCAGGTCAACAGGCTGTATGTTTCCGGGAAGCACCGGATAAAACAGAAAATCCTCAACGTATGCTGAGGATTTTCTGTTGGTAGCGCCTACGGGAATCGAACCCGTATGCCAAGATTGAGAATCTTGTATCCTAACCGTTAGATGAAAGCGCCATCTGTCCTTGCTTATGGAACCGAGGCGGAAGCTGGGGGATTCGAACCCCCGGTACGGTAACCCGCACGGCAGTTTAGCAAACTGCTGGTTTCAGCCACTCACCCAAACTTCCCTAGGATTCCGCATCGTTATGCGTTCCATTTGCGGGCACAAAAGTAATTTCCTTTTCTTACTCCCGCAAGTATTTCATTAATTATTTTGGATGCGATCGGTCAAAACGGCCTTTGGACGGTCATTTCAGAACAGGCTCATGTAAAACCTGATGTACGACTCGGCAACATGCATATAGTCATGATGACGGCGCACATACTCGGCAGACTGGCTTTTCAGACGTTTTATTCTTTCGGGATGCAGAATAAGCTGTTCAAGTTCACGGCGCACACTTTCGTACGATGGCTGGACATTGATTACAGGCCGCAGTTCGGTCTCACCAAGAATGTCATAGCTTTCGGGTTCGGCGCCGCCCACCACGATAATGCCCTTTGACATGGCCAGGAGCGAATTCATTGCCGGAGAATAGCCGTACAACTGGTCAAGAAGCACATCGCTGTCATCCATCATACGCTGGTATTCGTCGAACGGAACGCCCTCGGCCACTTTCAGTTCCATGGCGCCAGGGTGAGCCGCCATGACATCCTGTGCGGCACGGAGCATTATATCGGTGCCCTTGTAGGCGCTGCGGTTCCGGCTTATTCCAATGAAGACCCTGACGGGAGAGCCGGAGAACGACACATCGGGCTTTTCTGGCATTACAATGGGCAGCGGAATGTACCTGACCTTGTCACGGAGTTCGGGCACTTCGGAATAGACGGCATGGTATTCGTACAATCCGGCTGCAATGCCGTCACAGTCAAGGGCGATATGCCTGTTCAGCCGCTCCTTCTCCGTGCCTGTCCATTCCTTCAAGTAGCACAGCGACTCGTTGTCGGTACGCAGTTCACGGCCGATGTTGAAATCGCTGTAGCGCATGGGCATAAGCTGGGAATTGACTTTTGCCCAGTAATGGTCCATTCCAAAGGCGCCCATGACCATCATGCCGTTATGCCGGCGAATCCAGTCGTATATGGGTTTTATGCGTTCGGCCTTCAGCTCCAGGAACATGGGATTTATGATCTGTACCACATCGTAGCCTTTCAGCCGGGGCAGAGCCTTGGCCAGATGCCATAGGAAACGCCATCGGCCGGTATGCTCGCGTTCCAGATCAATGTCACGCGGGTAGTTCTTCCAGCTGTCACCGTCGCTGGCGACACAGACCGTATGGCCGAGTTCCCTCAGCCCTTTTGCAAGCGTATTGTGAACGTTGCTGTATTCTCCAAGCAGCAGTATTTTCATTTGGCAATACGTTCAAGAAGGTGAAGCAGACAGCGTCCGGGCCGGCATTCTGCAAGACGGGCATAGAGTTTCATCCCAAATGGCAGTGCCGATGCCGGAACAGGATAAAGGCCGATTGACTTCAGGCCGTCGACTGCAGTTTTCACATCGGTCATCCACTCCTTACGCCGCAATGCACGCCGCAGGCAGTCAATGGCCAGCGTGCTTATTTTTCGGTCAAGGCCGTCGGCGGGCAAATGCGAAACCGTCGTGCGGAAACTGACCAGACTGGCCATGGCAGCAAGGGCATCGCGCTCCCGCTGTTCAACGGCACTGCGTGTCACCAAATTGGTTATCGAGCCAGGCCTTCTGTAATAGCCATAGACCTTGAATGCGGTATGGACATAACGGCGGCTTGCAAAGACAAGGCGCGGCGTAAACTCCTCGTCCTCGATGTATGAATTTTCCATGAATCTCGGGCCGCCGTCATCCATGAGTTCACGGTCAATCAGGTACATGCAGCTGCTGCCGAACAGATTGTGCCGTTTCATCCAGCCGTTGCCCGCAACCGGCTGTGAAAAGACCGGCGCCGGCTGTCGAAGGTTTTCAGTGCCGTCTGCCAAGCCGGTGGCCTTGAAGCCGAAACCCAGCAAATCGGCCTTCATTTCCTTCATTGCCTGTATGCAGGGCCACAGAGTGCCTTCGAAATAGAAGTCGTCGGAATCAAGGAATGTAATGATATCACCTTCCGAGCTGTCGATTCCAGTATTGCGGGCTGCACCGAGCTTGCCGTGTTCACGGTCAATGAACCTTATACGGCTGTCACTGCAGGCGGCCTGTATGGCAGGCTGGCATGGAGAGCCGTCATTGACGACAATCACTTCAAAGTCAGTGTGTCCGTCAAGCTCATGCACAGCCGAACGCACCGCCCTTTCAAGGAGTCTGTCAATTTCAGCATCCGACTGCGGATTGTAATATGGAACGATGACCGATACCACTATTGTCAGTATTTCCTGATGCCCAGCATTCCGCTTGTAAGCGACGGGCCGAGCAAGATGGAACATAAGGTTTTGATTTTCGATTTCAGCGGCAGCCCGGCTTTCAGGACGGCGGCAGACGAAGGCCTGAGCCTTGAAAGACGTTTTGCCGCACTTTTAATGTACAGGCTGTCGGTCCCGTGACACCTGCGCAAATCTATAAGCAGATTCATGCAGAGTGCCCACAGGCGCGCCTGACAGACAGGCAGGTTCATGGCAACCGATTCCTCAAGCAGATTCAGGTTGTGCCGCAGCAGCGGTTCCTGGCCTTTGAAAGTGTAGTTTGCCGTTATGCCGGAAACGTTCCGGTAATACAGATAGCAGCCTTTGTCCGAATACCTGACCGCACGGCAGTTCCTGACCAGCGACGGACATACGGCGGCGTCTTCAAAGGTCTCGCCTTCGGGAAAGCGCACGCTGTCGAACAGCGACCTGCGGTATATCTTGTTCCACGCATAGCAGTGGTTGTAGCCTCCGCATTCAAGCCAGTCCCTGAAGACTGCGCTCCCGCTGACAGTTCTCGGCTCAAAGTCCAGCCGGTACCCGTCACTTGCCGTATAGTGGACATGGACGGGGAATTCCAGCATATCGGTTTCCGGATTCCGTTCCAGCCAGTGCAGGTTGTCGGCATAAGTCGACTGAGCCAGTTCATCGTCGCTGTCCGCGAATGCAATCCACCGGCCCGATGCAGCCTCAATGCCGCTATTGCGGGCCGCACTCAAGCCTCCGTTCTCACGGTGGATGACTTTCACTCTCGGATTGTCAAGAGCCATACGGTCACAGAGCTGCGCACCGCCGTCGGTCGAGCCGTCATCGACCAGAATCACCTCCATGTCAGGCACATTCTGGGAAAGTACGCTGTCAACGCAGCGTTCAAGCGTTGCCGCGCTCTGGAATACGGGTATTATTACTGAAAGTGCCGCCATTTGTCCTTATCAAAAAAGGCTTCCGTTACAGGAAGCCTTTTCTTAGAACCTGTTCTGAAATGTTCAAGCAGAAGGTATCAGTCCTTGGCAAGACCGCTGATCTGGTCAACCCAAGGAATGAATTCCTCAACCGAGATGCCGAATGCCGGCAGGTTGTCCTTGATTGCCTGATCAATGTGACGTACATCGGTATCGACATCCTTGTCAAGCAGGAAACGGTCAATGAATGCCTCGACATCGGCATACTGGCTCTTCGGGAGCTGGCAGTGTCCGTGTCCGCCCTGGATTGAATAACCCATGCGGTCTTCGATTCCGAATTTCTTCCAGACTTCACGGGCAGCCACGCATGAAACGTAACCGGCCTCGTCGGACAGCCATGAGTAGTCGGTATTGCCGAGAACGAGCAAAGCGCGCGGGCATACAAGCGCACACAGTTCATGATGGTCATGAGGCAGTTTGGAAACGTTCTCGTCCTTCCAGTCCCACATTGATTCCTTGAACCAGTGGTTGTCGGTGCGGCCAAGCTTTTCCACGCCCTGGGTGCCGCGGAAACCGTCAGAGATTTCCGACACGCGCCATGCGGCAGCACCGCCGCCGCCCGGCTCCTGGGCAATTGTCAGAGCTATGCGCTCGTCAAGTGCGCCTGACCAGAGTGCCATCTTGCCTGCGTATGAACAGCCTGTAATGCCTATATGTTTCAAATCAATCTTCGAGGCTTCGCCTACAATCTCCAGACCGTCAATCAGACGGCTTACACCCCATGTCCATTCGGCATACGCACCGTTCTCGGAAAGTTCGGGATAGAGCTTGTCAAAGGCATAGTCACCACGGCCGGCCTTCTGGCCGCCACCGCCAAAACCGCCCATCTGCGAGTAGCTGTTGACCTGACGCTCCGAGAAGTTCAGTGTGGCTATCTTGCGGTCAGTGAAGAACTGACGCGGAAGGCTGTTGTTCGATGCGCCTATCATAAGCGGGAACGGTCCGTCACCTTCCGGGTAGGTAATCTTTGCACTGATGGTCAGCGATTCGCCGTTGACGGTAACTACGACTGTAAGAGTGCCGTCTTCAATTGAAGCCTGGATATTCTCCTTGCTTACCATAGGTTTCTCACCTATCTCATAATTGTACAGTTCATGTACGATTTCGGCGCGGCGCTTCTCCCAGTCCTTGAACTTCTTGACTTCCTTCTTGCTGTTTTCAAACTGGAAGGGGTTTGGAAGAGCCTTTTCAATCTTTGCGTTGTCAAGTGACGGCATTGCCGGAGCGGCATACTTTGCACCTGTGAATTCCTGGTCATAAACCAGAGGGATTGACTTCTGTGCCTGAGCCTGCGAGGCTATTACCGCACAGGCTGCGAAAAAGAGGATTCTTTTCATTTGATTATTGTAGTAATTGGTTTGTTCGCTGTAATCGGACGTTCAAGCCCCAAAGATAAGAATTGTTTCCGAACGGCAGCCCATGTTACTGTCTTTTATTGTACTCAGTAAGATAACCGGAGCAGTATCGGCAGATGATCCGAGAAACCGCCCTGATACCGCCGGCCGTTGTAGGTGCGGTACGGCTTGACACCTCCGTACCTGTTGTCGTCTTCAAGCAGGAAACCGCGTCTCATGACTTTCACTTCTTCAAATGACGTGTTGCCCTGCCCGTTCAGAAGGCTTGCCGATACGACGAACTGGTCATAGCAGTCCCAATATCCGTCATAGCGGTAACTGCCGTCGGACTGTGAATCCATAAGCGTCACAAGACTGCAGTCCGCCAGACTGCTTCCCTGTGAAAACGGCTTCGCCCCAAGGCCCGATGCCACAGCCTGACAGCCGGGACCTTCATTGAAGTCGCCCATAATTATGACATACGGCTTGCGGCGGGCAGCAAATACGCTGTCGGCCGATGCACGCACCGCCCTGGCCGCCTCCAGCCTGAAACGCTCGGTTTCACTCTCACCGCCTGTACGGCTGGGCCAATGGCAGACATAGACATCAAGGGTGTCGCCGCAGGCTGTCAGACCAGTGACATGAAGCACATCGCGGGTGGCCTTGTTCCCACCGTTCAGACTGATGCGCAGCGAGCAATGTGACAGGAGTTTAAAATCGGCCCGACGGTACATCAGTGCCACATCGATGCCACGTCTGTCGGGTGAATCGGTCATGACATAACGGTAACCGGCCTGTCTGAGTGCCGAACGTGCCGTCAAATCGGTCATGACCCTGTCATTTTCGACCTCGCACAGGCCGACGAGCGCAGGACACAGGTTATCGTCGGCAGCAGCCACGACCTTTGCCAGGGCATCGAGTTTGTCACGGTAACGGCCTATGGTCCAATGGTAATCGCCGTCGGGCGTAAAGTCATCATCGTCCCTGGCGGGGTCGTCGGCAGGGTCAAACAGGTTCTCGGTGTTGTAGAACATGATGTTCATGCTCTGCCGGGCCGGCGCAATGTATGTAAGAAGGATTACAGGTATCAGAAAAAGGAAACGTCTGATCATTGGGAAGCGGTTTTGTCAAGGTACTGGTAGCATCCGGCATCGGGATGCGCTGTAGGCCGGGCGTTGCCGTCAAGGTCTGTAGGAAAGGCCGCCTGACCGCCGCCTATGCCCCGGGCCCTTGAGACGGAATCAAGCCGGAAACAGCGTTCATACATGCCGGGGGCCTCTACAAAATTTGCAGCGCCATATACCTGGCCTTCCTTCTGGTTTTCAAACAGGCACTCATCATAGAAGCCCGGCAACGAGTCTTTTGTCATGACAAGTGAATGACTTATGGCAAGACGGTTTTCGTGGTCCGATTCAAGCGAGCCGCCCACTTCGATTTCACTCCTGTGCCGGCCGGTAATGATGCATGCGTCAAAGAAAGCGCCCGCATAAGGACGTGTATCGGTTTCCGATATCCTGTCCCTGACGCTGACCGCCACACGTGCCATATTCCAGACCGAGAAATCGGCTATTGTGGTGAAGGACACATGGGTTTCGCCGCCTGTTATGCAAAGGCAGCACTCACCGGAATTTGTAATCTGCGAATTGGAAATATTAACCTTGCAGCCGCGCAGCTCAATACAATTGCCCGTCATGTTATGCACTATGGTCGAAACAATGTCGGCCTTGACGGTTCCGATTTCCGAACTGTCGGCAACTATGCCGTATTCCGCGCCATGGATGTCACACCATTCGAATCTGTTGCCATAACTGTCTGCGCCAAGCCTTATGCCCTTCCACTGCCCGGCCGTCAGGTCATACGGGACACCGGGTGTGATGCAGTCAAGCCGGTAGCCGGAAAAGCGTATCTTGCTGTCAGGCAATCCGTTTGCCACAATGCGTCCGTCAACGGCCATACCGGCCCCGTTATGGAAATACAGCCGTGTGCCAGGGCCTATTTCCAGGATGGCGCCTTCCGGGACATAAAGGCTGTCAAATATCAGATATGAGCAGCCGGGCTCAAGGCTTTCAGTACCATGCACCCTGTATGAGTCCAGTTTTCTGGCATTGACCGACGTCACCGTAACGGGCAGATACTGTACGGCACCGTTTCCAAGTATGAATTCTATTGTATCGGAATAAAGCGTTGACGGTGCATCGGCCCTGAATTCAGGATTTGCACGGAGCACGAACGTGGAACTGTCATGAGCCCCGATCTCGAGCCCGCGGGCGGCATTGCCGTCAATGCCGTCGGCAATCATTTCAAAGACACTCTGGCTGCCACCGACAAGGAATGCGTCAAACTGAATGGCACGGTCATTGTTGTTGTAGGCCATGAACGTGACCGACGGAGACTTCATCCCGGCCATGACGCTGTCAAGTGAAATGACACTGCCCGGGAAAGACAGCACCTGGCTGCTGTCTGTAGAAAAGCCTTCATCATAGTCGCATGCGGTCAGCAGCATGACTGACTGCAAAGCGGCGGCCAATCCGATTGTAAACAATGACCTGCCCATAATTTCCACAAAGGTAAAATAAAAAAACTATCTTTGCAGTCAATTGGACCGTATGAAAAAAGACCGTAACACGGAAAGTCTGCTGCTGTTCCTCAAAGACTGGATGCTGGTCATTGGAATCATTACAGGAATCACGTCATATCTGGTATATGCGCAGATTCCCGCACTTCACCGGTACGGCCATTTTCTGGAGAATGCCATTCATGTCATACAGCCGGTCCTGCTGTTCCTTATGCTTTTCATAAGTTTCTGCCGCATCGACCCGAAACAGCTTGTAGTACGGCCCTGGCAGATACGCAACCTGTCCGTTCAGATTGTCTGCTTCATGCTGCTTTCCGGAGTCGTGATGCTGGGCATCCACGGACAAAGCGATGCCGCCCGATGGATTGTCCGCAACAGGCTGCTTTTTGAAACCGGCATGCTTTGCATGATTTGTCCTACGGCCACATCGTGTGCCGTGGTTGCAGGACGTCTGGGCGGCGACATGGCACAGGTTGTCATGTATACCATAATGATAAACCTGACTGTGGCAATTCTGGTACCCCTTACCGTGCCGTTGCTGTATCCCGATGCCGACGTTTCATTTCTGGCATCGTTTTCGCGCATTCTGTCAAAGGTGTTCCCACTGCTCATTCTGCCCTGTCTGGCAGCATGGACTGTCAGGGCTTTTATGCCGGGATTCCACAACTGGGTATCACAGCACACGAACACAGCCTTCTATCTGTGGAGCATTGCACTGACCCTTGCCGTCACAATAGGGACAAGAGCCATCGTAAACAGCAATTGCAGCGTACTGCTTCTGTTTGGAATGGCTCTTGTGTCACTGTTCTGCTGCATTTTCCAATTCAGCGTCGGAGGCCGTATCGGGCAGCGTTACAATTGCAGGGTTGAAGGAAGCCAGACTCTGGGGCAGAAAAACACCGTGTTCGGAATCTGGATGGGTTACACGTTCTGGGACCCGCTTCTTTCGGTATCGGGAGCCATGTACACCATCTGGCACAACCTGCGCAACACTATGCAGTTATACCGTCACAGTCACAGTTCCCGAAACGGTTCCAGGCAAGTCTGACTGAAGTCAGACCGCCAGAACCAGTCTTGAAATGCTGTTATTCTTCAGTATCGGGTGCAATAAGCTTGTAACCCTTTCCGTGAATGTTGATAATCTCAACTGAATCGTCGGCCTTCAGATGCTTGCGCAACTTGGTGATATACACATCCATACTGCGTGCATTGAAATAGTTGTCATCAATCCAGATTGCCTTCAGAGCCATTTCGCGAAGAAGTATTTCATTCTGATGCTGGCACAGAAGTCCAAGCAGATCGGATTCCTTGGTGGTAAGCTTGGTCTGGCTGCCGCCGATTGAAAGAATCTGCTTCTTGGAATCGAATGTAAACTTGCCTATCTTGAACGTGGTGATTTCACGGCTTTTCTTTCCGTGGACACGACGCAGGATTGCCTCTATTCTGAGAGTCAGTTCCTCCATGCTGAACGGCTTTGTGATGTAGTCATCGGCACCTATCTTGAAACCTTCAAGGACATCCTCCTTCAGGTTCTTTGCCGTAAGGAACATAATGGGAATTTCAGAATTGTTGGCTCTGATTTCCTTAGCCAGAGTGAATCCGTCTTTCTTAGGCATCATGACATCAAGGGCGCAGATGTCAAACCTGCCTTTCAGGAATGCCTTGTAACCTGCATCGCCATCGGGACACAGTTCAGCATTGTAACCTTTTGCCTGAAGATACTCTCTGAGCAGCATACCCAGATTCTCGTCGTCTTCGCAAAGCAGAATGTTCACTTTCTCTTCCATATTAGTCGTCTTTATGCGGTAAAGTTATTATGAATTTCGTTCCATTTCCAAGTTCGCTCTCGGCACGTATCTGTCCTTTGTGGTTCTGAATAACCTTCTTGACATATGCCAGTCCGAGTCCGAATCCTTTCACATCGTGACGGTTGCCTGTATGGACACGGTAGAACTTGTCAAATATCTTCTTCAAGTCTTCACGCTTGATTCCAATGCCGTTGTCCGATATTGAAACCATAAGCTTTTCAGGCTCGTTCCATGTTCTCAGTTCAAGATGCAGCGGAACATCGTCACGCTTGTACTTTACGGCGTTATCCATAAGGTTGTAGATAACGTTTGTAAAATGCATCTCGTCGACCATGCCGAACGGATCGGTGGTCTCAAAACTTGCATCAATAGTGCCGCCTACATTTCCGACCCTGAGACGGAATGTGCTGACAACGCCGTTTATCAGTTCGTCGACATCCATCTCCTTGAGTTTCATTGTATTGCTTTGGCGTTCGAACATTGACATCTGCAGAACCTTTTCAACCTGGAACCTCAGTCTCCTGGTTTCATCGGTAATCACGCCCGAAATATGCTTGAACATAGCCTCCGACTTGCCGACGCTGGGGTCACCGAGCATCTGGGCCGCCAATGAGATTGTCGAGATGGGAGTCTTGAATTCGTGCGTCATGTTGTTGATGAAATCATTCTTGATTTCGGTGACTTTACGCTGCCTGAGCACGATGAAAAGCACCACGCAGAATGACACCATCAGTATGACTATGAAGACTATCGACGGCAGGAAAAAATTGTCGGAATTGTCAATATATTCATCAAGGGTCGGGAAATGGACCTTTACCACATACATGCGGTTAAGGTTTTCATTTCTGAATACCGTCTGGGAATAAGTGTTTTCCGTGACTTTCGGATCAAAGTCCTTGCATCCGCATGTATTCAGGACTCTGCCGCTTGAGGTTGTCACCGCGTAGTGGAACGGCAGGTCTATCCCATTGTTCTTAAGCTGGTCGTTGAGTTCCTCGGACAGGAGGGCATAATCAATCCTGTGTCCGCGTGGACGCGAATTGCTCATCATATTGTATATGACCTCGTCAACCAGATATTTGTTGGCCAGATAGTTTTCAAGCTGTTCCTGCTGGATGTTCTTCATTATTTCGGACACTGAGGAACTGGCCGATTCCTGTTTCGGAGAGCGCGGCATCTGCAATGACGGCATTGACTGGCCTGACATGTCCGGATCATTTCCGGGTACCGACTGGATGCTGTGGCTGATTGAGAAACTTCCGTTCTGGAAAACGAAGGACTGCGTCTGACTGAAGAAGCCCTCTGTCGACTGCTGGGCATCCCTGCTGCGCTCCATCGCACGTATATCCTCTTCGACAAAGCGCCTTGCCTCCTCCAGTTCAAGCTTATGCTCAACCTCATAGAGGCTGCGTTTGACCGCTTCGTCAAACTGTCTTTGACGCATGGAACCCATTTCCTGCATATAACGGAACTGCAGGGAAAGAAGCAGCAGGAATGAAACGCACATTACGCCGCTCAATATCCAAACAAAAGTCTTCTTCATGGCAGTAAAATTACAAGCATTTTTTAAAATACGCCATCTGTTAACTTAAAAAAGTTACATTTTTATAATAAAAAAGGGCTGGAACATACAGATTCCAGCCCTTTCAGTTAACAGATTATCAATTATTCCTCGTCTTTCTGCTTTGATTCGAACTCCTTTATAAGTTCATTCTGAACATCGGTCGGTACAAGTTCGTAGCTGGAGAAGCTCATCACGAACGAACCGCTGCCGCCTGTTATCGAACTCAATGAAGTTGAATATGTTGCCATTTCCTTCAACGGAACCTTGGCGCGCAGCTGCTGGTAGTTGCCTTCGCTTTCCATACCCATAATCATGCCGCGACGGCCCTGCAGGTCACTCATGACATCGCCCATGTATTCAGCCGGAACAAGGACCTCGACATCATATACAGGCTCCAGAATCTTAGGACCCGCATCCTTGAATGCAAGGCTGAATGCGTTACGGCCGGCAAGGATGAATGAAATTTCATTCGAGTCAACCGGGTGCATCTTGCCATCGTAAACGATTACACGCACGTCACGGGCGTATGATCCGGTAAGCGGACCCTGGTCCATGCGCTGCATGATACCCTTGAGGATGGCCGGCATGAAACGGGCATCGATAGAACCGCCGACAATGCTGTTGACGAATACAAGTTTGCCGCCCCACTCCAGAGGATATTCCTGGGTGTCCTTGACACTCATCTTGAATTCCTGGTTGCCGAACTTGAACGATTCAGGCATCGGCTTGCCCTCCTCGTACGGCTCCACGATAAGGTGAACCTCACCGAACTGGGCGGCACCGCCGGCCTGGTTCTTGTGACGGTAATCGGCACGCGCAGCCTTGGTAATGGTTTCGCGGTATGGAATCTTGGGCTCGTCAAAGACAATCTGCATCTTGTCATTGTTCTCAATGCACCACTTGAAGGTACGCAGATGGAATTCGCCCTGACCGTAAAGGATAACCTGACGGAGTTCCTTCGACTGCTCGATGACCAGAGTCGGATCCTCTTCGCGCATACGGCTGACAATCGACATCATCTTTTCCATATCGGCCTCGTTTACAGGCTTCAATGCGCGTGAATACTTCGAGTTGGGATATTTGATGAAGTTGAACGTGCGTTCGGCACCCTCGTTCAGAGTGTTGCCTGTACGTACATCCTTGAGCTTGACGGTGCAGCCCAGGTCGCCTGCGGGCAGTTCGGGAACCTGGACACGGTTTCCGGAGCCCTGGCTTACGAAAATCTGTGCGACACGCTCCTTCGAGCCACGGTCGCCGTTAAGCATGTCAAGACCTTCACGTGCCTTGCCCGACATTACCTTGAAATATGAAACGGCACCTATGTGCGGTTCCATTGAGGTCTTGAAGAAGAACAGCGAAGTGCCGGCCGACTGGGCATTGACAACTTCATCCTTGCTGTCCTTGATTTCGGCACCCTGCAGAGGCGACGGTGCAACATTGCCAAGGAACTCGCACAGACGGTTCACGCCGATATTGTTTGCGGCCGATGCGCATACGACCGGGAAGAGTCCGCAACTCTCGACACCCTTGCGGAAGCCGAGACGTATTTCGTCGATTGTAAGTTCGCCCTCGTCGAAGAACTTGTTCATAAGAGTCTCGTCGTTCTCGGCAGCGGCTTCGGTTACCATGTCACGCATGGCCTTGGCACGGTCGGCGACCGATGCCGGTATGTCTTCGGCCTTGAACGGCTGACCGTCGGCGAATGTAAGCTTCTGATTCAGCAGAACGTCAATGATGCTGTTGAATGATGGACCGGACTGTTCGGGGAACTGTATTGGAACGCTGATGGTTCCGAAAGTCGAACGGAGCTGTTCGATGATGTTATCGTATTCGCATTTGTCGCTGTCAACGTTGTTGACCAGAAAGAATGCGGGTTTTCCTAATTTTCTGACAAGACGGAAGCAGTTAATGACGCCTACATCGACACCGCGTGCGCCATTGACCACAATCACTGCTGAATCGCAGATATTGAGTGCTGTTACAGCCTGGCCTGAGAAATCGTCCGAGCCCGGGCAGTCAAAGAAGTTGAACTTCCTGTTGTACAGTTCAACTGAGAATACTGTCGAATAAACTGAATAGCCGTACTCAAGCTCAACGGCAGCCGTATCGCTTGCGGTATTCTTCTGGTTCACTGATCCGCGGCGCTTGATGACGCCGCCTTCAAAGAGGAGGCTCTCTGCGAGCGTGGTTTTTCCTGACCCGGAACCGCCGACGATGGCGATATTCCGGATGTCCTGTGTTTGATAATTCTTCATATAAATAGGTTAGTTAGGTAGTAATTGGTTGTAGCCCCGATAAAAATCAAGACACGCAAATATATAATAATATGGAGACAAACCAAAGATTTGCTCCATATTATTTGGGATTTGAATCAGAATCGACCGCAACCGCTGTTAGCTGAAAAGAAGTTGCTAAATTTACGAGCTAAACAGAATCGGCATGCAAAAAAATCAACAACAAGCGGCAGCCAAAGCATTCGCGCAAAGGTGGGCCGGCAGAGGATATGAAAAGGGCGAAAGCCAGCCTTTCTGGATGGAGCTCATCCAGACGGTGCTGGGAGTAAATCGCCCCTACGACATAATCTCATTCGAAAACCAGGTCAAGCTCAGCAGCACAAGCTTCATAGATGCCTACATCGAGCCGACAAGAGTACTTATCGAACAGAAATCAATAGAAAAGGACTTGAGAAAAGCTATTCCCCAGTCCGACGGTTCCTTGCTGACACCATTCCAGCAGGCAAAGCGATATGCCGCCGAATTGGGCTATGACCGCTATCCCCGCTGGGTTGTCGTATGCAATTTCAAGGAATTCAACATATATGACATGAAGAATCCTCAGGGAGAGCCGGAAGTCATACTGCTGGAAAACCTCGAAACTGAATACTACCGCCTCCAGTTCCTTGTAGAGCAGGGCAACGAACACCTCAAAAAAGAAATGGAGGTCTCCCTGCAGGCCGGAGAAATCATCGGCCAGATATACGATGAATTCCTAAAGCAGTACATCAACCCCGATGATCCTCACGCCCTTCAGAGCCTGAACATCCTCTGCGTCCGTCTGGTATTCTGCCTCTATGCCGAGGATGCCGGTCTCTTTGGAGAGAAACGCTGTATGTTCCACGACTACCTGGCACAGTTCAAACCAGGCAAGGGAGAAATGCGTAAGGGCCTTATTGAACTGTTCGAGGTTCTGAATACTCCTGTCAGTGAAAGAGATCCGTATCTTGATGATAGTTTGAAAGCATTCCCATATTGCAACGGCGGATTGTTTGCCGACAGAAACATAGAAATACCGCGATTCAATGAAAAACTGGCTGAACTTGTACTGCAACACGCCAGCGATGATTTTGACTGGAGTCTGATTAGCCCTACCATATTCGGCGCGGTCTTTGAGAGTACCCTTAATCCGGAAACCCGTCGTAGCGGAGGAATGCACTACACCAGCATTGAGAATATCCACAAAGTAATAGACCCGTTGTTTCTGGATGACCTGAAAGAAGAGCTTGTGTCAATACAGGGCGAACCGATAGATAAGAAACTCATCCAGAAAGCCAAGGAATATCAGAACAAACTTGCTTCACTCAAATTTCTTGATCCAGCCTGTGGCAGCGGCAACTTCCTGACAGAGACTTACATTTCTCTCCGTCGTTTGGAGAACGAGGCTCTTAGGTTAATAACGAAAGGGCAGATGTATATTGACTTGGGTTCAGAACTCAGTCCAATCAAAGTGGATATTCATCAGTTCTACGGCATAGAGATAAATGACTTTGCCGTATCAACGGCTACAACAGCGCTTTGGATAGCTGAGGCGCAGATGATGCAGGAAACCGAGAAGATTATGCGGACTAACTTTGACTTCCTTCCACTGAAGAACTATCACAACATCATAGAGGGCAATGCCCTTCGTATGGACTGGAACAATCTTCCTATTGCAGAGGATGAGCCTGTGACAATCATAGCGGACAAAACGCACGTGCTTACTGAATCTGAATTCAAGTATGGAGAGATATATCTCAAGACCCGGCAGATGGACTTTGAGAAACCTGAGCAGAAAAAGACTCATATTGAATTTGACTATATCATAGGTAATCCGCCGTTTGTCGGTGCCAGGCTGATGTCAGACTCACAAAAGGCCGATGTGCTTTATGTCTTCGGTGAAAAGTGGAAGAACATTGGGAACCTTGATTATGTGAGCTGCTGGTACAAAAAGGCTACTGACTATATGGAGGGAAAGAAGACCCGTAGCGCTCTTGTATCTACCAACTCTGTCACACAGGGCGAGCAGGTCGCAAACCTTTGGAAATCGCTTATGATCACTAACGGCATACATATAGATTTCTGCTACAGAACATTCCGCTGGGACAGTGAGAGTTCCCAGAAAGCTCATGTGCATTGCGTGATTGTTGGTTTCAGTATTGCTCCTTTTACCGGTAGGAAACTGATTTTCAGCGAAAGCGGGACACCTCATATTGCAGAAAACATAAACGGCTACCTGATTGATGCCGACAACATTTTCATTGAGAGTCGTGTCAAACCGTTGTGCGATGTGCCTGAAATAGGCATTGGGAACAAACCTATTGACGGTGGCAACTACCTTTTCACAGAAGACGAAATGAAAGAGTTCATCAGGCAGGAGCCCGGGTCTGCCGCTCTGTTCCATCCCTGGTACGGCTCTGAGGAATTCATACACCGGAAGCCAAGATACTGTCTGTGGCTGGGCAATTGCACTCCGGCTGAGCTTCATCGTCTGCCTCACTGTCTGAAACGGGTTGAGAATGTCCGCAATTTCCGTCTTTCCAGCAAAAGTGAGCCTACACAAAAGCTTGCGGACAAACCTACACGTTTTCATGTGGAGAATATGCCGGAGGGTGAGTACATAATAATACCACGCGTCTCATCTGAAAAAAGACGATTTGTACCAATAGGTTTTTTGAATGCGGGTATTATGACAAGCGATTCCGCTCATATTATTTCCAATGCAACACTGTATCATTTCGGAATTCTGACATCAAACGTACATAATGCATGGATGCGTTCCGTAGGCGGAAGGTTGAAAAGCGATTATCGTTACTCAAAGGACATAGTTTATAACAACTTCCCCTGGCCGGCTCCATCTGACAGTCAGAAAACAAAAATAGAACAGACTGCCCGGGCTATTCTTGATGCACGTGTCAAATATCCCGACTGCTCCCTTGCCGTCCTCTATGACGAGATAACAATGCCTCCCGAACTCCGCAAAGCCCATCAGGAAAACGACAAGGCCGTAATGGAAGCCTACGGATTCAACTGGCGAACAATGACCGAATCCGACTGCGTTGCCGAACTTTTCAAACTATACCAGAAACTGACAGAAAAGTAGTATGCAAGATACTTTCCTCGTCATTCTTATTGCTGTTGGCATACTTGCTTTGATTATTCTCCGCATTCTCAAGGCGAGGAAGTATCGCGAGCAGATTCTGTCAGTCTCTTCAATGGATAGGGGCACTTGGTCGGAAAGAGACTTGATACCCATACTCATTAATAAATGCGGTATCAATCCTCAGGCTATTTATCATGACCTGTTCATCCGTAAAGACGATGGCACATACACACAGATAGATCTTGCCGTTCCTACTCCCCAAGGCATCATCATCTTCGAGGTTAAGGATTACAGCGGATGGATTTTCGGCAATGGAAACAATAGATATTGGATGCAGATACTTGCATTCGGGGAGGAAAAGCATCAGTTCTATAATCCTGTCCGGCAGAACAGTTCTCACATTACCGCTCTTCGCAAACATCTTCCTAATAACCAGGATATCCCCATCTTCAACATTGTCGTCTTCTACGGGAACTGCGAGTTCAAAGATCTTGAATACGACACATCCGGAAGGGTGCGTGTAATTTACAGCACCCAGGTCGTTGAACTTGTCAAGCACATTAAGAGTCTTCCGCCAGCCGCCTATGGCAACAAACGCGAGGTGGCCGATGTACTTGCTGAAGGCGTCCGCAATGGTCGTAACCCGGAAATTCGTCAGGCACAAATCAATCTCGCCACCCGAGCCAAAGCCAGTGGCACGGAATCTCATACATACAGTTCCAGGAACTGGAGATATGGAATTCCCCGCCAATTATACTTTGGCAGAGGGAGGAGAAAGATTTACTGATATATAGCTGGGGGTATAGGAACTCGCGAAGACTCAAATTGATTATTCCGTCATCGTCTGTCTATCGTATATATCAGACAAAATCATTACAAACTTTAATTTTATCGCACTAAAAAATCACTTTACCGGCGTGATCACGACTGTCCTTTCGTAGCCTGCAGGGTAGGCTCTGTATGCATCGAATATGCCGCGTGCGGTGCAGCCCACGCCCGATGTCGCGTAGTCAAGGTTCAGGGTTATGTTGCCCGATTCCTCAAGCTGGTACTGATAGACGCTTCGGGTAAGGTTCTCCGTCGTATAGGGATATGCGTTGAATGCGAACGGCTGGTCCATCGAGAACTCAAGGCCGCGTCCGCTTTCGTCGGTAAAACGCACCCATATGTTATCGGTCCGCAATCCGTAGTCCTGAGGTATCAGATACGGCTCATACATGTCATGCACGGTAGTGTTCCATACACCCATGCGGTAGCCGGTCTTGCGGTCAGGGTACGATGCCTGCGGGCCGCGTCCGTACCACTCCACATTTTCAAGTCCGCCGGCAAGACTCATTGTCAGGCCGATTCTTGGGAACCACGCCGGCATTTCGCCCTGCGGATTGACCAGATGATGCACGGTTATCGTTCCGTCGGCATCGATGCGGTACGAATACACGCTCTCCATTCCGGCGCTTGCACGGCCCACAATATATGCGTCGAGCTGGCGTTCGCCCTGGAATCCGAACAGTGCCAGTACTCTTACGTCAATATAGACAGAGCCGTGTGCAGCGCGTTCCCTGGCGCTTACCGGCATGTATGCCACATTGTCAAGGCC
>JAZUFX010000022.1:0-3521 GCA_045640885.1 Bacteroidaceae bacterium | reverse complement strand
AAGATTGACGGAATAATCCATCTGGCAGCCGAAAGCCATGTGGACCGTTCAATCAAGGATCCGTTCACATTTGCCCAGACCAACGTCATGGGAACGCTTTCACTGCTCCAGGCAGCCAAGCTGTACTGGGAGTCGCTTCCTGAAAAGTACGATGGAAAGCGCTTTTACCACATCTCCACCGACGAGGTCTATGGCGCTCTCCAGATGACACATCCCGAAGGCGTAGAACCTCCTTTCACGACAAAGGCTTCAAGCGGCGAGCACCATCTGGCCTACGGCGAGAAGTTCTTCACCGAAGACCTCAAGTACCAGCCGCATTCGCCGTACAGCGCGTCAAAGGCCTCATCGGACCATTTCGTACGTGCCTTCCACGACACTTACGGACTGCCCACCATTGTAACCAACTGCAGCAACAACTACGGCCCGTACCAGTTCCCTGAAAAGCTGATACCCCTGTTCATCAACAACATACGTCACCGCAAGCCTCTGCCTGTCTATGGAAAGGGCGAGAATGTGCGTGACTGGCTTTATGTCGTTGATCACGCCCGTGCCATTGACGTTATCTTCCATAACGGCAAGATTGCCGAAACCTACAACATAGGCGGTTTCAACGAGTGGAAGAACATAGACATCATCAAGGTGCTCATCAGGACCGTTGACCGTCTGCTTGGCCGTAAGGAAGGCGAGGATATGGATCTGATAACCTACGTCACTGACCGTGCAGGCCACGACCTGCGATATGCCATAGATTCCAGCAAGCTGCAGCGTGAACTTGGCTGGGAACCTTCGCTCCAATTCGAAGAGGGCATAGAAAAGACGGTGAAATGGTATCTCGACAATCAGGAGTGGCTTGACAACGTCACCAGCGGCGACTATCAGTCATACTACGAAAAGATGTATTCAGGCCGATAGTATGGTGGTGACGGTAGCTGTCATTCTGGCCGCAGGGAGCGGAGTCAGAGCCGGTTTCCCTGTTCCCAAACAGTTTTTGATGCTGGGTGACAGAACCGTTCTTGAACATTCTCTGAAGACATTCAACGACCATCCGGGTATTGACGAGGTTGTTGTTGTCACATCGGCTGAATATATCGATAAGGTTCGTCTGATGGCCGAATCCGGCGGTTATGCCAAACTCAAGCATGTTATTGAAGGCGGTAGGGAACGGTATGATTCCAGTCTGGCTGCAGTACGTCAGTACGCTGGCCAGCCTGATGCCGTGATGCTTTTCCATGATTCTGCCAGGCCGCTAGTCAGTGAGCGTATAATTTCCGACTGTCTGGAGGCCATGAAGACTTTCAACTGTGTGGATGTTGCCGTTCCGGCCGTCGATACAATTGTGCAGTGTGACAAAGCGGGCACCGGAATGGAAACGGTGCTTGACCGCAGCCTCATGTGGCAGATGCAGACACCTCAGTGTTTCCGCCAGAAAGTAATACAGGAAGCATACCGTATTGCCTTGAATGATCCATCGTTCACAGCCACCGATGACTGCGGAACCGTATTGCGGTATTTGCCGTCAGAAAAGGTCGGGCTGGTGCGCGGCGATGCCAGGTGCATGAAACTTACCTACGCCCAGGATCTTTCACTCCTGGAATACTATCTTTTGCATTAGTTTCCGGCCACCTTGAGTATGGCTGATGCCATCTTCTCCCAGGAATACTGTTTTTTCTCGTCAATAATGCCTTCGGTAAACTGGTTCTGACGCTTGTTTCCAAAGAAATCAATGGCAGCGTCGGCTATGGCTCCTGCATTCGGTTCAACCACATAACCTGCCTTTCCATCGGGTACTATCTCAGGCAGACCTCCCACGCGCGTAACAAGCATTGGTTTCTCAAAATGATAGGCTATCTGTGAGATGCCGCTCTGAGTGGCGCTTTTGTATGGCTGGACCACCAGATCGGCTGCACCGAACCAGTATCTTACCTGATCGGCATTTATGAAACGGCTCTCCCAGATTATCTGACCCTCAAGGCCAAGCTGTTTTTCCTGATCCTTGTATTTCTGCCCGTTCCCATAGAATTCACCGGCAACTATCAGCTTGATGCCGCTGTTCCTGAAACGCTTGTCGGCGTAAGCATCAAGTAGCAGGTCAAGTCCCTTGTAGTCACGAATCAGTCCGAAGAACAGCATATAGTTGCTGTTGCTGTCCAGATTCAGAACCTGTATGGCTTCCTGTCTGGTCGCTTTTGGACCGAAACTGTCATACAGCGGATGCGGACAGAACTCCCTTGGCTTTTCCTTATTGAAAATGCTTATGTCGGCAAGCACTGATTTGGATAGAGCCACAAAACCGTTCACCGAGTTCACAAAGTAACGGGCAAGTATGCGGTCGCCGGGCTTGTGCTCGTGGGGAATCATGTTATGCAGAATGGCAACGGCTCTGGTACCGGACTTGCGTGCAATGCGGCTCACGGTTCCCAGTGACGGCCCCATGAACGGCATCCAGAATGGAATAACCAGCATATCGGCCCCCTCACGTTTCAGCTCACGTCCCACTTTGATCCAGTTGAACGGGTTCACCGAGTTCAGCTTGCGTTCTATTTCAAGCCCCTTGGGAGCGGGGTCAGTGGAGAACTGGGTCTTGCCCGGAAACAGGAATCCCGGATATTGCAGAGTGAATGTCCAGACTGCCACCTGGTGACCGTCCTGTATGAACTGGCTGGCAAGACGTTCGTTGAAATCGGCAATTCCGCCACGATACGGGTAGGCGGGTCCAAGTATTATGATTTTCATCTGTCTGTTTTCTTTCATTTGCTTTACATGCAAAAGTATAAAAAACCGACACTCTTTATCAATCAGTTCAAATGTTAAATTACGCTAACGGTATGGACAGTATCAAAAACAGCACATATCTTTGCAGTGTCTTAGTGAAGTAATACACCAAATAGCATCAATACAACAATGATCAGAATCAAAGACTTACAATTCAGCTACGGCAGCAATGTCGTGTTGAAAGACATCTCGCTGAATCTTGAAGAAGGCCGCATTTACGGGCTGCTTGGCGAAAACGGCGTGGGCAAGACAACACTGCTTACCTTACTTGCCGGACTCAAGAAGGCAGACCTGGGTTCT
Organism: Bacteroidaceae bacterium; assembly: GCA_045640885.1. Taxonomy (GTDB): domain Bacteria; phylum Bacteroidota; class Bacteroidia; order Bacteroidales; family Bacteroidaceae; genus Colenecus. The sequence continues at coordinate 449 of JAZUFX010000022.1, read as the reverse complement.
ATTGACATTGACGGCAGGAATCCATATGACCGCCAGCCATCACTGCTTTCAAGCATTTATTACCTGCCAGACGAGGTGCCGGCACCACGCCGCCCGGCCATCGGTTTTGCCGTTGACAATGGCCAGTACTGGGAAAAGTTCAGTGTGTCCAAGTTCAGCGAAATCATGAAGGTTTTTGACAACGACGAGAATCAGCGCATGGACCGCATGTCATACGGTCAGCTCAAGAAGACAATGATAAGTTTCGCTTTGGCAACCAACGCCAGATACATGTTCATGGACGAACCTACAAACGGTCTTGACATACCTTCAAAGGCACAGTTCCGCAAGGCGGTCAGCAAATACACCGGCGAAGAATCGACCCTGCTCATCTCGACTCACCAGGCCCGTGACCTTGAGGCCATAATCGACCCCATCATCATTCTTGACCGTCAGGAGGTTCTGCTCAA
>JAZUFX010000021.1:0-3518 GCA_045640885.1 Bacteroidaceae bacterium | reverse complement strand
GATAGAATATATCGCCCGGATATGCCTCACGGCCCGAGGGACGGCGCAGGATAAGAGACACTTCACGGTATGCTACAGCCTGTTTTGACAGGTCATCATAAACGACCAGCGCATGGCGGCCTGTATCACGGAAATATTCGCCTATGGCAGCACCGGCCAACGGTGCGTAATACTGCATGGCAGCAGGGTCAGCCGCAGTAGCCGTGACTACAATGGTATAGTCAAGGGCACCATGCTGACGCAACGTGTTGACGATGGTCGCAACGGTAGAACCTTTCTGTCCTACGGCAACATATATGCAATAGACAGGATCTCCGGCCTCATAATTGGCACGCTGGTTTATTATGGTATCAATGGCAATGGCAGTCTTGCCGGTCTGACGGTCACCGATAATAAGCTCACGCTGGCCGCGTCCTATCGGAATCATTGCATCAATGGCACGCAGACCCGTCTGCAGCGGCTGTTTTACCGGTTCACGGAAGACTACGCCCGGGGCCTTGCGTTCAAGAGGCATCTCAAAGAAAGGTCCTTCAATCGGCTCTTTTCCGTCAAGAGGCTGGCCAAGAGGGTTGACTACCCTGCCCAACATCCCGTCGCTGACATTGATCGATGCAATACGGCCGGTACGGTGCACTGTCATTCCCTCCTTGATAAGGTCTGTCGGTCCAAGAAGGATGGCACCTACATTATCCTCTTCAAGGTTCATGACTATGGCGCGTACGCCGTTGTCAAATTCAATCAATTCATCAGCTCTGGCATTCTTCAGTCCGTAAATGCGCACTACGCCGTCACTTACCTGAAGCACTGTACCGATTTCCTGAAAATGGACCGATGTGTCTATGCCGCGCAACTGTTCAAGCAGCACGTCACTCACCTCGCTCGCCTTTATTCCATTTGCCATTAGATAGTTCTGTTATTCTTTTCAATCAATTCATTACGGATTCTCCGTAATTGGGAAGACACACTTGCATCGAGTCTGGAGCCCCCTACGGACAGGACAAACCCGCCACCAATGGAAGGATTGACACTGTAGCTCCATTCCGGAGTATCATCCGACACCATTTTTACCAGACCTCGCAGACGCTCCTCGTGGGTTTTGTAGTCCTGTACAGCAGTTACCAGTTTGACCGGTACAATGCCGGAATACCGGCGATACTGGTCACAGAAACTGGAAGCCATGAACAGAAGCATGTCCGCACGTCCTGATTGGATGACCAGCTGCAGGAAACGGTCTGTAGCAGAGCACGGTCTGTCCATGGAGCCTGTCACGGCGGTTTCCAAAAGCCTCAGTTTTGATTCTTCGCCCAACGTTGGGTCAGCAAGCCTGTCACGCAGGTCATGAACGCAGCCCAAGCATGACATCAGCGCATTCATATCGGCATAGACAGACTTCTCCTGCCCCATCTCAAGCGAGAACTCAAGAAGAGCCTTTGCGTACCTTGATGCTATTGTGCCGGTATTCATGCTTTACGTTCAGCGTCGTCAATCATACGGTCAATCATGTCAAGCTGCTCAGTTTCCTTAGAAAGTCTGTCACGCAGAATGCGTTCTGCAACCTGACAGGACAAGTCAGCAACCTGACGGCGCAAGCCGCGCAGCGCCTCCTCCTTTTCCTGACGTATCTGCTCACGGGCCTCGGCAATAATCCTTTCGCCTTCCTCGCGTGCCTGTTGCATGGCATCGGTCACAATCTCTTCACGACGGTCCGATGCTTCCTTCAGAATGCGTGCCTTTTCGGCCCTGGTTTCCTTGAGCAGGTCATTGCATTCCTTCTCGATGCCGGCCAGACGTTCATTGGCCTTTTTGGCAGCGGCAAGTGACTTGTCAATATAGTCATTGCGCTTGTCCACCATTCCGGTAATGAGAGGAAATCCCCATTTCACCAGAATGAAGAACACAATGCCGAACGCCAGAAGCATCCAGACAAGAGTCCCTGTTTCGGGAATCAGAAGGTCCATCTTTTATGCGTAAAGGGCCAGCAGACAAACAATGGCAGCCAGAAGTGAAACACCCTCAAGGAATGCGCCGATAAGAATCATCGAGCTGCGCACATCGCCTGCAGCCTGCGGCTGGCGTGCTATAGCTTCCATGGCAGCCTGGCCAATCTTGCCAAGACCGAAAGCGGCACCTATTACTACGATACCTGCACCGACAGCGATGATACCTTTGCTCATTGCAGCCATTCCGGCTGCTGCTTCCAACATTGTTCCTAACATAATTGTGATATTTTATTGATTTGCAATTTATTCAGTTTCAGATTTCCGCTCATGCCCCTGTGGTCTGGAAAGACCTATGAACATTGCGGAAAGTATGGTAAACACGTATGCCTGCACGTATGCCACAAGCAGTTCAAGCATATTCATAAACACCATGAACAGAACCGATACGACCGTCATAGGCGTTCCTATCATCGGTCCCATCCTGCCAGTAATGAATATGACGCAAGTCAGCGCCAGAATTATTGAATGTCCGGCTGTCATATTGGCGAACAGACGTACCGTCAAGGCAAAAGGCTTTGTAAATATTCCAAAGACCTCAATAACCGGCAATATGGGTAAAGGTGCCTTCAGGAATACGGGCACATCGGGCCAGAGAATATCGCGCCAGTATTCGCCGTTGCCGAAAATGTTCACCGTAAAGAATGTCACAAGAGCCAGGAACAGGGTGACTGCAATGTTGCCTGTAACATTGGCTCCCGCCGGGAATATCGGAATAAGGCCCATAAGGTTGCTCAGAATAATGAAGAAGAACATGGTAAGCAGCATCGGGGTATAACGGCGGTAATCCCTGCCTATTGCCGGTTTGATGACATCATCGACAAGCATTGCAACTACAAACTCGATCATTCCGACAAAACCTTTCGGGGCCGGATCGGTGTAGTTATGCTTTCTGTACCAACAGCCGACACACAGTATTATGACCAGCAGCAGCGCACAATTTATGATTATTCCAAGGGCGACTTTCGTCAGTGAAAGGTCAAAAGGCTTTACCAGACTGCCGTCGGGCATCAGTTCCATGAGTTTACCGGCATAAGAACCATCTTCGGCAATGACAAAGCCATCATAACTGCCCCCGTTCTCATACAGCTCACGTGACATAAAGTAATGCCATCCGCTTGATTTACTGTGCAATATAACAGGAAGTGAAATGGAATACTCCTTTTCCCCAACGGAAATGATATGCCATTCGTAAGAATCCTTCAAATGTTCGAATACCACCTCCTTAACATCCACATTACCGGCGTTCGTGGCCATTTCCATTGAATCTGCAACAATGAAACCGGTCTGTGACATTGCTGGAATGGCGCAGAAAACCGACAGAAGCAATATGAAGAACCGTTTACTCATTTTTCTTTCTGCCGGTTCATAAAATGGACCGTTTCAACGACAGTCAGTACAAAATAAAACACAAAAAACACTATGGCAAACCCCAACCTGCATTCGCTCATAGTCCACAGACAGACCATAATGAGAATCAATGCAAAAAGAAGCTTGATTGCACGATATGCCATTATTGAC
>JAZUFX010000020.1:0-5878 GCA_045640885.1 Bacteroidaceae bacterium | reverse complement strand
CCGGATACGGTGACCTGGTCTGCCCTGTCTTTTCGTTGCTCCAGCCTGTCAGCCTGCCGGCGGCATCAAAGTACATGTAACGGCTGGTCTGACGCTTTTGCGTAAGCAGGGTGGCGTGACAGCCGTTATTCACATGGGTGTCATACAGGGCTTTCAGATTGGCATTTGAAAAAATGTCGACATTATGTACCAGAACCGGTCCGGAACCGCCGAACATGTGCATTGCCTTGCGTATGCCGCCGCCTGTATCGAGCAGCAGGCCGCTCTCGTCCGACACGCAAATGTCAAGGCCGAAGTTGCGATTCCGTTCAAGGTAACCGGTTACCATAGGTGCAAAGTGATGCACGTTGACGACAAAGCGGTCAAAGCCGAAAGAAGACAGCCTGCGCAGCTGATGTTCCAGCATGGTGCGTCCGGCAACTTCGACAAGCGCTTTCGGGCGGTCCTGCGTATAGGCTCCAAGCCGGGTTCCGAGACCCGCAGCAAGAATAATGGCGTTCATAAGTTCTGTATTATCCCAAGTTCACGGTGTTCCAGAATTACCGTCACGCGGCCGGCGAACTTCTCCTTCAGATGGCGGGCCATGTGGCTGGCGCTGTAGACCGAACGGTGGTGTCCGCCGGTGCATCCGAAGTTCACGGTCAGGCTGGTGTATCCGCGTTCAATGTATTTTGCGACCGATGCATCGACCATCGTGTATGCGGCCTCGAGGAAGGGCTGTATTTCACCGCGCCGTTCCAGGAAGTCAATGACTTCAGTGTCGTTCCCGGTCAGTTTCCTGTACTGGTCATAAAGTCCCGGGTTATGCATGCCCCTGCAGTCAAACACAAAGCCGCCGCCATTGCCGCTTGTGTCGTCAGGTATGCCCTGCCGGTATGAAAAGCTTGAAACACGGACGGTCAGACCGTCGGCCGGCTTTGCCGCCGCCACGTTGAAGCGCGGCATTTCCGCTATACGGGCAAGGATGCCGGCCAGATACGGGCAGTGTCCGGCAAGCACAGGCATGATTCTCTTCAGATCGGCTATGGCGGCCGGTATGCTGAGCAGGAAATGTGACTTGCGCTCAAAGAAACCACGGTAGCCGTATGCCCCAAGCACCTGCAGGGTACGTATGGCGGCAAACAGGTCCATTCTGTGTCTGAACTGTACCGGGTCGGGGGTGCAGTATTCTGCCAGAGCATCAAGATATACCTGCGTCAGGCGTTCGCGTACCCGTTCGGGATATGCTGCACGTGCCTGGCCGATAAACGAGACAAGGTCATATTCAATCGGACCGCGCCGTCCGCCCTGGAAGTCTATGAACCAGGGGCGGTCCTGATATATCATTACGTTGCGAGACTGGAAATCGCGGAACATGAAGGTGCAGGGTTCCCCACCCTCAAGAAGGATATCGGCAAGATGATTGAAATCGGCCTCCAGCTCAGCCTCAAGGAAATCGGCTCCGGTCCCTTTCAGGAAGCAGTACTTGAAGTAGTTCAAATCCCACATTATTCCCTGACGGTCAAATGACCCGCTCGGGAAGCACTGTGAAAAATCAAGTCCCTGCGCGCCTTTGAACTGTATGGCGGGAAGTGCGGCTACGGTCTGCTCGAGCAGGGACATCACATGGCTGTCAAAGCCGTCGGGCTGACGTGACTTTTCAAGCAGGCTGAACAGCGAGACATCGCCCAGATCCTGTTGCAGATAGCACATGCCGCTGTCCGATACGGCATAGACCTCGGGGACGGCGATGCCATTTGAACGCAGGGCCGCATCTATTTCCAGAAAGGCGCGGTTCTCCTGTACGTTGGTGCCCACAGCGCCTATCATGCTGTTGCCGTCGGCTCCGTACAGGCGGAAGTAGCTGCGGTTCGAGCCTGCTCCGGCAAGCTGCTCCACTCTGGCCGGCTGTGCGCCGGTATATTTCAGAAAGAGTGATTCAAGTTCCTTATCCATATTTCAATATGCCGGTCCGACAACGGTCCCGGGGTAGTAGTGTTCAAGTATTTCGTCATATCCGTAGCCTTGGCTTCCCATGACGGCGGCGCCTATCTGGCACAGGCCTGCGCCATGTCCCCATCCGCGTCCGTGCAGGATGAACAGCGTCCCCTCGGCATCGGCGGCACGTTCAACGGTGAAATTGCTGCTCAACAGGTGCGTGTCCGAAAGGATACGGCGTATTTCAAGTTCCTTGCCGACGGTTACGGTGCGTTTTGTCCCGACAATCTGCAACTCTATTATTCTGCCGGACGGGCCGCGTTTCAGCGGTTTCAAGTCTGTTATGAGACCGAAATCGATGCCCGATTTCGAGGCAGCCAGTTCTGACAGCTCCACGTCACGGTACCGGCGTGTCCATTCATACCAGTCGGGCGTTTCAAGGTCATATCCGTTCATGCTCATTCTGAGCGTCCGGGGCGTGGCCTGACTGCAGAAGACGTCGTCAACCGATACAAGATACGGCACATGAGTGTCCTGCCAGCAGCTTTCGAATTCTTCGGTACGGCCTCCGCAGCATTTGCTGAAGCGTGCGTCACACAGATGTCCCTTATACAGCAGTACCTGTCCGCAGGTGTCCCTGACGGCCTGACAGGCGGCATCGCTTATTACCCTTGTGATACCCTGATAACGCTGGCAGTGGTCATCGGCACATACGTCGAAAAGGCTGTGCTGGTCATGGTCGTACCATTTTATGACTCTGTCACCGGCAGGTGCGGGCATTACGCTGTCCGGAGCGCCGCCCTGCACCCTCAGCTGCGACAGCACCCAGCTGCGCGATATTACCGCATGGGCCTTGAGGAATTCGGGCGCGGCGGTGGCTTTCATTTCAGACGAGACGACACTTGTAAGGTAGTCCTCAATGTCCACATGGTTGACGGCATGTACGGTGACGCCGTCCGATATGAACTGCAGCGAGCCTGTAAATGTCTGTGGCTCCTGCCGCTGCCAGTGGAAGCTTGAGCCTATGGTCACATTTTCAAGGGTGAACGTACAGTCATCGGCGCATGGAGTCAGCAGGATTCGGTCATACAGTCTGCCGTTCCATGATATCCGGCCGTTTTCAAGCGACACCCTGCCCCCGTCCGAGGCTTTACGGCCATCGGCCATGAACGTGCCATGAAGGGTGAAGGCTATATCGGTCCCCGACATTATTCCTACTCTGAGAATGGGTCTGGAGGGAGTTACCTGGCTGTATATGCGTTCTATCTGCCCGGCATCGAGACTGTCGAAATCCTGACGGCGCGGAGTGATCATGAACCCGAACATGTCAATGGCTCCGGGACTGACAAGACGCTGTCTTCCGTCGGTCAGGTAATAGCACGACGGTCTGTGATGCGTGCGCAGGACTACAGCGCACAGTGTCTGTCCCTGCCAGTTCACTGCAAGGAAATTGAAACGCGGCTCCTGCTCGGTCTCCACCCTTGGCAGGCTGTCAAGATATTCCAGCAGTCCGCTGCATCCGGGATTGCGGACTACGGCGACGGGGAATCCCAACGGATGCACAATCTGCGGAGTGCCGTCCAATGTGGAGGCATTGGCCCTGAGCCACTCGGCAAGCGGGACGCCGGTTGACAGGCCTATCTGCATGTGCAGATGGTCTGGTGCCGATGCACCGCTGTGCGGACCGTTGTACATTATGAGGTACTCCTGCGGCAGGCATGCGGCAATGTCAAGCGTTGCCTGACAGCAGTCGCGGAACAGTTGCGGACGGTGCGTGCGGCTTACCACGCAGAAATGCCTTTTCAGTATGGGAAAGGGATTGACCGTCAGTTCGAATCCGTTTTCGAGGTCTATGGCTCTCTGCTGTGGAGGGCGGTTCCTTTCACACAGGAAGCACGGTCTGGCTGCAAGTTCTTCGGGCTTTACTTTCGCTATGGTCGATACTATGCGCGCAGGGTTGCACTGCAGGACGACATCGGTTCCGGGCACCTTGCGCACGAGCACATGCTCAAGGTCGTCAAAGGCCTTGCGTGCCTGAGGCCACTCATCCAGCTGGCTGTCAAGGAAGCTGTCAAGCTGACAGAAAACGGCGGTGTTCATCTTGCCTTTCCTTTGTTATGTTCAATACGGCACTGGATTTCCCGGGTACGCAGGCTGTCCTTGTAGAAGTTGTTGGCGTTGACCTTTTCGGGACTCAGGGCGGCATCGCTGTTGCCTTCCCAGCGGCGGCACAGGTATAGTTCGTCAAAGATGCGTCCTATTGTCCATTTTCTGGAAATGGCAAGGCCCACTGCATAGTCTTCACCGTAACTTACGTTAGGGAATCCTATTTCCCGTATGGCCGGGGTGTAGAAGGCTCGCGGCGCTCCAAGACCGTTTATGCGCAGGGCATTGTTGGGTCCGTTTTCATCGGTCCACTCACGGTGGTCGATTATTCCGGGAGGCAGGGTTTCAAGCTGGAAGTTACACATGCGGTAACTGCCTATCACCATGGCGTACCGCCCCTGACGGAATTTGTCGACAATGGTCTGCAGGGTAGCCGGGCTGCTGTACAGGTCGTCGCTGTCAAGCTGCACCGCATATTCGCCGGCACGGCTGTCGTTGACGGCCAGATTCCAGCAGCCGCCTATGCCAAGGTCATCGGCCTGCGGTACAATATGTATAAGGTTGCCGTACCTGGCGGCCAGTCCTTTCAGGATTTCCGTGGTGCCGTCGGTCGAGTGGTTGTCGACCGCAATGACATTGAACGGGAAGTCGCATTTCTGACCGAGAGCCGATTCCACGGCATCCTTTATGGTTCTTGCACGGTTGCGTACCGGAATGATGACCGATGCCGTTACCGGGAACTGTCCGCCGGCACTTTCAACCGGCTTTCCGCTGTACGGTTCCAGCCATGCGCCTATGAGTTTCAGGTGCTCCGTGCACACTTTTTCCATTTCAATCTGGACACTGCGGTTGCGCGGGTTGACGTAGTCGAACTGTCTGACTCCCGATGCGCGGCTGTCCGTTTCGCCAACCGAATACAGTGGCTGGTGAAGGCAGACTACAGGCAGATTGCGCTGTATGGCCAGACGCATCTGGTAGAACCCGCCGCTTTCGGTTGGCTGGAGGTCTTCCTGTGAAAGGTAGCAGTCAATTCCCGCACGCGTCAGCAGCACCATGGGACCGAAATCGAAATCGTCCCTTACCGAGCCTTCCTGAATGTCACAGACCGGAACCGGGACAATACTGTCGGGCATCGGCATTGACAGGTAGTCACTGTAGGCCATTCCTGCGCCTTTTTCTGCTGCAAACTGCGCAAGGCGTTCAAGTGAATCGGCAGAATACTGTGTTTGGGCCGGGCCCGTGCAGACGGCAAGACAGCTTGCGCTGCAGGCTTTGAGCGTGCTCCGCACCAGTTCGGTGGATGAGCCGTATAAGGGAATCTGTACTGACTGTATCATATATCCACGAAGGTACGCATTTTATTTTTATTTGATTGAAAACTTCAAAGCGGATTATAAAAAAGCATATCTTTGGGTTCTGTTATGGGAAAGTGTCAATCTCCATGGACATGGGTTCCGTCTCTGTACTTCGCAGAAGGCCTGCCCTACGTGCTTGTCATTACGGTGTCGGCTGTAATGTTCAAGGAAATGGGAATCAGCAATGCCGACATTGCCAAATACACAAGTTATCTGTATCTGCCATGGGTCATCAAGCCCATCTGGAGTCCGTTCGTCGATCTGGCAAGGACCAAACGCTGGTGGCTGCTTCTTACCCAGCTGATTCTTGGAGCGGGAATGGCCGGCATCGCGATGTGCATGAACGCAGACAACTTTTTCAGGTGGTCACTGGCAATAATGTGGCTTATGGCCTTCAGTTCCGCCACGCATGACATTTCAATTGACGGTTTCTACATGCTGGGGCTTGAGGAAGGCGAGCAGTCCTTCTTTGTGGGAATAAGGAACACGGCATACCGCAT
>JAZUFX010000019.1:0-6984 GCA_045640885.1 Bacteroidaceae bacterium | reverse complement strand
CGTATGGCCGACAAGCTCATCATTGAACTGAACGCAGCCCCCGCAAAGTGCGCCAAGGGTCTGCATGACATATTCGAACTTCAGGATCCTCCATACCGCCGCGAGATTCCGGTCTATCAGCCCAGCGACCACTGCGGCAAGGACTACATACAGGTTGACCCCAAGAAGATTATCGGCATTGTCGATGTTAACATCCCCGACGAGGCACGCGGCTTCACCGCTCCCGATGAAACCACCATGCAGATAGGTCACAACGTTGCCCAGTTCCTTATCAGCGATCTGAAGCGCGGCATCATTCCTTCAACCTTCCTGCCTCTGCAGAGCGGTGTTGGTAACGTTGCCAACGCTGTTCTGGGCGCTCTTGGCGAGGACCCGTCGGTTCCCGCATTCCAGATGTACACCGAGGTAATCCAGGATTCAGTCATCAACCTGATGCGCGAGGGCCACTGCAAGTTCGGCTCAAGCTCATCGTTGAGCGTCAGCAACGAGACCCTGCAGGGCATCTATGACGACATGGATTTCTTCAAGGACAAGCTGGTTCTGCGTCCTACCGAGATATCCAACTCGCCTGAAGTTGCACGCCGTCTCGGCCTTATTGCCATGAACACCGCACTTGAGGCCGATATCTACGGCAACGTGAACTCGACCCATGTATGCGGCACCAAGATGATGAACGGTGTAGGCGGCTCATGCGACTTTACACGCAACGCCTTCATTTCAATCTTCTCATGCCCGTCAACCGCAAAGGGCGGCAAGATAAGCGCCATTGTTCCAATGTGTACACACGTTGACCACAACGAGCACAGCGTCAAGGTCCTGATTACCGAACAGGGTATTGCCGACCTGCGCGGCAAGTCACCGGCCCAGCGTGCAAAGTGCATAATCGAGAACTGCGTGCATCCTGACTACAAGCAGCTCATGTGGGACTACCTGAAGATTTCAGAGAAGGGTCAGACCAGCCACGCTCTGCAGAAGGCATTTGCACTCCATCAGGCTTTGGCCGAGAAGGGAGACATGCATCTGGCAGAATTCTGACAAACCGGAGCGATAATTCAGAAACGGACTCTCTGCAACAGTGCGGAGAGCCCGTTTTTGGCATTTTATTGGTGAAAAACTTGACAAGGGGTACGCGCGCGTATTATCTTTGTGAATTCAGTGCGCAAAATGGAAGTTCAGGAATTGGGAAATTGCCCTGTCTGCGGGGCTGCAGGCTGCAGGCCGCATGCTGTATGCACGGACTATGTCATGAGCCACGAGAACTACATTCTGGCAAAATGTCCTGAGTGTGATATGGTTTTCACGTATCAGGCACCCGGCGAACTTGAAATGACCGGTTATGACAAACTTGATCTGAAACTTAAGCTGGGCGGCAATCCTACCGGTCTGGTGCACAGGCTGTACTGGCATGTAAGGTCACTGATGCTTGGGTGGAAGGCCGGGACCGTAGAAAAGTTTTCAGGACGGAACAACGGCAATCTGCTGAATTATGGTGCCAAGACAGGCTTTTTTTCCAGTTTCATGGAGGACAGGGGCTGGAACGTGACATCGGTCGAAAAGTATCACGAGGAGCGCTTTTTCTCGCTTGAGAATTTCCATCACCGCATGATTGGCGTTGACGATATGCAGATGCTGAAGCCCCAGGCTTTCGATGTGGTCACCATGTGGCATGTCTTTGAACATAACCGGAAGCCCGAAGAACTGCTTGACCGTTTTTACGCGTTGCTGCGTCCCGACGGACTGCTTGTGATGGCCTGTCCGAATTACACGTCGACCGATGCCCGGTACTATGGAAACTGCTGGGCAGGATATGATGTCCCGCGCCACCTGTGGCATTTTACGCCTCTCTCTCTAAGCAGTCTTGCTGCAAAGCATGGCTTTACGCTGATGCATCATGAAGTGATGCCTTATGACAGTTTCTATATTTCCATTCTTTCGGAACAGAATATGGGACACCGCTTCGCATTCATCAGAGGCATGTACCACGGTCTGGTTTCCTGGTTCAAGTCAAAGGTGAACCGCGCCCGTGGCAGTTCATTGGTATATGTTTTCAGAAAAAAATAAATATGGCACAAAGAAAGAAGAAAGTCATTGACCTGCTGTTCATCACTTCATGTATCAGTACATGGCTCGTACTGCTGCTCATTGCAATGGTGTCCATGCTGCTTTTGTCCGGCGGCCGGCTGTCGATGCTGGTCAAACAGGAAATGACAGTTGAAATCATACTTGACGAGAAGATTCCCGATGCAAACCTCAAGGCCATCAACACTGCTCTTGACAAGGCGCCTTACTGTGCATCGCACCAGTACATTTCAAAGGCGGCTGCCTTGAAGGAAATGCAGCAGGCCATGGGAACTGACCCGAGCATGTTTCTGGGGTATAACCCGTTCTATGCATCGGTCAGCATGAAAATGAATCCGGAGTATGCCTGCTCGGACAGTCTGCAGTGGATATCGAAGAAACTCACCAAGATGGCAGGCGTGAGCAAGGTATCATGGCAGCAGAACCTCATGGATCTGGTCAACAAACATATAAAGAAAGTCGCCGCAGCCCTTCTGCTGTTGGCGGTAATACTTTCGCTTGTGTCATTCGCACTGATAAACAACACCATAAAGCTCACCGTCTATTCCAAGCGTTTCGTCATGTACTCGATGAAGCTGGTGGGCGCCAAATGGTCGTTCATAAGGAAGCCGTTCCTTGTCAGGAACCTGTGGATAGGACTCATATCGGGACTGCTTACCATCATCACACTTTGGGCGGGGGTAAGCTGGGCGGCCGCACGCGAACCGTGGCTTGAAATCCTCAAGGCAACCGATGTCATGCTGCCCACAATGGCAGTGGTTCTTGGAGTCGGTCTGCTCATTACATGCTTCTGCGCCCTGCATTCGGTCAACCGTTTTCTGCGCATGAAAGCCGGTGAACTGCATACAATCTGATAATCAACAGCAAAACAATATGGACAAGAACAAGTTTGCACTGACCAGAACCAATTACATTCTTCTTGCAGTTGGTATGGCGCTTATCATTATCGGTCTGCTTCTCATGACAGGCCCGAGTTGTACGAATACTGTCTTTGAACCGGACATTTTCAGCGTACGCCGCATCAAGGTGGCTCCAATTGTAACCCTGGCCGGTTTTGTGGAGATAATTTTCGCCATTGCCTACAGACCGAAGTCGGAAAAGGCCGGTGAAAACGGACAGAAAGCATGAGTTGGATAGAGTCACTATTACTGGGGCTGCTTCAAGGTCTGACAGAATACCTGCCCATAAGCAGCAGCGGTCATCTGACCATTGCAAGCAGTCTTTTCGGCATTGACGGAGAACAGAACCTGGCTTTTTCCGTCATTGTGCATGTGGCCACTGTGCTCAGCACGCTGGTTGTGCTGTGGAAAGAGATTGTCTGGATTTTCAGGGATTTGTTCAGCCGCCAGTCATGGAAAAGCTACAGCGGGCTGAACGAGGGTACACGCTATGCCATAAACATTATCATCTCCATGATTCCTGTCGGCATTGTGGGACTGTTCTTCAAGGACAGCATCGAGGACATCTTCGGCTCTGGCACCACGGTAGTTGGCTGCATGCTGCTTGTCACTGCACTCCTGCTGACTTTCTCGTACTATGCCAAACCGCGCCAGAAGGAGAGCATATCATGCGGCAGCGCATTCGTGATAGGACTGGCACAGGCCGTAGCCGTTCTGCCGGGCCTGTCCCGTTCAGGTTCCACCATTGCCGCCGGCCTGCTTCTGGGCAACCGCAAGGACAAACTGGCTCAGTTCTCGTTCCTCATGGTCATACCTCCAATCCTTGGCGAAGCGCTGCTTGATGCAAAGGACCTGATTGAGCAGGCGGGGGCATCGGCCGGACAGGAAACGGGGACCAGTGTCCTGCTTGTGGGTTTTCTGGCAGCCTTCGTATCGGGCATGGCAGCCTGCAAATGGATGATTTCCATTGTCCGTAAGGGCAAACTCATATATTTCGGAATCTACTGCGCCGTTGCAGGCATACTTACACTGCTGTTCCTATGAATTTCCTGGAAGGTGAAATACTCTGCTTTGACAAGCCGTACCGCTGGACATCGTTCGACGTGGTAGGACGCATACGCCGTCTGCTGTGCCGCAAAATGGGCATAAAGAAGCTCAAGGTGGGTCATGCAGGAACGCTTGACCCGCTTGCTACCGGAGTGCTCATAGTCTGCACCGGCCGTGCCACAAAGCAGATAGACAGCCTTCAGGCAGGAACGAAGGAATATATTGCCACTTTGCGCCTGGGCGCCACCACACCGTCATTTGACCTTGAGAAACCCATTGACGCCACATATCCCACAGAACACATAACACGCGAACTTGTGGAGCAGGCTTTGGAGCGTTTCAAGGGCGAGATCCAGCAGGTGCCGCCCACATTTTCGGCCTGCAAGGTCGATGGCAAGCGTGCATATGAGATGGCACGCAAGGGCAAGGAAGTGGAACTCAAGCCCAAGACTCTGGTGATTGATGAAATTGAACTTACCGACTGCAGCCTGCCCGACATAACCATACGTGTGGTCTGCAGCAAGGGCACATACATACGTGCGTTGGCCCGTGACATCGGCCAGGCTCTGGACAGCGGAGCGCATCTTACAGCCCTGCGCCGCACCCGGGTGGGCGGTTATGCCGTACAGGATTGCCTTGACCCCGAACATTTCATTGAATGGCTTGACAATCAGACAATTGAGATGAATCAGACAGAAGAATAACAAACACAAATACAAGAAGGAAAATGAAACTATCACAATTCAAATTCAAGCTTCCGGAAGACCGTATTGCACAGTATCCAACCCAGCACCGTGATGAGTCACGCCTTATGGTTGTACACAAAAAGACAGGCCAGATTGAGCATGTCATCTTCAAGGATATTCTGCAGTACTTTGACGAGAACGACGTATTCGTGTTCAACGATACCCGTGTGTTCCCAGCCCGTCTGTACGGCAACAAGGAGAAGACCGGGGCACAGATTGAAGTTTTTCTTCTGCGCGAACTGCGTGAAGAGAACCTTTTGTGGGATGTTCAGGTCGATCCTGCCCGCAAAATAAGAATCGGCAACAAGCTGTATTTCGGCGAGAACAACTCGATGGTTGCCGAAGTCATTGACAACACCACTTCGCGCGGACGTGTGCTGCGCTTCCTGTTTGACGGACCGCACGATGAATTCAAGGCAGCCCTTTACGCTTTGGGCGAAGCGCCGATACCGACTTATCTGCGCCGCAAGTCCGAGGAAGACGACTTCGAACGTTTCCAGACCATTTTCGCAAAGAACGAAGGTGCCGTTACCGCTCCGACTGCAGGTCTTCACTTCAGCCGCGAACTGATGAAGCGCATGGAAATCAAGGGCATTGAAAGCGCCTTCATTACCATGCACTGCGGTCTTGGCAATTTCCGCGACATTGACGTCGAGGACCTGACCAAGCACAAAATGGAGTCCGAGGAAATGTATGTTGACGAAAAGTGCACCGAGATTGTGAACCGTGCCAAACTTGGCGGCCACAAGATATGCGCAGTGGGCAACACCGTAAACCGCGCCCTTGAGACCGTTGTAGGAACCGACCACCTTATCAAGCCGTTTGAAGGCTGGACCAACAAGTTCATCTTCCCGCCTTACGACTTCAGCGTGGCCGACAGCATGATAAGCAACTTCCAGCTGCCCGAATCGGTTCAGCTCATGCTCACCGCAGCCTATGGCGGCTATGACCTTGTCATGGATGCCTACAACCTGGCCGTCAAGGAGGGCTACCGATTCGGCTGCTACGGCGATGCCATGCTTATAATGGATTAAACACATAGAGGCCAATGCCGACACTGTACCTTTCACTGGGAACCAATCTGGGTGACAGACGCGCAAATCTTGACCGCGCCCTGTCGTTCATTGCCCGTGAAGTCGGTACGGTAGTGAGTGCATCGGACCGCATCGAGACCGCACCGTGGGGTTTTGACAGCGCCAACAGTTTTCTGAACATGGCCGTCAAGGTTGAAACGGAACTCTCTCCGCTTGAAGCCCTGCATGTAACACAGGACATTGAACGCCGGCTGGGCCGCAGCGGAAAGACCACAGACGGGCAATACCATGACAGGGTGATAGACATAGATTTGCTTATGTATTTCATGTCCGACGGCACCCCTGCCAAAATGGACACTCCCCAGCTGACCCTTCCGCACAGGCTCATGCACCAAAGGGAATTCGTAATGAAACCTCTTGCCCAGATAGCACCGGAATTGATGAACCGTTAAACAGAAGCTATGGCAGACAATTATTTGGAGAACCACTACGAGGACTACCTCAGACGCAAGGCCGCCTGGGAGAAGTCCCGCAAACACACCCCATCGGTCCGCAAACCCGAGCGACCGGATGACGAAGCACTGTAATGTTTACTTATGACAGCCGTTGACCAGAAAAGGATAGCAAGGAACACTCTCATGCTTTACATAAGAATGGGGGTTATTATGCTTGTGGGGCTTTTGGTCTCACGATATGTAATCAAATTCCTCGGAAGGGACGATTACGGCCTGTATGGTGCTGTCGGTGGAATTGTTGTAGCCTTCTCATTCCTTAACGGAGTTCTGTCATCGGCCTGCAATAGGTATTTTGCCATTGAAATCGGGAGAAACGATACTGTTGCATTACACAGAATATTCAACCTGAACGTTACAGTTTTTCTGGCTATCGGAGTTCTAATACTTGTTTTGGCGGAGACCGTTGGACTATGGTATTTGAAATGTAAACTGAATTATCCGGCTCAAAGAGCGGAGGCTGCGTTTTGGGTGTATCAGTTCTCAATTCTTTCATTCATGGTCAATATGATGACAACGCCCTTTATGGCAATCATAGTGGCACATGAACACATGGGTGTTTATGCAGTTAGCAGCCTTATTGAAGCCGGATTGAAACTGATTGTTGTCTTTCTGTTGTCCAGAATGAATGCTGACAAACTTGTTTGCTATTCAATGCTGATGTTCT
>JAZUFX010000018.1:0-40894 GCA_045640885.1 Bacteroidaceae bacterium | reverse complement strand
GCTATAGCAACGGGGTTCCACCTCTTCCCATTCCGAACAGAGAAGTTAAGCCCGTTAACGCCGATGGTACTGCGCAAGTGGGAGAGTAGGTAGCCGCCGTCTTTAACTGAGAGCTTCAGGGAAACCTGAGGCTCTTTTTTTGTTCATCTGCTTTTCCCGCTTGCGCGGTACCATCGTCCTTGTTTTAGTACTTCGCTACGCTTCGTACGGCAAGTGGGAGAGTAGGTAGCCGCCGTCTTTCAAGTGGAGAGCTTCAGATCACGATCTGAGGCTCTCTCTTTTTTGCTGGACGTTATTCGGTTAACGACGTAGTGTACAGACTGCATACTATAACATAAAAGGGTGGAACCTTGATGATTCCACCCTTCCTGTCTGTCATAGTTTACTGATTATTCCTTCTTGCCCATGTAAATGTGAAGCAGAATGCCAGCTATCATTATAACCATGGCTCCAATCTGGATGCCATTGTAGTTCTTTCCTCCAAGGAAGAAACTTAAGATAAGTATGATGGCTGCCACTATTACCAGAATAGCACCAAGGTACTTTTTAAAATCGTTCATCGTTATAGTGTTTTTATTTTGTTTTCCCGATTGCAAAAATAGCGCATTATTTCGGTAATACGAAATAAGATTATGTATTTTTCTTTGTCGCTTTACATATTGTGCTTCTGTTGTAACGGAAATGCGAATATGAGGCTAAAAGTTTGAAGTATTGGAATTTACTGAGTACCTTTGTACCGATTTAATAAACTATCAATTTATATGAAGAAGGTAAATCTTTCGTTGTTGATGTCGGTTGCAATGTTTTTTGCAGTTGCTGTCAGTGTTTCATCATGTATGGATCTTGGGCTTGATCCAAGTAATATCAACAACACTGCTTTCGGCCAGATGGTCGGAGGAAATGTTGACCCTGAACAGGATTGGAATCTTGCTCAGCAGGCATCGGTTACAGTTACAGTTTCCAGTGAATCACAGATTCGCGTTTATGCATCGGATGGTAAAAACTATAAAATTGTTGCCAACAAAAGCATATCCGGAAAACAGACCATTTTCTTCGATGTCGTTGAAGGATGCGAGGACCTTATTGTAATCAACTTCAATGGAGGCGCTATCAGAAAGACCAAGGTTGGCGGTTCCGTTGATTTCAGTCAGGCTACAAAGACTGTGATTGCCAATAACTCGACAGTCAAGTCTTCCATTAACAACACTTACGCTAATTTCAATTATCAGACTGTACTTAATGATATCTATACGAATCCTACTGCTGTGATCAATGCTACCGCAACACGCATTGAGGCAGTTTCGGCTCCGTTCAAGGATATCAACAATTCTGTCGCCCTGTATTATTCGAAGAGCGGCAAGTTCACACTGAATCCGGTGTGGTACACCAATGAGTCCGGTACATGGGCAAAGATCGGCATCTACTATTATGAGAACGGTCAGAGGGTTGAAGTTCCTATCTTCACCAATGACAAGTCGGATGACATGATGCAGTATTGGGATATCAATGATCAGAGATTTGTCACATACTATGATGCACATGTTCCTTCATTGCAGAACTACGCTAATTTTGACAAGCAGCAGTATCGCAGCAAGGGCATTGACGTTACAGTACCTGCCAACATGGCATTCGGTTTCTACATTATCTGCGGATATGACAACTCGGGTGCAGTAGGCTATTCGGAAGGTTCGCTCTCAACCGTACCGTCATGGGCATACAATGAAAATGGTGGTCCTGCAGCAGGAAAGCATTGGATTGGCAATGATCTCGGCAAGTACGGTCATGTTGCCGTAATCAACATCAAGGATGCCAACGGTACCCGCAATTACCTTGGCTTTGATGACTGGTATGAAGGCAATGCACATCAGTACTACTATCCTGAATATGATCATCTGGTGTTCAGCTATTCAGGTGATCTTGCTCCTGTTGGCGGCAGCTTCGACGACGGTGATGACGACGGTGATGACGACGGTGATGACGACGGTGATGATGACGGCGATGACGACGGCGATGACGACGGTGGAAACGTTGTTGACGAGCCGATTTGCTGGAGCCTTGCCTGCGAAGACCTCGGTGAAGACGCCGACTATGATTTCAATGATGTCGTTCTGAGAATTTCTCATGTTGCCGGTGAAACCACTGCACATTGCACTCTGCTTGCATCGGGCGGTACTCTCTGCAATAAGGTTTTCTATGGAGACAACTGCGAGGGCGAAGTGCATGAAATGTTCGGCGTTGATGTTACAACAATGGTCAATACCCAGGTGGTCGGCGAGGAAAAGGAACCGGTAGAGTTTGATGTGACTGTTCCCGCAGACTTTACTATGAGCGATACCGATATGGGCGGCTTTGTAATCAAGCGTTTCTCGGAAGATGGTACGGTGTTTGTCGGTGAAGTGGCCGCTCCAAAGATGGGTCAGATACCTTATATGATATGCGTTCCTTCAAATTGGGAATGGCCATGGGAAATGACGAATATCACTGAAGCTTATCCTGAATTCTCTACATGGTGCAGTGATCACAATCAGGCCAAGGACTGGTTCCTGAATTGCAATGGAGACAAGGTTTATAAATCGGCTGCAGCTGCAGATGCCGAGGCTTCCATGGAGCCGATTCCAGGACAGAATTGATAGTTCTTGTAACTTTATACTGATTCCCCGTATGATTCCGTGCGGGGAATCATTATTTTATATATATAGATAATATGATGATTTTGTTTGTTTTTGAATAGATTTTGAGTAACTTTGCGCTCGCATTTTTGCAACATAACATTATTTATAAACAACCCAAATGAATCAGTACGAGACCGTTTTCATTTTGACTCCCGTTTTATCTGATGCTCAGATGAAGGAAGCGGTAGAAAAGTTCAAGGGCATTCTTACTGCCGAAGGTGCAGAGATTGTCAATGAAGAGAACTGGGGCATGCGCAAGCTGGCCTATCCTATTGAGAAGAAGTCAACCGGCTTCTATGAGTTTATTGAATTCAATGCTGAACCGTCGGTAATCGAGAAGTTGGAAGTGAACTTCCGTCGTGACGAGCGTGTAATCCGTTTCCTGACCATCAAGCAGGAGAAGTACGCAGCTGAATACGCAGCAAAGAGAAGAAGTCTTAGACAATCAAAACAAGAGGAGGCTTAAACCATGGCAGAACAGTCAACAGAAATCAGATATCTGGCTCCACAGACAGCCGATGTCAAGAAGAAGAAATATTGCCGTTTCAAGAAGAGCGGTATCAAGTATATCGATTACAAGGATCCTGAATTCCTGAAGAGATTCCTCAACGAACAGGGCAAACTTCTGCCCCGCCGTATTACCGGTACATCACTGAAGTTCCAGCGCAGAGTCGCTCAGGCTGTCAAGAGAGCACGTCACCTGGCTCTGCTGCCTTACGTAACAGATATGATGAAGTAATCTTTAAAGCATTTAGTACAATGGAGATTATTCTTAAGGAAGACGTTATCAATCTTGGATACAAGAACGATATAGTAAAGGTAAAGGACGGTTACGGCCGTAATTATCTTATCCCACAGGGAAAAGCAGTCATTGCAAGTGAATCAGCAAAGAAGGTTCTGGCTGAAAACGAACGTCAGCGCGCCCACAAGTTGGCTAAGATCAAAGCTGATGCTGAGGCTCTGGCAGCTAAACTGAACGGAGTATCACTGAGCATCAGCGCAAAGGTCAACGAAGATGGTACCATCTTTGGTGGTGTAGGTGCTGCTCAGGTTGCTGAAGCTCTTTCAGCTAAAGGCTTTGATATTGACCGCAAGATCATTTCAACCGAAACTGTCAAGGCTGCCGGTTCATACAAGGCTGTCATCAACCTCCACAAGGAAGTGAAGGCCGAAGTTGCTTTTGAAGTGGTAGCTGAATAAGCAGATACAAAGCATAATTGAAGAAGGGATAACCAAATAAGGTTGTCCCTTCTTTTTTCTTGTTTTATTAATGGCTATTTTTGCAGGTAATATGGAGAACTCGAAGATTGACCTTGAAGGCAAATCGGCCGCTTTCTATACTCTGGGATGTAAACTTAACTTCTCGGAAACATCGACCATCATGCGCCAGATTATCGATGCCGGTGCACATAAGGCTGCGAAAGGTGAGAAGGTTGACCTTTGTGTCATCAATACATGCTCGGTTACCGATGTTGCCGACCGTAAGTGCCGGCAGGCTATTCACAGAATAGTACGCGAGAATCCTGATGCATACATAGTGGTAACGGGATGCTATGGACAGTTGCAGCCAGGCGTTGTGGCCGACATTCCAGGAGTTGATATTGTACTTGGACAAGATTTGAAAGGCAGCGTACTGGATAATCTTAATGGCCTGAAGAAACGTGAACATGGCATTTCCAGAACAGTTGCTACAAACGATATAAAGACGTTTGTTCCTTCGTGTTCTCGCGGTGACCGTACCCGTTTCTTTTTGAAGGTTCAGGATGGATGTGATTATTATTGCACCTATTGTACCGTTCCATACGCACGAGGTCACAGCCGTAACGCTGATATTGCCAGTCTCGTGGAACAGGCAAGCCGGGCTGGTGCCGAAGGTGGCCGCGAGATTGTCATTGCGGGCGTGAATATCGGTGATTTCGGTAAGACTACAGGAGAATCGTTCCTTGATTTATGCAAGTCTCTTGATACGGTTGACAGTATTGCCCGATACAGAATTTCATCGATAGAACCCAATCTGCTCACTGATCAGGTCATTGATTTTGTTGCCCGATCAAGGGCTTTTATGCCGCATTTCCATATTCCGCTCCAGAGCGGGTCAAACGATGTGTTGAAGCTTATGCACCGGCGCTATGAACGCGAGGTGTTTGCAGCCAAAGTGGAACGGATCAAACTTGCAATGCCAGATGCATTTATCGGTGTTGATGTTATTGTAGGAATGCGTGGCGAGACCGATGAATACTTTGAAGATGCTTATCAGTTCATAAAAGGTCTGGATGTTACTCAACTGCATGTTTTCAGCTATTCCGAACGTCCCGGTACCGCTGCATTGAGAATTCCTTATCAGGTAAGTCCGCAGCAGAAGCATGAACGCAGCCAAAGGCTGCTGGAACTGTCAGACAGCAAGACACACGCATTTTATGAAAGACATATTGGCCATACGGCGCAGGTTCTTGTAGAACGTCCTCGTCGTGGTATGCCTGCGCACGGTTTTACTTCAAACTATATCAAAGTGGAACTTGACGCTTCAAAGGTCCGTGAGAACGAAATTGTAAACGTCCTTCTTGACGGTTTCAACCAGACCGGTGATGCCTTGATGGGAACGGTTGTGAATCTATGAAAACAGCTGTAGTAATTCTTAACTGGAACGGAAAGGATATGCTCAGGCGTTATTTGCCTGAACTTATCAGATGTACCAATACGGAGGACACTCAGATTATTGTTGCCGATAATGACTCGACAGACGGTACGGTGGCAATGATGGAGAGAGAATTCCCCGAGATACGTCTTATATGTCTTGAGCGTAACTATGGTTTTGCCCAGGGGTATAATCTGGCTTTAAAACAGATTGAGAGTCAGTATTACATTCTTCTGAATTCAGATGTCCTGGTAACTGAAAATTGGCTGCTGCCTCTCTTGGGTTATATGGACAGTCATTCCGATGTCGCTGCCTGCCAGCCGAAACTTATGGATTTGAAGAATCCTGAGTATTTTGAATATGCTGGAGGCGCAGGTGGGTATATGGACAAATGGGGGTATATGTTCTGCCGTGGCCGTGTGTTTGACACTATTGAAAAGGATTGTGGACAATACAATTCAATTGCTGACGTTTTTTGGGCGACAGGTGCCTGTCTGATGGTGCGCAGTGACGATTATTGGCAAACAGGAGGACTGGATGACCGTTTCTTTGCCCACCAGGAGGAAATAGATTTGTGCTGGCGTATGCGTAGCCGTAGCCGCCGCATAGTATGCATTCCTGAAAGTGTTGTATATCATGTTGGCGGTGCAACACTGAACAAGTCGAATCCGTACAAGACATTTCTGAATTTCAGGAATAATCTGCTGATGCTTTACAAGAATCTGCCGGAAAAGGAATTGAAGAAGGTCTTGCTCGTGCGTTTCTGGCTTGATGGTCTTGCTGCCGCGATGTTTGTCCTGAAATTCCACTTTGCCGATGCAAAGGCTGTATTCAAGGCCCGCCGCGAATTCAGACGGCTGAAACAGAGCTTTCTTGACAGCCGTAAGTCAAATCTTGCAAATGTATCATTGACCGATATACCGGAACGTGCAGGTTTCAGCCTGCTGTGGAGGTATCATGTCGGTCAACGGAAGACATACTCCCAGCTTGTTGATTAGCTTTCTTACCCTTTTTAATGCCTTATAAGCTTAAGTTGGTGGTCAATTGTGTCTGGCAGTTCTTCAGGGTAGTGCGTTACAATTATCATGGTCTTTTGCGGCTGGTCGCAGAAGGCCTTTATTATTTGCATTACCAGATTGCGGTTTGCGTAATCAAGTCCGTGTAGCGGCTCATCGAGGATTATCAGTGAGGGGTTCTTGACGAAGGCGCGTGCCAGCAGAATCATACGCTGTTCTCCGCTTGAAAGATAGTAGAAATCACGGTCTTCAAGATGTGATACGCCGAATACCTTTAACCAGATACGACATGATTCTCTTTCCTCGTTGGTAATTTTTTTATACAAGCCCACAGAGTCGTGAAGACCGGATGCTACGATGTCAATGGCCGGGTAGTGGCGTGAATATGAGCGGTGCATCTCGGGTGAAACGTAACCGATGTGCTTTTTGATCTCCCAAATGCTTTCGCCGGTTCCACGGGCACGGCCGAACAGCGCGATATCGCTTGCATAAGACTGTGGGTTGTCAGCATAAATCAAACTGAGCAGGGCCGATTTGCCGCAACCGTTCCGGCCAAGAAGAGCCCAATGTTCGCCCTTTCTGATGGTCCAGTCCAGATGGTCCAGAATGCATCGGTCGCCATATCTCAAATTGACCTTATTGCATCGGACAATTTCATCGGAGTTCATGTCATGTTCCGGAAGACCATGCATCACATTGACCAGTTCCTGGGACAGGGTAGGAGCAGCGGTCCTGTAATCGGACAGGAATCTGTCCTTTTCAACCATTGGCATGCAGACCTTGTTCCTTACTTCTATGACATGGGTTATGAACGTCGGAATGTCTTCGGGGCGTGCAACGACCAGGATTATCTGCATGTTCCACTTGTCGGCCAGTTCACGCAGAAGTTCGCACAGCATATCGCGCGTTTCACGGTCAAGACCTATGAAAGGACTGTCAATGATGACAATACGCGGTTTGGCTGCCAGAGAACGTGCAAGCTGGTACTTGCGCATTTCGCCGCTGGACAAGGTTACAAGCTGTTTGTCCCATATCAGCGACAAGTCGAACAGACGGAACAGACTGTCTTTCCACTGTTGGTCGGCAACGTAGGGGAAGGCATCGCCTACAACCGGCGATTCTCCCATTTCGGTCATGTTCCAGCGCTGCTGATAGTAGTATGTGCTGTCTGCACTGCCGTAGCTGTCACGGAATGTTATTGAACGTATGTCGCCGCCATGAATACCAGAACCGTATTCTGCCTCGCGTTTGTCGAGGAGCGGGTACTGGCGCAGCAGTATGTTTACCAACAAGGTCTTGCCGGCGCCGTTCGGGCCGCAAATGGCTATCTGCTGGTTCTGATCAATACAAATGTTTACCGGTTCTGCCAACCGGACTTCCGGGTTGCAGACCACGCCGTTTTCAAGCCTTATTGTAAAATTGTCCATAGTGGCCGCAAAGATAGCCAAAATGCACTACCTTTGTCACAGAAAAATGGATACGGCGCTTTATCTTATTCCTAATTTGTTGGGAACTACCCCTGTCGGACAGGTTCTTCCTTCGTACAATCACGATATTGTAATGCAAATAAAGCATTTCATTGTCGAGGATGTACGTACTGCACGCCGTTTCCTTAAATTGGTTGATCGCAGCATAGACATTGACAGTCTGACATTCTACACATTGAACAAGCATACCAGACCGGAGGAGATTGCCGGTATGCTGTTGCCTCTGGAACAGGGCTGTTCCATGGGGGTGATATCGGAGGCTGGATGCCCCGCTGTTGCCGATCCTGGAGCTGATGTAGTTGCCATAGCGCAGCGCAAGAACTTGAAGGTGGTCCCTCTGGTAGGGCCTTCAAGCATAATCATGGCTGTTATGGGATCGGGGTTCAACGGTCAGAGTTTTGCATTCAACGGTTACCTGCCCATAGAGCCTGATGAACGCCTTAAATGCCTGAAACGTCTGGAGCAGCGTGCCATAACCGAGGATCAGACACAACTGTTCATTGAAACGCCTTACCGAAATGCCAGGATGATGGCTGACATTCTGAAGGCCTGCAATCCTAAGACTCATCTGTGTATAGCTGCCGGTATCACGACCCCTGACGAATATATCCGTACTCATACGGTAAAAGAATGGAGAGACCGGTTACCCGACCTCTCCAAAATCCCTGCCATTTTCCTTATCTACAGGTAATCCGATTACTTGAGATTCTGTTCGAAGAAGCCAATCATCTTCTGGAACAGATGCTTGCGGTATGCACTGTCTTCAATGCTATGGTTTCTGCCGGGGTATACCATAAGGTCAAAATCGGTTCCATTCTTCACAAGAGCGTCAATATATGCTGTGCTGTTGCTCATGAATACGTTATCATCGTCGATACCATGGATGAGCAACAAACGTCCGCTGAGCCTGTCAATGCGTCCGATCGCCGATGATTCGGCGTAGCCTGAGGCATTCTGCTTAGGTTCCTGCATGAAACGCTCGGTATACGGTGCGTCATAGAAACGCCAGTCTGTAACGGGGGCTACAGCAACTCCGCACTTGAAAACAGGCGTACCCTGTGACATTGACATGAGAGTGGTGTATCCTCCATAACTCCAACCCCATATGGCAATACGTTCTCTGTCAATGTATGGAAGACCGCCAAGGTATTGTGCAGCTGCAACCTGGTCATCGGCCTCAAGTACGCCGAGATGCAGGTAGGTCTGTTTCTTGAAGTCGGCACCACGCCGGCCGGTACCGCGTCCGTCAACTACAGCCACTGCATAGCCTTTCTGTGCCAGCAGACTCTCAAATGAAGCTCCGGGGTAGAAACCTGCGTTCCAGCTGTTCAATACCTTGTTGTAGCCTGGGCCGCTGTATTGGAACATAATCAAAGGCACAGGGTTTGACTGGCTGGCGTTTTCAGGCTTGATTATCCATCCGTACAGTTCTGTGCCGTCATCAATCTTGAACGAGAATATTTCCTTCTTCATAAGTCCAAAATCCTTGGCCTTCTGCTCTATCAGGCTTCCGTCATCAATTGTACTTAACACCTTTCCGCTGTTGTCGCACAGTGTGACACGGGTGGGAGTGTCCATACTTGACCAACTGTTATGGAAATATTTCATGCCTGTGCTGAATGTGGCACAGCTGGTGCCGCTGCGTTCTGTGAGGCAGGTCCTGCGACCTTTGGAATCAAGCTTCCATACGGCGTTGTCATACATGCCGCTTTCGTTGCTTTCGTAATAGACATTGCCGCTCTTGGCATCGTATCCCAGAAAACGTGAAACATCCCAATCGCCACTTGTTAACTGCTTGACCAACTTGCCGCTAAGGTTGTATTGATAAAGATGATTGTAGCCATCCTTTTCACTTTGCATTATGAAACCGCCATTGTAAATCCATGTGTCCATATAGCTTGGACAGTCAATGTAGCGCCGGTCTTCCTGCCGGAGAATAAGAGTACACAATGTTGAGCGCGGATTTGCCGAGTATATTTCCAACTTGTTCTGCAGGCGGTTCAAAGTGAATACAAACAGGCTGTTGTCTTCATTTTCCACGAACTTTATGCGCGGAATGTAAGTATTGCTGTCAACCGGCACTTTAATATCACGTATAACAGAACTCTTTATGTCAAATGAGTGGACCGAAACCTTTGACAATCCAGCTCCGGCAGTAGGGTACTGCTGAGGTTTGTAACTGATGAGCTGCTGGCTGTATGAACCGGCATCGGCCTCAGTACTGAAGAATGGCAGATTGTAGCTGCCAACCTGCGACTCATCGAAGCGTATCCAGGCCAGCATACGGCTGTCGGCGCTGAACTCAAAGGCGCGTGTAAATGAAAACTCCTCCTCGTATGCCCAGTCCGGTATGCCGTTGCGCACCTTGCCTGCCTGCCCGTCTTTGGTAACCTGTATCTCGGCATTGCCGAACAGCATCTTTACAAGGAAGATGTTGTTGTCACGTACAAAGGCAATATTGTGGCCATCGGGCGAGTAGGCCGGTGACTGCTGCGGACCATTCTGTGACAGTGGCTCAAGCTTGTTGTTGCGTATGGTGAAAATGTAGTATTCGGCTTTGACTGAATGGCGGAATATCTGCTCGCTGCCAGTTTCCAGAAGAATTGTTTCCTCGCCCGGTGCAAGAATGAAGCCGGTAAACTTGTCAATGTCGGCACCTTTAGCGGTACCGAGATCAAGTACGGTTTCCACTGCCTGTCCGGTTTTGAACGAATATTTGAGAATGCGGCTGCCACTGGCCTGAAGGTAGTGCTCACCATCGGCCATCGGGGTTATCGGTTCTATTCCACTGGGGGTGAATTCTCCGGAAATTACATCGTCAAGTTGTAGCTGACGTGCATAAATGCCTGTAGAAAGACAGATTGCCATACTTGAAATGATTACTGATAACTTGTTCATAATATTAAAATTATCACTGTTATGTCATATTGATATTCAATCATCGAGGATTCCTTTACCCTGTCTGATTATTTCTTCATTGCCATCAACGCAATATACTACCGTCGAGTACTGGCAGTCACCGGTTCCTCCGTTTACAACTATGTCGACATCATCGCCAAGACGTTCGTCTATAAGCTCCGGGTCGGTCAGAAATGCAATATCATCGGTCTCCTCGTTGAACGGAATCGTAGTGGCAAGAAGCGGCGCTCCAAGCTGGTGGCATATTTCGCGCACAATGGCATTGTCCGGTACCCTTATGCCAACTTCCTTGCGGTTGCTGAATACTTTTGGCAGACGGCTTCCGGCACGCAGGACAAATGTGAACGGACCGGGAAGGTTACGCTTCATTGTCTTGAATGTGCTGTTGCCAATCTGTACATACTGGCTTATGTCACTCAGATCGTAGCAGATGATTGAGAAACGGTGCTTGCGCACATCCATGCCTTTCAAACGGCAAATGCGCTCTATTGGACGTTCTTTCAAGGCGTGACAGCACAGAGCGTATGCAGTATCGGTTGGCAGTATTGCCACGCCGCCACCGTTCAGAATGTCCAGAATGCGGTCAATGTCCTTCTGGCTTGTGTTCTTTTCATACAGTCTGATCAGCATGTATTCTACTGTTTATGTATTCAACAATCGATTCGCTGTCATCGGGATGAAACCATACGGTATTCGGGTCGCGTTTGAACCATGTCATCTGCTTGCGTGAATACACCCGGCTGTTACGGCGTATGTTGTCAAGTGCCGATTCAAGAGTCTGCGGCTTCCCGTCCGGTCCGGGTTCTCCGGCCATCCAACTGAAAAGCTCCTTCATGCCAACCGTATTCAGCGCGTTCAATCCGCGGTGCGGATACATCCGTTCAGCCTCTTCCAGCAGTCCGTTTTCAACCATTGAACTGACCCGTCGGTTGATTCTGCCGTACAGTTCCTGGCGTTCACGGTTAAGTCCGATGCGTATGATATTGAACGGCCGTCTGACCCTGTTGCCAGTCCTCAGATTGGAGTAGGGATGTCCGGTCATGTAGCATATTTCAAGAGCATGTAGCACGCGTTTGGGATTCTTCAGGTCTGCCTGACGATAGTATTCTGGATCAAGAATCCTGAGTTCCGCTACAAGTGATTCCAAACCTTCCCTGTCTAACCTTTCAACAAGCTTTTGTCTTAAATCGGTTGAAACGGTGGGCAAATCATCAATTCCATAGCACAAGGAATCGATATACATCATTGAGCCGCCAGTGGCCAGAAGTATGTCGTGGGTACCGAATAGATTGGAAATGAGGTTTATGGCCTGTTCTTCGTATTTTGCGGCACTGTAATAATCGTCAATCTGCAGATTCCCTACAAAATAATGCCTGGCGCGTTCCATCTGTTGCCTTGTAGGTGCCGCAGTACAGACAGGAATGTCTGCGTACATCTGTCTGGAGTCGGCACCTATTATTGGCGTATGAAACAAATCGGCGAGGTTCAGGCAGATGTCTGTCTTTCCCACGCCGGTCGGACCAAGTATTACTATCAGGCTTTTCACACCTTGTCAGAACATGTCGTCAATTGAATCGAGACTGACTTCGGCAGGACCGTCTCCCATATCGAAACCATCCTGATCAAGTTCGCTTTCATCAAAACCGTCATCACCGTAGAAATTCTCTCCGAGATCTGTCACGCCCGAAGCCTTTGCCATTTCTTCAAAGTCAATGGTCTGCTTTGGAGCCATACCGGACTTGCCGGTGCATTTGGCCTTGTCAAGAGACTTGCCGGTAATTATTTCCTTGAGTTCAATGAAAAAGCATCTTTCGGTCAGAGGGTCGAAAACATAAATCAGTCTCTGCTTTTCATCTTCAATGAGTTCGTCAAGCGGGGTGTCGGCCATTACCCAACTGTCAACCTCGGAACTGGTGTTCATTTCCTCGCGTGTAATTTCCTCACGTTTCTCCCAGTTGTCTTCACAGATGAAGAACGATGTCATCTGGTCATCGGGATAACCCACCGATTCAAGGATGGCGTTGCTGAAATCCAAAAATGTTGCCGATGAACTTATTTGTATTTCACGATGGAAGTCATCGACTTCGTCAGATACAATGATAAATCTGTAAATCATAGTCTTTGCCTTGCGTTTAGCGGTCACGGATGATTCCGCGTTCCGATGATTCAATGAATTTTATGATGTACTGTATTTCAGGCAGGCTTGCAAAAGACTCTTCCTTGAGTGCTGTAAGTGCTTGCGAAACATTCATACCATTCTGATATATAATGCGATATGTGTTATGTATTGCATCGATTGTTTCAACCGGATAACCTTCTCTGCGAAGACGTACAAGGTTGATTCCGGCATATGTCAGGGGATTGCGTCCGCCCATGATGTAAGGCGGTATGTCCTTGCTGCACCCACTGCCTCCCTGAATCATCACATAACCTCCAATATGGCAGAACTGGTGGATGAGAACACATGCGCTTATGGTTGCATGGTCATCGACCACAACCTCACCTGCAAACTTGGTGCTGTTGCCAATGATGCAGTGGTTGCCTATTACACAGTCATGGGCGACGTGCATATTCTCCATAAGCAGATTGTTACTGCCGACAACTGTCTTGCCTTTCGATGCGGTACCACGGTTTATCGTTACGTTTTCACGAATGCGGTTAAAGTCACCTATCTCGGCAGTGGTCTCTTCGCCGCGGAATTTCAGATCCTGTGGGATACCGCCGATTACAGCACCCGGATGAATCTGGTTGCCGTTTCCTATCTGTGAGCCGTACATTATGTTGACATGTGACATAATTACATTGTCATTGCCAATCACCACATTCTTGTCAATGAAGCAGAATGGACCTATTTCAACATTCTCGCCGATTTGGGCCGATGGGTCCACGTATGCCAATGGGCTTATCATATCTTATTCCTTTTTGTCTATTCTTGTAAGTTGTACCATAAATTCAGCTTCTGCAACCAGTTTGTCGGCTACAAAGGTATATCCTTTGAGAGACAGCATGTTATGACGCATTGGTGCCGTCTTTACCACGCGCATAAGCATGGTATCTCCCGGAATGACTTCGTGGCGGAAACGTGTGTTGTCAATCTTGACGAAACGCGCCTGATAATCTTGCGGATTATCGGTATACTGCAACGCCAGAGTTCCGCCCAGCTGCGCCATTGCCTCAACAATCAGCACGCCGGGCATGATGGGCTGTCCGGGAAAATGTCCCTGGAAGAAAAACTCGTCATTGGTAACGTTCTTGACACCTTCGGCGTACAGGTCTGTCATTGCTATGACCTTGTCAAGCAGAAGCATCGGATACCTCTGTGGCAGTCCGGCCTGTATCTGCTGCAGGTTCATTACCGGCGGTATTGCCGGATTGTATGCCGGTGCCTGGGCATCGTTCAGGGTAATGTTCTTGCGCAGAATGCGTGCAAACTTGTTGTTGATGGTGTGTCCCGGGCGTGTAGCTATGATGCGTCCTTTGATGGGCTTGCCTACAAGTGCCAGGTCGCCGATGATGTCAAGCAGTTTGTGACGAGCGGGCTCGTTGTCCCATGTAAGGGGCTTGTGCATTATGTAGCCAAGCTTGTGGGCATCCATTCTTGGAACTCCCATTATCTCGGAGAGCTTGTCGTAGCGTTCCTGCGGCATTTCCCTTTCGTATATGACAATTGCGTTGTCAAGGTCGCCGCCTTTGATGAGGCCAACGCCAAGGAGAGGCTCTATCTCGCGCACGAACACGAATGTACGGCTGGAAGCGATTTCCTGTGGGAAATCACGCATATCATCAAGCGAAGCGTACTGGTTGTACAATATCTTGGAATCAAATGAAATCAGGACGTTCACGCTGAATTCATCATCGGGAAGCAGTATGATCGATGATCCTGTCTTCTCGTCACGGACCTCAATCTTTGACCTTACAACGTAAAAGTCTTTCAGGGCGTCCTGCTCCTTCACTCCAACCCTCTGGATATTTTCCACATACTGTATGGCGCTGCCGTCCAGAATAGGGAATTCGGGACCGTTCACTTCCATGTGGCAGTTGTCAATTCCGGCCGCATAAAGAGCTGCCAATGCGTGCTCTACCGTGCTGACCTTGGCGTTACCCTTGAAAAGTACGGTTCCGCGCTGGGTTTCACGTACGTTTTCGGCGTATGCGTCAATGACAGGCTGGCTGTCAAGGTCTGTCCTCTGTATTTTGTATCCGTAATCGGCTGGGGCAGGTTTGAATGTCACAGTCAGGTCAAGCCCTGTGTGAAGACCCTTGCCGCTTAGAGAGAAGCTGTCCTTTAAAGTCTTCTGTTTATACATGTTATATTACTTGTCTTCAAGTTTTGCTTTGAGTGATTCAATCTCTTTCTGGAGAGCGGAAATCTGCCTGTTCATATCGGGCAGCTGGCGGAAAACCACCGAAGAGCGGAGAAAATCACGGTAGCCCATTGCCGGATAGCCCATGATGTTCTGATTGTCGGGCGTATTGCCGATAACTCCGGTCTTTGCACCGAGATTGACTTTGTCGCCCACCTTTATGTGTCCGGTAATTCCGCTCTGTCCGCCAATCATGCACCACTGTCCGACTTTGGTTGAACCGGCAATTCCGCTCTGGGCCGACATCACCGTGTTCTCGCCAATTTCAACATTGTGGGCAATCTGAACCATATTGTCAAGCTTGACACCTTTGCGTACTATTGTCCGGCCCATTGTGGAGCGGTCAATGCAGGCGTTGGCTCCAATCTCAACGTCATCTTCAAGCTGTGCAATTCCAATCTGCGGGATTTTGTCATATCCGTGCGGTGTCGGTGCAAAGCCAAAGCCATCGGCTCCTACAACGCTGCCGGAGTGCAGAGTGCATCGGTTGCCGATAATGCAGCCGTAATAAACAGTCGAATTCGGGTACAGAATGCAGTCCGAGCCTATCTGTGCGCCCTTACCGACAAATGCGTGCGAGTATATCTGGCTGTTGTCGCCAACTGTAGCTCCGTCTTCGATTACGGCAAACGGGCCGATGAAAACGTCTTTGCCTATCCTGGCCGATTCTGCCACCGATGCCAGCGGACTGATACCCTGGCGTGGAGGGTTGACTGCCTGTGAGTAGAGGGTAAGCAACTTTGCCAGACTCTCATAAGCGTTATCCACGAGGATGAGAGTGGCGTTTGTTGGCTTTTCCGCTTTGAAGTCACGGTTTACCAATACGATGCTTGACTGGGTTGTATAGAGATATTCAGCGTATTTCGGGTTTGAGAGAAACGAAATGGCGCCCGGCCTGCCTTCTTCAATCTTGGCAAAAGTGTTGACGGTTGCGTTCTCGTTGCCTTGTATCTGTCCCGACAGGAACTGTGCTATCTGTTTTGCTGTAAAATCCATTATTCGTCCGTTAGTGAGAATTGCAAAAATAAGAGATTCTTTTGGAATCCCGTGCGCGCGCCTGTACTTATTTCAAATAAGAGGACATTTCCTGCTGGACAGCCTGAGCTGCTGACGCAGCGCCTTTTGCAAAGTTTTCGCTATTGTCTGCATATATGATGGCGCGGCTGCTGTTGACAATAAGTCCGCACTTGCTGTTCATGCCGTACTTGCATACATCGGCCAGACTGCCGCCCTGAGCACCAATACCGGGTACCAGAAGAAAACTGTCTGGAACCGTTGAACGTATTTCGGTAAGCATTTCTGCACGGGTGGCACCAACAACATACATCATGTTGTCTGCATTGCCGCCCCATTCAAGAGAGCGCTCGAGAACGTTCTTGAACAAAGGGCGTCCTTCGGGATCCTGAATGTACTGGAAATCCTGCGCTCCCTTGTTGCTGGTCAATGCCAGAAGAATAACCCACTTGCCGTCAAAGCCAAGGAACGGGGCCACACTGTCCTGGCCCATATACGGAGCGACGGTAACTGAATCGACATCCATTTCCTCAAAGAAACAGCGTGCGTAAAGTGCGGCTGTATTGCCTATGTCTCCGCGTTTCGCATCGGCGATTATGAACTGATCAGGATAATTTCTGCGTATGTAGTCAATGGTTCTGTACAGTGACTGCATTCCTTTCAGTCCGGCTCCCTCGTAGAAAGCAAGATTGGGTTTGTAAGCAATTGCGAAAGGCGCGGTAGCGTCAACGATGGCCTTGTTAAATTCAAATACCGGGTCATCGAGAGTAAGCAGGTGAGCCGGTATCTTCCTGATGTCAGTGTCAAGTCCGACACACAGGAAACTGCGCTTGCGCATTATGTTCGAGTAAAGTTCTTCTCTTGTCATACGACTTTGTATTTATATGAAAATTATTTACAATTCACTTTCTTTCATCCTTTCTGCATTCTCGGCAATTGTAAGCTGGTCTATACAATCCTGAATGCCTCCGTCCATGAATGCCGGCAGATTATAGATGGTGTAGTTGATGCGATGGTCGGTGATGCGTCCCTGCGGAAAGTTATAGGTGCGTATCTTGGCCGAGCGGTCACCTGTCGATACCATTGTCTTGCGTCTGGCGGCTATGTCATCGACATATTTCTGGTGTTCCCGGTCATATATCATGGTGCGCAGTCTGGAAAGGGCGCGTTCCTTGTTCTTTGGCTGGTCACGGGTTTCGGTGCACTCAATCAGAATTTCCTCGACTGTACCTGTTACCGGATTTTTCCAGTTGTAGCGCAGTCTTACACCTGATTCAACCTTATTTACGTTCTGACCGCCTGCTCCGGAACTTCGGAATGTGTCCCATTTTATCTCGCCTTCGTTTATTTCAACTTCCAAGGCATCGGCTTCCGGCAGAACGGCAACGGTTGCGGCCGATGTGTGTATGCGTCCCTGCGTCTCAGTTACAGGGACACGCTGTACACGATGAACGCCCGATTCGTATTTCAGAGTGCCATATACCTTTTCGCCCGATATGGTGAAAATGATTTCTTTGAACCCGCCGGCAGCACCTTCCGAACATGACGAAACGGCTGTCTTCCAACCTTTCATTTCGCAGTACTTGGTGTACATGCGGTACAGGTCACCGGCGAACAGTGCAGCTTCATCGCCGCCTGTACCACCGCGTATTTCCATAACCACGTCCTTGGCATCCTGCGGGTCGGCAGGAACCAGCATGAGTTTGATTTCCTCTTCAAGCTGTTCCAGCTGCTGCTGGGAATCGGCCAGTTCCTCACGCGCCATCTGGCGCATTTCCTGGTCCTGTTCCGTGGCAATCAGTTCATGTGCCTGCGCAATGTTGTCCTGAAGCGAAATATACCTTCTTCGTGCGTTTGAAATAAGTTCCAGATCCTTGTATTCGCGATTCAGCTTGACGAAGCGTTTCATGTCGGCAATTACAGCCGGGTCGGTTATGAGCAGACTCACTTCCTGAAAACGGGCTTCCAGCCCGTCAAGCTTTTCAAGCATTTGCGCCGGTGACATTGGAATGGATTTTCAATTCAGTCGCAAAGATACTAAAATGATGCCCAAAAACCGAATCGATTGCTCGGCTTTTGGGCACCGTTCCATATATTGCTGACAAGTTATTTCAGGAGTGTCCCAAGAAAATCGATTATTTGTGTCAGGGCATCCTGATTGGCAATCAGCGGTGTTTCCCTGTTGGTGAAAGGCTCGATAACGCTTAATGTCATGGACTTGTAGCGGTCTTTCACTCTGTCAATGCCGTTGTTCTCCCAGTATTTCGTGATATTGATGGTGTCATCATTTTCAACGTTTTCGGCATGGATTACAACAGGTAGTTCATAGAGCATGCTGTCAATCATGTCAATGTCTTCAGAAAGTGCATCAATCAGTGTAGTGTCTGATTCAAGTGCGCCTGGCAGTTCTGTCAGTCCTGAATTCTTGAGGGTGTCAATAAAGGCATCAAGACGTCTGGCATCGGCCATCAGTTTGTCGTAGTCAAGAGATTCAATCTGCGCTTTGGTCAGCATGCCGACACTGGCCTGTGAATTTTCAATGCCTTGAAAATAGATATTCTGTGTAGTGTACGGAATCATGTGATCAAAGATGATGTTAAGGCGCTCGGCATTTATGATGCTGTCTTCCTTGATGTCGTCAACAACACCGCACATAAGGGCTTTTTCATCGTTGGTGAACGGGTCAACGGTTCTGGCGCATGAAGTCACTTCTCCATCCATGAGGGTAGTGCTGAATTCAATGGTCTTGTGTTCCGTATTGATCAGCCAGGTAACAAGGCTGTACCAGTCGAATTCATCGACACCTGTCAGATCGGTGTTGATGTCGAATTTGAAGCCAAGCAGTGTCTTGTCGCCGCTGGTGGTTGTGAAACCTGCGTGCAGACCGGTCTTTCTTTCAAGTTTCAGCGTTATCAGGTTTTTGACGTTTTCCATTTTGCCGGTCAGCTGAATGTCAATCATCGTACTGGCCGATGTCAGGTCGAATTTGTTGATTATGCCATTGATGCTGAACAGGAAGTTTCCCTGGTGCTGAAGTTCCCAGTCTATTTTTTTCGGAAGCTGCAGATCATCGTTGATCTTGACAGCCTGGTCACTTATGGAATATATGACCGATGTGGTCTTGCCGCCTAGTTTCAGGTTCGCTGTGTGCTTGTTCTTGCCTGCAGAAACATCTGTAATCATGCTTGATATACCTTTCGGCTCAAGATCGAAGTCGATGCTGAAGTTCAAGGCACTGCCCTTGACCGGGCCGCTTTCCAGACTTTTGGCGAGTGCCGCATATTGGCCTATCAGATACCCAAAGTAGGGCTTGCTGCACAATGTTATGCTGGAAATCAGTTTTACAACGTCCAGCTGATACGTGTTGTTATCATTCAGATAATTGATGAATGCCTGTGTCTTGCTGTTGTCCATCAGTTCCAGCACCTTGTCCGATGAACTTGACAGAAGTCGCTGCTGTTCTTCCAGGCTAAGGTATGCAATACGCGGTCCTTCTGGCTCCGTGGGCACTTCGATTCCGGGTGCTGTGTCACCGCTGCATCCAAGCAACAGAACTGTGCCGCAAAGAAGAGCGGCAGTTTTCAATATAAAATGCTTTGCCATAGTAATTATGTTTGGGTGCGTAAAAATATACATTTTTCACACCAAGGCAAAGGAACCTCCGCCATTTTATGGGTTTAGATTGAAAACTGATGTGATTTCGCTGGAAACCTCGCCGGTTGTCATGTTGCAGCCAATCACTCCGCTTTGGATTCTGATAAAGTCCAGACGGTCCAGGCCGGCCGTCGTTCCATCGATTCCTACGGCCCAGGAAATATCGAACTTGCAGCCGATGCTCCTGTTCGGAAGGTTGTCGGCATATCCGTAATCGAACGATGACATTACCCAAGTGCCATTGTCTTCGCTTATGTTGTCCGGAAGCAATGTGGCACAGAACGATATGCTGTCACAGTCATACCATAAAGGCCAGTATGGCTGGGCGTGGAAACTGTTATGGTAAATCATGCCGTTCTTACCGTCATTACCTGACCAAGGAATGTCGCCGTCCTGTTTTCTGTAGCCGACGGTATAATCCATGACCGATTTCCGGTATTCCGAACCGGCTATCTGGAACCATTCATCATCGGGCAGACCGTTTCCGTTGTCGTCGGCACTTATCCAAACTACACCCGGCTCTGCATTGCCTGCTATTGCATTGCCGTCAATTTCAAAATCATAACCTTCAACGTTCATTACCGGTTCGTCGAATCCGGCCGTGATGTATCCGCCGAATCCGCCAAGCGTTATCATGCCGTTGCCGCGCAGCAGTGTGAGACATTTTGCAGCCATAATGCTGTCATTGTCGCCTTCCGCATATTGTGGCAATACATTCACGAACTGACCTGGGGCGGGGCGGTATTCGAATACTTTGGAAATGTGGCCTTTCAAGGCATCTGTCGGGTTGGTGTCGGGCCTGACGGCTGCATCGTAGAACTGTATTGTGTTAGGGTTTATCCCAATGCCGTCAATGCGGTATTCAAGATAGCCCTGGCTGTCAAAGCACAGAACGCTTCCGGGGGTGACATAGTCGGCAGCATCGCAAATGAACACCTTGCCGGATTGAGCATCGGCCGTTATTCCGTATGGCTGTTCCAGACGTGTGCCGTCCTTTATGAAACAACTGTCGGTTATGAGGCCTGTGGCTGTTTCCATGACCATGATGTTGCCGCTTCCGTATGCATAGAGCCATGCTGTCGAGCCTGCAATATCCATATTCAGTACAGGCGTATCGTATGTTTCGGTCATGATGTCTGACTGGACGTCAATTCTGTGCAACCGGCAGTCATAGTTGTTTTCAGTATAGTCGAAAAGTCCGCGTGAAACCACAAAAACGCTGGTGCCGTCGGTGCAGATACGACCGGGATTCTGCCGTACCGCAATGCGTTTCGTTTCGGTGAACGTATCAAGGCTGATGACCGATACCGTGCTGTCAGGGTCATTATAGTCAAGACCGCCGGAGTTTGATACATACAGCTTGCCTGCCGTACAGCATATCCCGTCGGGGTTGCGTCCGACGTGCACAGTGCCGGTGACTGTCATCGTAAGGGTGTCGATGCGGGCAACCGTGCCGTCATAGCAGCATACGTATATGCTGCTTCCGTATGCCGCCAATGCCCGCGGCTGCGCTTCGGGCATATTGATCTGTTTCAATGACAGACAGGCTGACGGGTCTATGATTTCAACGGTTCCCGATTCCGATACTGCAACGTACAGACGGCTGCCGTACATCAGCATGTCGTTGGCGGTATCGCCAAGGCGTCGGCCGTTGGCTTTTTCAAAGCAGTCGAATGACTGTCCCTGGCGGCTTTGCCAGCTGTCCGTCCTGCCGGTCCTGAAATCGTGCCATGCCAGCGTGCTGTTGTTCTGGTTGAACAGGCCCTCGGACAGTATGAACATGCCTTCGTGGCTGTTATCGACAGCAGGTCCGTTTTTCTGAATGAGCAGCGGCTCTGGGTCGCATGATGCAAGCATGAGCAGAAATGCCGGAATACAGAATCTTTTCTTCATAGTTCCAATGCTGCTGTGAATCTGAACTGCCGCCCTGGCATAGGGTAGTTGCGTACAAGCTCGTAACGGCTGTCTGTAAGGTTTATGCATTCGGCCTTTACGCACAGCCGGCTCCGTCCCAGGCTCATGTTCCTCCATAGCGAACAGCCTGCCTCGTAATATGAAGGCATGGCATATTCGGGACCGTTGTATGCGTTGCAGTAGTACTTTCCGCTGTATATGACGTTGAGGCTTGCCGTGACGAAAGCTGTCTCCAAAAGCAGCACTCCCGATGCCGAATGCCGTGGGGTGTAGGGGAGCTGATGGTTCCATGTGGTACCGCCTTCCTCCGACTTGTCCATCGCGCGCTGGTATGTGTACGACATCATGATTCCCGGTCTGACCGCCATGTCTTTGCATGAAACCTCGATTCCGGTCTCCAGACCGTGGGTGGTCACCAGACCTATGTTCTTCATCATCCAGACGGCAGTGTTCTTGCCCGGTACGGCCATGATGCGGTCGTGTACATGGCTGTCGTATGCATCGGCATATATGGAGACGCTGCATTTCCCGGTTTCCTTTTCCATTATGAGACCGGCCGATGTGACCGATGCGCGTTCGGGCTTCAGGTCGCGTCGGCCCACCTGCTCGAAGTACAGGTCATTGAAGGAGGGCAGACGCAACGTGTTTGCGTACGATGCCCTGAGGTGAAGGCCGAGCGCAGGCCAGATCAGTACGTTTGCACCTGCAGCGGGTGACAGATGGCTGATGCCGTCTGCCGCCGTCTGCTGCCAGGTATGTTCCGTGGTATAGATATGGTTCATGCGTCCGGTCAGTACAATCCGTCCGGTCGCGTATTTCAGAGCTGCCGAACTGTTCAGGGTGAAGCGGGTGGGGCGTGCCTGCACTCCTTCTAGGTCTGACAGACGGCCGTCAACTGCCGCCGATGCGCTGATGCAGTCAGACAGACGGTACATGACGCCCCCCGACAGGTAGCATTCCTGCTCGGTGTAGCGGTTGTCGGTGAAGCCTGCGCTGCTGTTCACGTCCGGGTCCAGATATCTGGTCCAGGATACGCCGTATTTGGCATTCATCTGAACTGTAAGACGTTCCGATATGGCGTTGCGCAGCGTTGACTGGACAAAGCCGTTGCGGTTCCACATTCTTTCCCTGGCTGCATTCTCGTTGTACAGAATATTGGCCGGCAGTCCCTGCGCTGACTGGAACCAGTAGGCGCGCAATGAAAAGTCGGAACTGCCGCCACCACGGTAGAGCGCGGCTTCGGCACGCAGTCTGGCAATGTCGGAGTTGCTCCTGTACATTGACTTTGAACTGCTGCCGTTATTCTGAATGTAGGGGTAGTCGCCGTCAGCCTGGAGCCATTCCACGCTTGCCGTTCCCCCGGTGTTTCCGCTGACCTTGAAATCGGAACTGGCCTGAGCTCCTATGGTGCCGAAACTGCCGTACTTGAGCTGCACGTTGCCCTTGAAATCCTGCCCGTCAAGCTGTGGCCTGTGGCCCTCCATGTTGACGGCAGCGGCCTGGGCCGCCATTGAAGCAGTCTGCAGCATGTCATTGTCGGGACCGCTTACCAGACGGACCGATTCAGTCTGACCGGCAGAAAAACGGCCCAAATCGGTCTGTCCTGTCTGACTGTCGGTTATTATGACACCATCGTATGCCACTGCTGTGTGACTGGCTCCCAGACCGCGTACGGACACTGTCTTGAGCCCTCCTATGCCGCCGTAGTCCTTCACTGTGGCACCGCTGAAGAATTTGACCGCGTCCGATACCTGCATGGCTCCGGTTGCCTGCATGAACTTGGCATCGGCCGTCTTTTCCGTGCTTACCGCCACGGCTCCGTGCGTATGGTCGGCATTGATGTGTATTTCCTGAATGTCGGCAGAAAGAATGCTGTCAGAAGTGGACCGGCCCTGCACCTTAGCGGGAAGGTACAGGGTGCCGGCTGCAATCAAACCAGTTATTGCAATTCTTTTTGCCGATGACATCATTCGCTTACCTTGAGCTTGTCAAGACAGAAATATGACGGGGTGTTCATTCCGAAAATGGGGTCGACGTCCGATGACTCAAGGTTGAATACCATTCTTGTAACGTTGCCGAGCCTTGAAAGGTCAATCTTTTCCCAGGTGCTGACAATATCGGTGCCCGATGCAAGATAAAACGTCACTTTGCCTGTCACATTATCTCCATCATATCCTGTAATGATAAGCTTGAACCAGTCACCCTGCTTGAACGGGTCAAGCGTGCCATATCCCGGATTGCCGTCTTTCATTGCAAGATATGCGTATGTCGAATTCGTCACATAGCATTCAAGCGGTCTGTATGATTTGCCGTCAGCGAATGAAATCATTGCCGGCGTTGTGCTGAATTCACCTGCATTGGCAACGAAATAGGTGCTGCCGCCGACTCCGTCCGCTGTAATGGCCGACAGGTTGGTGTATCCCGGCGTTGCGCTGTCTGTGCAGTTGGTATAGGTGAAGCCTTCTCCGAATCCGTAATCGCTCCATGAGTGTGACAAAACGAAATTGCCTATCGTCAGGTCCTGGACATAGTAATAACCTGATACATTGCTTGTGTCGGTACCCACGAAATATGAGTTCTCTCCGGTCAGCAGACCATTGGCGTCAAGGGTCCATGACTGGACTTCAGGATTCTCTTTTTCACATGATACCAATGCAAGTCCCATTAAAAGGGCTGCAAACAATACGATTTTCGTTCTTTTCATTGTTGTTATAAATTAAAGTTACTGAACCCCGGCAGTAGCTGGAACAACAATGAGTGCAAAAAAAATGGGCTTGATGCTTTGCTGCAAGGCCTGAAATTCTTTCCTCGAGAATTGTTCCGGCAAAATTCCTTGTCTTGCAGGTCTTCTGACTTGCTCTTTCCTGTCCGGCCTTCCCACCGTTACCGGCAGTGACCAAAGATTGGACAGATTATCATGAGCTTACAGCAGCGGGACTGTCCAGGATTCTCACCTGATTCCCTTTTGATCCTATTCCCCGGAAAGGGACATCGGAACAAGACGCGGCAAAGATAATCAAGTTTTCCAGTCCGACATCACATTTTTATGGAAAATAAGCGCAGACAACCGTATTCTATTGTTGTACAGAACAGTCAAGGCATGCTCTGGATTTGATGAACGGCTTCAGTGCCGATGCCTGTTTCAGGTGTTCCGGATGCTGGGAGAAAGCTTTGAGGGCATCTTCGCTTTCAAAAACTATGTCAAACATGAAGTCACAGTTTGATGACGGGAGCCTGCCTTCATAGACTGCACTCATACTGATGATTCCCGGAATCTTGTCCTGTAATGTGTAGAAGCCCATGCACGATGTCCTGATGAGAGCCTCCTTGCTGTTGCTGTCCAAAGAGTCGTTCAATGTCCATAGAATGATGTGCCTGACAGGCTGGGTCTGTCTGGAAGCGTCAGACTGGCATCCGGCCATAATCAGTGATGCCGCCAGCAATAATAACAGTTTCCTCATAGCTCTGCAAAAGTATGAAATGTTTCTGAACTTGTCATGCCGGGTCGGCAGGACAGGGACTCGTAGTTTTTCAGACTGCCGGTTTTTGTGAGCTGTTTCCAGAGCTTGCGTGGAATTGTGTTCTCAAGGGGTTGCCAGAAAGCCTGCATCCGGGACAGGATCTGGCTGTCGCCCTGCAGGGTCTGTCTGGCATGATTGAATATGCGGTCATGAATCTGCCAGACAAGATTCTCCACGCGCTGCTGCGGCCAGGTCGTGCCGGTCCGGTATTCGGCGGCCAGGCAGGGACGTGCCAGCAGTCCTTGTCCTATCATAACGCCGCAGACTTTTGGAAACCGGCTTTCAATGTCCTTTATGTCCTGAACACCGGCAATGGCACCGTTGTATATGACCGGATTGACAGACTGTTCCAGAAATATCCGGAATGCATCCATCTGCGTTTCTCCGCGGTACATCTGTCTTGCCGTGCGTGCGTGGACGGTGACATGTTTCAGAGGCGTGTCGTTCAGTATTGGCAGCAGTGCCAGACATTCGTCGGGTGAATGCATTCCGAGACGCATCTTTACAGAGTACGATGTCTCGGGACGCGCTTTGACTCTATCCATTATCCCCGCAACCCTGTCCGGGAAAGGCAGCAGACCAGCTCCGCGTCCGTGATTCATCTGTGGCGGGTGGGGACAGCCCATATTTATGTCAATACGGGAGAATCCTCTTTCGCAGATCATGTCGCTGAGACGGTCCAGCTCATCGGGACCATTCACAATAATCTGAGGAACGACATTGCTGTCCGATTCAATGTCACGCACATCACGCCCGCGCACCTGTCCCTTTTCAATACGTATGAACGGTGAAAAATAGCAGTCAACCCCGCCTGCCAGACTGGCATGCGCACTGCGATAAACCACATCGGTGTAGCCCTGCATGGGCGCGAACATTATCTGCATAGCGGAAGCGCCTGAGGCTGGGACCTGTGAGAAATCAGTACTCGAAAGTGCCGAATTCGCTGTTTATTGTAAGGTGTGTGTGGTCCGATGCCTCTATGCGGCCGATGATCTGAGCCGGGATGCCGAAGCTCTCGCTTATGGCAATTACCTGCTGTGCATATTCCTGGGGCAGATAGACCTCGAAGCGGTGGCCGCTGTTGAACACCTTGTACATTTCCTTCCAGTCGGTGCCGCTCTGCTGCTGTATGGTGCGGAAAAGCGGTGGAACGGGGAACAGGTTGTCCTTGATTACGTGGACATTCTCGACAAAGTGCAGAATCTTGGTCTGGGCACCGCCTGAGCAGTGAATCATGCCGTGAATCTGCGGACGCAGCGCATCGAGCAGCTTCTTTACTACCGGAGCGTATGTGCGGGTGGGCGAGAGAACCAACTTGCCGGCATCGATGGGCGAACCTTCAACGCTGTCGGTCAGTTTCAGGCCGCCTGAATAAACCAGATCTTCGGGTACGGCATGGTCGTATGTTTCGGGGTACTTCTTTGCAACATCCTTGCAGAACACGTCATGACGTGCGCTGGTCAGGCCGTTGCTGCCCATGCCGCCGTTGTATTCCTTTTCGTATGTAGCCTGGCCGTACGATGCAAGACCTACAATCACGTCACCCGGACGTATGTTGCCGTTGTCAATTACGTCGCTGCGCTTCATGCGGCAGGTCACCGTGCTGTCAACTATGATGGTGCGGACAAGGTCGCCCACATCGGCCGTCTCGCCGCCTGTGGCATACGCGCCAACGCCCATTTCGCGGAGCTCGGCCAGCAGTTCGTCGGTACCGTTTATTATTGCGCTTATCACTTCGCCCGGAACAAGGTTCTTGTTGCGGCCTATTGTGGAGCTGACAAGGATTCCGTCAACTGCACCTACGCAAAGCAGGTCGTCTATGTTCATTATCAGTGCGTCCTGTGCAATGCCTTTCCAGACTGACAGGTCGCCTGTTTCCTTCCAGTAGGCGTATGCCAGCGATGATTTGGTGCCTGCACCGTCGGCGTGCATTATGTTGCAGTACTCGGGGTCACCGCCCAGAATGTCGGGTATTATCTTGCAGAATGCCTTTGGAAAAATACCCTTGTCAATGTTCTTGATAGCGTTATGCACGTCCTCCTTTGAGGCCGATACACCGCGAAGCATGTAACGTTCGTTCATTATGTAGGTTATTTTTAATCCTGTCCGTTCCAGATGTTCCAGCTGGCAGCGGCTTGAAGTTCAAACATTTTTTCTCCACCAATGGCAGTCGCACCGTATTCCATGCTCTTCTTCATGAACAGCGTTTCCTGCGGGTTGTATATGACATCGTATACCAGATGTTCCGCCGAAAGGAAAGAAT
Source organism: Bacteroidaceae bacterium (assembly GCA_045640885.1). Lineage (GTDB taxonomy): Bacteria > Bacteroidota > Bacteroidia > Bacteroidales > Bacteroidaceae > Colenecus. The sequence goes on along the minus strand of JAZUFX010000018.1, from coordinate 13,435 downwards.
AGGGTATGTCAGGACACTGGTCATCGTTCGGGTGCATTCCAACCGGAGTGCAGTTCACAATGACAGTGTATTCGTCAAGGATTGACGGAGACAGTTCGTAATATCCCAGAATGTCAAAAGAGGAACTGCGTGACACATAGCGGCTTTCAATTCCAAGCAGGTCAAAAGCGTGCTTTACGGCCTTTGACACACCGCCTGTTCCAAGAATGAGGGCCTTCTTGCGGTCACCGACATGCTCCTTTATGGATTCCATGAATCCTATGCAGTCTGTATTGTAGCCGACAAGCCTTGCCGATTCGCCATTCCGTATGACTTTTACGGCATTGACGGCGCCGACAGCACTTGCCGATTCGTCCAGTTCGTCCATATACGGAATCACTGCCTCCTTGTACGGGATGGTGACATTGAAACCGCACAGATTCGGGTTGGCTGAAATTATTCCGGGAAGGTCTTCTATGCTTTCAAGTTCGAAATTGCAATAATCGGCGTTGATATGTTCCCGCTTGAACTTGTCCTTGAACAGCTGTTCCGATTTGGAATGTCCCAGCGGCTTTCCAATAAGTCCGAACAGACGCTGTGCCGATGAAACGGCCTTCGGAGCCGGCTGCGGCTGTTCTGAAGGCTTTTCAATTACGGTATCGGACGATTGGACATTCCGGACCTCCGGACGGACATGCTCTTCCTTTGACTGAACGTCCTGCACTTCAGCCTGAACGTCCTGTCCTTCAGCTTGTGAACTGCCGCTGTCGTTCCCGACAGGCGGAAAGTCATCGGAAAACACATCCATCGACTTGGAAACCTTCTTGAAGATGGCCAATCCCAGGAAGATTACAATGAAGACCCACATTCCTCCCATGATCAGCGCTTTGCCAGCCAGTCAGTTACGTTCTTTTCAATACGTGCTGCAAGGTCGTCGGCCGTAGCCTTCTGGAACTTGCTGCCTGTAATGTGCTCGTACAGTTCAATGTAACGCTCCGAAACGCTGTCGGCATATTCGTCGGTAATTTCGGGCATCACCTGACCGGGCTGGTTCATGAAGTTGTGCCCAATGAGCCACTGGCGTACGAATTCCTTTGAGAGCTGCTTCTGGGCTTCGCCCTTTTCGAACTTCTCCTTGTAGCCGTCGGCGTAGAAGTAACGTGACGAGTCGGGAGTGTGAATCTCGTCAATCAGATAAACCTTGCCGTCGCGCTTGCCGAACTCGTATTTGGTGTCAACCAGAATGAGTCCCTTCTGAGCGGCAATCTCGGTGCCGCGCTGGAAGAGTGCACGGGTGTATTTCTCCATTACCTCGTAGTCTTCCTTGCTTACCAGACCCTGGGCGATGATTTCCTCCTTCGAGATGTTCTCGTCGTGACCCTCTTCGGCCTTGGTGGTAGGAGTGATTATCGGCTCGGGGAATTTCTGGTTCTCCTTCATGCCTTCGGGAAGCACGTTTCCGCAAAGCATGCGGCAGCCGTTCTTGTAGTCACGCCATGCGGAACCGGTCAGATAGCCGCGGATAATCATCTCGACGCGGAAGCCTTCGCACTTCAGACCTACTGTAACCATGGGGTCCGGAGTTGCAAGTTTCCAGTTGGGGCAGATGTCGGCTGTCTTGTCAAGGAAACCGGCTGCAATCTGGTTCAGAACCTGGCCCTTGAAAGGAATGCCTTTCGGAAGAATGACGTCAAAGGCCGATATGCGGTCTGTGGCAACCATTACCATGAGGTCGTCATCAATGTTGTACACGTCACGGACCTTGCCGTGGTAAACGCTCTTCTGTCCTTTGAACTTGAAATCAGTTCCGGTCAATGCTTTGCTCATTGTCTTTTGATTTATATGGTTTTCTTTCCTTTTCCTTATGGGTCTCGTCATAACGGTCATAGGCCTCGACTATGCGGGTCACCAGCTTGTGGCGCACAATATCCTTCTTGGTCATGCGTATTATCGACACGCCTTCAATGTCTCCAAGGACTTCCAGAGCCTGAACCAGACCTGAAATCTGGGTGGGCGGAAGGTCAATCTGTGTAAGGTCGCCCGTGACTATCATCTTGGTGTTCCAGCCCATGCGGGTAAGGAACATCTTGATTTGCTGCGGGGTGGTGTTCTGTGCCTCGTCAAGAATGACCACGGCATCGTTCAGAGTGCGTCCGCGCATGAATGCCAAGGGTGCAATCTGTATGGTGCCCATATCCATGAGTTCCTTGAGCTTGGCCCCCGGAATCATGTCCTGAAGGGCGTCGTACAGGGGCTGGAGGTACGGGTCAATCTTCTCGCGCATGTCGCCGGGCAGGAATCCCAGCTTCTCGCCGGCCTCGACTGCGGGGCGGCATAGCACAATACGCTTTACCTCCTTGTTCTTGAGCGCACGGACTGCAAGCGCAATGGCCGTGTATGTCTTGCCCGAACCGGCAGGACCTACAGCCAGCAGCATGTCATGACTGGAATAGTCTGAAACCAGTTTCTTCTGGTTTTCGGTGCGGGGCAGGATGGGGCGGCCGGAAATGCCGAAAAGAATCACGTCCGATGTCTTTTCACCCTGCGGGTCCTGGCCGTTCACCAGGTCGACGACATTCTCTTCAGAAAGCGAGTTGAACTGCGAGCAGTATTTTTCAATTCTCAGGACTGCCTGTTCGAAACGCGACGTCTCGCTGTCTTCGCCCATAATCTTGAGAACATTGCCGCGTGCAACTATGCGGACTTTGGGAAACAGCGCCTTGAGAAGCTGTAGATTGGCATTTCCTGCGCCATAAAATACCGCAGGATCCGCATCTTCAAGAACCAGGTGCTTTTCTATCATTTCCCCTTAAAATACCTTTTGAAACATTCAATCTGCAAAAATACCATTTTTTTTGCCACGCACAACGAAAAAAAAGACAATAGGATGTTGCAGAATTGATTTTTGGTATACATTTGCGAACAACTTTTAACAATTTCAAACCTAAACACATTTATGAACCTGTTTGTTAGCAATCTGAGTTTCCGTATGCAGGAATCAGAACTGGCCGATGCATTCAGCCAGTTTGGTGAAGTATCATCAGCAAGAATTATCACTGACCGTGAAACACATCGTTCACGCGGTTTCGGTTTCGTTGAAATGGCTGATGATGAAGCTGCCAAGGCTGCCATCGAAGGCCTTAACGGAAAAGAAGTTGCGGGCCGTGCAATTGCTGTCCGTGTAGCCGAAGAAAGACCAAGACGATAAATACACCTGCAATATTCAAACAGAAAGGGACCGGTATAGTGCCGGTCCCTTTTTTCATTTGTATGTTATCGGACGTATGGGCAAACCTATGTTGCGTTCCCGGGAATCGGTAGCAGTTATGTTGGGGACCTCGACATTGTAGTCAAGCCACAGTATATAGGCTGTCGTGTTGCCTTCTAATGTCGATGACCAGTAAAAACCGTATTTGCCGGCGTTCAGATGCTTCTCGTAGTCTTTTCTTCCGGACAGTGGAAAAAATATACTGCGGTCCTGATAACCGGGCATATTGCTGGTCAGCAGTATGCCTGGAACCCCATTAAGTGTACCGTATCTTTTGCTGGTCCTGAAATTTAGCTCGTCAAAATCCCTCTGCGTCGGCATGAACCAGTTTTTGCCGTAGTTTGCGGTTGCGGCATCGTCGGTCTTGTCCAATTGTGTCTTGTTGTCGCAGTCATAACCCTGAGCCAGCCTTTCCTGTTTCTGTCCGTTGGGGGCATCCTTTATGTATTTGATGAAACTCCAGTCATCATCAATGCAATGCTTGTAGGTAGCCCAATTGTAATTGTCCTTTGGCGCTGTCTCGCCCCAAGCGTAGAAACTGCCGTTCTCATGCGGCTGGTTGGCTCCAATATTGCATGTGGCCCATAGCAGTTCGCTGGGCAGTCCAAGATCCACGGCATCGACATAAATGGTGTCTTTTCCCTGAACTGTCATGACTTTTACAATACCTCTGGATACTTCGTCCATCGTAATTACGTTGTCGTCGTCTTTGTGGCACGATGTGATGAATGCCGACGATAGGGCAAGCGCTGCAAACGTGAAAAACCTGCTGTCTGTCATATAGATTTGTGTTATTTGGCCGATGTGTACATTCTGCACGCTCCGAACATGAACTGTCTGTGCGTGACGGTCTGGAATCCCGCTTCCTTGAGCATCGGAATGAAGCGTTCGGGTAGGGGAAACTTGAGTATTGATGCCGGCAGATACCTGAATGCCTGCTCATTGCCGGTTATCGATCTGCCTATCAATGGAAGAATCCTGAATGCGTACAGTTTGTAGAACCATCTGACAATTGGATTCCTGGGATACGACAGTTCAAGGATAATAAGTTTTCCGCCGGGTTTGAGCACACGCAGCATTTCACGCAGTCCCTTATCCAGATTCTCAAAGTTGCGTACACCGAATGCCACTGAAACACGGTCAAAACTTGCATCCGGAAACTCCAGATTTTCAGCATCCCCCTGTTTGAGAACAATGTCAAGGCCGGTCCTGACAACTTTTTCCAGGCCTATGTCAAGCATGCCCTGCGACAGGTCGATACCGATGACCTGTGAACCGGCATCGGCCTTTTTGGCAATGTCAATTGCAAAATCGGCCGTTCCTGTGGCAACGTCAAGGACCTTGATTGGCTGCGTTGTGTCAACTATCGCTTCGACGGCCTTGCGTCTCCATCTTCTGTCGGCCTGAAACGACGAGACATGGTTGAATCTGTCATAGCCGGGAGCTATGTCGTCGAACAGGTTGCGTATGGTTTCTTTCTGTGGCATGTGTTCAAATAAGATTACCGAATCCGGCCAGAAGACTCAGACCGAAAGTCGATATGACAAGCATGGGCAGCATCGGGTCAAGCTTGTCCTGCGGCAGTTTCCAAATGCAGCATAGATGCTTTATGTATAGTGGAAGTGTTATCAGATACAGGTATGAAAACACCGAACCGCCTGAAATTATGGTGTAGGCAGGCAAAAGCATCCATCCTGTGACAATGAGTATCGTGTGGTATATGCGGGCGCGTCTCAGGCCGATGAGCAGCGGAACCGTGACGCGCGTTTTTGCATCGGACTCCATGTCGCGCATGTTGTTCACATTCAGGACGCCGACGCTGAACAGGCCGATGGTCGATGCCGGCAGCACGGTAAGCCAGTCAATGGTGTGGGCCGATACGAAATAGCCGCCCATGACCGGTACAAGCCCGAAGAACAGGAACACGAAAAGGTCGCCAAGTCCCATGTATCCGTACGGGTGCTTGCCAAGCGTGTAATGCATGGCGGCCCATATTGCCAGTCCGCCAAGAACGACCAGGCTTTCGCCTGCAATGCAGAACACCGTTCCGAAAGAACTGCGTATCATGGCAAGGCCGGAAATCATGCACACAAGGACCATTATGCGTATGGCGCTGCGCATCTCGTCTTCGGTCAGCGCTCCGCTTTCCATGCTGTATGCAGGACCCTGACGGCCGTTGCCGTCGGTCCCGCTCAGATAGTCGCCCAGTTCGTTGGACATGTTGCTGAGTATCTGCAGCGATATTGTCGTGAGTACGGTGAACAGGATGACATGCCATGGAACGTCATTGTCCCTGACGGCCAGCATAATGCCCAGCATGATGCCCGCTGTCGAAAGGGGCAGGGTGCGCAGGCGCATTGAAGTTATCAGAGCTTTTGCGGTCATTTCTGTTGCGTGCCGGAATTGGCAGACGCAAAGTTAAACAAATTTCCATTCGGGAGGGGTCCCGATGACGGAAAGATGCCGTCAACCGAACAGAATCTGACCGTCGGGACCTTCGAATGCCGTCAGGCTGCGGCTGCTGTCCACCTTCCCCGAAAGAATCATCGTCGAAAGCTGGTCCAGGAGCATGGTCTGGAGCGCGCGCTTTACAGGCCGCGCACCGAATTCCGGATCGAAGCCTGCCTGTGCAATGAGTTTTACCGCACTGTCATCGACCCTCAGGGAAATGCCGTTCTCGCGCAGCATGGAGCATACACCGTTGGCCTGCAGCCTGACAATCTGCTCTATTTCGGACTGTGACAGGGGAGTGAAGACAATGGTCTCGTCAATCCTGTTCAGGAACTCGGGCCGTATGGTCTGCTTGAGCATCTCAAACAGATGCTTGCCGGTTTCGTCCAGCCATTTGTTTCGATCCATATCGGGATTGCCGCTAAGTTTAGCTGACTGCTGGCGTATGTATTCGCTTCCCAGATTGCTGGTCATTATGATTATGGTGTTCTTGAAGTTGACCGTGCGACCCTTGTTGTCGGTCAGACGGCCGTCGTCAAGCACCTGAAGCAGCACGTTGAAAACGTCGGGGTGGGCTTTCTCGATTTCGTCGAACAGAATGACAGAGTAGGGCTTGCGGCGTACCGCTTCGGTCAGCTGCCCGCCTTCGTCATAACCCACATATCCGGGAGGCGCTCCAATGAGACGGGTCACCGAGAACTTCTCCTGATACTCGCTCATGTCTATTCTGGTCATGAGCTTCTCGTCGTTGAACAGATATTCGGCCAGAGCCTTTGCCAGTTCAGTCTTGCCTACACCCGTAGTGCCAAGGAAGATGAAACTGCCGATGGGACGTTTGGGGTCCTGCAGACCGGCGCGGCTGCGGCGTACGGCGTTCGCTACGGCGGCTATGGCCTGCTGCTGGCCTATGACTCTTCTGTGCAGTTCCTCTTCAAGGTGAAGCAGCTTCTCACGCTCGCTTTCCAGCATGCGGCTGACAGGTATTCCGGTCCAGCGCGATACCACTTCGGCAATGTCGTCGGCAGTGACTTCCTCCTTGACCATTGCGCTGTCGCCCTGCTGCGAGTGAAGCTCCTGCTGTATTTTCTCAATGTCGGCCTCCAGTTCCTTGAGCTTGCCGTACCTGATTTCGGCCACACGGCCGTAGTCGCCTTCGCGTTCGGCGTTGTCGGCCTGTATCTTGAGCTGCTCTATGGTCTGCTTGTCCTGCTGTATTTTCAGTACAAGATTCTTTTCGGCTTCCCATTTGCCGCGCATGTCCTTTTCGCGGTTCTGCAGGCCGGCAATTTCACCGTTCAGCTGTTCCAGCTTGACCTTGTCGTTTTCGCGCTTTATGGCGGCACGTTCAATTTCCAGCTGTTTCAGCCGGCGTGAAATCTCGTCAAGTTCCTCGGGAACGGAGTCGCGTTCCATGCGCAGTTTGGCTGCAGCCTCGTCCATCAGGTCAATGGCCTTGTCCGGCAGGAAGCGTTCTGTTATGTAACGGTTTGACAGCTCGACCGCCGCTATGACGGCTTCGTCCATTATACGCACCTTATGGTGGCTTTCATACCGTTCCTTAAGGCCGCGAAGAATGGAAATTGAGCTCTGCACATCGGGCTCGTCAATCATGACGGTCTGGAAACGGCGTTCCAGCGTCTTATCTTTCTCAAAGTATTTCTGGTACTCGTTCAGCGTAGTTGCGCCGATGGCACGCAAATCGCCGCGGGCCAGTGCGGGCTTGAGTATGTTGGCTGCATCCATTGCGCCTTCGCCGGCACCGGCACCCACAAGCGTGTGTATTTCGTCAATGAACAGAATGAAACTGCCGTCTGACTGTATGACTTCGTTGATTACGCCTTTCAGACGCTCTTCGAATTCGCCCTTGTACTTTGCTCCTGCCACCAGCGCGCCCATGTCGAGCGAATATACCGTTCTGGATTTCAGGTTTTCGGGAACGTCACCGCGCACAATCCTTTGTGCAAGACCTTCAATTATGGCTGTCTTGCCTGTGCCCGGCTCACCTATAAGTATAGGGTTGTTCTTGGTGCGGCGGCTCAGTATCTGGAGAACGCGCCTTATCTCATCGTCACGTCCTATCACCGGATCCAGCTTGCCTTCCTTGGCTCTTGCGTTCAGGTTTATGGCGAACTGTTCCAGGTTCTGTGGCTGTGTGTTGTTCTGACTGTTCTGCATAATTAAATGTGCTGTTTGATGTTCTGCGGTCAAGTACGCAATTGCCCGGCCAGTATCATCATCCGGACATTTTGACATGTAAACATCCGGTTTGTACGACAATTTGACTGAATAGATTGAAAACGCATTCCGTTTGAAACTTTTCCCCGTGTTTGCTTTCAAATCCCAAACAAAGACATTACCTTTGCACCCGCTACAATAAAGCAGGGTACCTTGACCGAGCGGCTAGGTATCGGTCTGCAAAACCGAGTACGGCGGTTCGAGTCCGCCAGGTACCTCAATAGAGAAAGGGAGAAGTCGAAACTTCTCCCTTTCATTGTTGAGGTACGATACCTTTTTTATTGGAACACATTTCCAAACCTTTGCGAAGCCTCCGCCACGAAGCGCAGAAGCGCTTTTATCCCAAACTTTCCTACATTAATGGACTTTCGGGTCACGGCTGTCGTGGTGGAACTGTGTCGCTCCTGACGCTCCGTGACCGGCGTGCGCGTCATTTCGGCCGGTGCCGATGAACTCGCTGACGCTCAGACAGCATCGGCCCTTTCCGGCCTTCATTCCTTCACGCTTTATCGGTCACTCCACGAAGGCGCGCCCCATTTCCACCGCGCCATCCTTTCTGCGGCGTTTTTCACTTCACCGAATGCCACGCACCGAAAGCCATATCCTGCCAACAGACTGCCAATACTGCAACCAGACGCCTCATAAGCCAGATTTTCTGCAATATTGGCACCATCAGCACCGAGGCCACACCAACAGGTAACGGCAGCGTGGAGGGCGGTGGCAGCTACCTTGTAGGTCAGGAAGTAACCCTTCAGGCCATTCCGGAAGATGACTGCTACTTCGACCGTTGGGAAGATGACGAATGGCTTCCCGCCACCCGTCAGATAACGGTCCAGGACAACGCTTCCTATCACGCCATCTTCAAGCGCAGCTTCATGCAGTACAAGCTGCAGCTCTCCGTCAACAAGTCCGTTCTCGGAACCCTTGACCCGGAGCCGGGCGAATACCATGTAAACGCCGGTGAAGACCTGACCGTCTATGCCCAGCCCGACAGCATCAACGATGCCCGCTTCGTGGGCTGGTCCGATGGCAGCACCGACAACCCGCGCGTCTTCGCACCCACGCACCACACCCGCGTCCAGGCCATCTTCGAGACCGACCTTGAAGCTTCCGTCAATGTCGAGATTGAAGGTGAAGGCCAGGTAACCGGTGACGGTGACTACCACATCGGCGATACCGCCGTCCTCCGCGCCGTCCCATATGCCGGCTACCGCTTCGCCGGCTGGTCCGACGGCGAGACCGCTGCCGAGCGCTCCATAGTAGTCGAAGACAGCGTCTGGCTCACCGCCACCTTCGAGGAAGAAGAGTAACCCGATGAAACAGGGAAATGATGATACGCTGGCCAAGCGCAGCGGTACTTAATGCAAACTGCCGTTCCGGTTATTCCGAGACGGCAGTTTCTGTATTTGAAGTGACGGTGTTTCGCCAGAAACACCCCGTTTGGCGAAATGGCGAAATGGCGAAACTTTTGTGAATATCACCAATCTTTTATGCCATGCCCGTAAATTGAATCATATATCAGTTCGGTATCTGAAACGGATTTATACCTTAGCAGCAAGAATAAGTCGATGAACACTATTGGGTAACAACTCTCCAGCGACCTGTCAAGCCAATCCGCAACCTCATCGCGCATGTATTGGATCATATGGAATATGCTCGACTTGCTGTAGTGTTCACCGTATATCTCGTCGAAGACATCTCCAACATGTGATTGGGTCAGGCACTTAGTATAGGGCTCCGGCAAGACGGTCACACTCTTCCTCCTGGTTCTTCAGCACTGCCAATATCTGGGGGTGGAAGTTGCCATAACGGCCTCTCGGTATGCGAAAATCCAACTTGCGTCCTTGGGAAACGGCGTCAGAATGGTTGCTTTGAGTTAACCAAGGAACTTTTGTGGCACTAATCCTAGAATAGGGCATCAACGAAATCATAGGCCGACTATCGGCCCGGACTAAATAAATAAATCAACTATTGTCAGCTATTTTATAGTCAAACAATATCACCTTCTGTGATGAAGAAGAATAGGCTCCCGTGTTATATTGATTTGTTGATGCATAGCATAATTGTACATCAGGATAATCAAACGCCACATTTGCTACGGCCAAAGTTGACAACTTGTTGTTCATTGGACTGATTATAATGTTATAATTATCTTTGTTCTCATCAATAATCTTCTTAAGCACATCATAAGTCTGCTGCAAATAGCGACACGAGAACTCAAACACACAGCATCCACCCACAACACTGACTAACCTGTCAAAATTCTTTTTGTTGATAGCTGACAACTCTTCATTATGACTTTCTTGAGGTGGAACACATCCCAAATATAGCTTGTCAGCCTCAAAACTATTAATCAGGAACTCAGCTCTTTCCTTTTCAAATCCAACCAATACAATCAGTAGAGTTTTTTTTAAAGAAGTAAATGAACCAGCATACCCTAATACGGAACGAATCGCATTGACTCCTTTAGATAGCCAAATTTCATTAGCTCCATATTTAATACAATCCGAATACCCATCTGCAGGAACATAACCAATAGTTACACTCATATTTTTAAATACATCCTGCTTGAAAAGCATAAGAATTATTAATATTGTCTCCCGATTAAATGTGGAAATATCTATTATAACAGACTTGGGATGATGCCTTAAAATTGCATCGTATAAAGTATCATAAATTGAAAGTGGCGCATCCTTGTCTAATGTTATATCTATCACCTTGTCTGATAATACCTCTTGTAACTTAATTAAATTACTTTCTGACAATTCCGAGTATCCTGAATAACGACACACCAATGCTGTGTCAATCGTACTCAAATTAACTGATGATGCTACAGCAAGGCATCTGTCCTCAAAACTTGCACAGCATATCAGCATATCGTAGTGCCTATCGCTTCCATGAAACTCATTTAGAGTTTTTGTCTCCATAAATTTAATCATTGCTCTCAAAATCTAGATTATCAAATAATGTTGGCTGAATAGGGGTATCCTGCGCTATCCCCTTTGACATTACCTGTAAAAACTTTCTTTTGTTCTTTAAGGCAATTTTCAATGTGGCACTATCCATAAACTTATATCCAGCAAAACTCATTGGATCTAATTTGAAATGAGGTGAGAGAACTCTGCTAAGTACATACATCCTATTTCTTCCCGTTCCATCCTTGTTACCGATAGTTCGCTTATGGATATATCCATAATGTTCACATTTGTCTAAAATCTCATAGAGCTCTTCATCTGGGCTATCCGTTAAGGCTACCGAAAACACGCGACGTTCTGAGGCATTGGAAACAAGTATTACATGAAACAATTCACCAAGTGAATCTACAAGATTATAAAGTTTGTCCGCCTTTTCCAATGTAAAGTTCTTTATTCCCTGGTCTTTCCTTATTTCATCGAACTGACCCTGAAGAAAATTGTCTGAATAACGCTTAATTACTTCGTCCTGTACACCTGGTGTTATTTCTCGGATTTCCTTATTGGGATTTTTGGCTACCATCATAGAAAACATTTCTTGAGCAGGTGCAAGAAAGTAACGGATGATACCCGAGGAAATTGCAACCAATTGGTCAAAGCCCGCATAACTATAGGTAGATCCTGACTTATGATTCTTTTGTAAATCCCTAATAAAATCTGGACGAGCATATCTTCGGGCCGCATCTCCACTGAGATAAGGCCGTTTGGGATCGCAATTTTCCTCTGCAAGTTTATTTGCAATAGCTTCTATCGCAGCCTCTTGCTCCTCATCTTTTGGAAAGAACGTCTCTGGTTCTATCTTCAAGTTTAGATATTTTTCCAAACGTTTCCTGACAATCTCTTTGATACGGTTATTATAATCACTTGTCTTACTCGAATATACCGTACAAATATTAATTTCAGAATAGTCGTGGGGAGCATCAATACGCTTGTCATTGGCGGTCAGATGAGTTTTATAATCCAACTGCGCAGAAATTTTCAGGCAGATATCCTTAGTACTGCGATAGGAAACCCATGTATTCAAAACCTTGGTCTGAGCCACATTCAAGTAACCAGCATCGTCTATTAGAATAAAAAAGGGTTTTTCTTGTGGAAATAATGTTATTTGTTTCAAGCCTTTTATAATGGGCAAGACAAAATCCACGAAATCCGCAAGTGCTCCCGTATATGGTGTAGACATATCCCGATTAAGGGCAAGACGGTTGCAATATTTTTTGCACTCCTGCTCCATTGTCTCAACGACCTTAATCATTCTTAGAAACAAAATGTTACCATCGCAACCATCACAGTTCGCATCAAAATCACCTTCGTACCCCGACTGTATAACTACACCCACAAAGATATCTCGATAGAAGACCTTTATATCATCCGTATAATCATTTAATTCATCCTTGAAAGTCTGACGAATCGAACCGAGAACATTTGCAATGACAAATGTAGATAGCAGATGCTCATTAATAATCAATGTAGCGTGATTAGACAAGCGTTCAAGGTCTGTATTGTTGATGTTGGTCTGCTTAATACCAACATATACAGCAAAAAAGTCCAAATCACACGCCTTATTTCCCGTCTTCAGCATTTGGCAATCGGGCATCATATAGCGAAACATCATACTCTTGCCTGACCCACGTGGACCATTCAGAAATGTGTGACCAGGCTCTTTCACTTGCCAGAAATCTGGAAACACATCAACAAACAACTCCAGAATATCCTCAGCTGAGTTGGATTCAGGAGTCTTGATCTCAAACGGGTTGTTGTTCTTGATTTCCATCGGCTTTTATGTTGTTTTTTACAAATTCTCCATTCAGTCTGGCACCACCTTTTACCAAATCCTTACTGCATAATACATAGACATTCTCTTCCTGCAAACGTGGATAACCCTTTTCCTCTAATCTATACCCGATAGTATCGAAAAAAGGAATAAAATTATCATCATCGTAGAACTCAATAGTAACACTAACCGAGTTTAAACGGAGTTTGTCCGAAACAAAACGGTTATAATATAAGCATTCATAAAAGGTTTTTAACGTCCTCACATAAATTTCATCAAGGAGGTAGGTGTCAACTTCGCCATCTTTTGTCGGTTTTTTGAAAATTTCGCAGCAACGGCTTTTATTCAGATTGAATTTCATTCTAATTTCTTGTGTATCCACATGAGGGAGGAACGAATTCAAACTCATCGAAAAGGCATGAAACAACCTGCTCCCTTCCACTATCATATTTTGTTCGTATAAATAAGAAGATGCGCGGGATGCTTCATCTGCCATCTCGTCACCAAGCCTAAGAAGTGAGGCAAGTAAGCGCATGCGAACGCTGAAGTTAGATATATCTTCTGTCTGAGGTAATTTCCCTATCGGGTCATCTTTACCAGAGTGTGCACGAGCTATCTCATATCATACGTGTCCGGTAAAAATGCCGGAACAATTTTAAAAAGTTAAACAATCAAATAAACTCGGTTCGGTAGAACCAAAGCGTTCATTGACATTATTGTAGTTAGGTTTGCCAAAAAGGTCTTTCAGAGGCGTAGTGT
>JAZUFX010000017.1:0-17151 GCA_045640885.1 Bacteroidaceae bacterium | reverse complement strand
AGAATGGGCTTGCCGGCCGTACCCGACGGTTCGCCGTTGTCATTGGCCCGCCATTCCAGCCGCTGCGGCCCCAGCATGTATGCGTAGCAGATGTGACGCGCGTCGTAATACTCCTTCTGAAGGGCTGAAACGTGCTCCTTGACCTGGTCTGTATCGGTCACGTGCCAGGCAAAGGATATGAAGCGGCTGCGCTGTTCGGTGAACTGTGATTCCGCCTCGCCGTCAATGGTCAGATATGTGTCGCTGCATTCTGTCATATACGCTACAAATATAATGATTATATTTGCGGCATGAACATAGAAACGCTCAGGGAATACTGTCTCAGCCTGCCTTTGGCTACCGAGGATATGCCGTTCGATGACACCGTGCTGGTGTTTCGTCTGAAAGGCCGCATTTTTGCCTGCATTATGCTTGACAGACCCGATATGGTTGTCATGAAGTGCAATCCGGAGCGTGCCATTGACCTGCGTGACCGTTTTGAGGCCATAGAGCCCGCCTGGCACTGGAACAAGAAGTACTGGAACCAGATTCACCTTGATTCCGATGTTGACAGCGACCTGATGCGCGAACTTCTGCGCCACTCCTACAACGAGGTGAACGCCAAACTCCCCAGGAAGGACCGCGTTCCGGAACTGTAGGAGAATGCAAACACTTTTCTGCTTCTGGGCCACGTTCTTGCTTTGATGCATCAGGCTTGGATAAGTTTGTAAAGAATTACCGGTATTGTAAACGGAATTTGCTGTAAAATGACTGAAGGATTCAGAGAGAAGGTTTTTCGCGCTGTGGCGATGATTCCGGAGGGGAGAGTGGGGAGTTATGCACAGGTGGCTGAACTGGCAGGATTCGCCGGCGCGGCCAGAGCTGTCGGGAATGCGCTTCATATCAACACGAACACTGTTCAGGTTCCGTGCCACAGGGTTGTCTGCGCTGATGGCAGCCTTGCTGACGGGTACGCATTCGGTGGCCCTGAGAAACAGAAGGAAAGACTGAAGGCCGAAGGTGTCATCTTTAAAGAAAATGACAGGAAGGTCGATATGGTCCGATGCGGCATCGCAATTGAGGAACATCCGCTGGAACCCTTTCTGCCATCGGACGGGAGGGTTCTGTTCCTTGGCAGTTTCCCTCCGCCAAGAGCACGCTGGTCAATGGATTTCTTCTATCCTAACTTCCAGAACGATTTCTGGCGGATACAGGGTCTTGTTCATTTTGCTGATGCCGGGCATTTCATAGCCGAAGGCAGGAAGTGTTTCAATTGCGCCATGATAAAGACTTTCTGTCGGGAGAACGGGCTCGCATTCTTCGACACCGCTTCACGGGTATGCCGTCTCAAAGGCAATGCCAGTGACGACTTCCTGGTAATTCTGCGTCCCGCAGACATTGCCGCTATGCTTCAGACAATGCCGATGTGCCGGACAATTGTCTCCACGGGAGGAAAGTCATCGGAGGAACTCGTCGGAATTCTGGGCAGACTTGGCATTACTAGCGTGGTCCAGCCGCCGGTTGGCATGTTTACAGATATCCGTGTCAATAACGATGACATACGCTGGTGGCGCATGCCTTCATCGTCGCGGGCATATCCGATGAAACTGGAGGCCAAGGCTGCCTTATACCGAAAGGTTTTCTGAGCCGCCGGTATTGATCCTATTTTTCCAAGTCTTCCATTTGTTGTCCTGCAGCAAGACGGACTGTTGCTGATTATTTGTTCTGGCAATCTGTTCCGATGCACATACTTGAATTCATCCGGTACGTAACGGTCATGAAAACAGCAAGTCCCGAAAGCCGTTTCAGTTCGGCTTCCGGGACTTGTCTGCTATTGTTGCGGTTTATTTGAAGATGAGCTGTGCAAAGTTGTACAGACCGTACTTCCAGACGGTGAAGTTGTGACCTTCATCGGGGTAGTTGATCAGGGTGCAGGGAACTCCGTTGTCATCACAGAACTTCTTCAGGTTCGAGCTGTTTGACATAAGGCCGTCGGCACCGCCGCAAACCATCCAGAGGAGCTTGTTTTCCTTCTTGGTCTTCTCGACATCGGGAATGAGCTGCTGCGGACGTCCGGTGTTGGGGGCCGATGAGAAACCGCCTACGTATGCAAACACGTCCATGTTGCCCAGACCGAAGTTCAGAGACTGGCCGCCACCCATTGACAGGCCGGCAATGGCACGGTGCTCCTTGTCGGTATATACGCTGTACTTCTTTTCAATAGCCGGGATGAGGCTGCCGATGAGGTCCTTGTCAAAGTCGTTGAATGCCATGAATGAACCCATGCCTCCGTCACGTGAGTCGTTCTTTGCAGCACGGCCGTTAGGCATTACTACAATCATGTCGGCGACTTTCTTGTCGGCATAGAGGTTGTCCATGATGATGTTTGGAACACCGCCGTCATTCATCCATTCCCATTCGTCACCGCCAATGCCGTGAAGCAGATACAGGACGCTGTATTTCTTCTTCGGGTTGTACTTTGGCGGCAGGTATACGTTGCACTTGCGGGTAGTACCTACTGATTCCGACTGATATTCAAACAGTTCAACGGTTCCGCGCTGCTTTGCCTTAAGCTTGGGACGCTCCTGGTCAAAGCCTTCGGGTGCCGGAATGTATTCGTCAAAATTGACATCGAATGACTGCTGGGCACCGAACATACCCATACCGAAACGGGTATCCGGCTCCTGTGCATTTACAAAGCCGGCAACGCAGAGCATAGCTGCTGCAAACAAAAAGTTTCTTTTCATAAAATATTAATGTAGTTGGTAACTATTTTTCACTGCAATATTACGAAAAAAATTCGGCAGGAAGACTATCTTTGTGCTTCCGATATTACTATACCTGGTTATTTATGAAAGTTAAAAGACTTACAATCCTGTTTGCGGCTGTCTTTGCCATTGCAGCGCATTCATGTGCAGGCGGCAGGCCTGAAAATAACGATGGTCACGACCTGTGGTTGGGCGATATTTCAAAACCGTTTCAGGAAATCTGCCAGACCCGTCTTCTGGAGGCCGATGAGGAACTCGGCAGTGAGGGTTTCCGCATAGTGTTCACAAAAGGCAAACCGGTTATTGAAGCCAATACCGGGGCCGGTATCATGTACGGCACATATCATTTGCAGCGTCTGGAAAAGTGCGGCTCAATGCCGAAGGGCAACAGTACCATAGTGGAAGTGCCGGCATTCCAGTACCGCGTGCTGAACCACTGGGACAATCCGAACGGAACGGTCGAGCGCGGCTTTGCGGGCAAATCGCTGTGGAAATGGAATGAGATAAATGTGCAGGATATTGCCGCCAACAGTGCCGTATATGCCGAGTACGCACGCGCAAACGCATCGGTTGGCATAAACGGAACGGTTCTCAACAACGTGAATGCGGACCCATGCATGCTTACTGACGAATATTTGCAGAAGGTAAAGGTGCTGGCCGACATTTTCCGCCCCTATAACCTCAAGGTGTATCTGTCGCTGAACTTTGCGGCACCCAAGCATCTTGCCGGCCTGAAGACCAGCGACCCGCTTGATCCGGAAGTGATAAAGTGGTGGAACGAAAAGGTTGCTGAAATATATGGTATGATACCCGATTTCGGGGGCTTTCTTGTGAAGGCGAATTCCGAAGGGCAGTCGGGGCCGCAGGACTATGGCCGTACCCATGCCGACGGTGCCAATATGATTGCCGATGCGCTGAAGCCATACGGCGGTATTGTAATGTGGAGGGCGTTTGTGTATCAGTCAACATCGCCCGACCGCGCGAATACGGCTGTCGAGGAGTTTATGCCTCTGGACGGCCAGTTCCGTGACAACGTTATAATACAGATAAAGAACGGACCTGTTGATTTCCAGCCGCGCGAGCCGTTCAGTCCTTTGTTCGGCCAGCTGGAGCATACTCAGGTCATGGCGGAGATGCAGATTACCCAGGAGTATCTGGGACACTCGAATCATCTTGTCTTTTTGCACCCCATGTGGAAGGAATGTCTTGACAGCGATACGTATATGAAGGGTGAGGGCAGTACCGTTGCTGCAATAACAGAGGGCAAGGTTATGCCCTACAGATATACCGCGATTGCAGGAGTTGCCAACATAGGAGACAGCGTGAACTGGTGCGGGCACCACTTTGCGCAGGCAAACTGGTATGCTTTCGGCCGTATGGCATGGAATCCGGAACTGACATCGCAGCAGATTGCCGATGAATGGCTCAGACAGACATTCGCACAGAATGACCGTAAGTTCATAGAGCCGGTCATGAATATGATGCTCATGTCACGCGAAACCTGTGTCAAGTATGAGATGCCGCTTGGCATACACCATGCCTTCAAGGGGCCTGACCATTATGGCCCCGGTCCATGGGACAGGTCCAGCCGTCCTGACTGGGAGCCCCAGTATTACCATAAGGCCGGAGCCGACGGCATGGGCTTTGACCGCACCGTTGCAAGCGGATCGGGCAATACGGCGCAGTATAACGAGCCGCTGGCATCGCAGCTTGAGAATGTGGAGACATGCCCGGAGAACCTGATACTGTGGTTCCACCATCTGCCGTGGGATTATACAATGAAGTCGGGACGTACCCTGTGGGATGAACTGTGCCTGACATATCAGGCCGGCATTGATGAGGCACGTTCTTTCATTGATATCTGGAAGTCGGTCGAGAAGTACGTTGACCCGTACCGTTTCCGGCAGGTGGCTGTAAAGCTTGAACGTCAGGCCAAGGATGCCATCTGGTGGCGCGATGCCGAGATTGGCTATTTCCAGACCTTCTCCAACAGGCCTCTGCCTGAAGGCTGCCAGCCTTTCCAGCACCCGGTTGACGAACTCCAGAAGTTCCGTCTGCGCATATCGAATTATGAGACTCCGGCACTTGACAAGCTTCCGGAATACACTTTGGACTAAGAACCAGCTTTCATGAATGCAATAATCGCTTCACTTTTCAAAGACAATAAAATGCCGGTCCTGCCGGTCATGACGCATCCCGGCATTGAAATCATCGGTAAGGATGTCCTTGACGCTGTGCGTGACGGACAGGTGCATGCGGATGCCGTCCTGGCACTGAGGAAACGTTATCCCATGTCGGCAGCATCGACCACCATCATGGATCTGTCGGTCGAGGCCGAGGCATTCGGCGCCAATGTGGTTTTTGCACCGGGCGAGGTTCCTACGGTTACTGGACGGTTGCTTGAGTCGGCCGCCGATGTAGAAGCATTGCAGGTCCCGGGACTTGATGCCGGTCGTGTGCCGGAATATCTGAAGGCGGTCCGTCTGGCTGCCCGGCAGTTGGATTGCCCGCTGCTTGGCGGCTGCATAGGCCCGTTCTCATTGGCTGGCCGTCTATACGACATGACGGAACTGATGATGGCCATGTTCACCGAGCCGGAAACCGTGCATGCCCTTCTGGAGAAGTGCACGGCGTTTCTGCTGGATTACGTCAAGGCTGTCAAGGCTGCGGGGGCTAGCGGGGTGGTTATGGCCGAGCCTGCGTCGGGACTGCTGTCGGGCGATGACTGTACGACATATTCATCGGACTATGTGAAAAGGATAGTCGCTGAAGTTCAGGATGACACGTTTGCCGTTGTCCTGCATAACTGCGGCAATCAGGGCCAGTGTACCGGGTCAATGGTTGGAACAGGTGCGGCAGCCCTTCATTTCGGCAATGTGATCGATATGGCCGGGGTGCTTGCCGAAGTGCCCAGTGATATTGCCGTTATGGGCAATGTCGATCCGGTAGGCGTTATGAAAATGGCTATGCCCGACAGGGTGCGTGAAGAAGTCCGGAAGCTGAAAACTCTGGCTCTGGGACATGGTAATTTTGTGCTGTCGACAGGGTGCGACGTGCCTCCGTCGGCTCCGATGCATAATATAGCCGCGTTCTTCGGTGCGGCAGCGGAATGATACCTTCAGTAAATGCGAAACTTAATACAATAATGATATGAATTCAGATCAGATCAAACTTCTGGAAGAAACTATCCAGCACAGGAATGCAAAGATTCCGGTAGCGCTCATTGCCGACAGCCCTTGGATACCGGGCTATTGCGGCCATACTTTCATTGACTACTATGCACGCAATGATGTGTGGATGGCCGATAACCGCAAAATCGTCAAGGACTTCCCCGAGGCCGTTTTCGTGCCGGGGTGGTGGGTCGAGTACGGTATGACTGCCGAGCCTACGGGATTTGGCTGTCCGACCTGTTTCTTTGATGACAATCTGCCGCATCTGCGCTCACTTGAAGAGGATATCGACAAGATTGAGTCTATGGTAAACAACATGCAGTTGCCTGACCCGAAGGCCGATGGTCTGATGCCTCTGCTCCTGAATCAGCAGCGCCTTTACCAGCCTCAGCTTGAGGCCGACGGCGAGCAGGTCTATATGGTCTGCGCCCGTGGCCCGTTCACGGTGGCATCGCACATGATTACCGTTACCACACTGTGCATGCTGCCGATGATTTACCCCGAGGTGTTCGACAAGCTCATTACCAAGACAAGCGAATGCGTAAAGCGCTGGCTTGAGGCACAGCTGGAGAATGTCAAAACCGCAAAGGCAATTCTGGTCCTTGATGACGTGTGCGGTTTCTACAGTCCCGAGGATTTCCAGACACAGTGCTTCCCGTACATGCAGAAACTGTTCGCATCGTTCCCGGAACTGAGCCATTACTTCCATAATGACAATACCACCAACTGCTGCTATCCGCACCTGACCGATATGGGCGTTGACGTGTTCAACTTCACTCATCTGCAGGACATTGCCGAGACCCGCAAGCTGGCAGGCGACAAGCTTGTCCTTATGGGCAACGTTCCGCCGATGCTGCTGACAGGCAATGATTCCAAAGCAGTCTATGATGCGACCAAGTCAATAATTGACAAGTACATTGCGGCAAACGGCAGCCATTACGGTCTGATGTTGAGCACAGGCGGCGGTCTTCCGATGGGTGCCACCAAGGAGAATATTGACGCTCTGATTCAGGCTGTCCGCGACGTGAACGCTACTCTTTGATATTTTTGAGAGATGACATTAAAGAATGGTCCCCGTCCTGACACCATATTAAGGACGGGGACCATTGCTGTTATGTGCTGAGACTTTATCCTGTTACCAGCGACGGTAGCCGCCTCCGCGCCGGTTCTGCGGCTCATCGTCATCCTCACCCTGGACAAGCTTGCCGTTCAGTATGTTCAGCTTATAGACGAAATGCAGCATGAAGTACTGGTTGATTACATCGAACTCGGTGTTGCTGCGGCTTGTTGCCGATATGTTACGCGAGTAGTTCTTGCGTTGGCCGAAAATGTCGAAGAACTGGGCCGATACGATTGCTGCCTTGTTCTTGAGGAACGACTTCTGTATTTCGGCGTTGAAAATCAGTTCGTCGGTGTTGAATGTGGCATCCTCGTAACCGCGGCGGCAGCTGTTCAGCAGATCGAATGCGAAGCGCAGATTCCAGACTGTTGTAAAGTTGCCGGTAGCACCATAGCTGAATGACCATGTGTCAAGGTCGCTTGCCGGACGCAGGTCATTGCGTGCATGGTTCAGCGAAACGTCACCGTTCAGTGTCAGTTCAATCTTCTCGTCACGGAACGATGTGCTCAGATGCTCTGACGGGGTGAAGTTCTTTGTGGTCATTTTCAGGGTCTCATTGTTCTGATAAAGGAAAGCGGCCTGCTCGGAATAGTTCAGCCATGTGAATGAATTTATGGTGAAACGCTGGTCTTTGAGTGTCAGCGTGCCGCCAATGTTTCCTCCTGCGTTCCAGTTGCCGTTGATGTTGTCCGGACGGGTGGTCTGTCCACCGGTCTCGGGGTTGTATTCGACGCGGTTGCTTATGCTGTTGTTGGTAATGCGGTAGCGTGCTCCGAACATGAAACTGTTCTGCGTGTCGGCATTGTATGTGTGGAAATCAATGTTTGCATTGGTGTTGAACGACGGTTTCAAATCGGGATTGCCTTCTGTAATGTACAAAGGGTTGGTGTTGTCCCTGATTGGCAGAAGGTCGGTCATTGAAGGCTGGCTGCTGCTGCCGTTCACGCGGAAACGTATGTCTGTGTTGTCGCTGAACATGTACCGGAGGTCAAAGGTCGGGTTCCAGTTCATTTCCTGTTGCGTCGGAGTGTAGAGCTGCCCCTGAGTCTTGTATTCAAGTCTGGTCTCGTATGGCTGGAAACGTATTCCTGTATTCAGACGCAGTTTTTCGCGGTTTATCCTGTAGCTTATCTGAATGTCGTGGCGCAGGGTCGTGTATTTTGAATATTTGCTCAATGAATCGTCGCGGCATTCTTCCCAGTTTTCGGGCTGTTCCATAAAGCCGTATCCCATGTTGTCATACTTGTAGGTCTGACGGTCATTTTCGTTGCTGCTGTAATTCAGACGGTAGCTGAACTGAAGGAACATTTTTGTGAATATGGGCTCGGACCAGATAAGCTGTCCGCTGTAATTGTAATTGTTTGACGGGGTTGCGGTATAACGGTTGCGCTCATCGGTATAACCTGTGTTATAGTACCTGGTAGTGTTGTATGACCAGTTGTCATTGGCGTTGTCCGAGTATCCGCCCTGCAGACGCAGGGTTAGATTGCGACCTTTGCCATTGAGACGGCGGTTTGCCTGGATTGAACCTCCGGCAGACTTGTTGTCCGATTCTCCAAGCGACTGTCCCTCGTTGCGGTTGACGAATATGCGCTTGAAATCATCGTAGCCGTCAAGTGAGGCATCGGTCATGTCGGCAAGCGGTGAACTCATGAATTCATATGGGTCCGAATTGAATGTTGCCGATGTATTGCCGGAGTTGTTGCTTGATGACGATGTGTTGAAATATGGGCGCAGAATGATATTTGTCATGGTGTCGGGACGCCATTCCACGTAGAAGTTGGCATGGAAACCGTTTGAACTGTTGTTGTATTCGAACTCGCTGTTTGAGAACGAACTGGTTTCTCCGAAGAAATTCTCGGAGTTGCTGCGCTGGCCGAAATCGTTCTCGTTGTGGTTCACGCTGACGTTGGCGTTGAACTCGATTTTTTCATTTTCGTATGCATAACTGGCCGACAGGTCCTGATAGGTGTTGATACCGCGGTTGTTGCCCCACTGGCGTCCGCCGTTGCCTATTCCCTGGTCTATGACGTTGTTGGCATTACCGTAAAGGGTGAACTGGTTCAGGTCAGTGAAGCGGTTTACCATTATCTGGCCGTTGTACAGGTTATGCTTGCCATAATCGGAACCGTATGCAAGGTCGTATGTATTGAGCAGGCCGCCCTTCATTTCCTCTTTTGTGTGAAGGTCAAACACCACCTGCTCCTCGCCGTCGTCAATGCCGGTAATGCGTGCCAGATCACTTTTCTTCTCGTATGTCTTGAGGCGGTCAATCATATCGGCCGGAAGGTTTTCAAGCAGTGTGGTTATGTTCTCGCCAAGGTATTCCTTGCCGTTTATAAGAATCTGCGATACCGCCTTGCCGTTCACAGTTATGTTGCCGTCGCTGTCCAACTCAACGCCCGGCAGTTTCTTTATGAGTTCCTGAATGCTGGCGCCATCGCTCAGGCGGTATGCCGCGCTATTGAACATTATGGTATCCTTGACAGCCTGTACCTTGGGGACTTCGGCCACTATTTCGGCATCGGCCAGCATTATGCGGTCGCTCTCCATATCAATTCGTTTAAGTCGTACGGTGCGGTCCTGCCTGGCAGTCAGTTCAAACGGGATGTTCTTCCTGATGTAGCCAAGGTAGTCAATACGGGCAACATATTTTCCGTTCCTGATATTGTCAATGGAGAAAGTTCCATTCAGTTCGGTGGCCACACCTTTTACAAGCGAACTGTCCGGAAGTGAAAGAATCTGCACGGCTGCCATTGGCAGAGGCTCGTCCATATCGACATCATATACCGAACCTTGGACTGTGTGTGTATTGTTGTTTTGTGAGAATGCGGGTGTGTAGGCCGAAAAGGCACAGAGAATTAATAGAGTCTGCAGAAAACCGTTGCGTGTCATTACTTAGTCAAATGTGATATAACAAAAGACGCCTTTTTTGAACAAACGTTTAACCAATGCCGCATTATTAAATATTAATTGAGAGTTAAGAAATGCTATTTTACACCTTAGTTGGAGTATTCCTGCATTTCTGCGTATATTTGTACAGACAATTATACAACTGAAAATAATGGAACTTGAAGAACTTACGAATGCCATTGTTGCCGGCAATATGAATGTGGCCGTGCAGATGTCGCAGCAGGCTGTTGATGCCGGAATCGAACCGAAGGCAATAATCAGTGACTACCTTATAAAAGGTATGGAGATAATAGGTGCGCGCTTTGGCGAGGGCAAGGCGTTTGTCCCAAATCTGCTTATGTCTGCCCGAGCCATGAAGGGCTGTCTGGACCTGCTCAAGCCGCTCATGCAGGGCGAAACAGGCATTACCTGCGGCAAGATAGTCATTGGAACCGTCAAGGGTGACCTTCACGATATAGGCAAGAACCTTGTCGCCTCCATGTTCGAGGGTTCAGGTTTTGAATTGGTGAACCTTGGAATAAATGTCGAGGCCGACAAGTTCGTCCAGGCCATCAAGGATAACAATGCTGACATACTGGCCCTGTCGGCCCTGCTTACAACCACAATGGGTTACATGAAGGATGTGATAGAGGCAGTCGAGGCAGCCGGCCTGCGCGACAAGGTCAAGATTATGGTCGGAGGAGCACCTGTGAACGCCGAGTTTGCAAAGCAGATAGGTGCCGATATATATACCGACGATGCCAATGAGGCTGTTATTGCGGCAAAGCGGCTTGTTGGAAAAGTTTGAGAAGAACAATTACAAACCAATTGATATTCAAATGAAGATTATGAAGAGTTTTCTGGCTGCTTTCATGATGATGACAGTCGTCAGCGTATGGGCAGTTGAACCCATAGAAATAAAGATTTGGCCAAACGGCGCACCCAACAGCAATGGCTCGACCAAGGAAAAACCGGCTTCGAATAACCAGGCCTGGGATTTTGAACCTGTTCTTACAATATGGCCTGCAGAAAATCCTAACGGGCTTGCAGTGCTGGGCCTTCCCGGCGGCGGCTATTCGGTATTGTCAAACACTCACGAATGCAAGCAGTTCAATACCTATTACAATGAGCAGGGAATTACTTTTGCATGTCTTGACTACCGTATGCCCGGCGGACATAAGGATGTTCCGCTGAGCGACGCACAGCAGGCAATGCGCATTCTGCGTGACCATGCCGAGGAGTGGGGCTTTACCAAGCTTGGCGTTCAGGGATGCAGCGCAGGCGGTCATCTGGCTTCAACAGTTGCCACCCACTATGTTGACGATGCTACCAAGCCCGATTTCCAGATTCTGTTCTATCCTGTCATTTCAATGGATATGGAAATAACTCACCAGAGTTCGCGTGAACTGCTTCTGGGCCAGAATCCCAGCGACGAGGACGTGCTTCTGTTCAGCAACGAGAAGCAGGTTACCAAGGACACTCCGGCAGCGTTTCTCATTGCCTGCGAGGATGACTTCCTGGTTCCCGTTGAAAACAGCATACGCTACTATCAGGCTCTTGTGAAGAACAGGGTGCCTGTTGCCATGCACCTTTATCCAAAGGGCGGTCATGGCTTTGGTGCCGGCATGAACTTCGGTTACGCAGAGCAGTGGCGTGACGAACTCAAGCAGTGGTTCAGCAACGAAATCCTGAAGCAGGGCGGCAACGGCGGCGGCTTTGGAGGTTTCGGCGGATTCGGCGGCTTTGGCGGCGGATTCCCCGGCGGCAATCGCTAATCTGACATTGATACATTATTTTGAGCTATGAGGTAGTGTTTTTCGTGAAAAACGCTACCTTTGCGCTCGAAAAGCCGAAATAGCTCAGTTGGTAGAGCAACGCATTCGTAATGCGTAGGTCGCGGGTTCGAGTCCCGCCTTCGGCTCGGGGACTTGAATCCGCGACCTGCCACGACCGGCAGGTCGTTCTGTTTTCCCTGGAAAACTATTTTTTTTATTTTTACTTCTTGCGCGTATAGTTTGGCGGTGTGCCTCAAATCCTTTAAATTTGTCTCTTTATAAACAAAGAAGGAAACAATCCGCAACGTATTATGAAGTATGCACTTGTAACCGGAGGATCAAGGGGCCTGGGACGGGCAATATGTCTGAAACTGTCACAGTTGGGATACCCGGTTATCATAAATTTCAAGTCCAACCAGGATGCGGCTGTCGAGACGAAGCGGCTCATTGAGGAGTTGGGCGGGCAGGCTGAGCTTCTGCCTTTTGATGTGTCCGACAAGGAACAGGTGGAGAAGGCTCTTGACGGTTGGCTGGAACAGCACCCTGATGATTATGTTGCAGTTCTTGTGAATAATGCCGGAATTCGCCGTGACAACCTGATGGTCTTCATGCAGGACGATGACTGGAGCAGCGTTCTGAATACCAATCTGAACAGTTTCTTTTATGTTACCCGCCGTCTGCTTAAAGGCATGATGACAAAGCGCTGGGGCAGGATAATCAATGTGGCATCGCTGTCGGGCCTTAAGGGACTGGCCGGCCAGGCCAACTATTCAGCTGCAAAAGCCGCTCTGATTGGTGCCACCAAGGCACTGGCTCAGGAGGTGGCTCCGCGCAAGATTACCGTCAACGCCGTAGCTCCCGGTTTCATAGCTACCGATATGACCGCAGAGCTCAATGAGGAAGAACTTAAGAAGATGATACCTGTTGGCCGTTTCGGCCGTCCCGAGGAGGTAGCTGCCGCTGTGGCTTTCCTGGCTCAGGAAGACGCTTCGTACATTACAGGTAACGTGATTTCCATAAATGGAGGTTTATACACTTGATTGACAATGAAAAGAGTCGTAATAACCGGAACCGGTATCTGGAGCTGTCTGGGACAGAATCTGGATGAAGTGCGCCAGTCGCTCTTTGAAGGACGTTCGGGCATAGGCACTGACCCTGAACGTAAGGAATACGGGTATCGTTCAATACTGACCGGTATTGTACCGCAACCGATGCTGAAGGGGTTGCTGGACCGCCGACTGCGTGCAGGAATGTCGCAGGAGGCCGAATACGCCTTCATGGCATCGGCCCAGGCATTCAGGAACGCTGGAGTCGATGATGACTATCTGCTTCAGAACGAGGTGGGTGTGATATTCGGCAACGATTCAAGCGCAAAGCCGGTCATTGAAACTGACCAGCGCATGCGTGAGTACAAGGATTCGGCCATGGTGGGCTCGGGACTGATTTTCCAGTCAATGAATTCCACCGTGAACATGAATATGAGCACCATATTCCACCTTCGTGGTGTTAACTTTACGCTGAGTGCGGCTTGCGCAAGCGGTTCACACGCCATAGGAATTGGGTATATGATGATTCAGCAGGGTCTGCAGGATATGGTTCTCTGCGGTGGCGCACAGGAAACGAACTATCTGTCAATGGCATCGTTCGATGCTCTGTCGGCCTTCTCGGTACGCATGGACGCGCCAGCAAAGGCATCGCGTCCGTTTGACCGTGACCGTGACGGACTTGTTCCGAGCGGCGGTGCGGCAGCCCTGGTGCTTGAAGAATATGACCACGCAGTAAAGCGCGGTGCGCATATCATTGCCGAGGTCTGCGGCTACGGTTTCTCATCGAACGGAAGCGGCGGCATATCACAGCCCAATTCCGATGCATCGTATCTGGCCATGACGCGTGCAATGAAGGCTGCAGGCGTGGAGCCCGATGACATAGACTACATAAACGCACATGCTACATCGACCCCGCAGGGCGATATGTTCGAGGCCATTGCACTTGCACGTCTGTTCGAAGGCCGCCGTGCACTGATAAGTTCAACCAAGTCAATGACGGGTCATGAATGCTGGATGGCAGGCGCAAGTGAGATTGTCTATTGCACACTCATGCTTGAAAACGGCTTTGTGGCTCCAAACATCAATTTCGAGAATCCTGACGAATATTCCGCAAAGCTTAACATTGCCGCAGAAACCAGACAGACGGAACTTAGAACCATACTGTCAAACTCGTTCGGTTTCGGCGGTACAAACAGTGCACTTGTAATAAAGAAGATATGAACCTTTCACCAGCATTGCAGAAAGCATATACAAAGGACACCATGAAGGCCGGTGACGCCCAGCGTCTGGCTGAATACATAGCATGGGGTCCGGTCATTTTCCAGGCGTCACGCCTGATGGTAAAATTCGGAATACTGGACCTGCTGCGTGACAGCAGTGAAGGAATGACCGAAGATGAACTTGTAAAGGCAACCGGTTTGTCGGCATACGCAATCAAGGTGCTGCTTGAGGCTTCCCTGTCGGCCGGTACGGTCATTGTCAATCCTGAGACAGACCGTTTCAGCATGACAAAGACAGGTTTCTTCCTGCTTACCGACAAGGCCACACGCGCCAACATGGATTTCAACCACGACGTGAACTACGAAGGATGGTTCAAACTTGAGGAATCGCTCAAGGAGGGCCGTCCGGCAGGTCTGGAACACTTTGGAAACTGGCCCACGGTATATGAAGGTCTTTCAAGTCTGCCTGAGCAGGTCAAGAAGAGCTGGTTCGGCTTTGACCATTTTTATTCAGACAGTTCGTTTGAAGAGGCTCTGAAGATTGTGTTTGACGAACATAGTACAAAAACGTTGGTCGATGTTGGCGGCAATACCGGCCGATGGGCAATGCGCTGCGTGGGTTACAGCAACGACGTAAAGGTGATAATCATGGATCTGCCACAGCAGCTTGAGATGATGCGTCAGCAGACGGCAGGGCAGAAGGGTGCCGACCGCATTGAAGGTTATGGCATAAACCTGCTTGACAGAAATGCGCCGTTCCCGCAGGACCGTCATTTTGATGCCATCTGGATGAGCCAGTTCCTGGACTGCTTCAGCGAGGAAGAGATACTGTCAATACTGCAGCGTGCTGTCAAGGCTATGGACAAGGATACCCGACTGTACATCATGGAAACCTTTTGGGATCGCCAGCGTTATGAGGCAGCAACGCTGTGTCTTACAATGACCAGCCTGTATTTTACGGCCATAGCCAACGGCAACAGCAAGATGTATCATTCCGATGTTATGGAGCGTCTGGTAAACAAGGCCGGAATGAAAGTGGAAAGAATATATGACATAATGGGCCAGGGCGGTCACAGCATTATGGTCTGCACTAAAGAATAACAAACAGATTATCAATATGGAAAGAAGCGAAATTGAAGCGAAAGTCCGCAATTTCATGATTGAGGACCTTGAAATTGATGAGGAGAAAATTGCTCCCGATGCGCTGCTCAAGCAGGATCTTGGCATTGACAGCCTTGACTTCATTGACATTGTGGTCATTGTCGAAAAGACTTTCGGAGTCAAGATAAAGGGAGAGGAAATGTCCGGAATCAAGACATTCAGCGCATTCTGCGACTATCTGCAGACAAAGCTGGGATAAGGCATCGGACCGGAAAACTGTTTTGGAGTTGGAGGGAAAAGCTGAAAAACCGGAATGGAAGGGCAGGACGGACGGTCTTCCCTGGATGATACGTTCCTTGGTGGCAGTCATGAAAGTGGTTGACCGCAGGGTCATATACTGCATAATGGCGGTCGTTGTGCCGTTCTACATGCTGTTCAGTCACAAGGGGTATTTGTCCATTTACAGGTTTTTCCGTGAGCGTTTCAACTGCGGACCGCTGAAATCATTCTGCAAGGTCTATGCCAATCATTTCCGTTTCGGTCAGGTAATAATTGACAGATATGCGGCATACGCCGGCAAGACTTTCAGTTTCAGTATTGACGGAAATGAACTGTTTCTGAACCTGATGCAGTCCAAGGGCGGATTCGTGCAGCTCAGTTCTCATGCCGGCAGTTTCGAGATGACGGGCTATGGCCTGACATCGCATGCAAAGCGCATAAACGGCCTTCTGTATGCAGGTGAGAGCCAGGTAATGAAGGATTTCCGCCGTAATATTCTGGCAAGTCACAATATAGGACTGATAGAGGTTGACGGCTCTATGAATCACATTTTTGCCATGAATGCGGCTCTTGAACGCGGCGAGATTGTGAGCATGACCGGTGACCGTCTGCTGGGATCGCCCAAAGCTCTGAAATGCACTTTTCTGGGGCAGGAGGCAAAGTTCCCCATGGGCCCCTTTGCGCTTGCCGTGCAGAAGGAAGTTCCAATGCTGGCCATGTTTGCCATGCGGGAGAACGCACGTAGCTACCGGGTGTTTGTACGCAGCATTGAGTCCGACTCCAGTCTGCCTATAAGGGCCCGTATGACGGCTATGGCTCAGGACTTTGCCGCAAAGCTTGAAGAGATTGTAAAACAGTATCCAACACAGTGGTTCAACTATTATGACTTCTGGGCTTGAGAACATAAATGTGCTTGACCTGCTGCCGCAGCGTCCTCCGTTCGTCATGATTGACCGTCTGGTTCATTATGACCCTGTGCTTACCGTAAGCAGTCTTGAGGTGCGGGCAGACAACATTTTCGTTGATGACGGACATTTTTCAACTGCCGGTCTTAACGAGAACATTGCACAGACCTGCGCAGCCAGAATGGGGTATATAAGCCTGTCGCAGAACGGCCGTGTGAAACTTGGTTTCATAGGTGCGGTGAGCGGGTTCAATGTGCTGCGTACGCCGGTCGTGGGTGAGGTGCTTACAACGGGGATTGAGGTTGTTCAGGAGGTGTTTCAGATTACGCTTGTCCATGCCGCCGTGCATGTGGGCGACGAACTGATAGCAGAAACCGACCTCAAGATAGCATTGGAGGACTGAATGTATGAATGAACTCAAAACAAGTGTCAGATTGAAGATACGCTTCAGCGAGGTGGATTCCATGCGCATTGTATGGCACGGACACTATGCCAAATACTTTGAGGACGCACGCGAGGCGTTCGGCAGGGAATATGGGCTGGGGTATATGGATATTTTCGGCGCAGGTTTTTTTGCTCCGCTGGTCGAAATGTCGGTAAAATACAGAAAGCCAATCTTGTACAATATGATTCCTGAAGTGACGGTCATATATCGTCCCACTGAAGCGGCTAAGATTGTGCTTGACTATGAGATAACGAATCCGGAGAACGGCGACCTTCTGGCAACAGGGCATACCGTTCAGGTTTTCATGGACCTGAACTACCAGCTGGTGCTGACCAATCCGGAGTTTTTTGAGAATTGGAAAAGGAAATGGAACGTCTGATACAGTGCATAGCCGATAACGTGGTTTCACCGCTGGGGCTTGATTCGCTTTCGAACTATGAGAGCGTGAAGG
>JAZUFX010000016.1:0-31496 GCA_045640885.1 Bacteroidaceae bacterium | reverse complement strand
CATGGCACAGTCGTGGGCCAACTTCGCCCATACCGGCAATCCGAATGTCAACGGTCTGCCCGAGTGGCATCCGTACACCGTCGAGAACGGAGAATGCTTCATGTTCGGCCCTACTCCGGAAATCCGGGGTAACTTTGACCGTGAATTGCAGGAAATAATCAATTCACACTGCTTCAAGAAACTCGAGGAATTCTACCGTACCCACTAAGGCCCGTTTTTTTCTCTGGAACGCGGGCATGGGGCATATCCGGGTGACTTCCGCGCTTTGCGCTCCATCCCTCCCACTGCTTCGCAGCGGGTCCCTCCCGTTTACGGGGCCACGGGTGGCCACGGTCACCCGGATATGCCCCATGCCCGCTTGTGCTCATGCTAATGTTGCAAACTAATTGATATATGTAATTTGTTGACTAACAATCAACAAAATAATAGCATTCTTTTTTATTGATTGTCCTAATAGAAACATTCCTAATCTCCAGTAAGTTTTTGATATTGAGCTTACGTTTTGTAACACATTTGTAGCCATCATTTCTTCCTGCTGTCTTTTTCAACGTTAGAATAATATATCTGTCAACAATTCTCGACCATTGTGAGAATAAGTGAGTGTAACCTTCATAATAGGAAGAAAAATTTTTGACATCATTTATCAATTCTTCATCTGATTCAAGATGTTGTTTTATTTTATGTATACACAATGATAGATTTGCAACAATCTTTGGAACGTTTTTCCAAGTAAGCTGTTCGTTAATATAAATGTTAACCGTTCCGCCAGCAGTGAAGAAGTCGCGTACATTAGCACAAATAATGGAAAAACGTGAGCAAAGCCATAGAGACGGTTTGCGGAACTTATTCTGGTCAGTTCCAAAAATCTCTGGAAATAGTGCATAAGAACATAGTTTAAAATACTCCTTTACCTTATTAGAAAGATCAGATAGTATACGAAATTCGCAACTGGGATTGTATAACTCAGTAGGATGAGTAATGGTTGTAGACTCATCATTTATCCACCATGGCATAGTTTTATTGTTGCATCCTTTAAACTTATTGCGATAATGTTGCCTTACAAGGCTAATTTGTCTATCTCCCATTTTCCTAAATTGCTCGTACGAAGTACCCATCTTCTCAAATATTGTCTTATCTGATGCATTCATATCCATGTTAATCAGATAACGAGGGCTATGAGTTACAGCTATTTCATAAAGACACTCTTCGTATGGCTTACAACGAAAGTCTATTTCCGGTGCAGACAAACGACCAAAAAGCAGGAATACCTTTTCAATCTCTGATTCTCGTAATGTCTCAACAATACTACTTCCTGTGGAGATCCATGTTTTATCCTTAACGGATTTGACTTCAACTCCATACGTAGTATCATCCAACAGAATATCTGGAAAGTGTTGCTTGTCAGATTTTCTGATTTTTTCTGGCGATATATCAAATTCAGAAGCAAGCGAACGCATCTTGTCAAGTACAACACGTTCAAGTTTCTCTCCATTTTGTTGACTGAATAATGTTACATTATTTTGCGCTTCAGCAATAAGTGTTTCGGTGGTTACAGCCATAAATCGTGCGAAACGTTCATTGTCTCGCTCTCGCTGTTCTATCGTAGTGTAACTTACATGTTCCATATTATTCTGCAAAATATAGTGGCCAAACTTCTTCGAGTCTCTTTGCGATGTGATAGGCTAGTACTGGTGGCACTGCGTTACCAATAACCTTATATGCACCAGATGAACTTAACTTATATGAACCTCTATTCCCTTTTATTACAAGTTCGTAGTCTGGAGGAAAAGTTTGTATTAATGCACACTCTCTAGGAGTTAGTCTTCTTTCGATTTTGCCTTCTGCTAATTCATTATGATATTTGCCACCATGCTCTATTGATAAACGACGGAATTCAATATTTCCATGATGTTCAGAACGAATTGTTGGTCCTAGACCATCCAATTTGATTTCTGTTTGACCTTGTCCATGAGAAAGAAATTTTGCTTTTGAATACTGGATTTGCGCAGGGTCTGATGCTGTGTCGGGTTCTGGTAACTTACCAAGCACATCTCTTGTTGTAACAATTGGTAATAGCGAATCATCGTTGCCTGTACAATTGTGTGTCGGGCGTGGATAAGGATTGTACATATCTGGTATGATGTTATTTCGTAATGCAGCTAATGCCTCTGGACGTAGAGCATCAATTCTAATACCTATAAAAATCACACGCTCTCGAGTTTCTGGAACGCCATATCTGCCCGCATGAAGTACTTGGGGGTCAAGGACGATATAGCCATTGCCATCAGCAGATGCAAAATCATGTTGAATGATTTCTTTTACATCGCCAAGACTGACAAGCCCTTTTACATTCTCAGCTACAAATACCTTTGGTTGGGTAATGTCTATTACTTGCTTCATCCAATAGTATAGTTTGCCACGACTCTCCTCGGATGGAATATCATTCGCACGTTTATTTCCCTCGTGATCTTTTTGTGAATCAAAGCCTTTCCGCTTTCCAGCTACACTGAAATCCTGACATGGGAAGCCACCTGTAACTACATCAACATTTTTTGGGAAAATGTCTGCACCTTGATTATGCATCTTTACAAGATCTACCAAACTGATGAGTCTATAAGTATCAGCATTGTGGTGATAGCGTTTCATAAATGTCGTCCATCCAA
Organism: Bacteroidaceae bacterium; assembly: GCA_045640885.1. GTDB lineage: Bacteria > Bacteroidota > Bacteroidia > Bacteroidales > Bacteroidaceae > Colenecus. The sequence continues at coordinate 28,833 of JAZUFX010000016.1, read as the reverse complement.
CTTCCGCTTCAGGAAGAATGTCATTGGCGAAAACTGTGGTGAATCTGTTCTTTCTTAAAACAATCCAATCGTCGTCTATTACTCGTTCAATAAATGGGGAATTCTTTCCAAAGCTTTTCATTGGTGCAATAAACCCACCCTCAAAACCGATGTCCATGCCACCGCAACCTGAAAACAAAGACAATAGATGTAATGCATTAGGTTCTTCTATTTCTTCTTTTGGGAAATAGATTGGTATTTGATTCTCGGCAACAAATGCTTCCGCACTCTGATGCGTTTTTGGTTCGTTTTCTTTAGCCACTTTTGTGATAAATTAATGCGATTCAGTGCATCAACTTACCACTTACGTGAGCGCATAAAAAGGGCATGAACCTTCCTTATGCGTTCTCCGGGGCTGCCTAGGAAACAGAGACCCCATCCATCGTTAAGAAATGCCCATGCCCAAAGCATGAACATTGACTCTTAATACGATGGAGAAGGTACACTTTTCCCAAGGAAAGCTACCTAACCACTATTTTTGTGTTCTTATCTCTGTTTTCGGTTTCCTAGGCCATTCAGGAGAACGCAAATAATAGTCAATGCGCGTTATTTGTTAATATGTTATGTTACTGTATTTTCTGTTATTGTTGCTACAAATAAATGTTATTATCCGCCCGGCTTTTACATCGGCGCGTGAGCGTTCATACCATTTCACACTCATGTCGGCAAAGTTAATTACCCCGAACAATTTATCAAAGACTTTCAAGGCTTTTTGCGACAGTAACAGAAATGGGGACTGCCCGCGATGGACAGCCCCCACTCTTTTGGCCGTATGTGTGCGGTTACAGTGTCATGTCAATTGACTTGAGGTCTGCATCGAGCGATGACGGACCGTACAGCAGCTGGTAGTTGCCTTTGCGCAATGCAAGTCCGTCGGCCTCTTCACTGTAGAAGTGGAATGTTTCCTTGTTCAGATCAATGCTTACCGTGGCAGTCTGCCCGGCGGCAATGTTCACGCGTGCAAATCCGCAGAGCGACTTGATCGGTGCGCCGGCATCGTCAAGGGACTTGACGTAAACCTGGACAACCTCGTCACCGTCCATTGAACCGGTATTGGTAACGGGAACGCTGAGTTTCATTGATTCGGGCTTGCCCGATACCTTTGCCTCGCCGTATTCGAATGTGGTGTAGCTCAGGCCGTAACCGAATGCGTACAGAGGTTCACCCTTGAAGTAGCGGTATGTGCGGTTCTGCATGCTGTAGTCCTGGAAATCGGGCAGCTGTTCTGTCGATGCATAGAATGTGACAGGCAGACGTCCGGCAGGATTGTAGTTGCCGAACAGAACGTCGGCAACAGCCTTGCCGCATGCCTGACCGCCGTACCATGCCTGTACAAGAGCGTCGTAGTTGCTTTCAACTGCACCGAAACCTACTGCACTGCCCGATACGTTTACAAGAACTACAGGCTTGCCGGTTGCATCAAGAGACTGGAGCAGCTGCTGCTGGATTTCAGGCAGTTCAATGCTTGAACGGTCATGGCCCTCGCCTTCAATGTCGCTTGAAATACCGCTTACCATTACAATGACATCGGCCGATGATACCTTGTCCACAACCTTTGCAAAGTCAACGGGACCGCGGCTGTATATGTCAAACGAGAACGACGCCGATCTGGCTTCGGGCTGGGTAAGTTCAATCTGAATGTCGTATGTCTGGCCTTCGGTTACAGCGAATGTGGTAGGCTTGGCGTTGCGGCCGAATCCTCCGAACCCGCCAAAGCCGCCAAAACCTCCGAATCCGCCGCGGCCGCCCTGCTGCTCGGCTACGGTCTCGCCGTTAACCTTGAATATGTACTGGCCGCTGCCGCGAACCGAGTAAATCATGTCGCCGGTATAGTCGGCAGTGAAACTGCCTGAATATCTGGCACTGAAACCTGTCTGGTTGAGACCCGGCTCCCAGGGGCAGTCCTCGTGTGCAAGAGCCGGCGAAGTCGTGTTCAGATTGACTTTCTCGTTGTAGTCTGCGCTTGCTGCAACATCGCCGCTGTAGTCTGTGCTGTTGTAGTATTCTGCATGAAGACCCTTGCCGCCGTTCAGCATGGGAACATAGTGTGTGGTCAGGAATGCCTCGTTAAGGTCACAGCCCTTCTCGTATATTATGTCGGCATTCGGGGCAGCCTCGCGTATGGCACCGAGAATGGTCTGCGTGTTGGCCTTTGAAGGATATCCGTTGTAGTTGCCAAGAATTACGCGTGCATCGTCGGCATTGGGGCCTACAACTGCAATCTTTATGTTCTCATTCCTGAGAGGCAGCATATTATCCTGATTCTTGAGCAGTACAATAGCCTCGTGAGCGGCTTTGCTGGCAAGTGCGGTATGCTGCGGGCTGCTCAGGTCGTCAAGTCCGAGATTTGCCCACGGCAGCATTTCGGCCGGGTCAAACATACCCAGTTCAAAACGTGCCTTCAGAATGCGGCGCACGTTCACGTCAATGTCGGCCTCGGAAATCAAACCCTTTTCAATTGCATCGACAAGTGAACGGTAGTTGGTTCCGCATTCAATGTCGGTACCTGACAGGACTGCATCGGCCGATGCGCTGGCAGCGTCGGCATGTGTGCCGTGCTGGCTCTTGTTGAAGAAGTCCGATATGGCACCGCAGTCCGATACCACTATACCGTCAAAGCCCCATTTGTTGCGCAGAATGTCCTGAAGCAGCAAATTGCTGGCGCAGCACGGGTCATTGTCATAACGGTGATATGCGCACATGACTTCCTGTACATTGCCTTCCTGGACAAGCGACTTGAATGCAGGCAGGTACGTCTCGTACAGGTCACGTCCTGAAACGCTCACGTTGAACTGGTGACGGAGCGGTTCCGGACCGCTGTGGACTGCAAAGTGCTTTGCGCATGAATGCAGCTTGTAGTACTTCTTGTCATTGCCCTGCATGCCCTTTACGGTCTGGGTTCCCATTACCGAGTTCAGGTACGGGTCCTCACCCGGCGTTTCCTGACCGCGTCCCCAGCGTGGGTCACGGAAAATGTTCACATTGGGACACCAGAAAGAAAGACCCTGATGCCAGATGCTTCCGTTCGGCTGGCTGACGCCAAGCTGATGGTGGTCTGTGGTGTTCCATACGGCACGCGCTTCATCGGACACTGCCGAATAGATTTCATACTGCTGCGGGGCATCGAATGTGGCACCCAGTGCAATGACCTGCGGGAAGACGGTGACGTCGTCGTAACAGATACCGTGGCAGGCCTCGTTCCACCAGTTGTAGGCTGGAATGTCAAGACTGTCAATAGAAACCGAACCGTTCATCATAAGACCTATCTTCTCGGCTGGAGTAAGCAGCGAAAGCAGGTTCTCCACCCTCTTGTCAACTGACAGTCTGGGGTTCTGGAACGGATAATCGTAGTGCTGGCATCCTGCAAGCAGAAAGGCTGATGCAACGATGCACACCGATGTTGATAATTTGTGCATAATTGAATGATTGGTTGGTAATTATGGTAATAATGCGCAAAAGAAAACATAATTTCCCGTTTGTCCAAAGAATGTGCGTATATTTGTAGTATGACAGTATCAGTGACAATATGCATAATAGTGGCAGCGGCAGCAGCTGCCATCACGTTCTTTGCTGCAAGGAGCAAGTCCGACCGTCTCATTGCCGGACTTGAAGTTGAAAAGCAGAGCCTCTTGAAGCAGATTGAAGACCGCAAGGCTGAAAGCGACCGCCTGCTCGACACACTCCGCACCCAGCACGAGGCCCGCATTGCAGAAATCAGGAGTCAGCATGCCGCCCAGCTTGAACAGCAGAATGTGCAGGTGAAGGAGCAGATGAAACTGTTCCAGGACAGTCTCGAACTCAGAACTCAGGAAATGCTGAAAAAGCGTCAGGATGAACTGCAGAAGGAAAACGATGTCCAGATGGAAAGCATAATGAAGCCTTTGAAAGATGAAATCAGGGGACTTCACGAACAGCTGGACAAAAACCGTGAAGACGGCGCTGTTAAAGAGGCGCATCTGCAGGACTTGATAAAGGGTTTTGCCGAACAGGCCACTCAGATAGGCGCCGCATCGGACAAACTGGCCAATGCCATGCTTTCCAACGGCAAGGTTCATGGCGACTGGGGCGAACAGGTGCTGCAGCAGATACTCGAGAACTCTGGCATGGTTGAAAACGTCAACTACAGGGTGCAGTCAAGCACCAAGGATGAAGAAGGACGTGAGCAGCGCCCCGACGTCTATATAATGTGTCCGGGTGGCAGGGAGATAATAATCGACTCGAAAGTGTCGCTTACAGCGTATGCCAATTATCTGGATGCCGCCGAAAAGGCCGATGCGGACAAGTTCCAGGAACAGAACTACAAATCGGTCAAGGCACAGGTTGACCGGCTGGCCGGCAAGGAATACCACAAGCTGGGACAGAACATATACAGCACCGTACTTATGTTCGTGCCGAACGAAGGCGCTTACATACTTGCCATGCGTTTCGATCCGGGACTGGCCCAGTATGCATACAACAAGGGTGTGGTTATACTGACACCTACGAACCTGATGCTTACCCTCCAGCTGATCAACGGATTATGGCAAAAGGAGAACGAGGAGAAGAACATTCAGAAAATACTTGAAACGGCCGGTGCGCTGTATGACAAGTTTTCAGGCTTCTCCGATTCCATGGCCGCCATCAAAAAAGGTCTTGAACAGTCCGCAACCGCTTATGACGAAGCTCTGAAACAGCTGTGCGAAGGCAAGGGCAATGTAGTGAAACGCATTGAAGACCTGCGTTCCCTGGGCGCCCGCTATTCGAAGAACAAGTCAATAAACGGCAGACTGGCGGCTGCTGACAGTGAACCGGACAACACTCCCGATGCATTGCCTGGCAACTGACACATTCTGCCCGCTTTGCCGGGCTTGTTTATGTCTGTAATTGTATTATTTTTGCGCAATCATATCAAATTATCCGTTTATGGGAAACAAATACATGGACACGACACTGCTTGACAAGGCAATTGTGTTTGCCGTCAAGGCTCATGCCAATACCGAACGCCGCGGAAAGGGATTTCCGTATATTGTCCATCCTATGGAAGCCGTTGAAATAGTTGCTACCATGACCCCCGACCAGGAACTTCTGGCCGCAGCCGCACTTCATGATACCGTTGAAGATACCGATGTCACTGCCAATGACTTACGTGCCGAATTCGGCAATCGTGTTGCATCGATAGTCGTTTCCGAAAGCGACGAATTCGATGCCGGCGTAAGCGAAGAGGACAGCTGGCGTGGCCGCAAGCAGGCTGCCATTGACCGCCTTGCAAACGCACCGTTGGAATCGAAGATGGTTGCCCTTGGAGACAAGCTGTCCAACATGCGCGCCATCAGCCGTGACTATGCTGAGATTGGCGATGCCCTTTGGAGCCGTTTCCATGCTCCAGGCGGCAAAGCAGACCATGAATGGCATTATCGCGGGCTTGCCGCTTCGCTTGGCGAACTCAGCCAGTATGCAGCCTATCAGGAATTTGTAGGGCTTATTGACCAGGTTTTCGGTAATAAACAGTAAGTGAAAAAAGTCGTATCTCTTTGAAATGTTGGGAAAAACAAAAGTAATTGTATTGCTGGCCATATTGCTGCCGGCAATTCTAGTATCATGTGAAGAAGAGTTTTTTGCAGACATTGCAATTTCCGGACAGCCGGATACCCTTCCACAAAAGACTTCCTTTGATCTGCTCAGCCTCCAGACTGATATCATAAAAGGTGATACCGCCCGTGTCGTAATCAGAACCTTTCCATGGAATCTCATTGAATCGGACAGCTGTTTTTTTCTGACCGATACCATCGGCCAGAAAACGGACGAATGTGCCATAACCGGCAATGTCATGATGCCCGACAGCACCTGGCGTATAAGTCTGGTTCAAAAGAAGGGCTCCTCGTCATGGGTCCGGATATGTGCCAATTCCGGCGATTCCACCTACTGTACCGTGCCGATAAATGTGAAATCGGTTGCAATCACCTCATATCCAAGTATCCTGATAGGCGGTGCCAAAGTCTCTGTCGGTGACAAGACAACCGATTATTCTGTTATCCTGCCTGCGGTTACCGATTTTTCAAACATCAAAATGACAATGGTGTGGTTTGGCGGTGACAGTGCAACGGTAAATGGAAAACTGTTTTCCGGAGCCAACAATATGGTTGATTTCTCCCGACCGGCAACACTTACGCTGTGGAAAAATGGTGCCAGCAAATCTTTTAATATAAGCGTACAGAATACCGGATTGCCGGTAGTCAGAATAACGACACCGAAAAAAACGGCCATTACAAGCAAGGATATCTGGATGTCGGACTGTGACATGACAATTGAACTGTCAGACGGAACAGTTGACTATCAGGACACGTTGAGCATACGCTGCCGTGGAAACGCATCGTTCACCGATACGGAAAAGAAGTCATACGCACTCAAAATGGATGAAAAAGACAAGGTTCTTGGCATGCACAAACACAAACGCTGGATACTGCTTGCCAATTTCAAGGACCGTACTCTTATGCGTAACGATGTGACATTCTGGCTGGCACGCCATACCAGTCAGGATTATGTAGTCAACGGTCGGTTCGTTGAACTTGAAGTCAATGGCGAATACCGTGGAAACTACTATCTGTGCGAACAGGGAAAAATCGGCAAGAACAGAATCGACATCAATGACCCCGATCCTGCAAATCCGGGTACAAGCGGCTATCTGTTGGAAAGCGATGCATATTTCAGCGAAGAAAAGGACCGGGGGCTTATTGGAGAGCTTGGCGGTTTCATTTCAAGCAACATGCAGATTCCGTACGCATTCAAACAACCCGATGAAGAAGAAATGACCCAAGAGGCTTTCAACAAAGTGCAGAAGTTCATCAATGACTTTGAAGCGTGCCTTAAAAATGAGACAAGGGTCAGGAATCATGAATACGAGAAGTTCATTGATGTGGACCAGTGCATTGACTATGCCATAATACAGGAACTTACAGGCAACCTGGACTTCTATAATTCCTACCCTGTAAACGGCACTCACAGCATGTATTTCCATTTGGACAACATAGACAATGGCGGCAAACTGGTATTCGGACATTTGTGGGACTTTGACTATATGACATTTGATCCAGGCCGTGCATCCGGCTGGGTCGGCATAACCAAACACGGGTATGATTATTGGTCCGGCGTTTCACAGGAATTCTACTATTACTATCTGTTTAAGGACAGCAAATTTACTGCCCGTTTCCAGGAACGCTGGAATACATTGAAAGGCGAATTCCTAAAAGCCGTTGATTATATAGACAATACCGCCGATGTAATCAGACTGTCTGAACGTTGTAATGCCACAATGCCGGTCAAATCAGATGGTACCAAAGGATGGTTCCCCATTATAAACGGCGGTGGTGCCAACAGTGACCAGTCAATGTCATTCCAGGATGCAATAAATAGCATGAAGAAAGGACTTGTTGACCGATGGAACTGGATGGATAAGGCAATTAACAGCTTGTCGTTCCCGAATAATTGATTTTTCTGCAAATTTTTTGGTAAAAAAAGTGCCCCAAAGGCATTGTAATCAAAAATAAGCAGTATCTTTGCACCGCAATTAAGGGAGGTTTCGTAGCTCAACTGAATAGAGCATCTGACTACGGATCAGAAGGTTCCGGGTTTGAATCCCGGCGAAATCACCAAAAACCCCGTTAGAACTACTTCTGGCGGGGTTTGTTTTTTTCAAAACCCGAAAACCGTGCCAAAATCGTGCCCCTTTGTCCAAAACCAAAGAAATGACACCCATGAAAGCCCCCCCTGCTTTTCTTTATACTTTCGGATGATTTTTCCCGAAAATAGGCGAAAGATATATAAGAACATCCGCAGAACCCTCTATCTTTGTATCTATCCGTTTGCCAAATAAAACGGATAGTCCTATCTTTAAAGCCACGTTAACGAGTCCTTTAATATAAACTGTTATTATTTCATCAAAGAAATGGAGTTCTTAGATTCAAAGAAGGCTTACAAAGTCCCTCGAGCTGAGGTCATCGAGGTAAATATACAGAATGTTCTCTGCCAGAGTGGCAACGAGCCCATGAACGAAGTAGATTATGGGAACGGCGGTTTCAGAGAAGAATAAATAGAGTAGAGAATATATGAGAAGAACTATTATTCCAACGATGTGCATGGCCGTGGCTATTGTGTTTGCGGCATCATGCAATAAGATTGAGGAGAACATCACTTCCTTAGAGGGAAATGGAAGAACTGTCATTACTGCCGTGGCCGAATCTGTTGGTGGAGGGACAAAGGCCCATAACCAGTACAGCTACGATGTGCTTTGGGACAAGGGTGACAAGATATATGTCACAGGCGAAGATAAGGCCAATACATTCACAGTTTCCGATGAAAGTGCCGGTACAAACAAGGGCACGTTCACTGAAGACGCCCCGTCATGCGGTATTACAGGCGATATCGAGGCTTTCTATCCAGCTTCGCTGAAAACAGATAGCGGATATGTCTGGCCCGCAGTTCAGACCAATGACCAGGTGGCCCCGATGTATGCAAAGCAGACCATAATTGGTGCCGATGGAGAGACTGTCAACTTCTCCTGTCTCGGCGCCATGCTTCAGATTGTGTTTAACACGACCGTACCGAACATAGTCCTCAAATCAATTGAGATCAAGGACGGGACAAAGCCCTTGAGTGGTGAGTTCACCGTTGACTCTGACGGAAAGGCCGTAATCTCGGCTGACAATGCTGCCGCAATAACTCTGGATCTCGGAGAGAATGGAAACATACTCGGCAAAGGTGCCAATTACTTCTACATTGCCATCCCTGCCGGGAAATATGAGGATCTCATCCTGACATTCACAGGCACCGACGATGGATATTTCCTGATGACAGGCGGAAAGCTGGACGTTCGGCGCAACACCGTTGGCCATCTTACCCTTACCGGGACCAAATATCATCCTGCTATCCTTCCCGGAGTGTTTACAGTCAGTGCCGGAGAGGACGAAGTGGAGGGAACGGCTGATGACGTGAAGGTGCGATTCTCTCCCGGTAACCTGCGCTATGATGTGGAAAGCGGAATCTGGAGTTTCTTCCGGAACCAGTATGACTGCGGACCGGCCACATACGCTGACGGTCATGACAAGGAGATATCACTCTTCACTTGGGGATACAGCATCTGGTCAACGATTCCTAATACTCAGGAATACGTCCCCGGTGTTGTGGGAGGACAAGTTCTCAGCCATTCCCAGGACTGGGGCTCAAAGTTGGGTGACGGGAATGTATGGCGGACACTCTCGCTAGATGAATTAGAATATTTGTTCAGTGACATATCCAGAATAGGCCGTGCTGTCGTGTGCGGAATGAACGGGGATATCCTTATTCCTGATACATTCATCGATCCGGAAACCAACATGGGCAGTTGTCCCTTTGTTCCGTTCACGAAGAGTGAAATGGAAGATGGATATGAAGATAATATCTACTCATCGGAAAGCGATTGGTCCGCGATGGAATCCGCCGGTGCAGTGTTCTTCCCTGCAGCAGGCAGCCGAACCGAGGATGTAATTAATCACTTCGGCGAAATGGGTACTTTCTGGACAACTACTTCCAATCGTCTCAGTAATACTACTCTGGCGTACAGGGCGCATATGAATACTTCAAAGACTGCCTGGTATACGAGTTCTGATAAATTCGTCGGTCATTCCGTCCGCCTCGTCACGGATGTGGGCGCACCACCTGCACCTTCGAAGAAATTCACCGTTACATTTAACATCAACGGGCACGGAACGGCTCCCGCCGACATCACGAAAGTTCCGTACGGATCCTTAATTCAGAAACCTGACGATCCTACTGCCTCCGGCTATGTATTCTCCGGTTGGTATACGGATATTGAATGCCTGCCCGAAGATGTCTGGCACTTCGACTCTGACAAGGTGTACCGGGATTTGACTTTATATGCAAAATGGGAGGACGCAAACTCATTTGATTAGTTGTGTTATCCGCCCTCGTCGATAGGCTCTGCCACAAGGCCTGCCTCGTTAATCGGCCGATGTACCTTTGATCTCCCTCGGAGGTGCGGAGTATCACCTGATACTCCGCAATTCCGAGGTATGTCGACCGGTATAGCAAGTGATGTCGGGACGTATCAGTGCAGGAACCTTTTCAATGTTGCTGTGAGCGCATCAATGTCGATGGGCTTGGCAATATGACCGTCCATACCGGCAGCAATGGCTGTCTTGCGGTCTTCTTCAAATGCATTGGCAGTCATGGCAATGATTGGAATTTGCGATGCACGGGTGCCAAGTGCGCGTATCCGGCGCGTTGCCTCATAGCCGTCAACAACAGGCATCTGGACATCCATGAGAATCAGGTCGAACCGGTCGGCATCGGCACCTTTCATCATTTCTATGGCATCACTGCCGTCGGCGGCTTCAATGACATTGGCGCCCATTTCGGAAAGAATCACATTGGCAATCTCACGGTTCATGTCGTTGTCTTCAACAAGCAGAATGTTACTGCCGTCCAATGTGACTGGCTGTCCGTCGGTGCTGTCGTCTGATTCGCTGAATTGCTCTTCAAGAATCTTGAACGGGAGTACCACCGTGAATGTCGAGCCCCCGCCCTGCTTGCTGGAACATGATATTGTGCCGCCCATAAGTTCCACCAGGTTTTTGCTCAGAGCCAGTCCGAGTCCGGTACCCTGAATCTTGCTTACGGTCGATGTCTGTTCGCGTGAGAATGCCTGGAACAGCTGTTTCTGGAAGCTTTCGCTCATACCGATGCCGTCGTCCCTGAATGTGTAGGTGTATATGCCATATCCGTCATCGCGGCGGCCGGTCTGTTCGCAATGTACATGAACGTGTCCGCCTTCAGGAGTGTACTTGATGGCATTGGTAATAAGGTTTGTGAACACTCTTCCACAATGGGCAATATCGCACGTCACATACTTGTCATCGATTTTTCCATACGAAAAAGACAGTTCAATGCCAGCTGTTCTTGCCAATTCCCGTACCATGGCCTCTATGTCGGCAAATGAGGATTCAATGTTGCATCGGTCTTCGGATATGGTGACTTTGCCGGCTTCAATCCTGCTGATTTCAAGAATGTCGTTGATAATGGTAAGAAGAGCATCGCTGGCCTTGCCAATCTTGTTCAGACAGTCCTTTACCTTTTCATCGTCGCCTATCGAGGCAAGAGCTATGCTGTTGAAGCCTGAAATGGCGTTCATCGGGGTGCGTATGTCATGGCTCATGTTATTGAGAAAGGTCGTCTTCGCTTTGTCGGCACTGCTTATGCGGATGTTTTCATATATGCGCGACTCAAGCATTCCGGTTATGACAAACGAATAGATTACACAGAATCCAAGCATGTAGCCTATTGAATATGCCGGAGCATTGGGGTACAGTAACTGGAATATGCCCGATGCTATAGGGGCCGTGACAAAAGTGAGAATTGCCATGTAGTCGGGCGATTCATTCTTTTTCTTGGCAATGTTGTACAAGGCCAGTATGGCAATGGTCACATAGTTGGCATATTGGGCATAGAACAGGAACTGGCGTGCGCTGCCGCTTCGGTATGCGCCGTCTGCGCCGATTGAAAAGACGTTGTGTGTAAAGAAGTTGGAGGCCAGAAGTATTATTTCCAGGTCAAATAGAATCATTGATATGGTATAGTAGATTTTTCTGTTCTTCACTTCGCCGATGTATGTCAGTATGAACTGCAACCAGATAAGCGGTGTGAAGGATGCCAGCAGATGAAATATATATGAGTTGATGGTAAGCAGTGTGTCATTTGATACTACATCGCTGGCTGTAACGCCCCATATTCCGTCAGAAATGCAGAATAATGCAGTCCATTTTATCAAATTGATGAATGCTCTGTCTTGACGCTGCTCCTTCAGCAGGTTTTTGCGGGTCCTCAATGGCAGTACCATCACTATCAAAGCACAGGTGAAAGCGACAACTGCGTACAGAAAACTTACCATGACTTACTGCTCTTTGTGTAAAACAATTACCATAACTTGGGCAAAGTTGAAGATTTTATTTTACTTTTGAAACCATTGGGATAATTTTTTTCGAATGATTCAAATTACTGATGTAATAGTCCGGGCGGATTACAAAAACACTTTCAATCATGAATGTCGTTGATTTTCAGGACAGAGTACTTTCGGTTTTCCGGGAACTTGCAGCAATACCCCGTCCATCGCACCACGAAGAGAAGGCGGCCGATTTTCTTTGTGACTTTGCCTGTAGGCATGGACTTGAATATGAACGTGATGACAGGAACTGTGTCGTAATCAGAAAAAAGGCTTCGGCCGGACACGAAGGCGCTCCGACGGTTGTGCTGCTGAACCATATGGATATGGTGGCTGTAAGTGACGGCTCGCGGCCGTTCGACTGTCTGGCTCAGGGCGTGGAACCGTATATAGAAGACGGTTGGATGAAAGCGCACGGTACATCGTTGGGCGCCGATAACGGCATAGGCCTGAGCATGGCGCTTGCAGTTCTTGAAAGTGATGACATCATTCATGGACCGATAGAGGTTCTGACTACAACCAACGAGGAAGACGGTATGAGCGGAGCTGCCGGATTGTCCGGCCAGTTCATCAAAGGCCGTATAGTCATAAATCTTGACAGCGAGGATTACTGTACCATAACAGTCGGTTCGGCCGGGGCTTTTCTTCAGATTGCCGAGTTTGAATCGAAGGATATTCCTGTACCTGAAGGATTCAGTTCCTGGCGTATTGCCGTTGTTGGCGGCGCTGGCGGACATTCGGGCGTTGATATAGGCAGGAACCGCATGAATGCCATTCATGCCCTGGCTTCGCTGCTTTGTGACTGCAGCCCTGCCCTGTTGCTGTATGGTATTGACGGGGGCAGTGCGAATGCATCAATTGCCGAGGCATGCACAGCCGTTGTCGGAGTGCCGGATTGGCAGGCAGCGGACGTCATATCAATGGTTTCAGACGGTTTTGAAAGGCTGCGCAGGCAGTTCTCCGACGGGCAGGGCATTTCAATTGAAATAACTGAGGCCGATGTTCAAAGGCGTAATGCATTCGGTGATTCTTCGATTCTGAAAATGCTGGCAGGTCTTCCGTGCGGTGTCATACGCATGCATGGCGCTATGCCCGGCACCGTCATGACCAGCAACAATATAGGCATGGTCAGGACACAGGGCTCATGCATGAGCGTTTCGTGTCATACTCGCAGTTTCAGCGATACTGAAATGCTAGACAAGGCAAACGCCATACGACAGTCATTTGAGGATAATGGTGCGCAGGTGCATATTATTATGAATACGCCAAGCTGGCAGGAAGACAGCGCTTCGGATTTCATCAGACTGACAGAAGGCACGTTCCGCGATGTGCTGGGCTTTTCTCCCCAAAAGGTTGCCATGCATTTTGTGCTGGAAGCGGGTTATTTTGTCCAAAAGTTTCCCGGCATTGAGATTGCATGCATCGGTCCCAGAATAATCGAGCCTCATTCCACAAGAGAACGCGTCGAACTGTCAACTGTGAACGGTATATGTGCAGTTCTCATAGAACTGCTGGCACGTCTGGCGTAACGGTGCTGTCCGGCACCTCAATGCCTATCAGGCGCATGTATTCGCGTGTGGCATCCAGATATGCGGGCATATCCTTTTGTGCAATGGGGTCGACGGCAGGCAGATCCATTCTGAGCGGGTCAATGGCTGTTCCGTTCTTGAATACGCGGAAATCAAGATGAGGTCCTGTTGCCATTCCGGTAGCTCCGACATACCCAATCAGTTGCCCCTGTGACACATGAACACCCTGAGCAATGCCTTTTGCAAAGCCCTTCAGATGCATGTATTCAGTGGTATATGTTCCGTTGTGTCTGATTTTCAGGTAGTTGCCCCCACCCTTGCTGTCCCAGCCGCGTGTCGTGACAACACCGTCGCCTATGGAATACACAGGTGTACCAGCCGGAGCCGCATAGTCAACTCCATGATGTGCCCTGACAATTTTGGTTATGGGGTGTACTCTCGCATTGGAAAACTTGGAACTTATGCGTGAATATTTCAGCGGAGCTTTCAGGAACGCACGCCTCAGACTGTTGCCGTTCTCGTCAAAGTATTCAGGCTGTCTGCCCTGATACTTGTATCTTATTGCATAATGGTTCTTGCCGTGCGTAATGAAATTGGCAGCCAGAATATTTCCTGCTCCGATTCTTGTGGAATCGGCATATACTTCTTCAAAATAGACAGCAAAGGAGTCCTGTTCCTGAATGCCGAAAAAGTCTATCGTCCATGAATATATATCACCCAACTTGTCCGCTACTGCCGGGTGTGCGCCACGGGAAATCATGGCATTCCAAAGCGACGAGCTGATGCTTCCACAGACGAAACGTGTAACGGTATCGGTCGGAACGGAACCCAGGTAGCTGAAAATGCTGTCGCCCAACGAATATACGACGTATTCCGTTGCCGATATGTCATATACCATGAATCTGGGCGTTCTGGCCGAGTCAAGTTCGTGAACTATATGATATGTCCTCCCCGGCCTGATTTTCCGTACGCTGTATGTGTTCTGCGACTCTTTTTCAATGTAGTGCGCAACGGTCAGGTTCGAGCCATGACGCAAAAGGATTGATGACAGCATGTCACCTCCTCCAACCTCGCCGTCGGTCACGCCGAGAGTGTCAATATTCAGACCCCACCTGAATATCGGTTCGTGCCCGGCTTCAGCTTTTTCCGCATGATGCCTGTTCCCGTCGCTCCCGCATGACACAGTCAAGGCCAATGCCGTCAGTACTGATACTATGACGGCGTGTCTGAACGGCGTCACTCGGCAATGTCTTTGAAGCCTTCAACAATCTGTCTGTGCAACTGCTCCGATATGGGAACAAGCGGAAGTCTGGTGACATTCTCTATCATGTTCCTGCTGGCCATAAGGTCCTTGATGCCGCACGGACTGCCTTCCTTGAACAGCAGCGAATAGACCGGAGCGAATTTGTCCTGAATGGGCTGTGCCTTTGCAAAATCGCCTTCCATGCAGTAGTGAATCATCTGCCCGAATGATTTCGGCATGGCATTGCCGACAACTGAAATCACACCGACAGCACCGTCTTTGATTGCCTGCATGGCAAGCGAGTCGTCGCCTATTATTACCTTGAAGTTCTCGGGGGCCCTTGAAATGGTCTCGCGAATCTGGTCCATATTGCCCGATGCTTCCTTGACTCCGATTACATTGGGATTGTCCTTGACGATTCTCATGCAGGTATCGACGCTCATGTTCACGCCTGTGCGCCCCGGAATGTTGTACAGTATGATTGGTTTGGAACTTGCTTTTGCCAGTGCGGAGAAATGACGGTATATGCCCTCCTGTGAAGGCTTGTTGTAGAATGGAACACAGGAAAGAATTCCGTCGACACCGTCTGTCTGATATTCTTTTATGTCGTTGACGGCTGTAGCAGTGCAGTTGCCGCTGCATCCTACCATAATTGGAATGCGTCCCCTGTTCTGTTTTATCACGTACTGCAGGACCTGCATGCGTTCTTCTTTTGAAAGTGTGGGAGTTTCGGCTGTGGTTCCCAAGACACACAGGAAATCCACTTTTCCGGCAATCAGGTTCTCGACAACATTCGAAAGTGCTGTCCAGTCAATTCTGCCTTCTTTGTCAAACGGCGTTATGAGCGCCACTCCAAGGCCGCTAAAAGGGTAAGAGAAGTTCATTGTTGTTATTTGGGGTGTTATCAG
Source organism: Bacteroidaceae bacterium (assembly GCA_045640885.1). Taxonomy (GTDB): domain Bacteria; phylum Bacteroidota; class Bacteroidia; order Bacteroidales; family Bacteroidaceae; genus Colenecus. Next base: position 13,146 of record JAZUFX010000016.1, on the reverse strand, counting down.
GCGTTATGCCTATCATTTTTAAAAATTCAATTTCATCAACAAGCGGAATGCCAAGTGACTGTGCCTTTTCACGTTTGGAAGGTCCCATATTCGAGCCGGCAAGCACAAACGATGTGGTGCCGGAAATGCCGGAAACGTTCTTTCCTCCGTTCTTTTCTATCAGTTCCTTGTATTCTTCACGTGAATGGTGCTCGAAGACACCGCTGATTACAATGCTTTTGCCGGCAAGTGCACTGCCCTGTCCTTCGGACCGGCCGACGGTTTCCATCTGCAGTCCGATGGCTGTCAGCCGCTCGACAAGGGCCACGTTGGCAGGCTGCTGAAAGAACGATACAATGCTGCCGGCAATCTTTTCGCCGATTTCATCAATGCCGGTCAGCATTTCAAGACCGGCGTTTCCGATTGCCGTCATGGAACCGAGTGACCGCGCAAGAATCTTTGCAACCGTTTCGCCTACAAACCGTATTCCTATGGCGTACAATACTCTTTCAAAGGGAACCTGCCTGGACTTTTCAATGCCTTTCAGAATGTTGGAAGCCGATTTCTCGCCAAGACGTTCCATTCGGGCTATATCCCTTGCTGTAAGCGAATAAATGTCAGCAATGTCCCTGACCAGTCCGGCCTGATAGAAAAGGTCGATGGTTTCCGGACCGAGTCCGTCAATATTCATGGCCTTGCGGCTTACAAAATGCTCGATGCGTCCTTTAATCTGCGGCGGGCATGAACTTGTGTTCGGACAGTAATGGACCGCTTCGCCGGGGTATCTTATGAGTTTTGCCCCGCATTCGGGACAGGTGTCAATGAAACGGACCTTGTCTCCGACAAGCATCTGGCGTGAATCAAGGTCGACTCCGGTAATCTTGGGGATTATCTCGCCGCCCTTTTCAACGTAAACCATATCGCCGATATGCAGGTCAAGGCCTTCAATTATATCGGCATTGTGCAGTGTCGCCCTTTTCACTACCGTGCCGGACAACTGGACTGGTTCAAGATTCGCTACAGGAGTGACTGCACCTGTTCTTCCAACCTGGAATGAAACGCTCTCAAGTCTGGTGAGCTGCCGTTCTGCCTGGAACTTGTACGCAATGGCCCAGCGTGGCGACTTGGCCTTGAAACCGAGTGCCTGCTGTTGCCGCAGGGAATTCACCTTCAGTACTATGCCATCGGTCGCAACGGGAAGATTGCGGCGTTCCGTGTCCCAGTAGGCTATGTAGTCCATGACCTCCTGAATGGTTCTGCATTTCTTCATGTGGTCACTTACCTTGAACCCCCAGCCTGCCGCAGCCATCATGTTCTCGTAATGACCGTCTTCAGGCAGGCTTTCACCCAACAGATAGTACAGGTACGCATCCAACTGCCTTTGCGCAACCACTGCCGGATTCAATTGCTTGAGAGTGCCCGATGCTGCATTTCTGGGATTTGCGAAAAGAGGTTCTTCGCTAAGCTCCCTTTCGGCATTCAACCGGTCAAAAGAAGCCCATGGCATGAGAATCTCTCCGCGTATTTCAAACGATTCAGGATAAGACCCGGGCTGGAGAACCAGAGGAATGCAGCGTATGGTTCTGACATTGTCTGTCACAACGTCTCCCTGAACGCCGTCTCCACGTGTCACTGCCTTTACAAGCTTGCCGTCCTGATATATGAGCGATATTGACAGACCGTCATATTTCAGCTCGCAGCAGACTTCAAAATCCTCATTGAGCAATGAACTGACACGCTGGAACCATTCACGGACCTCCTGTTCATTGTATGTGTTGTCAAGGGAAAGCATAAGGTACCGGTGCCTGGACTGCTCAAAGCCTTTGGCCAGGTCGCTGCCTACTCTTTGTGTGGGAGAATTCGGATCGGACAGTTCCGGATGCCTGCTTTCCAGAAGTGAAAGTTCACGCATCAGGGCATCGAACTCAAAGTCCGATACGGCAGGGCTGTTCTGCACATAATACAAATGATTGTACCTGTGCAAAAGCTCTCTAAGCTCCGTTATTCGCTGATACTCGTCCATACCCTGTTTTATTCGTGCGAAATTACCCATTTTTTTCTAATTTTGCGCTCATAAAGTTTATTCATTTATGCGTCTTGACATTCTAACGGTATTCCCTGAAATGCTTGAGGGCTTTTTTGGCTGCTCAATGATGGCCCGTGCACAGAAAGCCGGCCTGGCTGACATTCATCTGCACGATATCAGAGATTATACTACGGACAAGCATCACAAGACCGATGACTATCCGTTTGGCGGCTGTGCCGGTCTGGTAATGAAAATAGAACCCATTGACCGCCTGATAACCGAGCTCAAGTCACAGCGCAACTATGATGAAGTGATATACACTTCGCCCGATGGAGAACAGTTCAACCAGAAAATGGCCAACAGCATGTCTATGCTTGAAAATGTCATTATTCTGTGCGGACACTACAAAGGCATCGATTATAGAATACGCGAACATCTCATTACAAAGGAAATAAGCATTGGAGATTATGTGCTGACCGGAGGTGAACTTGCTGCTGCCATAATGACTGACAGCATAGTACGTCTTATCCCCGGTGTCTTGAGCGATGAACAGTCGGCATTGTCAGACTGCTTCCAGGACAATCTGCTGGCCCCTCCGGTATATACACGTCCTGCCGATTATAAAGGATGGAAAGTGCCTGATGTCCTTCTTTCGGGCAATCAGGCACTGATCAGCGATTGGGAGTTCCAGCAATCTCTGGAAAGGACAAAGAAGTTGCGTCCGGACCTTCTGTAATCCATGAGGGTAACTTCAATAGTAGAAAATACCAGCGCTAAGGGATTGCCTGTCGAGCACGGACTCAGCCTGTTCATTGAAAAGAATGATGGGCAAAGGGTCCTGTTTGATATGGGTCAGGGTTCCCTGTTTGCACAGAATGCCGAGACTCTTGGCTTGTCGGTTGCCGATGTCGATGTCGCAGTAATATCACATGGGCATTATGACCACGGCGGCGGCTTGAGCACCTTTCTTTCCATAAATGACAATGCGAAAGTGTTCGTTCATGCCGATGCTTTCCTTCCACATTATTCCTTGCGTGAAACAGGATTGGCATACATCGGTCTGGACAAAAGTCTTAAGGATAATGGAAGGCTTGAATTCTGTCAGGATATTACAGGAATAGCGGCCGGAATGACACTTGTTTCAAATGTCGGGGGGACATGCTGTTATCCAGCAGGCAACAGGCTTCTGTTCGGACCCTCGAAAACCATGAATGATTCATTTTGCCACGAACAGAGTCTTGTCGTCGCCGAAAATGACAAGCTAGTGCTATTTGCCGGTTGTGCCCATTGTGGCATTGTGAATATTCTGCGGAAGGTTGGCGAAGTTGCAGGTAAATTGCCGACTCATGTGCTGGCAGGAATGCATTTGGCAAAGAATACCGATATGAGGGCCATTGAATCGCTCGCCGATGAGTTGATTAAATATGCCGATACGAAGTTCTACACCATGCACTGTACAGGTGAGGAACAGTTCTGCAGGCTGAAATCATATATGGGACCCCAAATTGAATATCTTGCCTGCGGGGATTGTGTGACTATATGAAAAAAGCGGCTGGTCAGCCGCTTTTCCCGTAAATGAATATATCGGATCAATATTCCTGGACGTTCTTGAAGTCTACCCATTCCAGACGGCGCTTGTAATTCCATAACTGGCCTTTTGGAACATATAGTCTGCAGTTTTCCTTTGTGACCGTTTCGAATACTGTCGGGCAGTTGTGCGGTGGGAAAAAGCCACGGGCATTGATGCGTTCCAGATTTGTGCAGCCCATAAACGCTGAAACTCCAATGATTCTGACATTGCTGCCGAGTTCTACGGTCTTCAGTGACGAGCAATTCTTGAATGCATTATCGCTTATTGCTGTAATGAAGTTGCCGACAGTCACATTTTCAAGGAATTTGTTGCTTGAGAATGCGTCGGCGCATATCAGAGAAACATCCTCTCCAATAACGTAATCGGTGCCCTCCTTCTGTGCCGGATAGGTTATGAGCATGCGGCTGTCCTGGCTGTACAGGACTCCGTCAACCGATTTGTATGTGGGATTGTTCTCGTTGACGGTAATTGACTTGAGGTTTGAACAACCGGAAAAAGCACCGTCCATGATACGCATAACGCTGAATGGAATATCAATTTTTGTAACATTCGTGCATCCGTTGAATGCATTTTCGTCAATTTCCATTACGCGGAATACGAATTCGTCATCGGCGCCTGCCACAACGAATGAAGGAATGCTTATCTCGCCTTTGTATGTACTGTAGCCCTCATCAAAAGATTTGCGTCCGTTCGCATGGTCCCATGTCAGTGACACATTTCCGAAATTGTCAAGAATCTTATAGCTGAGAGTTGTGCCGTTGTTGTACTTGGCGATGATAATCTCATCTTCAATCTGAACGTCAACCAATTTGACCATCATGGTCTGCCATACCTCGCTTTTGATTGATTTTCCAGCATTTTTGCTTGTCGAGCATGAGCAGATGCCCACTAATGAAGCGGCCATTGCCAATATAAGAGCATGTTTCTTCATAACTGATATGGATTTAATGTATATGACAAATATATGCCGGGTAAATTCAAAAAACAAAAAAAATATGTTAAAAAGCAGAGCTTGGAATAAACTTTTTATAAGTCCCATCCTCAAATAGAACCATTATCTCCTTGATCTTTATGTTTTTCGATGGCTCCTGGCGGATTTGCTGTTCCTCTGCCTGCTGTCCGTCATCCTGCAAATTACCTCTGTTCTGTGTGGAGCATGCTGTGTCAGGATTCTGATATTCCGGTGCAGCCATGTCTTCAAAAGGGAAAATAAGATTCCCGTCCGCTGTCCGGCTGCCGGCTTCCGCATTGACCGATACCGTTGCGGCTTGATCAATAGCCTGACCTTTTCCATATAGAAGCCATTGCAGGTTTACGCTGGGGTAGGCCTGATTGATGCCGGTTACAATCTTCAGACTGGCCTCGTTCCTTCCACTCAATATGTGTTGGAGTGTCGCACGTTGTACTCCTATCTGGTTGGCAAATTGTGTCGGGCTGACTCCAAGCAACTGCATCAGCTGAATCAATCTCTCTTTCATATTTTTCTTTCGTATTTGAAGACCTTGAAAAAATGGTCATTTCTGACTCTGCAAAGGTAAAAAAATGGAGTTATTATTATATCACACATTTGTATGTTTTTATATGATAGATTTGTATCATATGTTCCAGTTGTCATCAAAACATATCGGCAGCAACAGATGGATTATAATGTGGAAATAATTAAAAATCACTTTATGATTTATGCCTATTTATATGGGAATATGACATTTATATATAATTATCACATTAGTTTATAGCTTTGTTTGTATATCATGCATACCGATACTTTAAATCTTGGAAAATGCTACAGAATAATAGTGTTAATTATGCTGATATTCAGTACTTTATTAGTATTGTGATGTTTTGTATAATGAAAATTGGCAATATGCATATACATCTGTTCCGGTATAAAGAACCATGATACAATAATACCTGTAATATGCTGTAATGCTACATACGGAACATTATATTGCACATGACACATTTGTATTTGTGATACAATTATATCACCACTAAAAAGCAGAAACTGCCCTACATGGCAGCTTCTTCCTGAGAATTCAAAATTTGGAAAGATCTCCTAATGGAGTATGAAAAAAAGTAATTCTCGCAAAAGGCCTTCTATACCGTTTCCAGTGGCCTCTACCCCCTTGCTTCTGGCATCCGCCCTCCTGATTGCAGCGATAATCTGCAATGTCTTGCCTGCAGAATAGTTCTTCATACCAGGTAAATAACTGTTTTTAGCTATCCATGTGCTTTTCAAGCCTAACTGTTCTGCTACCCCATGGTCCGATTTGTCCGGCGAATAATGCGCAAGCATCAAATTTGAAAAGTACGAAAATAGAGTTGCTGTAATCAACTGTATCGGGTATGTTTTTGGATTACTCTCGTAATATGCAGCAATCTGGTTTGCCTTGAATATATTTTTGCTGATTATCGCATTCTGGAATTCATAAAGATTGAAATCCTTGCTAATGCCAACCAGTTTTTCTATCAGTTCGGGCGATATTTCGCTGATATCGGCAGGCGTTGCGGTTACAAGCTTGTCAAGTTCGCCTGTCAGATGACTCAAGTCCGATCCTACCGATTCAGTCATCATGGACATTCCCTTTGCCGACATGGTTTTCCCGTGCGCTGCAAGACTCTCCTGAATGAAGGAAGGAATATCCTCCTCTCTTATTTTCTTTGATTCAAACAATACTCCAGCTTTGGCAATCTGTACTGCAACTTTGCGGCGTGAATCGAGTTTCCCATTCTTATGACAGAACACGAGAATAGTGCTCGGATTTGGAGCCTGAAGGTAAGATGACAGCAAATCGCCTGCGCCGACTGCGTTTCCCGTCTCCTCGTTATTGTCAGAATCTTTCTTCATCAAATTCTGAGCTTCACGCACTATTATCACCTGCCTGTCGGCTCCCATCGGATATGCTCTGGCACGTTCGACCACCTGCTGCATGGCAATGTCATTGCCGTAGACAACAAGCTGGTTGAAATCCCTTTCCTCAGGCTTCAGCACATGCTCCCTGATATATTCGGATATCGAATCGATGAAGAAAGGCTCGTCTCCCATCAGGTAGTATATGGGACTGTATTTTCCTTGTCCCAAATCGGACATTATCTGACTGTATGTTGCCTGTTGGACTGCCATAATATATTGTTGTTTTTTGCTATATTAGCCGGGCATTTGCGGATTATATAGACAACACAAATATAATGATAGAAAGACTTAATTTGCCAGAATTTGACCTGAAACTAGCCGAACAGGGTGGTAAAAATGTTGTATGGGACCCTATTCGTAAAATTTGGGTGGCGTTTACCCCCGAAGAATATGTCAGACAGGGCTTTGTGGCTTTTCTGTCAAACAGTAAGGGTTATCCCATTTCGCACATTGCGAACGAGCAGTCCATTGTGCTGAACGGCATGAGCCGGCGATGCGACAGTGTAGTGTACGACAAAAGCGGCAAACCGGTCATGATTGTTGAATACAAAGCCAGTTCGGTAACGATTTCACAACGTGTGTTCAATCAGATTGCACGTTATAATCTTGTGCTCAAGGTCGATTATCTTGTGGTCAGCAACGGCCTGCATCATTATTGTGTGAAGATGAATTACCAGGATGGCACTTTCTGCTTCCTCCAGGATATTCCCCGTTATCAGGATTTGTAAAAAAAATATCCGTTCTGTACCCTATGTACAGAACGGATAAGTTGTTGGCTCCAGCTGCCGGAAACTTATTCCTTGGCTGCGGACTTGCGTGTACGCTTCTTTGGAGCTGCTTCTGCTGCTGTTTTCACCTCTTCCTTGATTCCAGCCAGTTCAGGGTCAATAAGAATACGTCCGCAGTATTCGCAAACAATGATTTTCTTTCTCATGCGGATATCAAGCTGACGCTGAGGCGGAATCTTGTTGAAACAACCGCCACATGATTCACGCTGCACATATACAATGCCAAGACCGTTGCGGGTATTGCTGCGAATGCGCTTGAATGACTGGAGAAGACGCGGTTCAATGTTGAGTTCAAGGGCTTTTGATTTTTCACGGAGCTTTTCCTCCTCAAGACGGTTCTCTTCAATGATTTCGTGAAGTTCTGCTTTCTTGACCTCCAAATCACTGGTCTTTTCCTGGATAATCTGCTCGTTGCGTGCAATTTCCTCGTTCTTTGTGGCAATTGCAGCTGAATAGTCGCGAATATGCTTCTCGGCAAGTTCAACTTCAAGGTTCTTGAATTCAATTTCCTTGTTGAGTGCATCGAATTCACGGTTGTTGCTTACGTTGTCCTGCTGCTGGGTATATTTTGCGATAGCGGCCTTTGAAGCCTCTATTGTCGCCTTGTTGTCAGCAACTCCCTTCGTGAGTTCAACCACTTCTGCCTTGTTCTTTTCAACACGTGTGTTCAGACCGGCAATCTCGTCTTCAAGGTCCTGAACTTCAAGAGGCAGTTCGCCGCGCAGGGTCTTGATCTTGTCTATTTCAGTCAGCATGGTCTGCAACTGATACAGTGACTGAAGCTTCTCTTCTACAGAAAAGTCTGTCGGGTCTTTCTTTGTTTCCTTTGCCATAGTGCTTTATTGTTTGGTTTTGAATTTAAAGTCTTTGTGGAATGATTGTATGGTTGCCAATACCATTTATCGGAAATAATTTATGGGATTGGTTCTGCATGAAGTCTCAACAATCCTGAGTCCGGGAAACGATTCGGACAGAATGTCATGAATAAGTCCTACCGTGTATTGTTCGGTCTCGAAATGTCCGGCTTCAATAAGTTTTATCAGCCCGTCATAGCCGAAGAAGCGGTGGTACGATATTTCTCCTGTAATAAAGGCATCGGCTCCGGCCGATATTGCCTTGTCAATGAGGAATGCACCTGCTCCACCGCAAAGTGCCACACGCTTTATCGGACGGGTAACTGTGCCGTTGTGACGAAGACAGCCGGTGTGGAATCTGTCACGTACCATCTCCAGCAGTTCCTGTTCCGATATGGTTCCGCTGAATTCTCCGACTATGCCTGATCCGTTGCCGTTTCCGCAGTCTTCAAGCGGGCGGCAGTCTGTCAATCCCATTGTCTGCGCCATGCGCATGCTCACTCCTCCAGATGCATTGTCAAGATTGGTGTGGCTTGCATACAGCGTTATGCCGTTCTTTACGGCTTCCATGACGATACGGCCGTTAAAATCAGTGTCAGTAAGCTGTTTGAGAGGACGGAACAGGATAGGATGATGTGACACGACAAGGTTGCAGCCTTTCTCCATGGCCTCATGGATAACATCCAAGGTCACGTCAAGACACAATAAAGCCCCTGATGCTTCCGCCTGTGTAGTTCCGACTTGCAGGCCTGAATTGTCATAATCATCCTGCAGCGGCAGAGGCGCGAATCGTTCAAGGGCATCAATAATTTCCCTGATTTTCATCAAACCTTATCCGTTTGCTCTGCAAAAATAATTCAAACGGGTGGATTATACAATTTTTTTTGCGTCTAAGTGTCAGAAGCACAGCCAGCAAATTGCTCCAGTGGCAACTATTATGCCTGCAATCTGGTGAGGCCGCATCTGTTCATGGAAATGAAACCATCCGACCAGCGCTCCTATTGTAACCACTCCCAGATTATGTGCCGGGAACAATATTGACGAGTCTATGGTTTTCATTGCAATAGTCAGTGAATATGTGCAGGCATAGTTCACAATGCCAAGCAGACTGCCTCCTGCAACATTTCTCCATTGGAATCCGTTCCTGTTCCTGAAGAATGAGAACGATGCGAATAACATGGCAAAAAGGAAAATGAAGGCTGTCACCAATGACAGTTCGCGGTTTACCATAGCATCGGGCCACTGGGCACGGTTTACCACTACCCTGTCCTGGATAATCTTGTTTATGGAATTGCTGAGTCCGAAACACAGAAAGACGCTTACAGGGACAAGTGCATCGATTATTGAAAACCTGCGTTCATTCTCCTTTGTTTTTCCTGTCCAGACAGTCAGCGTCATTCCAACAATGACAAGTGCGACTGCAATCCATTGCGGTTTTTTGCTGCCGGCAACGAAAATATATGAGAGAATTATCGGGATAATCATTGAAGCCCGGCTGCAAACGGTCGATATTGCAACGCCGACCCTTTCCGTTGACAGTGACAATACCGCCATACCAGCTACAAAAAAGAAGCCAAGGACGGCAACAGGACCCAACCACTGTGCCTTGAATGGATTGACAACGAATGTTCCGTCAAATGAGAACAGCAGACCCAATATGAAAGCCGTCAGGTAATTGAAGAATATGGCCTGCATGGAATCAATCTTGCGGATCTCAAAAAACTTGAAGAAGATTGAGAACATGGCTGCACATACTGTAGCCAGGACGAGGCAAGATATTCCAATCATAACTTATTGATTCTTAAACTAATCCGAGTATCACTTTGTAGCTTTGGATTTCCTGCGGATCTCCAAGTTCCTTGCCCGGTGAATCACTCAGTTTTACGCAACGGTATTCCGGCTGGCGCGAATTGACCTGGAATGTCTTAAGTTTCATTACAATATTCAATGGAGCTTCACCCACATCGTTGGTAAGATTTGTGCCTATACCGAAGGAAACCTTGATGCGTCCTTCAAAATACTTCTGTATGGCCAATGCACGTTCAAAGTCAAGTGCATCGCTGAACACAATTGACTTGGTCATGGGGTCAATGTTGTATGACTTGTATTTGGCGATTATCTTGTCACCGAACTGGAAAGGATCACCGCTGTCATGACGCACGCCATCGTACAGCTTGGCCATATCCATTGAGAAGTTGCGCAGAAAGACATCGGTCGTGAAACAGTCTGTAAGCATGGTACCAAGAGCCCCGCCGTAGATATCGGCCCAATGGCGCATAACATAATAGTTGGCTTCCTTTGGTCCCATGAATGCAGCCGTTGACATCATGAGCTCGTGAGCCATTGTGCCTATTGGCTTCAGGTCCTTGCGTATGCTCTGGTATTTCATTGCGAAATATACGGTCGAAGAACCGACAAAATACTTGGCGTTTTTGGCCAGATATTCGGTGACTTTATCCTCTACGACATGTGAAAAACGGCGTCTCATACCGAAATTGGCGAATTTCATGCCGTTTTCGTTTGATATGGACACTTTTTTCTGCAACTGTTTCTCTATGTATGTCCAGTCTGGGTCTCCAAGATTGAGATACTTGTAGTACAGTTCTGAAATGATGCTCAGAATAGGAATTTCATACAGAGTCACCTTGTATATAAGGTCAGTTGCCCAGACATGCAGATGACCCTCCTCGTCAAGACATACCTTGATGACCGATGGGTCGAAGCGGAATCCCTTGAGCCATTCGAAATACAGACGCGGAATGAAGTAGATATTCTTCAGACACCATTCAAACTCCTGGTCTGTAAGTACCAGTTCGGACAGTTTCTGAAACTCGGCATTCAGCAGGTCAACGAATTCCTGAGTGAAAACCTGATTGTTTCTGTCTGTAAAATTGAAAGTACCGATTGCTTCGGGAGTGGTACGCTGATAATAATACGACATTGAGAACTTGTACAGGTCGTTCTCAATCATACTTACAATAGTCTGTCCTTCTGTCATGATGGTTGGAGTTTTACTGCAATTCCCCACTCTCCTGCGACTTTATATTGTGAATGAAAGGCTGGCAGCGGAAATCACATTTTTGCAAATGTACAAAGAATCTGTTCAAAGCACCTTCTTACAGACTCAGTTTTATGCCCAGCTGGATGTACCAGCAGTTGCTTTGTGAACTGAGAGGTTCAAATGAACCGGTTACAGGCTTGCCGCCTACTGTCGCAATCTGATACTGGGGCTCGCCTTTTTCGGTCCTTTCACTCAATGCCACCAGAGGTCTGCCGCCGTTTGACGGAAGATTTGTCTGTACCACACCCCACTTGCTGCAGATAAGGTTGCCTGCATTCATTATGTCAAGCGATAGCTGTGCCGATTCCCTATGACCGTCTGCAATGCATTTGCCGATTTCAAAATTCTGGGCAAGATGAAGGTCAAACCTGTTTACCCATGGAAGAAGCGCTTCATTGGCTCCGGCATACTTTCCACGATGCGATGAAAGATACTTGTCCTGACTGATGAATTCTTCGAACATCTGTCTCTGCCGGTTTGCAGTAATGACATTTCCGTGTCCGTCGTTAATGTCGACGAATTTCAAATCGTTGACATTGACTGGAATCCACATAAGATCATTGCTCACTCCGTCACCGTTCATATCTGTCGCATAACAGTAACTGAAACGGCCGGCATTTGATCCGCTGTAATAGAGTCCGAACTCGGTATCTCCGAACAGTTTCGAACCGTAATGCATAAGGCTGTATGTCGCGTTGGCTGTCAGCTTATGCGGTATGGAATACGAGGAAACCCTCAGAGTCTCGGAATTCGGACTGTTTATATTGGGCACATTGCTCCATGTGGAACTGAGATTCGATCCCGCCATGTCTGATACTGAATAAGCCATACTGTATATGTATGCCATCTCCAGATTGAGATTTCTGACCGGCTCCATGGCGAATGATGTGCATACTGACCAGCTATACCCCTTATTCGTATTGCTCAGTACCATTGCACCGCCCGATTTTGACACCTGTGGCACTACAGTCCTGGCATCGGAGAAATCGTATCGGTTGTCTTTGCCTGTAAAACGACCCTGGGAATTTATATTTTCCTGATTCCAGTTTTCAACATACACTGCATTGATGTCCTTGCAGAAAATACCCTCAATTCCGGCTTTTGTCAGGAATGACAGTTCAGGTTCGATATCGATAGCGACTGATGTCTTCCATACCTGAGGCATTCTGAAATTCTTGCTTATGCCTGTAACCGAAGCACCGTTGCCAATGCTGCCGGTGCCTGCCTGCATTTTCGCTCCATGTCCGGCCACATACTCTCTCAAAGCCGTTTCCGTATAGAGGAAATTGTTCTGCAAATCTGCCAGATATCCTCCGCTCCCGGTGTCAGCGACAGTATTCTGAAGCATGCCGCTGGAGTTCTGTATGCACGTAAGGAAGACCATTGGAATACGCCCTTTGAAAAGACCGCTTCCGCCATGAAACACAAGCATGTCATTCAAATGCCAGTTAAAACCAAGCCTTGGCGAAACATGGACATACTTATCGGGCCATGAACCGGTATCCAGTTTTGGAGACTGATAGCCGTCACTCTCCTGTCCCGGAGTCTTGAAGTGTCTTGTCCAGTCCAGCATGGCTATCGCCTGGTTCGATGCGGGTATGTCATAATATTCAACGGCATCGGCCCTTATGCCGTATGTGAGCAGGAGGTCGTCCATAATGTGTGTCTCTGCCTGGAACATTGCCGATGTCTGGCCGTATGTGGCGCCTGACGATGCGTCGTCAATTCCGTCAAAGCTGTAGGTCAGGCCAAAGGCAACCGGCTGTGCCTGATCGATGAAATCCTGCAGTGAGGCATAGCGGTAATAGCCCGTTCCGTACATGCGGTAGTTGGTCGATGCCTTCTGGTACTGGTATGCGGCACCGAGAACGAAATTGCTGTGTCCTGCCGACCAGCTCAGATAGTCACTGACATTGTATGTACGGACCCTGTT
>JAZUFX010000015.1:0-7421 GCA_045640885.1 Bacteroidaceae bacterium | reverse complement strand
GATGGAAGGGCGCTTATTTTTTGAAATACCTGTTGAATAGGCCCTGGAAGCCTGCACCGTGACGGGCCTCGTCCTTGGCCATCTCGTGAACGCTGTCGTGGATTGCATCAAGGTTGAGCTGCTTGGCGACTCTGGCAATGTCCATCTTGCCTGCGCAAGCACCCTGCTCGGCCATCATTCTCTTCTCGACATTGGTTTTTGTGTCCCAGACCACCTCACCGAGCATCTCGGCGAAACGGGCAGCATGATCGGCCTCTTCATACGCATAGCGCTTGAAAGCCTCGGCAATCTCCGGATAGCCCTCGCGGTCCGCCTGACGGCTCATGGCAATGTACATGCCTACCTCAGTACACTCTCCAACAAAGTGATCCTTGAGGCCCTGACGCACGAAATCTCCATCGGCACCTTCAGGGATGGCATTGGCTATGCCAAGCTCATGCTCTGTTACAAACTGAAGACCCTTATCTTCCTCCATCCTGTTGAACTTGCTTCCCGGAACCTTGCATACCGGACACTTCTCCGGTGCAGTGTCACCCTCGTGAACATATCCGCAGACCGGACAAACCCATTTTGCCATAATTCTATTCTTTTAATTTGTTATTGAGTTTCTGATGCAAATATAACGGCGTTTGCCTGAACAGGGCAATAAATACCGGCATCTTGAAGGTAAATTTCGGCACGCCTTACAATTCCATTTGTCGGAATGCCGAAATACACCATTGAAAGCGTATATTCGCATCCAAAACAGACCAGTTCCCTGACAATGGAGACTCAAGACATCAGAAATACCTACAAAGCGGTATGCGACACGCCAAGCGGGACAGGCTTGTTTATTGACCATATGCCGGACTTCCTTTACAAGGGAGACATTGACGACGGGCTTCCGCACGTCCATACTTTCTATGAAATACTGTGGTTCCAGGATGGTACGGGATCACATTTCGTCGATTTCCAGGAATACCCCATACGTCCCGGAACAATCTTTTTCCTGACCCCCGGCCAGGTACATCACTTTGACGGCAGCGATGCCTACAAGGGGCTTGCCATCAGGCTCTGCACCGATTTCATGCGGAGCCGCGGTGACGACAGCGACCTTTTTGTCAAGTACGACCTGTTCCACACCTTTGACACCACCCCGTATTATGTCATAGACAATGACAAGGCCGTGCAGCTCAAGGCTCTGGTGGACAGCATGGAGGAAGAACTGAAGACCGGCAAGGGCATCGGCCACATAGACATGCTGCGCTCATTGCTGAGAATCTTCCTGATCAAGGTCCACCGTTACGGGTACAAGGATGGTGAAATAAGGCTGGATGGACTCAAGCCCGCCCACAGGTTGTTCGTAGAGTTCCGCCGGATGCTGGAAAAGGACTATGCGGCCAAGCATACGGTGCAGGAGTATGCCGATGGCCTGAATGTGTCTGTGCGTACGTTGAACAAGTGTGTCAACGAATGTTCGGGACGTTCTCCGCTGGCCTTCATAACTGAAAGAATCATGCTTGAGGCCAGACGGCAGGTCAGGTACAGTAATCTGATGATTAAGGAGATAGCATACAATCTGGGATATGAGGATCCTTCATATTTCGTAAAGCTGTTCAAACGGCAGACAGGAATGTTGCCATCGGATTTCCGTGAGATGGACGAGGTCTCACATTGTTCAGTCAGATAACTTTCCCAAAGTATCACTCCGTCTTGATTGACCCAGCCGGGTTCCTGATTGCCGCGCGGAAATGAGCAGGCATGAGCAATCGGCAAGGCCGGAACAAGCATTGCATCATTAAAATCAAGAACCTGTTTTGAAATTTCAAAACAGGTTCTAACTTTGCCATTTGAAAGGCAGTACAAAAACAGAACCACAGTGAAATCGGGCAAGCGCATATTATTTGTCATGGCGGCAGTGCTGGCAATGTCATCATGCACAAAAGTCTATATCCAGGAGGAAATTGCCGCCGACCGACAGATCATTGTATTCTCATCAATCGGCGGAGTCGGCGACAACGGCTACAACGACCTTATCACCAAGGGGCTCACCAGAGTGTACATGGAGTACAAGGACGTCAGCATGTCGTACCTGACCCCCGAGAGCATGGAGCAGGCCGACAGCCTGGCCGACAAGTGGATAAGGGAAAGCAGTCGGACCGTAAAGCACACCCTGCTGGTGCTCGGCGCGTCGGACTACCGCGGGCTTGTGGAGGAAATGCTGGCCGATGCCGAATTCACATCGGACAACGAAGTCGAAATACTGACATTCGAGATACCCGAGCTGCCGCAGTCACAGAACTGCATCAAGGCCTATTCGTTCATGATTCCCATGTACAACGCATCGTACCAGGCAGGAGTCTATGCGGCGCAGAACGGCTACAACCACCCGCTTGTCTGGCTTGCATACCAGCAGGACGCCCTGCTTATCAAGGCCAGGGACGGATTCGTTGACGGATACAAGTCGGTGTCCGACTCGACGATTGACATCCGCTACCTCAGCGACGACTGGAGCGGGTACGCCATGGACGGCGAAGCGTACATTCAGATGGAGGAAATAAGCGGGAAATACGACTTCGTCTTCCCGGTAATGGGCGGTTCCAACATGGGCATCTTCCGCTATCTGCGCGAAAACGCCGACGGGCCGCGCATTGTAGGCATGGACGTGGACCAGAGCGTATATTCGGCCAAGATTGTCGGGAACATAATAAAGCACATTGACGAACTGCTGTTCAAGATAATCAGGGACTGGATGAACGGCATCCCAATAGAACATTATAGAGATTATGACACGCAGAGCGGATATATTGAGTGGAGTCCTGTTGCTGATTGAGCTGATTCTGTTTGCCGGCTGCACCAGGGAAATAATCGTGCCATGCAGCGAGACGGAGCTCGAAGAGTGCAAAGTGGCCGTTGTCCTGCCGCTTGAAGACGGACTGGGCGACAACTGGAAGCAGTGCCTTGAAATATGCTCCAACAACCTGGCCAAGGCATTCTGCCAGACCGGGCTGGGTGTCAGGCTTGTGTACGAATGGTACGAGGAGATGTCGCCCGACCTGAAGAAAACCGCCACAGCCCTTGCATCGAGAAAAGACATCAAGGCCGTGATAGGCGGACTGTATTCCGACAACGCCCTCATACTGGCCGATGCCCTCAGCTCAAAGGACAAGCCGCTGTTCACCCTGGCAACCACGGACCAGCTTATACGCGGCTATTCCAGCTGGGGCAACCTGTGGGCCATGACCGAGACCGACATCACCCAATGTGAAGTGATGCTGAGCAAGGTAATGCAGTACGGCGCGAAATCGGTCGCCCTGCTGGTGAACGGAGAAAGCGCGTACGGCAACACATACATAGACTGGTTCCCCTTCCAGGCCCAGGAAATGGGAGTCAGGAACGCCGGCGTGTTCCAATGCACCGACAACACTGAAGAGCAGACCCGTGCGGCGCTTGCCACCGATGCCGACTACATACTGTGCGCGCTGTCCAACATAGAAACCCTTGAAAAAGTGCTCCGGACCTATAACTCGACCCCGCATACGGCCAAGCTGCTCATGAGCGACGTGGCCTACATCAGCGACGCCCTGACACAGCTGGGCGACATGGTCGAAGGCATCGAGGGCATCTGCTACGGCGCCGACCCGTCGTCAGGCTTTGAAGTCATATACGGAACCATCGTCGGACGCGCCCCCATGCTTGACGAATCGCAGGTGTACGATGCCGCAATGCTCATCGGCTATGCCGCAATGCTGCAGCTCATGGACAGGAGCCTGAGCTTCCGCGATGCCATGCGGCAGATTGTCAGCGGAAGGGAGAGCGTCGACGCTTTCTGGGGAGCCGACGGCATGCTGCGCGTCACACGGTCACTTGCGGCCGGAGGGCACCCCGACATCAGCGGTGCATCGGGCAGCCTTGATTTCGACGAGAAAGTCTATACCAACGTCCTTGGCACCTACTACAACAACTACGTCGTGTATCAGCAGAAATACGTCATGCTGGGCTACTGCTCGACAAAGGGCAACCGCCGTGCCGGCCCCACGCTTGCCGAATGGAACTGGAACAAGCAAAAGATGCAGGAAATAGGCGAAGGGACCGATGTCAAATACCCCGAACTGGACGACCGCTGGGCCCTGCTCATAGCCACATCGACAGGCTGGACCAACTACCGTCATCAGGTTGACGTGCTGAACATATACCAGCAGCTCAAATCGGCCGGCTACGACGACAGCCACATTGTCCTGATTACCGAAGATGACCTTGCGCAAAACGAGCGCAACCCCGAAAAGGGAGTGCTCTACTCACGCATGGACGGAGTGAACATATATGACGGCGTCAAGGTTGACTACCGCATATCGGACCTGAAACCCTCCGATCTGACCGACATTCTCCTTGGAAAGCAGTCCGACCGTCTCACACAGGTAATAAAGTCCGATGCCGACGACAACGTGTTCGTGTTCTGGTCCGGCCACGGCAATCCCGGCCGCCTGCAGTTCTGTGACGGCACCTTCACGCTTGCCGACATGGATGCCTGCCTTGACTCGCTTGAGAGCGCCGGCAACTTCCGCCAGTCGCTGTGGTTCATCGAAGCCTGCTATTCGGGCTCGGTGGCCAAAGCCGCCGACAGCCACAGCCACGTGCTGATGTTCACGGCTGCCGGCGAGGACGAGACATCAAAGGCCGACGAATACAACAGCCTCTGGAAAGTGTGGATGAGCAACCGTTTCACGGCAACCATGCAGGACTGCATGAAGAACGAGCCGGGCATGCCGCTGCGCGACCTTTACTACAGACTTTTCCAGTCAACCGTAGGTTCGCACGTACACGTCTACGGCATAGACGGCTACGGAAGCCTCTACACCCATTCACTTGAAGAAATCATGTAACGCCACAAATTGAAAATGCGCAAGAACACAAACAAACTGTACCTGGTAATACTGGCCCTGTTTCTTGGAATAGCCTTCGGTTTCGGACTTATTCTGCTGCCGGACAGCATTGTTGATTTCATAAACGACAACATACTGTACGTTGTCCGTGGAATATTCTACAACACCCTGAAACTGCTGCTGGCACCCATCGTGTTTGTGTCGATAACATGCAGTCTGGCCAATATGACCAACATGTCATCGCTGAGCCGCATAGGCACGAAAATGATTGTCATAATGTGCACTACCACGGCAATATCGGTCCTTATGGGACTGGGTGCGGGCTATCTGTTCACGAATACCATTATCAGGCCCATGGACATATCGTTTGCCGATGTGGAACAGATTGAAGCGCAGAGAATGACCTTGCAGAGTTTCCTCATGGATTTCTTCCCGACCGACATCGTCTCGCCCATTGCCCACAACAACATGATACAGATACTTGTCATATCGCTCTTTACAGGAATAACGCTTGGACAGGTCAAGGACAAGGTGCAAGGCATAATATCGCTGCTGAACGAACTCAATGCGCTCATAAGCAGAATGCTGGCCGTACTCATGAAAACACTGCCCATAGTGGTGTTCTGCTCGATGGCATGGATTGTCTGCACTTACGGCAGCGCCATTGTCTCGGTCATTGCCAAGATGCTGCTTCTGTCGCCGATAATGGTAATGCTAACGCTGGTCATGTATTCCGTCATGCTGTCGGCCGTAGGGCATGTGTCACCCGGGCCATTCATACGCAGGCTGTTCGAACTGACCATAATGCCGTTCACGCTGTGCAGTTCGGCGGCATCGCTGCCCAACACCATAAGCGTATGTGACAAGCTGGGCGTTTCGAAAAGCGTCTCGTCGCTCACGCTGCCGATAGGCTGCACCATGAACATGGACGGAAGCGCATTCTCGCTTGCCGCCCTGTCACTGTGCATGCTCCACGTTTACGGCATTGACATCACAACGTCACAGATTGTCACCATAGGCCTGCTGGCCTTCATACTGTCGGTTGCCACGCCGTCTATCCCCAATGCCGAGATTACCATCATGAGTTCGCTGCTGACAGCCATCGGTGCCCCGCTTGAGCTTATGGGACTGTTCCTGGGAATCAACCCCATAAGCGAACTGTTTGACACAGCCATCAACGTGACCAGCGATGCCGCCATTGCCACGACAATAAGCAGCACCGAAAAAACGCTTGACCAGGACGCATACTACTCAGGCAGGCAGTAACGGCAGGAAGGAAGGCGCTAAAGCGGCTGCTGCAGCACGTCGGACAGCACCACCTCATACCGGCCGTTGCCGCCGTCATCGGTTACGGCCGATTTTGTCGCTGTCGGAGTTGTAATCTTGAATATGTAGGTATAGCTGTAGCCGGGCTGGAGTTTCGCCAACGCGCCAGGAACATAGCATTTATTATTATTGCATACGAACACATAATCGGATTCGTTATCCGGATCGGGCAGCAGAAGATACTGCGGATACAAGGGGTACGGAACATTCGGGCTGTCAATTTCACCGGCTGCAATGTCGTTGAACGTCAATTCGGCCGATGTCATACCATAGCTCGATACTGACGCCTCGGTGCCTGTAATGGAATATAGCACTGAAACCGCGCCCACCACCGGAAACGGGCCGCTCGCTCTTGTAAGCGTAGTACCGGACCACGCCGTCGCCTCAACATCGTCGGCCCTCATAACATACACGCACAGCTTGGCGTACGGTTTTATGAATTCCATGCGCACCGGTTCATTCTGCGGTGCGGCACCGTGCCACAGGCGGGAAAATAGCGGAAAGTCCTGTTCTGTAACAGTCACGCCAGCGGGAGTAGTCATGACACCGCCCTGCGATATTTCAATACGGGGAACGCCGGAAAGCGTCAATACTACACCGTTTGTTCTGGGCGATATGGAACCGCTGTAATCAATCTTTCCAGTGGCACTTTTGGGCACATATCCCATAAAACGGTATTCGGTTGCGGAATAGTCCCAGTATTTGGTCACCTGGTCGGGCCCTTGCCCAACATATTCCCAGCCGGCGGTATTGGTAACGCTGCTGCCTTCGGTGTCTGACACATAGCAGACCCGGTAGCTGTTCATCACATCCTGCCAGCCGTCTGTGGCGCTGTTCTTGTAACCGGTAACAATAAAGTTGTCGGCCACTTCCTCAAGCCCCACTGCAGCTGCCGCACGTGTCACCTGCGTTTCGGCCGGCAGGTCACTGCCGAATGCAATAGGCACCTGATCCGTGCAGATGTCAGCTTCAAGCTCCCTGCTGCACGATGCCAGCACTGCAAGTGCCGAGACAGCATACAATATATTCAAGCGCAATGTCATAATATGAGCAAATATATGTTTGTTACCGGACCTCAATGATTTTTATGCATGGCCTTGAATCAAGATTGTCTATAAACAATCCATTATCTGTAGGAAAATCATAATAAGGAGATTCCATGCCGTTTGCAATGTATGTCCTTTTTGTATTGTCGTCTTCAAAATAGCAATAATGTCCGCCGGCAGACAATGT
>JAZUFX010000014.1:0-47127 GCA_045640885.1 Bacteroidaceae bacterium | reverse complement strand
AACCAAAAATAATCAAAAACCTATGAAGAAAATTTTTGCAGCTGCCGTTGCAGCTCTGGTATGCATTTCAGTCGATGCCCAGCTTTGGGTAGGAGGTTCACTCGCCGTCAAGTCCATCAATGACGAAGACGCATCAGACATCAGAGAGACCCAGTTGGACTTCGAACCCACAGTTGGTTATGCCCTCAGTGACAATTTTGAAATCGGTGCCACACTTGAGTTGAGCACAATCAGCAATTATATGAATACAGAGGATGGCAAGTACACAGGTTTCGGCATCAGCCCCTTTGCACGTTACAAATTCTTTGAAAGCGGAAAGCTGAGTTTCCATATACAGGGAGGCGTTTCATATTTCAGTTCCAAGACCAAATACCCTGCAAGCAGAATTGAAGTGTCAGAGGGTAACTTTGAACTGATACCTGCCCAGACAATCAAGTCTCAGGAATTCAGAGTAGGTGTAGAACCGCTTGTCAAGTATTCCATCACTGACCACATCGCGCTTGTATCGTCATTCGGATGGTTGGGATTCAACAGCACCAAGGACGATTATTCAATGCTCAAGCTGAACCTTGACAGCGAACTTTCATTCGGTATCTATTACGCATTCTGATTCAATCCTGCACTATGAAGAAGACCTTAACAATACTGGCCGCAGTGCTGGCATGTATGACTGCGGGCGCCCAGAAATGGATTGGCGGAACAGCGACACTCGGTGTTGCCGACTATGAGCTTGATCCCGATGTAAAGGCCAAGGCCGAAAAGACATTCCACATTTATCCTACCGTCGGCTTCACTTACGACGAGCAGTGGGAATACGGTGTTTCATTCGGACTTGGGCACAAAAGGAACATCGGCGGAAAATTCTACAGCCAGAGAATAACAGACATCATGGTCAATCCTTTTGTCCGCTATTGCCTTTGGGATAACGGAATACGCTTTGAAAAGGGTGACCTTTCGTTCTTTGTTCAGGGTAACCTGCTTTTCGACCACAGGAGTTCGCCGTACGACATTGAGAACGGAGGCGGTCACGGATTCAAGACATGGGAGGAGGAAAGAGCCACATTCGGCCTGAGTTTCCAGCCCGGTCTGAAATACTGCTATAACGATCATTACGTCTTTACATTCACATTTGCCGACCTGTATGCCAACACATGCAAGTTCACCACAAATGCATCATTGGACGAGAATGGCGAAATGGTTGCCAAAAGGCATTCGACCAAATCAAGCGACGCCGGACTTGAAGTCGGGAACCTGGTAATATCAATAGCATACCAGTTCTAAGACTGACCGACGGAAAAAATAAGTCAAGGCCGGCTGGAAGCGATTTCCAGCCGGCCTTGTTTTTCTGCCGCATAGGGCTTTCAGGACCGCTACAGCATTCCGCTGCGTTCAAGTTCGGCTTTCAGGTATCCTGCCGTACAGCCTCTACCGCTCAGCGCGACATCGCGCGGTGTTCCGCACACGACCACCTGACCGCCGCCGCGACCGCCTTCCGGACCAACGTCAATAATCCAGTCGGCCTGCTTTATCACATCCAGGTTGTGTTCTATGACAACTACCGTGTTGCCTTTATCGACCAGACGGCCAAGCACATTCATAAGCACCCTGATATCCTCAAAATGGAGTCCCGTTGTCGGTTCGTCAAGTATATACAGGGTACGGCCTGTATCGCGTTTGGCCAGCTCGGTGGCAAGCTTCACACGCTGGCTCTCGCCGCCCGATATTGTGGTCGAAGGCTGGCCGAGCTTCAGATAGCCCAGCCCGACGTCCTGCAGCACCTTTATTTTTCCGAGTATCGACGGCACATTCTCAAAGAACTCAACCGCCATGTTGATGGTCATGTCAAGTATGTCGGCTATCGATTTGCCCTTGTAGCGCACTTCAAGCGTCTCGCGGTTGTAGCGTTTGCCGCCGCACTGCTCACAGGGCACCATGACATCGGGCAGGAAGTTCATCTCGATGGTACGGTAGCCGCAACCGCCGCAGGCTTCGCATCGGCCGCCCGATACGTTGAACGAGAAACGGCCGGCCTTGTAGGCACGCATCTTCGATTCGGGCAGTTCGACGAACAGCTGGCGTATGTCCGAGAAGACGCCGGTATATGTAGCCGGGTTGGAACGCGGTGAACGTCCCAGCGGCGACTGGTCGACATCGACCACCTTGTCTATGTTTTCAATGCCCAGGACTTCACGGTACGGCAACGGCTGTTTGAGCGAACGGTAGAACTTCTGTGACAGAATGGGCTGGAGCGTCTCATTGACAAGACTCGACTTGCCGCTGCCCGACACGCCGGTCACGCAGACCAGTTTTCCAAGAGGGAAATCAACGTCAACGTCCTTCAGGTTGTTTCCCTGACAGCCGCGCAGAGATATGAATTTGCCGTTGCCTTCACGCGGCCGCAGATGTGCATCGCAGGTATCCTGACGGCCGCAAAGATACCTTGCGGTCAAAGTGTCCTTTTCAAGCAGCTGCTTTGGAGTACCCTGGAACACGACTTCACCGCCTTTGCGTCCGGCCAGGGGTCCAAGGTCTATTATCCAGTCGGCAGCCATCATCATGTCACGGTCATGCTCGACCACCAGCACGGTGTTTCCGGCATCACGCAGGGTGCAGAGCGAATCTATAAGACGGCAGTTGTCACGCTGGTGAAGGCCGATGCTGGGCTCGTCAAGAATATACAGCACATTGACCAGTTTGGATCCTATCTGCGTTGCCAGACGTATGCGCTGTTCCTCGCCGCCGGACAGAGACTCGGACGGACGGTTCAGCGACAGATAGTCAAGCCCCACATCAAGCATGAAGCCCAGACGTGCACGAATTTCCTTCAGAATTTCCTGTGCAATGCTGCGCTGACGGTCTGTCAGGCGGTCGAGCACCGTATTTGACCAATCATACAGGTCCTTCAAATCCATTGATGCCAGTTCATATATGTTCCTGCCGTCAATCCTGAAGTTCAGAGCCTCACGGTTCAGACGCGCGCCATGACACTCGGGGCACACGCCGGTCACGGCAAACTGCTCGACCCATTTCTGCTCGGCCGCGCTCAGGTCCTGCTGCTGGAGAGAACGCACATATTTGCATACGCCCTCGTACTCCATGAATACGGCATCGGCCTCGCTGTTTATGCCTGTTATCTGAACCTTGATACGGTCGTCGCAACCGTTAAGCAGTTCATCTATGACATCGTCGGTCATCTGCTCGATGGGAGTGTCAAGCGTATAGTCATACTTGTTGAGCAGAGCCGTTATCTGTCTGAATATAAGAGTATTCTTGTATGTTCCAAGCGGTGCTATGGCTCCCTGTTTCACGGAAAGGCTGCGGTCAGGAAGCACCTTGTCAATGTTCACCATCGAGACGTAGCCCAAGCCCTTGCAGTGGGGGCAGAATCCCTGCGGCGAGTTGAACGAGAAATTGTGCGGTGCCGGCTCCCTGTAGGCGATTCCGGTTGTAGGGCACATAAGGCGGCGGCTGTAATGGCGCAGCACGCCCGGTTCCGGCCGTCCGGGAATAGTCTCCTCGGGCTGCGAAAGAACCATCATAATGCCGTCGGCCTGCTTCATCGCCAGTTCCACACTTTCCTTGAGACGGTGTCCGTACCGTTCATTGACCACCAGTTTCTCTATGACAACCTCAATGTCATGGTTGCGGTAGCGGTCCAGTTTCATGCCGGGACGCACCTCACGTATTTCGCCGTCGACACGCACCGTCAGGTAGCCCTTGCGCCGTATGCTCTCGAACAGTTCGCGGTAGTGGCCCTTACGTGCCTTTACCAGCGGAGCCAGCACATAGATTTTCTGGCCGTCATAGTCCTTGAGAATAAGGTCCACTATCTGCTCTTCGGTGAAACGCACCATCTTCTCGCCGGTAACGTACGAATAAGCATCGGCAGCACGTGCAAAAAGAAGACGCAGATAGTCATATACCTCGGTCACCGTGCCCACCGTGGAGCGCGGATTGCGGTTTGTGGTTTTCTGTTCAATTGAAATCACCGGACTCAGACCGCTTATCCTGTCAACATCGGGTCTCTGCAGTCCGCCAAGAAAGTTGCGGGCATATGCCGAAAAGGTTTCAAGATAACGGCGCTGCCCTTCGGCATAGATGGTGTCAAAGGCCAAAGACGACTTGCCGCTGCCGCTCAGCCCGGTCACTACGGTAAGCGAGCGGTGCGGTATCTCCACATCAATGTTCTTCAGGTTGTTTGACCTTGCGCCGACAACTTCAATCCTGCCCTTTTCCATTTTTATCTCATTTCACCAAGACCCTTCAGTACATTGATGCTTTCTTTCCTTTCATATTTGCGGCCGCCGGCACCTACTGCCCTGACGTTAATGAAATACACGCCGTCGTTCACCACGCGGCCGTTCTGCATGCCGTCCCAGAGTTCAAGCACATAGCCGTTGCCATCCTCCTGGCCTCCGGTTGCGGCAACAAGTTCGTCCATGGTGCCCGAATACGACACTATGGTCTGGCCCCAGCGGTTGAAAATGGCAATGTCGGCCCTGACTATTGACTGCATATAAATGCAATACATATCGTTTATGCCGTCGCCGTTCGGTGAAAAGGCGTTGTAGGTCCTGATGTCGGACGCGTCAATAGAGAACTTCATGGGCTCCACATCGGCTCCTGGAACGGTCTCGACAGAATTTGTTCCCTTGTATGACCATTCGAACCTTATCTGGAACTCGCCGTCGTCCTCAAAAGTAAAACTCGAACTGGCATCCTGGCGTTTCAGATACTGCTCCGGCGTTTCCCGACCGGGCACCTGCCTGGTGATGACCCACTGCGGAAACATGACATATCCGCCGCCGTCGTCCGATATGAGGGCCGACTCAAAAGACACCCTCAATGGCGCATTGCATACCGGAGCCTCGCCGCCCGGAGTCAGAATCACGGTGTCGTTCAGGGCCGATACAAGCACGGCCCGGACTTCGACGGATGGTTCCCGAGCCATTGTTGCAGCGAAGCTGAAGAGGCTCAGAGCCAATGGTAAAATAATCTTGCCGGCCCTTTTCATAACAAAGTGCAAAAGTAATGAGATAATCGGGAAGACTGAACCCTTTTTTGTATTTTTGCACGATAAACAACGTCATTCATCAATTCATGGCCGGAAAAAGAACCGTACTGACAATAGCCTCAGTCTTGGCACTGTTCCTGACGCATAATGTCTGCGCACAGGATTTCTTCATCCATACCGTCACCAAAGGACAGGGACTCTATTCCATTTCAAGAATATACGGAATAGGCGAAGACGAGATAATCAAGCTGAACCCGGGATCCGAAAAGACAATACACATAGGCCAGCAGCTGCGCATCCCGCAGAAGAAGGAACAGACGGGAGGCACCTTCCATACGGTTGAAAAAAGCGAGACGCTGTACAGCCTGTCAAAGAAATACCGCGTGTCGATAAAGGAGATATGCGACATAAACCCGGGGCTGACGTCGGACAATCTGAAAGCGGGCATGGTACTGAGCATTCCGTCTGCCACCGACAATGACACCGTGCCTGAAGCCCCAAGTCAGGTTCCTGCCGCAGCTCAGGCCGCACCGGCCCAGACCGGGCCAAAGGCCGGAACAAAGCAGAACGGCGAATACAAGACACGGATTGAAATCAAGAAACGCATAACCATATACCGCATCTGCAACGATTTCGGCATAAGCGAAGAGGAATTCCTGAAAGCCAACCCGCAGTACCGCACCACACGTCTCAGTGCAGGCGACATAGTCAACATACCATACACCCGTGCTGAACGTGAGGCCATGAGACAGACCGCCGCCAGTGCCGGCGAAGACGAAAGCCGGAAGATCCAGGAAGTCACAAGGCGCAACGCGGTACACGGCACCAACACTGTGAATGCCGTCATGCTGCTGCCCCTTTCACTCGACGACAGCCTTTCTTCTGACCGTCCTAAGATGGTCGAATTCACGCGTGGCACGCTGATGGCAGTGCAGAAACTCAAGAACGAAGGTCTTTCAGTCAACCTCAAAGTCATAGATACCGGGACCGATGTACGGTCTGTGAACAACGCCATCGTCCATGGAGAGCTGGACGGCGCCGATGTCATTTTCGGTCCGAAATACAACAGCCAGATTGAGCAGGTCGCAAAATGGTCGACCCACAATCAGGTCCCGCTTGTCCTGCCGTTCAATTCCGATGACAGATCGGTTTACAACAATCCGTACGTCTATCAGCTCAACACCCCGCAGTCCTATTTCCATCAGGAAATATATGACCACTTCGTGCAGCAGTTCCCCAACCCCAACATAATTATACTGGACGACGGCGACATGAAAAGGAACGAGATGCTTGACGGCCTGAAACGCATGGCCATGGACAATGACTTCCCCATATCCACCATTCCGGCCGATACCGGAGCGGTATCGGCCATTCTGGCACACCTCGATGCCGGACGTCAGAATGTCTTCATCATAAACAGCCCCGATGAAGGGCCGCTCATCACCATGCTTCCCATACTGCAGATTGTGAACCGCACCAAGGACACGGACACGCAGACCTGCCTTTTCGGATATCCCGAATACCAGATATACGCTTCAAAGCATCTGGACGAGATGTGTGAGTGCGACACATGGTTCTACTCATGGTTCTTCACGAACAACACACTGAAGGAGTCAACCGATTTCAGCCTGAATTTCATCAAGTCGTTCAACCGCCAGATGATGGTCAGCTACCCCAGTTACGCTCCTTACGG
Organism: Bacteroidaceae bacterium; assembly: GCA_045640885.1. Classification (GTDB taxonomy): domain Bacteria; phylum Bacteroidota; class Bacteroidia; order Bacteroidales; family Bacteroidaceae; genus Colenecus. The sequence continues at coordinate 40,420 of JAZUFX010000014.1, read as the reverse complement.
GTACGATGCCGGATACTATTTCATGAAAGGCATCGCCCTGTATGGCCCGGACTTCGACAGACATCTTGACTCGATAAGGTCCAGATCGGTACAGATGGAATTCAAGTTCCAGCGGATAAGCCAGTGGGGAGGATACATCAACCATAAAGTGTTCTTCGTACATTTCTCGCCGGAATACAAGGTTGAGAAAATTGACTTTGACAGATGAAAAGAGCATTCGCCATATTAGCACTGTGCGCGCTGGCGGCAGGTCTTGCCGGCACCGCATCGGCACAGGTAGGAAGTCCGCGCAACATGAAGTCATTCGGCGTCAATGGCGGCATGGGAACCAGCAGCGTATCGTTCCTTCCGCAAATCAAACAGGATTTAAGCCTTGGCCCCACCTTCGGCGTGACCTACCGCCACATATCGGAAAAATACTTCTTCCTCATTTGCGGCACGCAGCTTGAATGCAACCTTGCCACCCGTGGCTGGACCGAGCTCATTGAAGACGGGACCGACAACGAATACACCCGCACCACCTACTACATAGAGGTGCCGTTCTTTGCGCACCTTGGCATCGGACGTGAAGTGCGCGGCTTCCAGACCTATCTGAACATAGGCCCACAGGTTGCATACATGACCGGCGAAAAACAATACAAGGGCGGACACTGGAACACCCTGAACCGCCCGAACCACGTCGTTGACCAGTACGACCATCCCACCGAGAACCGTTTCGACTATGGCATCACGGCAGGTCTAGGTCTTGAAATGCGTTCCGGTCTGGGCATATTCGGTTTTGAAGGCAGGTATTACTTCGGTCTGGGCAACATTTACGGCATAACAAAGAAAGACTATTTTGCCCGCTGTGCCAACAGCACCATCTCGCTGCGCCTGCACTATCTCTTCCAGCTATAAGACTCCTTCCATCACAGTAGTCATTACGGTCCAACTACGGAGTATATCGATATACTCCGTAGTTCAAAGGCAATACATACCATATAGCACCGATATTCAACCGACAACAATGTCAGTCACGCAGGCGGAAGCCGTTGGCACGGGCAATGATGGCGGCCTCGGCTTTCGAGACTCCGTGAAGAGTCATATACTCAAGGATAAGCGAGGCAAGCGGAAATGCGCCGCATACCGATGGAACAAACTGGGAATCGCCCTTCATGAGCAGGACATATACCACCAGAATGACATAATAGCCTATTGTCATGAGCATCATGAAAACCAACAGGCGTTTCTGCAGAATGAAATTGCGGAAGCCGGACAGCAGCAGTTCAAAGACTCCCACCGCCAGAATGATTATGAGGAACACGCCAAGCGCCCAGAGAGCGCCGCTGCTGTCGCCTTCAATGAAGTTTACGCGGAAATTGGTCAATTGGGCCGACGCACCTTCGGCATTGACCAGCTGCCCCACAGGCAGAAGAAGACTGGCAAACATCAGTATGCAGATGATTGCCAGCCAGATTTGGTGCAGGTAGAATTCAATCTTCATCCCAGACCACACCGATTAGAGGTTATCCTTGTCTGTGGCAGGGTTGCGGTGATAGATTTTTCCGTCTTCAAATTCCTTTGCTGCGATGAGTGTCGGTTTCGGCAGACGCTCGTAGTAGCGTGAAATTTCAATCTGCTCCCTGTTTTCAAACATCTCTTCAAGATTGTCGGTAGAGCTGCTGAACTCTTCAAGCTTCTGCTTGAGTTCATCCTTCATCTCAACTGAAATCTGGTTGGCGCGCTTGCCCATGATGGCTACGCTTTCATAAACATTGCCAGTTTCCTGAACGAAATCAACCATGTTGCGGGTTACCGTGTTGGTAGGAGCGTTTGTCTTCTTGAAATCCATATTAGTCTTCTTCAGTTATTATTTCCTTTTGATTCAGATTCTTGTTTGACAGCCGGAAAATCCTGTCGGCCTCCTTCATGTTCCTGCTTTCGGGATACTCGTTCCTGAAAGCATAATACTCGTCAATGGCATCGCGGTAGCGCTGGTCACGCTTTTCAAGCACGCTTTCCTGCGCCATCTGGAACTTGGACTTCAGTATGAGAAACGAAAGGTCTTCGCGGTATTTCGTATAAGGGTAGTCCCTGAGGGCATTCTCGGCAACGATTATAGCCGAACGGAAGTTGTTGCCCATGTAGTTGCCCATGTTGTAGTACAAATCGGCCGATGCCAGCTCCTTCTCGACCAGACGGTCATACATGGTGTATATCAGTTCCTCGGCTCTTGACCTGAACTTGCTTTCGGGGTATGTCTCCACGAAATTCTGCAGCTGGACAATGGCGTTCTGCGTACTTGTCGGGTCCAGACGCGGATCGGGGGTATTCAGGAACAGGCTGTAGCCGGAGCGGAACAGGCATTCGTCAGAATATGCGCTGTAAGGGTACGACCTGAAACATGACATGTAGTATTCCGATGCCGAAACATAGTCCTTGATGTTGAAATAGCAGGTAGCCAGCAGAAACATGGATTCGGCGGCCTGGTCAGTGCCGCGCTGGTATGCGACACACTCCTCGAGAAGGGAACCTGCAGTGGTGTAGCGTCCCTGCGCAAAGAGATCCTTGGCAAGGCTGAACTTTGTGTTGTAGTCCGATGCCTTGGCAATCTTGTTGTACCCTGAGCATGACATGACAGCCAGTGCTGCAAGGCAAACCAGAACCGTATGTAGAAGGCCTTTACGCATACGTGTGCAATTTCAATCGGCAAAGGTACTGCTTTGAGCCGGACTTTGCAAGAACATTGGCTGATTTTATGATGCGCGCGCGACGGGGAAACGGCGCGTCACTTCTGTGATTCAATGTACCGGGCGACAATGCCGGCAGCAATGGCGCACAGCTCGCCGCACGGACGTTTCCTGTAGTATTCCGGAGTGCGTTCCTCGGGCACGGCATTGCCTTCGGGCTTTTCAAGCCCCAGCAGTTCCCTGCAGACAATGCTGCCGTTCAGTTTCCTGAATTCGGCGGCGAACCGCTGCACCAGCTCATAGTTCGCCATCTTGGCCGGCTGCGTCGGGACGCCGATTACCGGGCGCAGGGCACCGGCAACCATGGTCATGCCCGACACCGTCCCGCACACCTCGCGCATGTGCCCCATTCCACCGCCGAAGCCGACGGCAATACGCGCCACCTGGGCGGGATCCATGCCAAGCACATCGCTGAAAGTCATGACCACGGCCTGGCAGCAGTTATACCCCTGCCTGAACAGCTCGCGTGCACGCTGTTCCCTTTCTTCAACAGTCATATCCATCATGACCGCAAATTTAGTAACTTTGCACGATTTAATCGGCAAAGCATATGGATTTCAAACTGGTATCACCGTTCAAGCCCACTGGCGACCAGCCTCAGGCCATCAGTCAGCTTACAGCCGGCGTTCTGGACGGCACAAAGGCGCAGACCCTGCTTGGCGTTACCGGTTCGGGCAAGACTTTCACCATTGCCAACGTCATAAAGAACGTGGGGCGCCCCACCCTGGTGCTCAGCCACAACAAGACCCTGGCCGCCCAGCTCTACAGCGAGTTCAAGGCCTTTTTCCCCGAGAATGCGGTTGAATACTACGTTTCATACTACGACTACTACCAGCCCGAGGCGTATCTGCCGTCGACCGACACTTACATCGAGAAGGACCTTGCCATAAACGACGAGATTGACAAGCTCAGGCTGGCGGCGACATCGGCCCTGCTGTCGGGAAGGAACGACGTCATTGTGGTGTCGTCGGTCTCGTGCATATACGGCATGGGCAACCCGGCCGATTTCTACAACAACGTGATTGAAATCAGAAAGGGGCAGCGCATTGACCGCAACGTGCTGCTGCGCAAGCTGGTTGACAGCCTGTACGTGCGCAATGACCTTGAGCTGGGACGCGGCAACTTCCGTGTCAAGGGCGACAATGTCGACGTGAACCTGGCCTACAGCGACACAGCCGTGCGCATCCAGTTCTGGGACGATGAGATTGACTCGATCGAGGAGTTCGACGTGCTGACCGGCGAACGTCTGGACCGGTACGATTTCTACCGGATATATCCTGCCAACCTGTTCATGACCACAAAGGAAAGCCAGGAACGCGCCATACGCGCCATACAGGACGACCTTGTAAAGCAGCTGGCTTACTTCGAGGAGATTGGCAAGACCCTGGAGGCCAAGCGCCTGAAGGAACGTGTCGAATACGACATAGAGATGATACGCGAGCTTGGACACTGCTCGGGAATCGAGAATTATTCACGTTACTTTGACGGCCGCGCCGAAGGCACAAGGCCTTACTGCCTGTTGGATTTTTTCCCTAAGGATTTTCTGCTGGTAATAGACGAGAGCCACGTAAGCGTGCCGCAGATACACGCCATGTACGGAGGCGACCGCGCCCGCAAGATCAATCTTGTGGAATACGGTTTCCGTCTGCCTGCCGCACTTGACAACCGCCCGCTGAAATTCGAGGAGTTCCAGGAGCTGACGAATCAGACCATATATGTGAGCGCCACACCGGCCGACTTCGAGCTGAGCGAGAGCGGAGGCGTGATTGTCGACCAGGTGATACGCCCTACCGGTCTTCTGGACCCGGTCATTGAAGTCCGTCCAAGTCAGGGACAGATAGACGACCTGATGGAGGAGATAGCCGTACGCGCCGAAAACGACGAACGCGTTCTGGTGACCACACTTACCAAGCGCATGGCCGAGGAACTGAATGACTACCTGCTGAAGAACGGAGTGCGCTGCAATTACATACATTCCGATGTGGAGACTCTGGAACGTATCCAGATCATGAACGATTTGCGTGCCGGAATATATGACGTGCTGATAGGTGTAAATCTTCTTCGCGAAGGACTGGACCTTCCGGAAGTGTCGCTGGTAGCCATAATCGATGCCGACAAGGAGGGTTTTCTGCGTGACCACCGGTCACTGACACAGACCGCCGGGCGTGCCGCCCGCAACGTGAACGGCAAGGTCATTCTGTATGCCGACAGGATAACGCAGAGCATGCAGCTTACCATGAACGAGACCAACCGCCGCCGCGAGAAGCAGATGCGCTACAACGAGGAGCATGGCATTACCCCGCAGCAGATCGAGAAGGCCATTGCACAGTCGCCGCTGGTAGGACAGTCATCGTCCAAGGAACAGGAAACAGCCAAAGAATATGCCATAAAGGATATTGCCCGCGAGGTCTGCGACCCGATAATTGAGAAGATGACGCCGAACCAGCTTGATGCCGCCATTGCACGCACACGCAAGCTCATGAACCAGGCATCGGCCCGCATGGACTTTCTTGAAGCCGCACAGTACCGTGACGAGATGTTCAAGCTTGAGGCTCTGAGAAACGGGAAAGACGGTAATTCCAATAATAATGGCAAGTAATTGGAGTTCGTGTTCTTTTTTTTGTACTTTTGCGAAACCCATAGGAATATTCAAAGCAAAACAATAACAGATTATGAAGAAAATCACTTTAGTCCTGATGGCCTGTGCAATGGTTGCACTGTCATCGTGCGGAAACAGGAAGAAGTCTGCAGCACCCGAGACCAGTGCTGAAGATTCATTTGAAATCCAGCAGCTTGAAGCCAATCTGCAGGCTCAGCTTGACAGTATTGCAAGCCTGTTCAACAACACCAGAAACCCTCTGATTGCATCGCTGAAGAACGGCAACGTCGTTCTTTCGGAAGCTGAAAAGGAAGTCAAGCCCGCATATCTCATTGACCCCGAGACGACAGCCGGCCTGACCACTCTTGCACAGAAATACCGTGCCATTGCAATGCTGCAGTTCGATGCCGAAGTTGCCGGACTGTATGACATGTCAAAGGAACCGTTCAATTCAAGCAGGGACAAGCTTGCCCTCGACATCAACGACCCGGCTCTCAAGAAGTTCGTCAAGGACGTGGACGGCATTGGAAACGAAGCTCTGAACGGCCTGTATGACGACGAAGTGAAGAACGGCCGCATCTGCCTGTTCTGGGAGATGACCGGCGCATTCACCATTGAATCGCTCTACGTAATGTCACAGAACATAGACAAGTTCACCGAAGGCATGACCGACGCCGATGCCGAAAGCCTGACCTACCGCCTGTTCCTTGCAAAGTACTGCACGGACCAGCTGGTTGCCTTCTATCCTGAAATGGAGTCACTGTCAAAGGCGCTTGCTCCGCTGGATGTCCTGAACGCAATGAGCATGGCTGAGTTCAAGCAGCAGCTTGCAGAAATGAAGGGACAGCTCGAGATTATCCGCAACGCTCTTCTTGACTGAAGCGCAGCCGCACCCGCATAATGAACGAAGGCGGTCCGTTTTGATGCGGACCGCCTTCGTTGTTTTCCATAAGACCGGTGCTGTCAGTTCTCAGTCCTGCTGCTTGCGCATGTAGCGTCCGGGGAAATCAAGGAACAGCGCCAGGGCTACCAGAACCGCCATCAGAGCCATAACGCCAAGATCGAACCAGAGCGTCTTGATGCGGGTTTCGCCCACAATCTTCACGCCGCTGTAGAACGGAGCGCCGCCGTTGTGTGACCTTGGCTCGACAAACACGAATCCGGCCTGCGGGACTATATGGCCGTCAACCACCTTGCACAGGCTTGGTGTCTGCGCATTCAGGACCAGCGACTCAAGCTTGGTGTTGAAGTTGTCCTTCTTGAACTGCTTGACGGCCTGGTTTCCGCCCATATCCCTTACCATATTGTTGATGATACGGTCCGAGCTCAGGACCGCACGGTTACCCATTTCGTCAAGGGCAAGGCCGGCACTGTCAAGCCAGGCACGGAGTCCGTTGTACATTTCATCGCTCCAGGCATCGGCCGAAACAGCGCCCTGATACGGTTCGATGCCGGTCACAGCGGCCAGATGCGGCATCTCGACGGCAATGAGCTGCAGACGCGACGCATCGGGAATCTCACCTTTGACTACCTCGTCACGGTATGTCTCCAGCTGGCTGACCAGTTCTTCGCGGAATGCGTAATCGTAATACTGGGCAGTGTATTTCTGCGACTCGAATTCAGCTATTTCCCTCTCGTACGGGTTGTCGGTGAACGATGTCACGGCCAGGGCCTCGTATGCCCAGCGTGACGGCACCACATTGCCTATTACGGGCACGTTGCCGGTCTTGCTGTCGGGGTTGAGGTCGCTGAAATCGACCACCAGGCCGCAAAGCAGAATCTGCGGAATGAGCAGCAGAGGGATTGTAATGTATATGGACACGATTGAATTCAGGCTCTGTGAAAGTACCAGTCCGGTCAGGGCTGCCAGCAAGGCCGATGCGAACAGTATGCCCCACCATACAAGGAACAGTCCGTCAAGTTTCATTATGCCGTTGCCTACCAGCACGAACAGCAGTGTCTGCACAAGTGTGACAAAAGCCACGAAGATAATCTTTGACCAGATATAGCTGGCGTATGACAGGTTCAGGAACTTTTCGCGCTTCAGAATGACGCGGTCTTTGATTATCTCCTCGGCACTGCCGCTCATGCCGATGAACGTGGACACGATTATCGCCATGAAGAAATACGACACCAGGTTACGGTTGTCCATAACCGAATAGTCTGCGCCGGCAGGAGTGTATTTTGTCAGCATGGAGCAGACAAGCGCCAGCAGAGGAGCCTCGAGCAGGGTTATGGCCAGATACTGCATATCGGTCAGCTTGGCCTTCAGATTGCGCTGCAGGAAAATGGCCGTCTGCCTGAAGGCGCCGGGCCGTCTCTGCCTGTTTTCAGGGACAGCGGTCACGGCCGGAGCATCGAACTGCCGGCGGTTTTCAAGATACAGCCTGTGCCACTCGTCGGGTTCGACCTTGCGTTTTTCCGTCTGGTTGCCGCTGTCGTCAAGTGACTTCTCGTCTATGATATTCAGGACTATCTCGGGGTTCACGTTACCGCAGACGGGACAGGTGGTCACATCGGCATCGGCATAGTGTGCCGCATTCTTGAAATATGACACGGCTTCGATGGGATTGCCGTCAAATACCGGATAGCCGCCCTTGTCAAGCAGCCACAGGCGGTCAAAGAGCTTGTACACGTCGCTTGACGGCTGGTGTATGTTCACCACGATGAGCCTGCCCTTGTAGGTCTGTTCCTTGAGAAGGTTCATGACCTTTTCGGTATCGGTCGACGACAGGCCCGATGTGGGTTCGTCAAGGAACAGCACCGCCGGCTGGCGTATCAGCTCCAGAGCTATGTTCAGTCTTTTGCGCTGACCGCCCGATATGTACTTGTTCATGGGCGAACCGACCTTGAGGTCACGCGCCTGGTCAAGACCCAGGTCAACCAGAGTCGTCATGACTTTGGCGTCCAGTTCCCGGTCGTCAAGACCGTTGAAACACAGTTTTGCGGTGAACCACAGGTTCTGGTAGACGGTCAGCTCCTCGATGAGCAAATCGTCCTGAGGCACAAAACCTATGAGCGCCTTGGCGGCAGGCTCATGGATTTCATGACCGTTTATTGTAATAGTCCCCTCCTGGGGAATTATGTTTCCGTTCAGAATGTTCAGCAGGGTCGATTTGCCGGTACCGCTGCCGCCCATGATCGCAACCAGCTGGCCGCTCTTCATCGAGAAACTGAAGTTGTGAAGGCCGAAGCCGGGATTGTTGGCGAACCTGAAGTTCAGGTCACGTCCGCACATCTCGACGGTATTGCCGTCATCGCCCTCGCCGTATGCCGACATCACCGACGAATAGTAGGCCGGAGTGCATCGGGCACATTTCAGGACACCGCACTTCTGCCATATCTGGAACGCGCCGGCCAGTACCGGGACATCCTCCATGAGAACCTCGTCGGTACCCATGTATGTGAACAGCAGACGGTTGTACTCCTTCAGCCAGATGGTCTTGAGTACAGGCTGGGCCGACGGGCCGAAGTTATGGAGCATGACGCCGTGCGCATCGGGCACACCCGCCTCACGGCTGCCGGCCCCGCAGTCGGCAAAATCGACACATGCGTCAAACAGAGAGTCGCTGATGTTGAAATTCCGGGCAACGGTACGGAACAGCGGGTCCTGCAGTACCTGCCTGTGCCCGGAGGCCATTTTGCAGAATTCCATCAGTCGGAGCAGCATGAGCAGCTGTTCCATCTGAGTGATGTGCGCCTGCAGTTTCCGGCAGATGCCTGCCACGACAGTTTCCTTGTCAAGATTGGGAGTTTCATCATAGAAACCGCGCAAATCGTTGTACAGGTTCAGATACGACCTTGGCGAACGTATGCCGAAATGGCGCATCAGATAGTTCGAGATAATCTTCTGCGTCTGTTCGCTGTCAACGTCATTGCTTGAGCCGAACAGCGCGAACAGATTCGTCAGACTGGAAAGGACAATGTCGTTCATAAGGCAGGACCTTTACTTGCGCTGTTGCTGCTGTTGCTGAAGGCGTTCCTGCTCCTTCTGCAGTGCTTCCAGACGCGCCATCATGCCCGATGCCTTCTTCACTTTGGAAGGATCGTTGCGGCTTGCGGCATAATCGGCCTCAAGTTTTGCCAGTATTTTCTTTTCATCGGTCGATTTTCTCAGCCATATCATTGTAATGATACCGATGAGTCCGGAAATGAAGTAGTAGTAGCACAGACCGGATGAATAGTTGTTGAACGAGAAGAAGAAGATTACCGGCATGATGTACATCATCCACTTCATCATCTTCATGCTGTCTTCCTGACCGGGAGCCGTCTGTTGCTGCTGCATCGAGTAGATGGTATTGATGATGTTCGTTGCGCAGAACAGCACACAGAAAATGCTCAAATGGTTACCTATAAGCGGAATGTTGGTTTCCCAGCTCAGGATGTCGTCGAATCCGGTAAGGTCGGTTGCCCAGAGGAAGCTCTGCTGGCGCAGTTCTATGGCGTTGGGCACCAGGAAGAAGAAAGCCATCCAGACCGGCATCTGCACCAGTGCCGGCAGGCATCCGCCCATAGGGCTTACGCCGTACTTGCTGTACATGGCCATGGTCTCCTGCTGTTTCTTCATTGCATCCTCAGGCTTGGGATACTGTGCCGCAATCTTGTCGGCGTACGGCTTGAGGGCACGCATCTTTGCACTTGACATATATGACTTGACCTGCGCCGGCATTACAATAAGTTTCACAATGATGGTCATGAGCAGTATGACCAGTCCCATGCTGAGTCCCCAGTGTGAGAGAAGGTTGAACAGAGGAATAAGGAGGAAACGGTTCACCTCGCGCACAATGGGCCAGCCCAGATTGATGACACGGTTCAGGCGTATCCTGTCTTCGCCGCGTGACAGACGGCTGTTGTTCTTGAGAATCCTGTAGTCATTGGGGCCTATGTAGAACTGGAACATGCTTGTGCTGGCGCCGCTCGGGTCAAACTGAGCCTGAGCCTGCATCATGAGTTTCTTCAGATAGCCCTTGCCCTGCCTGTATGACTGGCCGGCGAGTTTTGTATCGGCATTGAATGTTCCGTTTGAAACAAGTATGCATGAGAAGAACTGGTTCTTGAAAGCCACCCAGTCAAGATTCTCCTCAATGGTCTTCTTTCTGGCCGATGACAGCATGGCATTGCTCTTCCTGTTGGGCAGCGGCGTGCCAAGCAGCTTTGCCTTTGCCTTGTCGGCACGCTTGTATGTCAGTTCGGTATAACGCTGTTCGAAGTCGAAGCCCTTCTCCTGCTGGCGCAGATTCTGAATCCAGTCAATGGCCAGCGTTTCGGTATTCGTGCTGAAGAAGTCCGACATGCCCACAGCCCTGATGTCAAGATTCAGCATATAGCTTTCTGGCAGCAGTTCATACACGAAATCCATGTAGCCGCAGCCGTTGGTCTGCAGGCGCATGGTCACACTGGTGGCGGTCACGTCAAGAGGCTGGAAATACAGCTCGCGGCTCTGTATGTTCATGTTCTTGCCGTCAAACTTGAAGTTCAGGCTTATCTCGTCCTGCGAGAACAGGCATACCGGCTGTCCCTGCTGGTCGTTATAACCAGCCAGCACGGCTTTTGACGGAGCGCCCCCCCTGCTTGATATTTCAATGCTTACCAGACCGTTGTCAAGGGTCACGAAACGTTCGGTTCCGGTCAGGGCCGGGAACAGCGGCGACAGCGAGTCGGGCTGTGCTTCGGCAACCACAATCCGGGTGCTTTCCATGACAGCCGCAGTGGTATCCTGTGCCGTCTGCAGTGAATCCAATACCTGTTCATACTGTGCTTTCTGCGGTGCTGTCCTCTTTGATGATTTTGTCTGCCACGTCAGAACCAGCATCATTGCCACTCCTATAAGCAGGAGTCCGAAATAGCTTCTCTTGTCCACTTTTCTGCTTTTAATAATTGTCAAGTCGCAAAGGTACAAAAAGAAATGGTACTTTTGAGCCACGGAAAACAATTTGATATGAGTACGGAACTGAATGGAAAGATTGACTTCGCATCAATTGACGAAGTCGGAACCGCCAACTTCAAAGGCGGAGAGAAAGTGTTTTATGCAAAAATGTTCAACGACGGACTGAACAAGGTCCTCAAGGCTCATCTTGGCCCCGGCGCTTCAATCGGCGTCCACACGCACGGTGACAGTTCTGAAATAATGTTCATAGCCAGCGGTACGGGCACGCACATATTTGACGGGAAAAATTACAGATTCTCGGCCGGCGATGTCCTGTACTGTCCCAAAGGGCATTCGCATTCACTTGTCAACGACAGCGATGCCGAAGTGTACTTCATGGCAGTGGTGCCCGTCCAATGACGCCATATTATAAAAAAGGTAAAATTTTCAAGGAAACTTACATTTTTTTACACAAAATGTTTGGATGTTGTAATTTATTTCTACCTTTGACCCCAAACGAACCTATTAACACATATCAGTTATGCGCAAATTAGCATTATTTTCAATGGTAGCAGTCTTAGCTGCATCATGTAGCCAGGATATGCTGGAGAGTGCTGTTGAAATTCAGGAACAGCAGAGCAACGGCATTGAAGCCGACATCAACGGTCTTATCAGCAAGGTTGCAGAACCTGTAACTTCAGACTCAAGCACATTCATCGCAGCAGCTACTGCTTACGCAAATTTCCTTAGCGAACTTAGCGAGCGTGACATCAACGCCATTACCAACCCGCAGCTGGGCAACATCATCGCCATCGATACCGCCGACGGTTTCAAAGCTGCCTTGGTTGCTGGTTCTCTGGACATGAGCCTTGTGGAATTCAATCTGGATCTCACAAAATTCCAGGGAAAATACACCGCCAGCGGTGACACATGGAATTATGAAGAAGACGGCAACGGCCTGTCATTCGTATTCAACCACGATTTCAAGTCTCTTCCGGAAAATTCAAGACCCGACGGTGAAGTATGCACAATCAAGCTGAACATGGACCCCGACGCAGTCAAGGAATCAGACTTCATCAAGATGCCGCAGGTATTCGCCGACACCCTTTTCGTTGGAAGCGACACTCTGGCATGGGGCAAGCTTGACCTGAGAAACAACAGCATCAAGCTTGAAAGAGGCTTCGGTTCTCTCAGCATGCTGTTCGACAACAGCTCAAATGAGAAGATTGTAAAGGTTCTCGACAAGGACGAGGACAAAGCCGGTCTGTTTGAAATCCGCTACAACGAAAGCGAAGAAAGCTTCAGTTGGGTTATCGGCGACATGCAGAACGGAATCCAGTTCGGCGGTTCATTCGACGACATGAAGGAATTCATTTCCATCCTGACCCTGAACATCGGCCTTGTAAGCGGCGGCAGCGTGCCGGCCAATCTCTATGACAGGCTTGTCAGCTTCAACGGCACCAATGACATCAATTTCAGTTACTACAACAACGGTGACTACCAGCATGGTGAAATCAGACTTGTCTTCACCCCATCCGGATCGAGCAACAACGAGAAGGACGAAGACCTGGGTTACAACCGCATAAACATCATTCTGGACATTGACGGTTATGAGTCATTTGAAATCAGTGCACCTATTGAAAGCATCGCCATACTGACACGCGACATCATCGAGGCAGTAATCAACATTGTCATCAACGAAGTCGCCGAAGGCATCCAGGACTTTGTCGATGCAGTTGTCAACAACTTCATCAATGCCGTAGGCAATGTGCTTGGAGCCATTGACGATTACATCGATGCCCGCATCAGCGATTACATCAGCTTCCGCAACATGGTGATCAATGCCATTGAAACCGAAGTACAGCGCGTGACAAACGCATGTATCAGCATCTACATTGCCACCATGAATTACATTGACGGTTTTGCAACCATCTACAAGAACTACACCGAGGCCATGTTCAACCAGATAGCAGGTCCGTGGATTTCATATTTCAGTGGAATAGTCAGCACCATCGGCAACTACCAGGCACAGATAATCGGCCACATGGCAGAACCGTGGATCAACCTCATTGAATTCATCAACAGATCAAGACAGTAATGGTCTGATTCAATTGTTAGAGACACTCAAAAAGAGCCATCCCGCATGGGGTGGCTCCTTTTTTTTTTGCATTTTTTACGAAAAAGTTTGGTCATCCCATAATAACACCTAACTTTGCACACAAATGAGAACATTTAAACCGAATTACTATGCGTAAAATTTCATTATTTTCATTAGTAGCTCTTCTGGCTGTTTCATGTAGCCAGGATTCACAGTTCGAGGGAATAGCAGGCGCAGAACAGTCAAACGACGCGGACAACGCCCAGCTTATCAGCGATTTCATCACAAAGAACGTTGTCGATGTTTACGACGGCAGTTTCATAGAAGTTTCAAACATCTATGCTCAGTTCGCCGGAGAATTGGCAAAACGCAACAGCGAAGTTCTGGCAAACTCACTCAACGGAGTACCCAGCACAAAGGGCAAGTGGCTTACTCTTGACTTCAGCAAGGTAGGCGGCGAATTCGAAGCCTCAATTTTCGACACCACATGGGCATACACTCCAAACGAAGGTATCCTGAAGTTCGAATTCCCGGCTTATGATTACAATAACAGGATTTACAGGGAGTGCGAAATTGTTGCAAGGGCAGAAGACGACAACTACGTTTATTCTCCATTCCCGACATTTACGCTGAAGCTTCCGCAGACCATCACCGATTCACTGTTCGTAAACGGTGAACTTGCCGGCAACGGAATCGTAATGAGCGGTACAGTAGACAACGCATTTGAGATCCTGATTGACAGGAACATAGCAGACTATTCAATGCAGGCCGGAATCATGTTCCAAGAATTAAGCAGCCGTTTCATCACTATTGACTATTTGAATATTGCCAAAGACGAGGAAACGATTGCCGGACTTCTTTCAACCAAGACTACCGATGGTTCCATCATGTACGGACTCAAAATTGACGGCAACAACGAGAACATCATGTTCTTTATTTCCGAGAATGACGTATTCGAGCTTGCAGAGCTTCTCAGCATGAACAAGAGACTTCTTAACGGCGAACAGCTTGATACGACAATCATCAGAGACAGAATCAATGCATTCAACGCAAATTCTTCATTGTCATTTGATTACACAGGATTCGGCAACGAGGTTGAAGGTAAAGTCAAGCTCATGCTTCTTAAGCCCAACATGGTACGCAACACCTGCTCCATAGGTTTCGACCTTTCATTCCAGATCAATGACGGTAGTACAATAACCATCAACGAGCCTGTAATCGAAGCAGCCATCGAGAGCGCCATCGAGGCAACCGTCAATATGATAATTGCATGCGAGCGTGAAGTTGAACACATTATTTACACATACGTTTCTGCAGTCAGAGAGAGACTTATTGAAATCAGAAACGGAATCATCGAGTTCAACAAGGCTGTAATTGAAGGCATCAACGATTACAACCAGATGGTAATCAACGGCATCATCAACTACAACCAGATGGTAGTCAACGGCATCATCAACTACAACCAGATGATAAAGACACGTATTCAGGAGTTCGAACGCTGGGCTGCCGCAACAATGTCACTGCCGTATGAGTTCTTCAAGGGACTCGGTGAATACGAATTTGCCTTTGTCAATGGAATCGTTTCAAGGATCGGTGATTTCATCGGCAACCTGGACGAATTCATCGAGGATTTCTTCAGCCGCAACTAAATTCAGGAAAACACCGTTACGACAACGGAACAGCAATAAGAATCAGGTCATTCCATGCGCATCATGGAATGGCCTGATTTTTTTTAGAAAATTCACGCAAGAATACCATTATTAAAAAACATTTAGTAACTTTGCCCATTATAGAAAGAAACTAAACCCTACTACTATGCGTAAAATAGCTTTATTATCAATGGTGGCTGTTTTGGCTGCTTCTTGTAGTTCAGATATCCAGATGTCTGAAATCGCCGGTGCCGACAATCAGGGAAATTCCGGATTCTCAGCCCCAATCACCAAGACCATAGACAACATACTGCTGCCTTTGTCAAATGACGCTGATTTCCAGGAGGCCGTTGAATTGTATTCACAGTTTACTTACCAGTTGCTTGCACGCGACATCAACTCGGTGATACTGCCACAGCTCAAGAATGTTGTCGATTCAACCGCATTCAATGAAGAGGAAGGCCGTATTGTACTGAACATGAACAAGATAAGCGGACAATACGATGCAGCCTACAACAGCTGGACATATTCTCCGGCAAAGGACAGCATCAAGTTCAATTTCCGCAGTTTCAACGACGAGGACTGCTCGCTGAACATTTTCCCGGCCAGCAGCAAGACAAATGATTTCACTCCGTTTGTAGGACTGGACATCGACGTCAAGATTCCCACAATATACAAGGATGAACTCATTTCTGACGGCAAGGTTCTGAGCTCCGGTTCAATCAAGACCGGCATCAACGATGATATTGCAAGCATTGACATTGAGCGTAACTGCGGTGCATACCAGCTCAATTTCTCGGCTTTCGAATCGAAGGACATAGCAGGCATCCTGTACAACAACTTCTCCATCAAGGAAAAGGAATCGGACAAGAACATTGTATCGGCTGTTTATCAGACTGCACTTGGAAATGACTACAAGCAGGTTTACAGCACCGTTACCTTCGGTGATGAAGCCGACAGCGAATATCTGTCTCTCGGACTCGAATCGAACAACCTTCCCGAATTCTTCTACCTGCTTGCAGCAAACGGAGAGTTGAGGAATCCGTTCATCAGCGATTTCGAAGCCGCAGCAATCAAGAACAGAGTCGTTGACTTCAACCTTGCCGGTCCGATTGAATTCACATGGGCAAATGCCGACACGACACTGAACGGCATACTCAAGCTGGCATACAGAGAAGCTGACAAGTATTTCTGCTACGACAGAATCTGCTTCAACCTTACATACGAGTTTGAAGGTTCAGAGCAGACAGTTGAGATTGAAGCTCCTGCCGAAGAGGCAGTCCTCTCAGTCATCAGAATGATTGAAGATTTCCAGGCCGAAACAATCGCTGCCTGCAAGGCATACATCGAGTTCAGGATTGAACGCTGCAAGGATTTCGTTGAAGGCGTCGAGGCTTTCATTGACTGCAAGATAAAGAGCTATGAGGCATTTGTCGATACAATTCACGCACGCCGTATAGCCTACATCGAGAACAAGATTGCACGTCGCGAAGCCTACATCGAGAACAAGATTGCACGCCGCGAAGCCTACATCGAATTCAAGATTGCACAGAAGAAGGCCTTTGTAGAAGGTGTCGAGGCTTTCATTGACTCAATGATAACCAGCTACCAGAATTACATTGAATTCAGAATAGAATGCCGCCAGAACTACATCGAATCAAAGATCGAGCATTACAAGGCATACGTTGAATTCAAGAAGGCACGCCGTGATGCTTACATCAATGCCAAGATACAGTGCTACAAGTCCATTGTTGACCGCATTGAGAATTTCATACGCATAATTGAACTGCGTGCAATATATGCAGCACGCTTTGCCAACGGTATCTACACAATCAATGTCAACTTCTTTGACAATCTGTTCGATCATCTTGGAAGCTACTGGGCTGGATTGGACAATTACATTGACGGATTCTTTGAAGGCATCATAGAATACTACAAGGAATTCTATGAAGAGCATCCGATACGCTGACAAGACAAGGTAAACCCCGATAATCAAGGAAGCCATTTCAGACAAAAGGTCTGGAATGGCTTCCTTTCAGTTCCATCCTATCCGATATTTTTATAACTTTGCGCTCCGAGCAACAAATAGGTTATGACCACTACATTACTTCTGCACTGCCCCGACAAACCGGGTATCATTGCCGACATTACAAATTTCATTACCGAAAACCGTGGTAACGTTGTTTATCTGGCACAGTTCGTCGATCATGTTGAAGGAATTTTCAACATGCGCATAGAATGGAACATTGACGCTTTCCTGATTCCGAGAGACAAGATATCGGACTACTTCGGCACTCTTTACGCCAAGAAGTACCAAATGGATTTCAAGCTGTATTTCAGCGATGAAAAGCCACGCATGGCCATATTCGTCTCAAAGATGTCGCATTGTCTTTTCGACCTTCTGGCCCGTTACAGTGCAGGCGAATGGAATGTGGAGATTCCGCTTATTGTCAGCAACCATCCCGACATGAAGCCGGTGGCCGACATGTTCCATATTCCATATTATGAAATTCCAATCACCAAGGAAAACAAGCTGGAACAGGAAACGGCAACACTTGAGTTGCTTGACGAAAACAAGGTCGATTTCATTGTATTGGCAAGATACATGCAGATTATCGGCGATAGGACAATTGCCAAGTACCCGAACCGCATAATCAACATACATCACTCGTTCCTGCCGGCTTTTGTCGGTGCAAAACCCTATCATGCGGCGTTCGAACGCGGTGTCAAGATAATCGGAGCTACAAGCCACTATGTTACCGCCGAGCTTGATGCAGGTCCTATTATAGTTCAGGACGTTGTACACATTTCACATAAGGACATGCCCGACGACCTTGTGAACAAGGGCAAGGACCTTGAAAAGATTGTACTGTCACACGCTGTCCAGAAGCACATAGACCACAAGATTCTGGTCTATAAGAACAAGACCGTCGTATTCAGCTGACAAGCGCCAGGAAACACGCCGGTTCAATGCCTGACCGAAAGGTAATGGAGAAAGTCTGCAGGGTCAGTATTGAATGTATAGGGGGCTGACAGCATATTGCCTTCGGCATTGACAATGACATAGAACGGCTGGGCGTTGGCACCGAACTTGTAGCGCTGCAGCAGACTCCACTTGTCGCCCATATTCCTGAGTTTGAGTTTCTGCCCGTTTTCAGTTACCGTTACCGTTTCGGGCAGCGGAGTACGGTCATCGACATAAAGTGACAGCAGAATGTAATCGTTGGCTATGGTCGCGGCCACAGCAGGGTCGGTCCAGACCGATGCCTCCATTTTGCGGCAGTTCACACATCCGTAACCTGTAAAATCAATCAGAACCGGTTTGCCGGTACTGGCCGATGCCTCCAGAGCCCGGGCATAGTCAAAGTACTGCGCATGTACAGCAGTCATTGGAGGACAGAATGCGCTTATTGCCTTGAGCGGTGCGCCCCACAATCCGGGAACAAGCCATGCGGCAAACGCAAGGAACAGAATTCCCACAGCTGTTGAAACCATGCTTCTTTTATGCTTTTTCTTCTGATAGACATCAAGATAATACAGACTGAGCACAACAGCCATGACCGCCCACAGCAGTATGAACAGTTTACGCGGAAGTATGCCCCACCCGTAGGCCATATCGGCCACAGACAGGAATTTGAGCGAGAAAGCCAGTTCAATGAATCCCAAGGTCACCTTGACTTTCTGCATCCAGACGCCCGATTTGGGCAGTGATTCCATCCAGCCGGGGAATACGGCGAACAATGCGAAAGGTACTGCCAGCGCCAGCGAGAAGCCGGCCATGCCGACGGCAGGAGCCAGCAGGCTGCCGTTCTGGGCGGCATCGACCAGCAGGAAACCTATTATCGGACCAGTACAGGAAAAAGACACTATGGCAAGTGTAAGGGCCATGAAGAATATGCCTGCCAAGCCCTGTTTGCGGGCGTTACGGTCTGTACCGGTACTCCATTTTCCCGGCAGACGGAGTTCGAACAGTCCGAAAAGCGAGAATGCGAATGCAACCAGTACGGCAAAGAACAGCAAGTTCACTATTGCATTGGTTGCCAGCGAATTGAGCGCATCGGCACCGAAAATCAGAGTGACGGTCAGACCTATGCTTACATAGACGGCTATAATTGCAAGTCCAAAGATTACGGAATCGAGAACCGGATTGCCGTGTTCTTTTCCGCGTTTCAGGAAAAAGCTGACAGTCATCGGTATTACAGGCCATACGCAGGGGGTGAGCAGTGCAAGAAGTCCTGCAAGCATGCTGGTAAGCAGCAGTCCCCATAGTCCATGACTGCCGTCCGCCGTATCGGAAGCATAGCTGACGGGGCGCCATGCAGTTTCGTCATAACCGGGCAGGGCGCTCAAATCGGTCACGGCTGAAAGCCCGTCATCGGCAGCCGTCTGCTGCAGCATGACGCCGTACCGGAATTCCACATGACCGGGCGGCAGACACGAAACGTCATTGCAGGCTCCATATGTCAAATTGCCCTCAATGTACCAGTCCGGTGACAGGACAACGGCCGTCTGCATGAACCTGACCTGCCTTTCAAAATAGCTGACCTGCGTGTCAAGCACCTTGTCCATATGGTTCACCAGCCTTCCTTCATAGGCAAGCGGCCCGCACAGTTCAAGTCCGCGGACCGAGTCAAGACGCAGTTCGGCCGCAGTCACGCCGGCAGACTGCCCGGGTGCATAGACGTGCCAGCCGTCCTGTATTTCCATGTCGAAAACCAGACGCACGCTGTCAGGGGCGACATTCTCCATTGCCGATGACGCAGTTACCGGCAGACCGGCTTTTCCAGGCATGACAGCCAGAAAAGCGGAAAGGATCAATGCAGACAGATTCATATAGCAAACCTTGGATTTGCAAAAGTATCACTTAATTTCCTAATTTTGCATACGAAACAAGTACACGCGCATATGAAGTACATTATAATTCTGGGAGACGGCATGGCCGACTGGGCCGATGCCTTTGACGGGCAGACTGTCCTGCAGCATGCCCGCAAGCCGTACATGGACAAGCTGGCCAAAGAGGGACGTACCGGCATGGTATGCACCGTACCCGAAGGTTTCACCCCCGGCAGCGAGGTTGCCAACATGGGAGTTTTGGGTTACGACGTCCACAAGGTGTTTGAAGGCCGCGGAGTGCTTGAAGCAGCAAATATCGGCGTTGATCTGAAGGACGGCGACATGGGTATGCGCTGCAACCTTATCTGCGTCGAGAACGGCTGCATAAAGAACCATTCGGCAGGACATCTGACCACCGAAGAGGGACGCGAACTGATTCAGTATCTGGACCGTGAGCTGGGTTCCGACAAGGTTCAGTTCCACCCCGGAATACAGTACCGGCATCTGCTGGTAGTGAACGGAGGATGCAAGGAACTTGTATGCACCCCGCCCCATGATGTACCCGGACAGCCGTTCGAGCCCCTGATGATAAAGGCTGCCACAGCTCAGGCACAGCCCACAGCCGACATGCTGAACAACCTTATTCTGCGTTCACAGGAACTGCTTGCCAAGCACCCCATAAACCTGGCACGCAAGGCTCAGGGCAAGGACATGGCCAACAGCATCTGGCCCTGGTCACCGGGCTACAGACCGCAAATGGCCACACTGACACAGTCTTTTCCGCAAATAAAGAAGAGCGCGGTAATATCGGCCGTCGATCTGATAAAAGGCATTGGCAAATACGCCGGCATGGAGGTGATTGACGTTGAGGGCGCCACCGGTCTGTTCGATACCAACTACGAGAACAAGACACGCGCCGCAATCGAGGCGCTCAGGACCTGCGACCTTGTCTATGTCCATGTCGAGGCGGCCGATGAAGCCGGCCACGAGGGCAACAGAGAGCTCAAGCTGCGCTGCGTCGAGGACCTTGACAGCCGTCTGATAGGACCGATATATGAGGAGGTGAAGAACTGGGAAGAGCCGGTATGCATTGCAGTGCTGCCCGACCACCCCACTCCATGTTCACACCGCACCCACACGCGCGAGAATGTGCCGTTCCTTATCTGGCATCGGGGAATCGAGCCCGACAGCGTTCAGCAGTACGACGAGAAGTCATGCCTTGACGGGGCATACGGCACGCTTGAGGACGGCACCGGTTTCATCAAGGTGCTTCTGAACAGTTGAGTGGAACAGTCTGTCCCCCGAAAATGAGCAGAAAAACTTATCCGGTACTTATGGTCATAATCATGGCCATAGGTACATATTTTTATGTCAATAGCGGCAATATGAGCAGGAAAGTCAACATTGGACGCAGTGAACTTGAAATAAAGGACGGTCACATGACCCCCGAGGCGCTCTGGGCGCTTGGACGCATTTCAAACGTGGCGGTATCGGCCGACGGCAGGCACATTGCATACCAGACGACGTACTGCAGCATCGGGGAGAATGCCAGCCACACGGTCATATACGCCATGACCGACAAGGGTGACAGCCTGCGTCTCATTACCCGCAGTGCGCATAGCGAGACAGCCCCGGCATGGATTGACAACAAGACCATAGCGTTCCTTGCTCCAGACAGCAAGGGCATACAGCAGCTATGGTCAGTGGACTATAACGGACGGCACCGCAGACAGTTGTCCCATGAAGACCGCAACATTGACGGTTTTCTGTTCTCGCCCGACGGCAGCCGCGTACTGCTTGTCAAAAATGTGCCCAACCCGCTGGTTCCTGAACACCCGTACGCCGATTTGCCGGAATCAAGCGCAAAGATTGCCAACGACCTTATGTTCCGCCACTGGGACAGCTGGACCACGGAACTGCCGCACCCGTTCATAGCGTCGGTAAAGGACGGCAAGGTCATGGCCGATGCCTTTGACCTGCTGCAGGACCAGCCATACGAAAGTCCCATGCTCCCATTTGGCGGCGTTGAGCAGTTTGCATGGTCGCCTGACGGAAAATCGCTTGCATACACCTGCCGCAAGAAGTCAGGCATTGAATACGCCAGGAGCACCGATTCGGACATATTCCTGTACGGTTTCGAGACAGGCCAGACCGTAAACCTGTGCAAGCTGCCGGGCGAGACAGACCTTAACATGGGCTATGACACCAACCCCCTGTTCAGTCCCGACGGCGCTTTCATAGCATGGCAGAGCATGGAGCGCGACGGCTACGAGAGTGACCGCAACCGTCTGTATGTCATGGACATGGAGACAAAACGCAAATGGTCCGTGAGCGAGAACTTTGACAGCAACGTGGACCATTTCATCTGGGACAGGGAAAGCTGCGGCCTGTACTTCATAGGCTCATGGCATGGCTGCATGTCGATATTCAAGGCCGGTCTTGACGGCAACACGGTTTTGCAGAACGATGACCTCTGCGACTACAATTCGCTGGCCTGGGGTGCCGACCGCCGTCTCATTGTGACAGCACAGTCACTGAACATGGCCACCGAAATCTATTCGTATGACATACGCCACTCGCTGAAGGAACGCATATCGCATGAAAACGACCGTTTCTTTGCCGGCATAGACAAGGTAAAAACCGATGCGCGCATGGTCACCACCACCGACGGCAAGGAAATGCTCACATGGGTAATATACCCGCCACACTTTGATCCGGAAAGGAAATACCCCACCCTGCTGTTCTGCGAGGGAGGTCCGCAGAATATGGTATCACAGTTCTGGAGCTACCGCTGGAACTTCATGCTCATGGCACACCAGGGTTACATCATTGTGGCACCGAACCGCCGCGGCGTACCGGGATTCGGCAGCGAATGGATTGAAGAGATAAGCGGTGACTACACCGGACAGTGCATGAAGGACTATCTGTCGGCCATTGACGACATTGCCAAAGAACCATACGTTGACAGAGAACATCTTGGCTGCATAGGCGCAAGTTTCGGAGGCTACTCGGTCTATTGGCTTGCAGGCAACCACGAAGGACGTTTCAAGTGTTTCATAGCCCATGACGGCATGTTCAACACCCAGCAGGACTATTCCGAGACCGAAGAGATGTGGTTC
The DNA here is from genome assembly GCA_045640885.1 of Bacteroidaceae bacterium. GTDB lineage: Bacteria > Bacteroidota > Bacteroidia > Bacteroidales > Bacteroidaceae > Colenecus. Next base: position 17,527 of record JAZUFX010000014.1, on the reverse strand, counting down.
CCGAACTGGGACTACGGCGGGGCGCCCTGGGAAAACGACAACCTGAACAGGCTGTCTGTCTACTCACAGTCCCCGCACCTGTACGTTGACAGATGGGACAGTCCCATACTATGCATACATGGCGAAAAGGATTACCGCATCATGTATTCGCAGGCCGTATCGGCTTTCACGTCGGCAAGGCTGCGCGGTCTTGACGCACAGCTTCTGCTGTTCCCCGACGAGAACCACTGGGTGTCCAAGCCCCAGAACGGAATAGCCTGGCAGAGGACCTTCTTTGCATGGCTTGACAAGTATCTCAAATAAAAACAGATGAGCGGGACTTCCCAGTTCCGCTCATCTTAAATAAAATCTAATACCATGAAAAACACGTAGCAAAGATAGGAGGCACTTTTGAATTATACAACTGCACAACACTTTTTTTTGTTATTTTTGCAAAATCAATGGTAATGGACGGCTCACACATGTCTGAAAGGCTGATTATTTTTGATACCACGCTGCGCGACGGCGAACAGGTTCCGGGCTGCCAGCTCAGCACCATAGAGAAAGTGCAGGTGGCGCGCGCCCTTGAGGAATTGGGCGTCGATGTACTGGAAGCAGGATTTCCGGTATCGAGCCCGGGTGACTTTCACAGTGTGGAGTGTATAGCGCAGGCCGTCAGAAAACCCGTCGTGTGTGCCTTGGCGCGTGCCATACCCAGTGATATAGATATGGCGGCACAGGCATTGAAAGGTGCGGCAAGAGGAAGGATACACACCGGCCTGGGCACATCGGACCAGCACATAAAATACAAATTCCGTTCAACAAGAGACAGCATACTTGAACAGGCGGTCAGCGCCACGAAATATGCAAGGAACCTGATTGACGATGTCGAGTTCTACTGCGAGGACGCCGGACGCGCCGACAATGAATTCCTGGCCCGTATTGTAGAAGAAGTGATAAAGGCCGGAGCCACGGTAGTGAACATTCCAGACACCACAGGCGTATGCACGCCCGACGCGTTCAGCCGGAAGATTGCCTATCTCATGGAGCACGTTGAAGGCATTGACAGGGTCACCCTTTCAGTGCACTGCCACAATGATCTGGGACTTGCCACTGCAAACACGCTGACTGCGGTACAGGCCGGTGCACGTCAGGTACAGGTGGCCATCAACGGCATAGGCGAGCGTGCAGGAAACGCAGCCCTTGAAGAGATAGTGATGATTATGCGCACCCACCCCGAAATGGGATTGGATACAGGCATTGACACCACCCGGCTGTTCCATACAAGCCGCCTTGTATCGTCACTGATGAACATGCCGGTTCAGGCCAACAAGGCCATTGTGGGCAGGAACGCATTCTCACACTCGTCGGGCATACATCAGGACGGCATAATAAAGAACCGCAGGAATTACGAAATACTGAGTCCGAAAGACGTAGGCATGCTTGACAGCAGCCTTATACTTACAGCCCGAAGCGGGCGTGCGGCCCTGCGCCAGCGCTGCCAGCTTCTCGGTGTCGATATTGAAGGCGAGCAGCTGAACGCCCTGTATGACAGATTCCTGCAGCTGGCCGACTCAAAGACCGACATCAGCGACCAGGACATTCTCAGCCTGACCGGACAGGACAGAAGCGTGAAAAAGCGTGTCACGCTTGACTACATGAACGTGACATCGGGCAAAGGCGTTGAAAGCAGTGCTACCATACGCCTTACCATTGACGGCAGCCAGTACGAGTCGCAGTCTACAGGGAACGGTCCCGTCGATGCCGCCATAAAGAGCATAAAGAAGATTACGGGAAACAGAATGACAATACGCGAATTCCTTATCCAGGCCATGGACCACGGCAGTGACGACACCGGCAAGGTTCACATGCAGGTCGAGTTCGACGGTGTGGTATATTATGGCTTTGCGGCCGATACCGACATTGTGAACGCATCGGTCCAGGCATTCATAAACGCAGTCAACAAGTTTCCGTGTGACAAACTGGTACAACTATGATTGAGTTACTTGACACCACGCTGCGTGACGGCGAACAGACCCAGGGGGTATCGTTCACCGCCCGTGAAAAGCTTGACATAGCGAAGTCACTGCTTACCGAAGTGCGCGTTGACCGCATTGAAGTGGCATCGGCCCTGACAGGAAAGCAGGAGCAGGAATGCGTAAGCCTAATAAACCGATGGGCACGCGCCAACGGTCTGGAGGACAGGCTTGAGGTGCTGGGCTTTGTGGACACCGGCAACTCGGCGAAGTGGATAGCAGCCTGCGGATGCAAGGTGATGAACCTGCTCTGCAAGGGCAGCCTGCGTCATGTCGAGGGACAGTTGGGCAAGACCGCGGCACAGCACATCGACGACATAAGACGGACAGTGCTGACAGCCACCGGAATGGGTCTGACGGTGAATGCATATCTGGAGGACTGGAGCAACGGCATGTCACAGTCAACGGACTACGTCATGGAACTTGCAGGAGCACTCGCCTCGCTGCCTGTAAAGCGTATAATGCTGTCCGATACCCTTGGCATTCTCAGTCCACAGACCACCTTCGAATACTGTGACAGAATGCTCAAGGCTTTTCCCGACGCACATTTTGACTTCCATGCCCATAACGACTACGAACTGGCTGTGGCCAATGTCTACAGCGCAGTACGCGCAGGCATCCAGGGCATCCACACCACCGTGAACGGTCTGGGCGAGAGAGCCGGAAACGCATCGCTTGCCAGTGTGATGGCCGTACTGAAAGACCAGTTGGGCGTGAAAACAGGCACCGACGAAAAGTGCATTACAAGACTGAGCCGTCTGGTCGAAATGAACAGCGGCATACGCATTCCCCAGAACAAGCCCATTGTAGGCCAGAACGTATTCACCCAGTGTGCCGGCGTGCATGCCGACGGCGACGCGAAGGACAATCTCTACACCGGCGCCCTCATTCCGGAACGGTTCGGGCGCGTACGGGAATATGCACTTGGCAAGAACAGCGGCCGCGCAAGTGTACGCAAGAACCTTGAAGCCATGGGCATAAAGCTGGACGATGAGGCCATGAGCAAGGTTACCGCCCGCATAGTGGAACTTGGAGACAAGAAAGAGCAGCTTACGCAGGACGACCTGCCCTACATAGTCAGCGACGTGCTTCATCACGACAGCGACCGTGAGCAGCACATACGTATTCTGAACTACTCGCTCATGCTTGCGCAGGGTCTGAGACCGTCGGCCACCGTAATGATAGAAATCAACGGCAGACAGTATCAGGATTCGGCAAGCGGTGACGGTCAGTACGATGCCTTTGTAAAGGCTCTGCGTAAAATATACGCCAGTCTGGACAAGCCGTTCCCAATGCTGACCGACTATACCGTATCAATTCCGCCGGGAGGACGTACCGATGCCTTTGTGCAGACCGTCATAAGCTGGAACCTGAACGGTCAGGATTTCCGCACGCGCGGACTCGATGCTGACCAGACAGAAGCGGCCATAAAGGCTACGATAAAGATGTTGAACAAGATAGAAAACGACCAGAACCAATAATCCGTTTTGAAATGGTTAAAAGACAAGGAAACCGCCGGTACCAGGCCAACGACATAAAGACATTCACCGTTGAAAAGGAGACCACCCTGTTGCCTTTCCTGCTTGAAACGCTTTCAGGCATGAACCGCACGCAGGTCAAGGCCATGCTGAAATACAGGCACATTGCGCTGAAAGGCGAACCGGTAACCCAATTCAACACACCGCTGCTTCCCGGCGATGTCGTTGAAGTGAACCTTGGCAACAGTTTCTACAGGTTCAACAACCCGCAGGTAAAGGTACTGTTTGAGGACAAGTACATTGTAGTTATCGAGAAGGCATCGGGACTGCTGTCCGTAGCCAACGACAACGCCCGTGAAAAGAACGCATTCCACATCATGCAGGACTACGTACGCCACACGGACCCGGATGCGCAGCTGTATGTCTGTCACAGGCTGGACCAATATACATCGGGCATTCTCATTTTTGCCAAAGACCCTGAGTTCATGCACGAACTGCGCTCCAACTGGGACTATTACGTCAAGGAACGCAAATACATGTGCGTAACCGAAAACATACCCGTACGTCAGGAAGACACCATTGAAAGCCTGCTCACCGAAGACAGCCACATGCGCGTCCATTCTACCGACGACGAAGACAAAGGACGTCTGGCAGTGACCCACTACCGTGTCCTGCAGAACCGTGGCCGCTATGCCCTGATCGATGTAGAGATTTTTACAGGCAAGAAAAACCAGATCCGTGTCCACATGTCCGAAATGGGCTGCCCGATAGCCGGTGACATGAAATACGGCGCCGAGACCAACCCCGCCCGCCGTCTGATGCTCCACAACTACCGTCTGTCGTTCATACACCCGGTAACAGGAGAGCTTATGCGCTTCTCGCTTACAACGCCTGCCGTGTTCCGCAAACTGACACAACCCGATTGAACCAAACCATCCATATTATGAAGAAGATCATGCTTTCAATTCTTGCAGCTGCAGGTATGCTTTCATGCTCGGGCAGCCAGTCAAAGACCCTTATCCTGTATTATTCACAGGAAGGCTCCACCGATATCGTCGCACAGGAAATTGCCAGACAGACCGGCTGGGACATAGAGCGTTTTGACGTCACCCCGGCATACGACGGCAGCTTCAACGAAACCGTACAGCGTTCACAGCAGGAAAGCCAGTCAGGACAGATTCCAGCTCTTGTTCCCCTGAAAAGCGACCTCTCGCAGTACGACCGTATCTTCCTGGGTTTCCCGATATGGAGCGGTACATATGCAACCCCAGTGAAATCGCTTCTCAAGGAAGTCAGTCTTGACGGCAAGACCATAGTCACATTCTGCACCTTCGGCAGCGGCGGACTTGCCACAGGAACCGACGCCCTCAAGCAGGCCCTTCCGGGAGCTAAAGTGATAAAGGGCTACGGATGCCGTGCCGCCCGTATGGCAGCCGTGCCGGCCGAGGTGGAGCGTTTCCTGATAGCCGGCCAATACAAGGAAGGCAGCATTGACGAACTGCCGGACTTCACGGCTTCACAGCCTGTGACAGAGACCGATGTCGAGATTTTCAACGCAGCCTGCTCAAGCTATCAGTTCCCGCTCGGCACACCGTCGGAAGTTGCCAGCCGCAATATAGGCGACGCCACTGAATACATGTTCACCGTAGCAGGGCGCAGTTTCGGTTCACAGAGTTCAAGTTCAACAATCTACGTTATAGCAAAGCCCGGCCAGCAGCCTGAATTCACCGAAGTGGTGCGCTGATTTTTTCATGAAGATTGAGCTTGGAGGGCATTACGGAACAGGACGTATTCTGAAGGCATCGGCACCGTCAATCCTGATGATGCTGTTCATGTCCGTCTATGGCGTCGTCGACGGCTTTTTCGTTGCCAACTACGCCGGAACTACAGCATTCGCGGCACTGAATATGGTATGGCCAGCCATTATGATTGTGGGGGCCATAGGCATCATGTTCGGAACCGGAGGCACCGCACTGGTAGCCATGGTACTGGGACAGAAAGACCAGGAACGCGCCAACCGCATATTCAGCATGCTGACGCGCACGATGCTGGCTGCAGGATGTGTTCTGGCCATTGTCCTGTTCATATTCATAAGACCGATATCAAGCTGGATGGGTGCCAGCCCGGGACCCATGCTCGATGACTGCACCACCTACGGACGCATCCTGCTGTGCGTGCTGCCGTTGTTCATGACCCAGATGGAATTCCAGTCATTCTTCATGACAGCCGAACGTCCGCAGCTCGGGGCGTGGATAACCGTAATAAGCGGTGTGGCCAACATGGCCCTTGACTACCTGTTCATTGTGGTTTTCAATTGGGGACTTACAGGTGCAGCCATCGGGACAGCCATATCGCAGGGCATAGGCGGTCTGTTCCCGCTCGTTTATTTCGGGTTCATAGGCAGTGGACGATGGAACAGCACGCATCTGAGATGCGTCAAGGCCCGGACAGAATGGAGCAGCATCGGACAGGCATGCTCAAACGGACTGTCGGAATTCGTGAACAACATTTCATACAACGTACTGATAATATGCTACAACCTGCAGCTGATGAGACTCATAGGCCAGGACGGCGTTGCCGTGTATGGCATAATACAGTACATTGCATTCATGTTCGCCGCCCTGTTCATAGGCTACAACATGGCCATATCGCCTGTCATAAGTTTCAACTACGGAGCGCAGAACCATGACGAGCTTAAAAGCCTGCTCAGGAAAAGCGTTGTCATACTTGTCTCGGCCGGGTGCATTCTCACCCTGCTTAGCGAGGTGTTTGCCGTACCGCTGTCAAAAGTCTTTACAGGTCATGACGACGGACTATGCAAGCTGGCAGCACATGCCATACGCCTGTCAATGATAAGTTTCATGATATGGGGCTTCAACAACTTCATATCGGCATGGTTCACAGCACTGAACAACGGAATTGTATCGGCCATAGCATCGTTCACCCGCACCTTTGTGTTTGAAATGGGCTGCGTCTTCGTGCTGCCTGCGGTTTTCGGACTTGACGGTGTCTGGATATCGGTCGATGTGGCCGACTGCATGGCGCTTGTCATGTCGGTTTTCCTGCTTAGAAAATTCAAAAAACGTTACAACTATTAATAACCTGTTCTTATATGGAAGACAGTCTTTATTACAATATGTACCAGGAGCGGCTGACTCAGGATTTGCTGAAATTATGCACCGGACGCGGCATGCTTGAAGGCATGCTGCTGCAGTCGCAGGACATTGACGACAAATGGGACACACTGGCACCCGAATACATAGCCGACGGTGTGAAGGAGATTGCAGCCTACCCCACCGTTTCAGTAGCCTGGGCCGCATACATGGGAATGGCCGTTGCATGCTGGTGGAACCGAGACTGGAACAGGCTCAAAGACCAGCCGTACAGCGCACTGCTCGGTTCGCAGGGATTCGACAATATGGATGACCATATCATGGCCGACATTCTCGGGCTGACAACCGGAAGCATTGAAACCGCCGGAATAAACGAAACCATAAAAGCCTGCGCCGACAGTGCCGTTGCACACATACGCCAGGAACGCATAGAGCCGCAAAGTCCGCGCGCATTCTACGTGTATGCACGCACGGCCCAAGTCATGTTCCGCATCGGTGCCGCCCTTGAGCTGTACCGGCTTGGCTACGAAATGCGCAAACTCACCCGCTGAGAATCAGTTCGGGAATATTTGGTCATATTGGTCGATAGTATTACATTTGTACTATCCAACACCCATACCGTATAATATGCTATTATCAAAAGAAGTCGCCGTCTACCTGAATCTTGCCTCATGCAAGCTGAAACAATATACCGGCATCATGCTGAAGCGCAATAACGTAGGACTCACCCCCGAACAGTTCCTGCTTATTGACCTGCTTTGGAACCAGGGCCCGATGTCACAGCAGAAGCTGGCCGATACAATGCAGAAGGACAAGAACTCCATTACAAAAATTGTTGACGGACTGGAAAAGAAGGGACTGATTGTACGCCAGCGCAGCGAAACGGACCGCCGTTCCAACACACTGATTCTGACCCCTCTGGCACAACAGATGAAAGCCGATGCCAAGGAAAAGGGCATCTTCATGCTGGACCGAATTCTTGACGGGATTTCAGAAGACGAACTGCGCAACTTCCTTACCACCCTTGGCAAAATGCTCCAGAACATGAGTTCGGAACACCCTCAGGAATAAAGGCGCTCAGATGTCAGTATTCTCCATAAGGGTATAGGGCTTTTCCAGAATCCTGCTGAAATTCATCTGTATCCAGAACGTGAAGATACGTTCTGCAAGAAAGCCCTCAAGCTGACAGCTGTATCGGCACCCTCTGGGATCCCGGTCGGCAAGAAAGCCCTTTGCAATTTCAGCCTGTGCATAATCCACGGCCTGCTGCACATCCTTCACACCGATTCTTTCGTTCAGCATCCTGAAAATATCGAACAGGAAACCCACGTATCGGTCATAGTCGGCGGCTCTGAGTATGAAACCGCAGGAATAGTACAGCCGGTTTCTCCTGCATATGTACTTTTTCCACTTTCTGTAATAGCGGTGGGGATAATTGTCTCTGATTATTCTGCCCACAAGTTTCAGGTACTTTGAGCCATGGCACACACCGAACTGCTTTGCCACCGTCATTTTCCTGAACTCCAGAGGCTTGCAGCAGATTGCGTCATACTGACTGAAAATCAGGTCAAAGTCAGTGTCCTCGGCAAAATCAAGAATACGGCGATACTGCACGTTACCGACATATTTCAGCCCCCGGTCGTGGTTTTTCCATATCCAGTACAGTGCCGAGTTCTCGGCAACGAAGGGATTCCATACGCTCATGTTGTCCGGACCGGCATCATCGCGGAGTTCCGCCGCAGGATGCTGTTCCCTGCACGCAGCGCCACATTCAATGCTGGTGTAGAGAGAGTTGCTTCTGATACCATATCCGACATCCTTATGGCACAGAGTATATATTTGTATATCGGTCCGTTTCATCAGTTCATCCAATCAAATTATTGTTTTACGTATAAGATTAGAACGGCACAAATATACAACACATCGGTAAAAATATGTTCCTATTTCTCAAAAGGTAAATTCACCACTACCGGCAGACGGCATGGACTATTGTTCGGGAAAAATAAAAAAACCCAACTACTGCTTTCAATCAGTTGGGATTCCGTTTTTCTTGTGATTCGGCTGGGATTCGAACCCAGGACCCACAGCTTAGAAGGCTGTTGCTCTATCCAGCTGAGCTACCGAACCGACCTATACGTATGCGCAGTGCCTGACGGCATCGCTTTTACGGGCGCAAAATTAGGCTTTTGTTTTGACTTTTCAAACGTTGGAACCGTTTTTTTGGTTACGCAGCATAATGACCGGCAGCGGAAGCCAATAAAGCACAAATGCAGTGACCCGCATGGCTTTGGCCGATATGCCGAAAAACTGGTCCAGACGGGCGTAGGTAAAAGTATCAAGAACCTGGCTGGCGACAAGCATGCATACAAGAAAATGCGCCATGGGACGTATCATGCAGGCAAAGGCTTCAACGCAGTCATGAGCCGACTGCAGCGCACCGCTGGCCAGTCCGTACGCCATTGACGGCACGGCTGCAGCCATCATTACTATGAATATGCAGCCACGTCCAAGCGGGCTTTCAGCAAGGCCCGATGCAAGTCCCGTTGCCAGCTGGCTGCCGGAAACGGCCGCCAGAATGGACAGGAGCGCCAGAAGCAGAAGCGAAACGGCGGCCACTACAAGCGATGCGTTTTCTTTTGGTGCCAGTCTGCCGATACGCGACAGTGCGCTCCACAGGCCGCTGGCCCGGAGCACCCCCACCGTCATGCACAGCATAATGGCATTGCCTATCGGGGCGTGCTGCAGACTGACCGATGCATTCGACACCATCCAGCGCATTCCGTCGGCACCGAGCACGCTCCGTATCACGAGTGAGGAATACGATGTCATGCCGCGCATTTCAAGCACGTTTCCTATCCACGAGGCTATTATGACAATAACCAGAAGCACCAGATAGACGGCCGCAGGATGTGGTATCAGACGCTTACGCATCGGGTTCAAGGTTTTCAGGGTCAATGATGTGCAGTTCTATGGCACGCGTCACCAGCCTTGCTGCATTTATGCCGCGCTGCTCACCGTCGGGGAACAGGCGGGCAATCAGGTCGGTCTGGCGCTTTTCAATGGACTTGCTGCTGAAAGGCATGGTTGGCAGTTCGGAAATCATGTCCTTGGTGTAGCCCAGAGCCAGGTGACGCAGCAGACGTTCGTCATACTCGTCAATCTCGTATGTCATGACTGACTGGGCCTGCATGCTGCTGGAACGCACTGACTGACAGAAGCGTTTTGCCATAATCTCAATGACCTGCCTGCTGAACACGCAGCGACTGCCCGAGGCTGCTGCAAGCACATGTTCGCGTGTAAGCATTTCGCCGGTCTTGAGTATAAGCCCGCAGGCACCGGCGGCAATGACGTCGGCCCACAGTTTCTCATTTGACAGTTCCCCGGTAAAAACCAGCACCTTTACGTCGGGTTTCCGGCTGTGCAGACGGCGGCATATATCAACGCCTACCGTTGTCGAGCCGCCAAGGCCAAGGTCAAGCAGCACCAGTGCAGGATTCCGGCCATCGTCGATGAGTTTCCAGAAGTCACGTTCCGTCTGTGCCGTGCCGACAATTTCGATTTCCGGGATATCGGTCCTGATGATTGAGAGGGTGCCTTTCAGTTCAAGAGGCACGTCTTCAACGACTATTGTCCTGATTTTTTCCATTTTCATTCTGTATTGTTACCGAAGGCAATGTAAACCATATAAGTGTTCCGCCCTGACGGCTCTCGGCATTTATCCGACAACCTATATGTCCAAAGCTTTCGTCATGTTCGCGTATTATCTGGCTGCATAGCACAAAAGCCATGCTGTCACGTCCCTCAAGCGGAGAGAACAGCGTATCGGGGTCAGGTGCAATACCGGGCAGCAACAGTTCCACCATGACAAACAGTCCGTCAGTCTGCGCACGTAGTTCCGCAGGAGAGCCGCATCCCAGCTCGGCGCCACGCTCCAGCAGGCTTTCCAGAAGGTAACGCACAAGTATGTCATCGGCCATCATGGTCAGTCCCGATGGCTCGACGCTGACTTCAATGCCGTTTTTCCTTGCCATGGCATGCGACACATCGGCCAGCAGCCTGTCAACTCTGACCTCGGTCCGCTGCACAAGCTGTGTTCCGGTCTGGGCAAGCGCCTGCTGGCTGAGAATGCCGAAAATGTCGTGATAGTAACCCACAAGTTCGGACATCTGTGCAGTGTCGCCGCTGTCGGCCAGCTGCACGATGCGGTTCGGATACCACACGGTTTCATGCTTGAGGGTTGAAAGACAATTGTCAAGAACCATGCTGTTCACGTGCAGTTGCTCCTGTTCCAGTTTCATGCGTTCCGATTCGGCTGCCAGCTGGTTCAAGTCATTGAAACCGGCCTCGAAACGCAGCAGCAGGCTTTGCAGTGCCGTAGTCAGATAACCGGCTATCATCTGCAGTTCCATGCGCGAACTGTCGTTCATGCGTCCGGCAGGCAGAAGGCACATGCTGCCGACTCGGGCACTGCCGCTTTCCAGTTCCACAAATACCGGAGCCTGTGCGGAGTCATGTTCTCCGACACGCTTCACGCCGACACACCTGGCCGATGCCCTGCCCGCACCCGAATCGAGAATCAGTTCCAGCGAGACAAGCCCGAACAGGCTGTTCATATACGGGTACATGCGGTTGCACAGCGTCTGCAGTGTATGCTGGACGTCAAAGTGTGCGGTATCAATGTCATGAAGCGACTGCTGGATGCAGCCTACAATGTGCATAATCTGTTTCAGGTCACTGCGATGGCGTATCCAATGGCGCGCATAGACTACGAACAGCACAAGCAGCGACGCGAACAGCAGTATTATGAACATCATGAGCAGCACCGACAGATTGCTGTTGACATGCTGGAGTTCGGTGCAGTCCTGTTCAATGAGACTGTCGCTGAAATACTGTTTGAACAGTTTCAGATATGCCCGGTCGTTGTAATAGTACAGGTCCCAGTCTTTCAGTGCCAGGGCCGACACGGCCACCTCGTTCCTGAGCCACAGTATCGTCTCGTAATCGGTGGCGAACCGTTCGTCAATCCAGTACAGTTCGGCACTTCCGGGAAATCCGTCACACAGGGACAACAGCGGTCCCTGGCCGCCGTGAAGCAGGTAGTCCTCATTCAGCATTTCCAACGACAGGACAGCCTCGGCAATGGCCGACTCATATCGGTCTTCGGTGTTGCACATGTAGGCGTTGTTGGCATGGTCGTATGCTGAAATCAGAAGGCTGTCGTCCTGAGCCTTCGCACCGGTGAACGAGCATAGCAACGGAAGTATCAGACACAAGGCCCTGCGTATGCCCTTAGGCAGACGGAATGAAAAGCGGCTGCCCTTGCCCGGGGTGCTCTCAACCTGGAAACTGCACACGCTGAACATCTCGTGGCTCTTTCTGTATTTTTCAATTATGCCCTTGCAGTTCATGATGCCGAAACCGCTGCCATGGCCTTCGGTGCCGCTCCCGATGCTCCCGGCATCAATGACCTTCTCGGTATTTATGCGTTCGACATCGCGGCGGCTCATGCCGATGCCTGTATCGGCGACCGATATCTCCACATAGTCATCGGCCACATCGGCACTGACCAGCACCCTGCCGCCCGACGGAGTGAACTTGCGGGCGTTGTCGGCCAGCGTATTGATCATGAACAGCGTCAGGACACGGTCCGCCTTGACAACGGCATCGGTGGGGCATATTTCGAGGGTCACGTTCTTCATGAGGAAACTTGAACTGCCATGTTCCACTATGTCAAACAGTCCCTGCAGCTCAAAGCTGCCTATGTTCAGTCTGACCAGCCCCTGGCGTATGCTTATCCAGTTGGCCAGCACCTGGTTGTATGTGTTTATGCAGCCGGCAAGTTCGCGCACGTATTCCATGCCTGACACGTACTCCGGGCTTCCGGGTTCATACCCGGCCAGCCTGTCTATCTGGGCTTTCATGCGGTCAATGTACGGCAGGCACTGTGCAACCACCTGGCAGCAGGTCTTGCGCACCATGTTGCCGCGCTTGCTCTCGGTCTTGTGACGCAGATAGAGTCCGTGCTGCTTTGATGCCTGCTCCAGACTGTCGGCCTGCCACGACAGCAGGCGCACACTGTCAAAAGCCTGCTCGACAAAAGGCGTGACAGCATCGACCACTATGCACGAATCGCTGTTTGCCCTGCCTTTGGCCCACTCCACATGAAGTTCGCCGTTGTCCCCTATGACCACGCTGTCGGCCTGTACCAGGGTCATGAGGCTCGGTGCTATCACAGTATCGATATGCTGTCTCAGCATATCGGCGGGGACAGGCTTCAGAATGCGGCGGCACAGTTCCACGGTCTCTTTCATCAGACTGGCAAAACGCACATTGGAGCGCTTGACGCCGCGCAGGCACAGGACATACAGGGCTATGAGAAGCACAATGGCGGTAATCATGGCGCAGGCCAGTGCATAGAGCCGTCTGTTGGACCGTTCCAGAAGTCTGGTACGGGCCTCGTAACGTCGGTCAAGCCTGATGTTCTTCTGTATTTCAAGATATACATTGCGGTTGTAGTCCGATTCGGCCTTGCAGTCAAGCCCCGACCACGCAACGCTCATCAGCTCACGGACCGACGCAAGATAGTCGGGCATGACGGAATGAGGGAATGCGTCCATCCAGTCCTCTTCAACTATCGTTCCGTCCTCGCGGTACATTTCAAGCGGCTGTGGCACCGTGTCGCACCCTTGCAGCGTGGAGGAATTGACAAAGTCAAGGGCTTTGCCAAGAGTTTCAAGGGCATCGGCATACAGCCCGTCGGCAACCTGACAGGCGGCGAGCTGGCGGTATGCTAGCAGCATTTCATATCCGGCACCGTATCCGGCCGACATGCTGAGAGAATTCAGGGCAAGCATCAGGGGCATATTGTCCGTATTCCAGCCTCCCGTTTCCATTCCCTCGGAAAGCTGGTCAAGCGCCAGCATACGGACATCGGCCATGGTACTGCCTTCAAGCAGCAGACTGCTCAGGGCACAGCATGCAATTGACTTCATGCGCAGGTTGTCGCCTGACGCAAGGATGCACTGCACCAGGTTATGCGCACGCTCTCCAGCAACATGTTCCCCATTCAGTTCAAGCCCAATGCCCAGTCCCTGCAGATACAGATACATGAGCCATCGGTCAGTGTCTTCAAAAAGATGCGAATCACGGGCCACATGCCCCAGTTCCTGTTCCGCCTGCCATGACTGTTCAAGTTCGTGATAGTACAGGGCCGATTCCATGCGGAAGGAGCGCTCGAGGGAATACATCTTGGCGCGGTCGTCACGGTCAAGCAGCGACTCCTCGTCGTGCATGGTCCGCAACAGGCGCAGAATGCGGTTCCGGTACTCGTAGAACGACATGTTGTCGGACGTGCGCTGGCAGATGCGCATAAGCCCTATGTACGAGGTCAGATGCATGCACAGGCTGCTGCCGCAACGGTCAAGTATTTCATTGTAGAGATTCCATGCCTGCGTATAGTCCATGCGCATGAACGCCACGCGCGCCTGCGTGTTCAGAGCCTGGGCCTTTTCCTGCCGTCCGGCAAACGGGGTTTCCAGTGCCATTGACGCATAATGATGCGCCGAATCAAGATTGTTCCACAGGCATGACAGGGCCGTTTCGTTCAGTTCGTGTGCCACATTTGTGCCACGCCCGCACGATGACAGCAGCAGCACGAACAACGGCAGGAAGAATGCCGCAGAAATGCCGCGCCTTAAAAGATTGTCGTATCCGGATGTCATTTGTTGCAAAAATAGTACATTCGCCATATAATATGGAAGCAATAGCGACAATTCATACCGGATTCCGTTCCAAGTTCGGCGTTCCACGCCAGAGCGGGCTGATGGACTCTATAAAGGGGACTGTGGTGTTCAAGCCCGGATACCGCGACCCGAGCGCTCTGCGCGGCTTGGAAAATTTCACACATATCTGGCTCATTTGGGAATTCTCGCAGGCCATACGCACCGGGTGGTCACCCACGGTACGGCCGCCCCGTCTTGGAGGCAACGTGCGCATGGGCGTCTTTGCCACACGCTCGCCCTTCCGCCCCAACCCTATCGGACTGTCGTGTGTCAGAATCGAGGGCATTGACCTGAAAAGCAAGGACGGTCCCGTCATTCATGTAAGCGGTGCCGACCTTGTTGACGGCACCCCCATCTATGACATCAAGCCGTACATTCCATATACCGACTGCCAGCCACAGGCCACAGGAGGCTTTACCGACAGTGTCGGAATGCATGTCCTTGAAGTTGTCATCGGGCCGGAAACCGGAAAGGGAGTGCCTTCGGACACGCTTCAGGCAATACGCGACATACTGGCACAGGACCCGCGTCCACGCTACCAGCAGGATGCCGGACGCATTTACAGTTTCGAGTATGACCGATGGAATATACGCTTCAAGGTTGACGGCAGCAGGCTCAGCGTAGAAAGCATAAGCGAATTATTCTGACACTTTATCCTTGTCGCCGTCATTCTGGACACGCTCGTCGTCAAGCTTTTCGACCAGTTCGCCTGTTATGTAGAGATAGGCTGTCTTTTCCTTTATGTTCGATGTAAGGATTACCGTCTTGCGTATCACGCCCGGACGTATGTCGGTCCCGTTGAAAGTGACCTTTATGGAATCGGTCTCGCCGGGAAGGACAGGATATGCCGGAGCCTCGGCCTTTGTACAGCTGCATGTCCCGTTGGCCGATGTTATCATGAGTTCTGACTTGCCGGTATTCCTGAATTTGAACCAGCAGGTCTGCACTGCATGTTCCTTGTCAAACCGTTTGAAGCTGTGGGTCGTTTCCTCGAAAGTCATTTCGGGATATTCGTCTTTTCCGGCCTGTGCGGTCTGTGCAGACAGGAGCACGGCCAATGCCAGCATAACGCGTGTGTGTTTCATATTTGTTTTCACGCCGCTAAGATATGTTTTTTTTCTTTGCCGTTTCAAAAAAGGGAACTAACTTTGGAAAAATATGTTGAACGCAATGGACATAAGCCAGAAGGATATAGAGCAGTTCAAGAGCAAAGGCATTGGCGTCGAGGACGTTATGAACCAGTTGGATCTGATTGCAAAAGGATTCCCCTACCTTGAACTGGAATCGGCCGCATCAGTCGGCAACGGCATAACCCGCGTCGAAGATGCCGACATGGAACCGTACATCAAAGTATGGGACAATTATCTGAAGAGCGGTCACAGCATAACGAAATTCGTTCCCGCATCGGGGGCCGCCAGCCGCATGTTCAAGGACCTTTTTGCATTTCTGGACGGCACTTCCGGCAAGCCCGCATCGGATTTCGAAAAGAAATTCTTCAATGGCATAAGAAACTTTGCGTTCTACCCCGACCTAGACGGATGCTGTCTGGCCGCATTGGGGAAAGGCGTTGACGAACTGATATCGCTTGGCCAGTACAAGACAGTAGTCTCATACCTTCTTGAAGCCAAAGGACTGAACTACGGACAGTTGCCGAAGGGGCTTCTCAAATTCCATACCTACAAGGGATTTTCCCGCACGCCTCTGGAAGAGCACATGGCCGAAGGAGCCCTGTATGCCACAGGCTCCGACGCCAAAGTGAACATTCACTTCACCGTTTCGGCCGAACACCGCAAGCTGTTCGAAGAACTGGCCGGCAGCATAAGCCTGACCATGGCCAGGCGTTACGGCACCAGCTACTGCATAAGCTTTTCCGAACAGAAGCCCAGTACCGATACCGTTGCCGCCGATGCCTGCAACCGGCCGTTCCGGAATCCAGACGGCAGCATACTGTTCCGCCCCGGAGGTCATGGTGCACTGATAGAGAATCTGAATGATCTTGACACCGATATAGTTTTCATCAAGAACATTGACAACGTTGTCCCGGACCACCTGAAAGGCCCCACCGTTACGGGCAAAAAAGTATTGGCAGGCATTCTGGTGACAGTCCAGAACCGGATATTCGAATATCTGCGCATTCTCGATTCAAAGGCGTTCGATGACAGCCAGCTGAAATCGATGTGCGACTTTGTCAGCAACACGCTGTTCTGCAGGAAGAAAGACATAAACAAGCTTTCAAGGGAGGAACTGGCCGAGTGGCTCCATTCAAAGCTGAACCGCCCAATCAGAGTGTGCGGCATGGTACAGAATGTGGGAGAACCCGGAGGCGGTCCGTTCCTGGCCCGCAATGCCGACGGTTCAGTGTCATTGCAGATTCTGGAAAGTTCACAGATTGACATGGACGACAGTTCAAAGAAGGAAATGTTTTCAAAAGGCACCCATTTCAATCCGGTCGATCTGGTCTGCGCCGTCAAAAACTACAAAGGCGAAAGTTTTGACCTGCCGTCGTTCGTTGACAGGGCTACGGGATTCATTTCGTCCAAGTCAAAGAACGGACGTGAACTGAAGGCTCTTGAGCTGCCCGGACTGTGGAACGGCGCCATGAGCGACTGGAACACCATATTCGTCGAAGTCCCGCTTGAGACGTTCAACCCTGTCAAGACCGTCAACGACCTTTTGCGTCCGCAGCACCAGCCGGTCTGATTTTCGGAACAAAAAATTCCTGGTTTCAGGACTTTGTAATATATTTGCGCCGTCAAAACGCGATAGTAGCTCAGTTGGTAGAGCGTTGGCTTCCCAAGCCGAAGGTCGCGGGATCGTGCCCCGTCTATCGCTCACGGTTTTCCAAAGGGATAAGTTTGTACAACAGCAGTTTATCCCTTTTGTTTTTGCCCTGCCGCAACGTGTAAAAATTATTTACCCCCCCCCTAAAAGTACGCCAATTTACTATATATAATTGCGCCGACACGGCCTGTTTGTGTAAAAAGATTGTAAAAAAGAAACGCCAACCAACTTTTCTTCGTACCTTTGCAGCGTACAATATTGAACAAATATGGACAGCAAAAGATCAGGTTTAGGTTTGTTTGTTCTGGCGCTTCTGCCGCTGAGCCTCATTTCATGCAAAGACAATTCTACCGGCAACG
>JAZUFX010000013.1:0-16278 GCA_045640885.1 Bacteroidaceae bacterium | reverse complement strand
CTGGAGCGCCAGCTGCAGTCCGCTACCCAGGTCACTGAAGTTCTCAATGGCCTGCAGGCGGCGCCGGGCATCCTGCGGCAGTGCACCGAGCGGAGGAGCCAGCAGGTAGCAGAAGGCCTTGCGGTTGCTGCGTCCCACACGTCCGCGCATCTGGTGAAGGTCAGACAGACCGAAGTTCTGCGCGCTGTTCACAATAATCGTGTTTGCATTGGGTATGTCTATGCCGTTCTCCACTATCGATGTTGCCACAAGAACGTCATAGTCATAGTTCATGAAACCGGTCACAATTTTTTCCAGTTCATCGGGGTCCATCTGTCCGTGGCCTATGCACACGCGGGCGTCGGGCACCTCGCGCTGCACTATGCCGGCAAGTTCCGGCAGTGACGATATGCGGTTCGAAATGAGGAAAAGCTGTCCGTTGCGGCTCATCTCGAAGTTCACCGCCTCACGTATTATGTCGGCACTGAACACGTGGACCTCGGTCTGTATGGGGTAGCGGTTTGGAGGCGGGGTCTGTATGACCGACAGGTCACGCGCCCCCATGAGTGAAAACTGCAATGTGCGCGGAATAGGCGTGGCGGTCATGGTCAGCGTATCGACATTGACCTTGATCTGCTTGAGCTTTTCCTTGACCGACACTCCGAACTTCTGTTCCTCGTCAATGATGAGCAGCCCCAGATCCTTGAATTTCACGCTCTTGCTTATAAGCTTGTGCGTTCCTACAACGATGTCTATCTTTCCCTGCTCCAGATCCTCGAGAATCTTTGTGACCTGGGCTGCGGAACGGGCACGCGACAGGTACTCCACCCTGCAGGGGAAGTTCTTCAGACGGTCACGGAATGTCTGGTAATGCTGGAATGCCAGTATGGTGGTAGGCACCAGGACGGCCACCTGACGGCTGTCACATACAGCCTTGAAAGCGGCACGTATTGCAACTTCGGTCTTGCCGAAGCCCACATCGCCGCACACCAGACGGTCCATGGGACGCTGGCTCTCCATATCGGCCTTCACGTCCTGCGTGGCCTTGAGCTGGTCGGGGGTGTCCTCATACAGGAAACTGGCTTCAAGTTCGTTCTGCAGGTATCCGTCAGGGCTGAAGGCGAATCCCTTTTCCTCCATACGGCGCGAATACAGCTTTATGAGGTCACGCGCTATATCCTTTATCTTGCCCTTGGTCTTTTCCTTGAGGTTGTCCCATGCGGCAGTGCCAAGCTTGTTTATGTGCGGTTCCTCGCCCTCCTTGCCCTTGTATTTTGAAACCTTGTGGAGCGAATGGATTGACACGAACACCACATCGTCGTTCCTGTAGATTATCTTTATCTTTTCCTGAAAGCCGCCAGCCTCGGGAACGCGCACCAGACCGCCGAAGCGCCCCACTACATGGTCTATGTGCACCACGTAGTCGCCTATCTGGAACTCGCTCAGCTCCTTGAGCGTAAGGGCCATCTTGCCGCCACGGGCACGGTCGCTCCTGAGGCTGTACTTATGGAAACGGTCAAATATCTGGTGGTCGGTAAAGAAGCAGCACTTCATGGTGTTGTCGGCATAGCCCTCGTGCAGGGTCTTTCCGACCGTTTCAAACGGAATGTGTTCGCCGCGTTCGGCAAAGATGCTTTCAAGACGCTCGCCCTGCTTGGGATTGTCGGTCAGCAGGTACAGTTTGTATCCTTTTATTATATAGTCGCCAAGAACCTGCGACACCAGATCGAAATTCTTGTGGAACAGAGGCTGGCCGCTCATGTCGAATGTCACCGTCACACCGTCTGTCACGGCACTGGCCGACGGTCCGAATTCCAGAATGCGCAGCGGCATGAGCTGTTTCAGGAAATCGTCCTTTCCAAGCATCACAGGCAATTCAGTCAATGCGGCACCGGCTGCGTTATCCTTGACGGCATCGATACGACGCATACGGGCGGCCATGCTGTCGGCATCGAGCGAGTCGTGGCTTATGGCATCGATGCGGTCGGCCGTAACAAGCAGGTCATGGATGGCCACGATGCTGTCCGACGGCAGAAATTCCAGCAGAGAGACAGTGTCAGAAGCTGCATCGGCCTTCATCTCGGGCACGATGACAACACTTTCAACGGCGTCCATTGACAGCTGGCTTTCAACCGAGAAGCAGCGTGTCGAGTCTATCTCGTCGCCAAAGAAATCTATTCTGAACGGATATTCGTTTGAAAAGGAGAATACGTCAAGTATGCTGCCACGAAGCGCATACTGCCCCGGTTCATAGACATAGTCGACACGCTCGAAACCCAGTTCCATAAGGCGGTCCTGCAGCTGTTCACGGTCAACGCAACGACCTTTTGCCAGTGTTATCGAACGCTCGTCAAGGCGTTTTCTGGCGACGACGGTTTCGGCTATGGAATCGGCCGATGCAACCACCATCAGAGTCCGGCTGCCGGGCATGAGCGATGTCAGCCGGCTGAGTACCTCGGTACGCAGTATGGCCGATGCATCGTCTTTCTGGCCGTACTTTGCCGCACGTCTGTAAGCCGATGGAAAGAACAGGACCCGCTCCTCGCCGTGAATCTGCACAAGGTCATGATAGAAGTAAGCCGCACTTTCCTGATCGTCAAGTATGAACAGCACGCACGGACTGTCCTGATTACCAAGCATATGTCCCAGCACCATCGATGCCGATGACGCAACAAGGCCCTTCAGGAAAATGTTTTCAGTACGTTTTCCCGAAAGTGCTTTCGCCAGTGCTCTGCCTCCTGCAGACTGCGCATATCTGGCGCTAAGTTCCGACAATGATACCATCAAGTAAAAAAAATGTGTTTCACAGGGAAAAAAATCCCCTGACATGGGCTGCAAATTTACAAAAAAACTATCTTTGCACGCCCAAAAGAAAAAATTAGGTTAAACAGCACAATATCAAGCAGCAGAAAATGGCAGACAACATCATGAGCCTCAGCCCTAAGCCCCTCTCAGGAGAGGAGTGCACCCGTCGTGCACCCGACATTCCAGTTGCAGACAACACTGCACGGGATTTGAATGAAAAGACTTACATTATTGAGATAGACCATTTGTCAAAATGGTTCGGCGAAAAGCAGGTTCTCGATGATGTAAGTCTTTTTGTTAAGAAAGGCGAATTCGTCACTATACTCGGTCCGTCAGGTTGCGGCAAAACCACTCTGCTGCGTATTCTTGCCGGTTTCAATATGCCTACCGAAGGCCGTGTATGCATGAACGGAAAGGACATTACCGATGTTCCGCCGTTTGAGCGCCCCATGAATACCGTATTCCAGCGCTATGCCCTGTTCCCCCACTTGAACGTGTATGAGAACATAGCTTTCGGACTCAAGCTGAAAAAGGAGGACGAAGACAGCATAGACCGTCAGGTGCGCCGTGTGCTCAAGATAGTGGGTCTGACCGACTATGAGGACCGCGATGTCGATTCGCTGTCAGGCGGTCAGCAGCAAAGGGTGGCCATTGCGCGCGCCATTATAAACAAGCCGCAGGTGCTGCTGCTTGACGAGCCCCTTGCCGCACTGGACCTGAAAATGCGCAAGGACATGCAGATGGAACTCAAGCAGATGCACAAGGACCTTGGCATCACCTTCATTTACGTTACGCATGACCAGGAGGAGGCGCTGACACTGAGCGACACCATTGTTGTCATGAACAAGGGCCGCATCCAGCAGATTGGCCGTCCGACCGACATATACAATGAACCCGTCAATCCGTTTGTGGCCGATTTCATAGGCGACAGCAACATACTGAACGGCATAATGGTCGAGGACCACAAGGTGCTGTTCATGTACCACGAATTCGAGTGTGTTGACGAGGGCTTCCAGCCCAACGAGCACGTTGACGTGGTCCTGCGTCCCGAAGACATCTACATTATGGCCCGCAACGCCAACGCCATGATAAACGGCAAGGTATCGGCCTGCATATTCAAGGGCGTGCACTATGAAATGACGGTCATCACCGACCGCGGCTACGAACTGATAATCCAGGACTACAACATGTTCGAGGTAGGACAGGAAGTGAGCCTTATCATCAAGCCCAGCGACATTCACGTCATGCACCGCGAACGGTTCTGCAACACCGTAGAGGCCGTGCTCAAGGACAGCACCCATGTTGAGATGCTTGGAGGCATCTTCGAATGCGAGCCGCAGGAAGACATCGAGGCCGGAGCCGATGTGACCGTCAGCTTCGGTTTTGACGATGTCGAGCTTATGGACTACAGTGACGAAGGTGCAGCTACAGGAACCATATCGTTCATTCTCTACAAAGGCAACCATTACCACCTGACCGTGACATCGGACAACGGTGAAGACGTTTTCGTGAATACAAGTGAAGTGTGGGACGACGGTGACATGGTCGGAATCAAGATTCTTCCACAAGCCATCAAAATCAGCAAGGCGTAATGGATCTGCAGAAATTCGTTGCCAAGCGCAGCAACTGGACCATTCCCTATGCGCTGTTTCTTGCCTTCTTTGTAGTTCTGCCGCTTGTCCTGATAGGAGTATATGCATTCCGCAACACCGAAGGCAGTTTCACACTGCAGAACTTTACCAAGTTCTTCACACAGTCCGAGGCGCTGAACACGTTCATCTATTCCGTCGGGATTGCGCTCATAACCACAATACTCTGCATTCTGTTCGGTTATCCGGCAGCATACATTCTAAGCAATTCGGAACTTACCAGAGGGCGTACGCTGATCCTGCTGTTCATTCTTCCGATGTGGATAAATGTGCTTATGCGCTCGCTTGCCACAGTGGCACTGTTTGACTTCCTGCACATAAAGCTTGGCGAGGGAGCGCTGATTTTCGGTCTGTGCTACGATTTCCTGCCGTTCATGATCTATCCCATTTACAATACCATACAGAAAATAGACAAAAGTTACATTGAAGCCGCTCAGGACCTTGGAGCCACACGTCTGCAGGTATTCCAGAAGGTTATCTGGCCACTTTCACTGCCCGGCATTGTAAGCGGCACCATGATGGTGTTCCTGCCTACCATATCGACATTCGCCATCTCGGAAATACTGACTCTGAACAACAAGCGTCTGTTCGGCTCCATCATACAGGACAACATGATGATGAGCGACACCATGAACTACGGTGCGGCCTTGTCGCTCATAATGCTTATAATAATCGCGGTCACCAGTTTTGCGACAAAGACACAGAACGATGCCGATCTTAACGAAGGAGGCCTGATATGATGAAGAAAATACTTGCACAGTCATACCTGTACATACTTCTGCTGGCACTGTACGCACCGATTGCCATAATAATCATATTCTCGTTCACCAATTCAAAGTCAATAGGTGACTGGCGCGGATTCTCGTTCGAACTGTATGCCAGCATGTTCTCGGGACAGGCAGCGCACAGCGCGACCATTGCAACCGCAATAATCAACACCATCGTGATTGCCGTCGTTGCAGCGACCCTGTCAACACTGATAGGCAGCATTGCGGCAGTCGGCATTTTCAACATGAGGAACCGCAAGCTGCGTCAGGCCATACAGTTCACGAACAACATCCCCATGATCAACCCGGACATCATAACCGGAATATCTTTGTTCCTGCTGTTTGTGAGCCTTGGAATATCGGGCGGTTATGTGACGGTTGTACTTGCACATGTGGCTTTCTGCACACCTTACGTCGTTCTCAATGTAATGCCGCGACTGTCACGGATGAACCCGAACATCTACGAAGCTGCACTTGACCTGGGCGCCACGCCGCTGCAGGCCTTTAACAAGGTCATCATTCCGGAAATAAAGCCCGGCATGATCAGCGGTTTCCTGCTTTCGTTCACCCTTTCGATCGACGACTTTGCCGTCACGCTGTTTACAAAGGGAAGCAACGGTCTGGAAACCCTGTCGACATACATATATGCCGATGCCCGCAAGGGAGGCCTTACGCCGGAACTGCGCTGTCTGGCTGCAATCATATTCCTGACAGTGCTTGTTCTGCTGCTGGTTTTCAACCATCGCAGCACCCGTCTTGCCAACAAACAATAACACCAATACCCAACATTAAAGAAAAAAATGAAAAGAATTGCCAGAATCCTTTTTGCAGCAGCGTTGCTGTTGTCTATGCCATCATTCAACATGTTCGCCGCCAATGACCGCGACCACATTCTCAAGGTCTATAACTGGGCCGATTACATTGACGAAGACCTGATTCCGGAATTTGAGCAGTGGTATCAGGAAAATACAGGCGAGGAAATCCATGTCCTGTACCAGACATTCGACATAAACGAGGTCATGCTGACCAAGATTGAAACAGGCCATGAGGACTATGACGTTGTATGTCCGTCAGAATACATCATAGAGCGCATGCTCAAGAATGACCTCCTGCTGCCTTTGGACAGGAATTTCGGCAATGTGCCTGACTACACGAAGAACGTCGCTCCTTTCGTGGTCGAGCAGTTCAACCACATGTCAACGCCCGACAGACTTGCCAGCGACTACGCTGTAGGCTTCATGTGGGGAACGACCGGCATCATGTACAACACGGCCCTGGTTTCAAAGGAGGAGGCCGGGACATGGGGTATTCTGTGGAATCCCCGTTTCGAGAACAGGATTCTCATGAAAGATGCCGTCCGTGACGTTTACGGTTCGGTCATGATGTACATCCGCCGGGACGAGATAGCAAACGGTTCCGTTACCCGCGAGCATGTGATGAACGATGCCGATGACTCCATGCTCAAGCTGTTTGAAGACACCATGAACTGTGCCAAGAAGAACTTTGCCGGCTGGGAAGTTGACTTTGGCAAGGAACGCATGATACAGGGCAAGGCATGGGCCAATCTGACCTGGAGCGGCGATGCCATGTGGGCCATCGATGAGGTCGGCGATGAGATTGACCTTGATTACGTCGTTCCTGTCGAGGGCAGCAACGTGTGGTTTGACGGTTGGGTAATACCTAAATACGCAAAGAACCCGAAGGCTGCCAACTGGTTCATCAATTTCATGTGTACCAGTGAGAACGCCATACGCAACATGGATGCCATAGGTTATGTAAGCGTAATCGGCACCCCCGAGGTACTTGAAAGCAAGATAGACGAGAGTCTGGAAGATTCCATTGACCTGTCATACTTCTTCGGCGAAGAGGCCGGAAGCGTAAAGGTCAATCAGATACAGTACCCCGACGCATCGGTAATTGAACGCTGCTGCCTTATGCACGATGCCGGCAACCGTACCGAAGCCATGCTTGACATGTGGTCAAGGGTCAAGGGCGACAGCCTGAATATCAGGATGATTCTGATAATTGCAGTTGCGGTGATTGCCATTGCAGTCATAATAGTAATGCGCTCTGTCAGCCGCAAGCGTCAGAACCAGCGTCGCAGCAAAGCAAAAAAAACAGGTTCCAGACATTCAAGATAACCGATTTTTTGCCACTTTTGCGAAAGCACCAATTTTACGCCACATGAATACTAGTGACAGCATAGTCATAATCCCCACATACAACGAAAAGGAGAACATTGAGAACATTGTCCGGGCCGTAATGGGACTTGAGCATGGTTTCAATATACTTGTCATCGATGACGGTTCTCCAGACGGTACCGCCGGCATTGTCAGGAATCTCATGCAGACCGACTTCAAGGACCGCCTGTTCATTATTGAACGCAGCGGCAAGCCCGGACTTGGAACGGCCTACATTGCCGGATTCAAATGGGCTGTGGAACACGGGTACGACTATGTATTCGAAATGGATGCCGACTTTTCGCATGCGCCGCAGGATCTGCCGCGTCTGCTGGAGGCCTGCAGCATTGAAGGGAACGATGTCGCTGTAGGTTCACGCTACGTGAGCGGAGTGAATGTGGTGAACTGGCCGATGGGACGTGTTCTCATGTCATACTTTGCATCGAAATATGTCCATATTGTAACGGGGCTGCCCATACACGACGCCACTGCCGGATTCATGTGCTACCGCCGGCAGGTGCTGGAAACAATGGAATTCGACAAGATTCATTTCAAGGGTTACGCTTTCCAGATAGAAATGAAGTTTACCGCATACAAGTGCGGTTTCAAGATAAAGGAAGTGCCTGTGGTATTCGTAAACCGCGAACTTGGAACATCAAAGATGAGCGGCGGAATATTCAGCGAGGCATTGTTCGGAGTCATCAGGCTCAAGGTTTCCAGCTGGTTCAGAAAGTATCCCAAGAAGCTGCAGGCATAATGGGAAAGACTTTTCTGAAAAACGCATGGACAGTCATTGAAGGACAAATCTGCAAGGCCGGCATCCTTATTGACGGAGAGACGATAGGCGGTATTGCCCTTTCAGACAAAGAGGCTGCGCTGCTTGACCGGGAAGCCGGCAGCAGCATTGACCTTGAAGGATACTGGCTTCTTCCCGGCGCAATCGACGATCATGTCCATTTCCGCGACCCGGGACTCACACATAAGGCAACCATAGAGAGCGAAGGACTGGCTGCGGCTGCAGGCGGTGTCACAACCGTCTTCGACATGCCCAACTGCAAACCTGCAACCACTACCATACAGACCCTGAACGACAAGTTCGCAGTTGCAGCCGGACACTGCATAGTGAACCACTCTTTCTATTTGGGTGCCACGAATGACAATCTTGACCAGATTGCAATGCTGGATCCGGAAAAGGTCTGCGGAGTGAAGCTGTTCATGGGCTCAAGCACCGGCAACATGCTGGTGGACAATGAGAATCAGATTCGGGAACTGTTCCGGACAAGCAGCGTTCCGGTTGCAGCCCACTGTGAGGACACGTCGGTCATAAACGCAGGCATGGAGCGTTTCCGTTCCCTATACGGCGACGACCCCGATGTACAGTACCATCCGCTGATACGCAGCGAAGAGGCGTGCTATGCATCGACCTCAAAAGCTCTGGACATTGCCGCCGGTACAGGTGTGCGTCTGCATGTTCTTCACATAAGTACAAAGCGTGAGCTGTCGCTGTTCTCAAAAGGCAGCGTCACGGACAAGAGCATTACCTGCGAGTGCTGTCCGGCACATCTGTGGTTCACCGATGCGGACTACGCCAGGCTTGGCACAAGAATAAAGTGCAATCCGTCAGTCAAGACACTGAATGACAGGGAAGCACTGAGAGCCGCCCTGACCGACGGAACGGCCGATGTCATCGGCACAGACCACGCGCCGCACCTGCTGTGTGAAAAGGCCGGAGGGGCAAGGAGCGCCATGTCTGGCATGCCGGTACTGCCCTACTCGCTGGTTGCCATGCTGGAACTGGCCGATATGGGTGTGATGAAGATTACCGATGTCGTACGTCTTATGTGCAGCAATCCCGCTCTGCTGTTCAACGTACGTGACCGCGGTTTCATTAGAAAAGGCTACAAGGCCGACTTTGCCGTTCTTTCACATGGCGACAGCACCTGGACGGCACTTGATTCCAACTCGGTGACCAAATGCGGCTGGACTCCTTTTGACGGTCAGCAGTTCCATTGGAAAGTCGTTTCGACATGGGTCAACGGACACCGTGTATTCAATGACGGCCAGTTTGACACAGGCGTCAAGGGCCAGGCCGTTCAGTTCAACCGTTAACCGTATACGCAAATGAAATACCTGTATATTGCCTATCAGATATGCATAGCACTGCCCATAATGCTGGCAGTCACAATAATTGCAGCCATAGTATGTATTGCAGGCTGTATGTTCGACAACAGGTTCTGGGGGTACTGGCCGGGAATGATATGGGGCCGGCTGTTCTGTTACGTCTTTCTGATTCCAGTACACATTGAAGGAAAGGAGAACATAAGGAAAGGACAGTCATACGTGATTGTTGCCAATCATCAGAGTTTCTTCGACATTTTCGCCCTGTACGGTCACATCGGCATCAAATTCAAATGGCTCATGAAGCAGGAAATAGGTAAAATCCCGTTTGTCGGATGGGCTTGCCGTGCCGCAGGACACATCTGCATTGACAGGGCATCGGCCAAACATTCATACGACAGTCTGGGCAAGGCCAAGAAACAGCTGACAGACGGTATGTCGGTAATCATTTTCCCTGAAGGGACACGCACTCCGGACGGTCAGATGCAGAAATTCAAACGCGGTTCCTTCCAGATAGCGGCCGACCTTGAACTGCCAATCCTTCCTGTTACGATAAACGGCTGCTATGATGTCATGTCACGCCGCGACTGGCATGTTAACCGTCACTCTGTAAACATAAGCATTCACAAGGAGCAGACCATTACCTGCAACCGCACTGATGACCAGTCGGAACGCAGCAGACTGCTCCGCCAGGCCGCCGATGCGGCATATCAGTCAATTGAGTCAGCGCTGATAACCGACCCTGCCGGTATAGTTGGCAACGGTAGGATTGAGAAGGAATGACTGCGGTACCGAATCCAGAATTCTCTTTACCAGAGGCGACATCTGGTCCGACGGTCCGAGAAGCATGGAGAAAACGCCAAACGCAACACGTTCATCAGCATTGTCGATGATGAATGTCGCTATCAGGTCTTCACATTCGTGTATTATTGTGGAAATGCTGTCACGTACAATCTGAAGTTCCTGCGTATCAATGACATCGGTCTGGACAAGCTGCATGCGTTTCTGAATCATCTCATCAAAGCGGTTGTCAATTTCATTCTTCTCTTCAAGGAACGAATAGAACAGGTCATTCTGACGGGTACCCGACGCACGCATCGCCGTAGGGCTGATCAGTATTGTCGTTCTGCCTTTTTCCAGATACATGGGAAGAACAGGAACGCTGTCCTTGCACAGCATGACAAATCTGATGGAATCCAGCGGACCGGACATCTGGAAGACCGCATGATGCACTCTGCATGTATCAATTACATTGATGCCTTCGGGAGTGAATTCGACAAGAGACATTGAACAGCCTTCGTAGCCGAAAGCTTCAACGGTACCCTGAACATTGTAGTGGCTGCTGCATGCCGGCATCAGAAAACCGGCAAGAACCATTACTGCGACGTTAATTAGGCTGCGCATTTAGTCGTAATCTTCTTTGACGCCGCAAAAATACAACGAATGGAAATCTGTGGATTTTAAAAAAAACTAATATACTATATTTTCCCTTTAGAAAGGGCCTTAATACCAGCTTATTGCGCCGTTTTACGCCAAATGGTCGACGTTATTTTCCGAATCGAGCCGCTTTTGTCTCTGTTCCATGCGGAATGCGGAAAAAATAAGGAAAACTGCCGACAGGGTCATGGTTACAATCCAGCCGTTCCGTCTTGTAACGGCAAGAAGCAGAGTGCGTAGTTTTTCACCGATATGGTATTCTCCGTCAATAAGTCTGGCATGGAAGGGATCGGCAAACATGAGCAGCGCAGTAAGCAACAGCAGCAAGGCTCCCACGGCCTGCTGGTTACACAACCGGCGCATGACCCTGTCATTGCCGTGATAACGGTCCGACAGTATTGCAACCGCAAAGAACGTGCTGCCTGCCAGGAATATCATTGACGCCCACTCCATTGACGTTATCTTGAGTGCTGCACCTGCCAGCGCCATGACACCTCCTACCACGGTGAAGCCGTCTATCAGTTTGTTCCTTGAATCTTTCATAATCACTGCTGCTCAATGAAAACAACCTCATCGGATTTATGCATATAGAACCGTTCGCGTGCAAGATGCTCGATGATGAGACTGTCATTGCTCATTTCAAGCAGCACCTTGCGGTTTTGCTCCATTTCCTGTTCCAGACGCTCAATCTGCCCTTTGAGACTTCTTATCTCACGGCGTACCGATGCCCGTCTTACAAGACTGTTGTCACTTGCCACCGTAATGACAAGCACGAACAGAACCAGCACAATGGTGTACTGATGTTTCTGCAAGAATTCAAACAGCTTTCCGAAAAAAGGCTTTTCCATATTCCTCTCTCCCCCGATGACAGGTTTTGATGTACACGGCAAATTTAGTATTATTTCCTTATGTCCCTTTGCTCTGTTAGTGAAAAAGCATATCTTTGGACTATATTGATTCAGAAACCAGCAGGAAAATGGAAGATTATATAGTATCGGCCAGGAAATACCGTCCGCTGACATTTGACAGCGTTGTCGGTCAGGGTGCCCTTACAACGACATTGAAGAATGCCATAAAGCAGGGAAAACTTGCCAATGCATACTTGTTCTGCGGTCCGCGTGGAGTTGGAAAGACAACCTGCGCACGCATTTTCGCAAAGACAATAAACTGCACGAATCCGAGACCCGATGGAGAAGCCTGCGGAGAATGTGAATCGTGCCGCAGTTTCAACGAGGAGCTGCGCTCGTACAATGTCTTTGAACTGGATGCGGCCAGCAACAACTCGGTCGATGACATAAGGAACCTTACCGAGCAGGTGCGCATACCGCCCATGAACGGGAAATACAAGGTCTATGTGATAGACGAGGTACACATGTTGAGTCAGCAGGCCTTCAACGCGTTCCTCAAGACTCTTGAAGAGCCGCCGCATTACGCCATTTTCATTCTTGCCACTACAGAAAAGCACAAGATCCTGCCTACCATTCTGTCACGTTGCCAGACATACGATTTCAACCGTATTACCAACGCCGACATCGTTGCACATCTTGAATCGGTAGCAGAAAAGGAAGGTGTACAGGTTGAAAGCCGTGCCCTGGCTGTCATTGCCGAAAAGGCCGACGGAGGCATGCGTGACGCACTGTCCATATTCGACCAGACGGTAAGCTACACTCACGGCAACGTCACATACGACAAGACCATTGAAAATCTTGGAATAATTGACAGCGACTGCTATTTCAACCTTACCGACATGCTGCTTGAAAAGCGCATACCTGATTCCCTGTTGCTGCTTGACAGCATTCTGGCACGCGGATTTGACGGCAGCCATCTGATTGGCGGTCTTATGCTGCACTTGCGCAACCTACTGGTAAGCAAGGATGAAAGCACGCTGCCGCTGTTGCAGACAAGTGACGAAATGAGAAAGCGCTACCGGGAACAGGCCGCCAAATGTCAGCCGAAGTTCCTGTACCGCACGCTCAGAATATGCAATGACTGCGATTTGAACTACAGGGTGAGCAAGAACAAGCGCCTGCTGGTTGAACTGGCCCTGATTCAGGCTGCGCAGGCCGATGAAGACGACGACAGCAGTGGGCGAAAGCCCAGAAGACTTAAACCCATATTCAAGAGATTCCAGTCTGTCCAGCCTCAGGCAAGGACAGAACAGCCCGAACTGACTCCTGCCGGCACGCACATAACGGCCAGGGCCGCCAAGCCATCGGAAACGCCGGCGTCGACGGCATCATCGGCCAGAACAGCACGGACAACGCCCAATGTTGCGGCATCAAGTCTGTTTACATCGATATACAATGTCCGGACACCGGAACAGAGCGGCACCAAGAGCCCTGTGGCACAGGCAGCGGAAAGTTCCCTGCAGGTCAATGCAAAACCGCTGACCGATGACCTGCTCCAATACTACTGGACAGAGTTCGCTGCGGGATTGCAGATTCAGGATTCACCCTTGAAGAACCGTATGTGCAACTGCAAGCCCAAAGTGGTTTCCGAATCGTCATTCAGAATTCTGGCAGGCAATCCCATGATGGCCCAGGAAATTGAGGCTGCAAAGCCGCGGATTCTGGCATATCTGAGTCAGGCCGTTTCAAATCCCGGACTTTCCATGGAAATTGAAATTGACATGGAAAGGCATGTTGACCACATTCTGTCACGCGACCAGCAATACAGCCGCATGAAGAAGTCAAATCCGGCTTTGGAGGAACTTGACCGAATTTTCAGTCTTGAATTACGATAGCAAACCTTTTTGCGACAGCCTTACAACCATACAATAAGCCGGAAACAATGGAGCGGGAAAAATTTGGAGGACGTTTTGGAGTGATTGTAGCCATGGCAGGTTCGGCCATAGGTCTTGGGAATGTATGGCGTTTCCCATACCTGGCAGGACAGAACGGCGGAGCGGCATTTGTTCTTCTGTACATAATCATGATGCTGTTCGTAAGCGTCCCCGTTCTCATGACTGAGTTCATGCTTGGAAGGCGCTGCAGGTCCAACGCCTTCAGAGCATTGGGCCGGCTGTCCGGACAGAAAAGCTGGAACAGGACAGGCATACTGTTCGTGCTTACATCGACCTGCATAATGGCATTCTACTGCGTTGTCGGCGGCTGGTCGGTCAAATATCTTGTTGAATCATGCACTTGCAGCCTGAGCCAGGTAACCGATTTCAGCGGACATTTTACAGGTTTCATAAGTTCGGCATGGCCACCAGTCATCTACACGGCCGTATTCCTTGGACTCAACGCACTGATTATCGGACTGGGAGTGACGAAAGGCATTGAAAAGTTCTCAAAGTCAATGATGCTGGTGCTGTTCGCCATTATGATTATGGTTACCGTGCGGGCACTCACACTGCCCGGATCGGCCGAGGGACTGAGATTCCTGTTCAAACCCGATTTCAGCAAGATTGACAGCCATGTCATGGTTGCGGCACTCGGACAGTCATTCTTCTCTCTGAGCATTGGCTGCGGTGCAATTCTCACATACGGTTCCTACGTCAAAGACAGCGAGAACATAATAGCATCGTCCGCATGGATTGCCGGAATGGACACATTCTTTGCCATACTGGCCGGTGCCGCCATATTCCCGTCCATTATGGCCATTGCCAGTGCCAACGGCACAACGCCGCAAATTGAAGCCGGCCCGGGACTTGCGTTCATCACCCTTCCCGACATTTTCAGATTCATGCCATTGGGCGGACTTGTGTCAATTCTGTTCTTCCTGAGCCTGCTTCTTGCCGCCGTCACATCGTCCATTTCACAAATGGAGGTACTGGTGGCATTCACGATTGAAGAACTGAAACTCAAACGCATTACCGGAACCGTATTGGCGTTCCTGGCATATATAGCATTAGGAACGCTGTGTTCACTGTCTTTCGGCGTGCTTTCAGACATCAGCATTCTAGGGAACAGCATTTTCGACTTCATGGACAAGCTGTCTTCAAATATTCTGCTTACAGGCGGCGGTCTTGTCATGGTACTGTTTGCCGGTTGGAAACTCGGAAAGGAGGCACTTGTCGATGAACTGAGCAACCATGGACAGATTGCCGTTCCCAACTGGCTGATAAACCTGATATTCTTCCTTGTCAAGTACATTGCTCCGCTTGCCATCACGGGCATTCTGCTGAGCAACGTTCTCGGTCAATAAGAAACTATAAAGAAAAGATTACGTTGCAGAATATGAAAGTAGCGATATTAGGTTACGGTAATGTAGGTATTGCGGCATTCCACACGTTCATACACATGCCCGAAATCCACGAACTTGTGCTCTGTGGACGCAACAAGAACAAAATTGAGGGCGAGCTGACCGATTTCCGGGACAGCCTTGCACTCAACTCCGATATCAAGACGAGAATAAGGGGTGGCGGATATGAGATGACCGCAGGTGCCGATATTATTGTCTATACTGTCGGCCCTACCATAAAGGATCACAATACCGACCGCAGGACTCTTGCACAAGCGAATATAGATATTGCGCGCGAAGTTTCTGAAGAACTGAACAAATACAACAGGGATGCAATAATTATAGTGATAAGCAATCCCGTTGATATTGTGGTAAGTGCGTTAATGAAATATACCGGCAGACAGCGCGGCAAAGTGATAGGAACCGGCACGTTGCTTGATTCCGCCAGAATGAGACGCTATCTTGCCGATATGCTTGACATACAGCCCAAGGATGTATCGGCGTATGTCCTTGGGGAACACGGAAATTCCTCGTGTATAGTATGGCGATGGACTTCGGTAATGGGAATGCCGGTGGAGAAGTTCCTGTCTTCTGAAATTGGAGCGAAAGTGAATCTGTCACATGACAAGCTTCTGGAAGTGATAAGACGCGCGGGACTCAAAATCGTCGAGAAGAAAGGCCACACCTCGTTCGGAGTGGCTGCCGCAGCCGCACAGATTGCAAGTGCCATAATACATGACACGCACCAGATTCTGGTAGTCTCCGTACCCCTCAGCGGTGAATATGGCATTGACGGTGTGGCTATGTCCGTCCCCTGCTACGTCAACTCCTGCGGTGCGACCGTCATAGCCAGTACAAATATGACCGACGACGAACTTGATGCCCTGAACGCCTCGGCCGAGGCAATACGCAACAGTTCCTGCGGCTTTCTGTAGATTGTTCTTATTACCTGTCTTACCGAAGGTACATTCTATGGTTTAACACGACAAGAATGTAACACAATTCAAAAACAGCAAGTGCCCTACAGGTATCTGTAGGGCACTTTGGTGCGGTGTGTATGGGACTCGAACCCATGACCTCCGCCGTGACAGGGCGGCATTCTAACCAGCTGAACTAACACACCGTTCTTAAAAGAGCTTGCAGTCGTTTCCCGATTGC
>JAZUFX010000012.1:0-73948 GCA_045640885.1 Bacteroidaceae bacterium | reverse complement strand
TGGCAATCATAGTGGCACATGAACACATGGGTGTTTATGCAGTTAGCAGCCTTATTGAAGCCGGATTGAAACTGATTGTTGTCTTTCTGTTGTCCAGAATGAATGCTGACAAACTTGTTTGCTATTCAATGCTGATGTTCTGTCTGACACTTGGGATGGGGCTATTCTATTTAATCTATTCAATAGTACGTTATGAGGAATGCCGGTTCAAGTTCTATTGGAATGCCGGTCAGTTTAAGGAAGTTGTCAGCTATACCGGTTGGAATATTATTGGAGCATTGGCCGGTATTGGCCGTTTCCAAGGGGTAAACACTATCATACTCAACAAATTCTTCGGGCTTTCGGCAAATGCCGCATGGCAGGTAGGTTACCAGAACTTTTATACAAATGTGAATAATTTCGTCTCGAATTTCACTAAGGCATTCAATCCTCAGATTATCAAATCATATGCTCAGAACGAGAGGGATGCTATGATGAAACTTGTATTTCAAAGTTCAAAGTTCTCATACATGCTGCTGTTCTTCATAATACTTCCAATATTTATTGAAACTCCCTTTTTGATTAACATTTGGTTGCGGAAAGTTGAAATCCCTGAAGGTGCAGCCTTATTTGCACGTATGCTTATGTTGGTCGCATTGATTGACACTCTGTCATATCCATGTATGACGGCGATACAGGCAACGGGTAATGTTAAATGGTACCAGATTACGGTTGGTGGAGTGATATTACTGGTGTTGCCGGTTTCCTATTTTTTTATCAAACAGGTGCATTGCGGTCCCCAAACCATATTATGGATATTGGTGGTCACGTCAATTGTATCGCAGATTCTCAGACTTTTTTTCATGAAACGGCAACTTGGAATGAGAATCCGCATGTACATATTGCATGTGTGTTTCCCAATTGTTTCCGTTTCAGTCATTTCCGTTACTATTGCATTATTATCAAAACGTTATTTGTGTCCTGGAACATGGCAATCTTTGAGCGAGATAGTCATTTGTCTGTTTGCGACAGGTATTTCCGTGCTTTTTACAGGTATGACAAAAACCGAAAGGAAGCATTTTCTGGAAACAACCGGGAATTTTCTTGCGCGTTTGTCAATGCGTCGCAAATAAATACTAAGACAGAGCAACGTCTTGGAATATGATAGAGATAAAGGATAAACATAATTGCTGCGGATGCGCAGCTTGCGTGCAAAAATGCGCAAGACAGTGTATTTCTTTGTTGGAAGATTCGGAAGGATTTCTCTATCCTGTCATTGATACAGAGAAATGCATAGACTGTGGATTATGTGAGACGGTATGTCCGGAATTGAACCAGTATGACAAACAATCTCCACTGACCACTTTAGCCGCCATCAATATTGATGAATGTGTGCGTTTGGAAAGTTCTTCCGGTGGGGTGTTTTCTCTGCTGGCAGAACAAACTATCAAAGATGGTGGCGTTGTATTTGGAGCGCGTTTTGACGAAAAGTGGGAGGTAGTAATTGACTGTTCCGACACTTTGGAAGGAATTGCCCAATTCCGTGGAAGCAAATATCTTCAGGCGCGTACCGAAGATTCATTCTTCCGTTGTGAACAGTTCCTGAAAAAAGGAAGGCGGGTATTATATTCCGGAACTCCATGCCAGGTGGCAGGATTAAAGCACTTCTTGGGCAAAGAATATAGGAATCTATTTACTGTTGATGTCGTATGCCATGGAGTGCCAAGCCCAAAGGTATGGAGAAAATATTTGGATGAGACTGTAGGTGTTTCAAATGTAAAAGGTGTATCCATGCGTGATAAGGTGGAAGGCTGGCAAAACTACCATCTTTCTATCAGTTATGTTGATGGTGACAAATCAAGGATACTATCATCTCCTTATGGCAAAAATGACTATATGAGGGCATTATTAAAGGATATGATACTTCGTCCTTCATGCTATCGATGCAAGTCGCGGGAATTACGTTCAGGCTCTGACATTACAATAGGTGATTATTGGGGTATTGATGATGTTTGTCCGGAAATGAACGATGACAAGGGAATTTGTCTTGTTCTTGCCAACACTGAAAAAGGTAAGTCCATTCTTGAATCAGATGGCATGAAATTCAAGGAAACGTCTTTTGAAGAAGGATATCGTGGGAATCCCTCAATCTGCCGTTCGCCAATGCCTTGGATAAGACGCAAGCAATTCTTCGAATACCTGGACTCAGACAAATCTGTTGTAAGAATTATCAGGGATTGTCTAAAACCTACATTCCGAATGAGGTTGAATGATCTGTACTATAAGATTAAATGCAAGCTAAAGTCAGCCTTCGTATTATGAAATTTGCAATATTGACACAACCCCTACACCATAATTATGGTGGTTTGTTGCAGAATTATGCTTTGCAACAGGTTATAAAACGTGACGGACACCAAGTGGAGACTGTCTGGTTCTATACGCCAAAAGTATCGCGTTTCAATATTCTGAAAAGTCGATGCAAAAGGGGTATTCTCCATTTCCTGTTTCCCAAAAGGTTTTTGCCGTTCAGATATTTCCTGTCGGATAAAGATGTGGCTTTTATACACGCAAACACCAATTATTTTATTAACAAATACATTACGCGTTCAAAGCATACTGTCAAGGAGGATAGAATATGTGATTATGTCAATAAGGAATGTTTTGACGGTTACATCGTTGGAAGCGACCAGTGCTGGCGCCCCAAATATAACGAAGGACCTTTTCTGCCAATAATGTTCCTTGATTTTGCTAAGGACATCAGGAATGTAAAGCGTATAGCTTACGCAGCTTCGTTTGGAACTGATGAGTGGGAGATGACTCCGGAGATGACAGATATTTGTTCTTTGTCAGCCAAGAAGTTTAATCTTATTACGGTACGTGAAGACAGTGGTGTAAAACTTTGTAAAGACCACCTTGCAGTGGATGCAATACACGTGCTTGACCCTACGATGCTTCTTACCCGTGAGGACTACATTGCGTTGGTTGATGCAGAAAATGAGCCAAAATCATCGGGCACGCTTTTTACTTACATATTGGATCCGACTTCAGAAAAGAGTGAGTTCGTCAGCCGCATGGCAGTAATGAATGGTTTGATTCCTTTTACCGTTATGCCAAAGTATCAGTCGGAAGTCCGTACTGAAGATAATATACGTAACCACAAGAAAGATTGTGTCTATCCTCGTGTTACAGCATGGCTTCGAGCTTTTGTTGATGCAGAAATGACCATTGTTGACAGTTTCCACGGTGTGGTTTTTTCTATCCTTTTCAACAAGCCATTTTGGGTTATCGGTAATAGGGAACGTGGTATGTCAAGATTTACATCTCTACTGCGGATGTTCGGATTACAGGATAGACTGATAGATGAGAGTGAGATTGGGTCATTCGTTGCAAATCGTTCCAGGGCAGATTTATTCCAAGCCATAGACTGGCATAATGTCAATAATATCCTCGAAAAGGAGAGAACCAGATGTATGCGCTTGCTCTTGACAAGTTTGGAAGGTCCGCATTAGGATATCATATTAAGCGGAATTATCAATAAGTTTCCCTACCTTAGCAGTTGATACAGTTGGGTATCGGATGAAAATGGTTAGAATAAGGTAGGAAATGCGGAGTATCACCTGATACTCCGGTAATCAGAGGCAGTTCGACCGGTATAGTACCGATACTCAAGGCATGTCGGATAAAAGCATGTTGGAGATATACACTGGCATAGGCACTATTATGGAAAACTAAATTCCTCCAATTTTGGGAAACCGCTTTGTGTCTATAATATAACTATAATGAATCAGCCAAAAGTATCAGTAATAGTTGCCGTGTTCAATGCGGAAAAGACGTTGGACCGGATGGTTCAAAGTCTGATTTCTCAAACGTTTACAGATTTTGAGGTTTTGCTTATCGATGACGGCAGTACCGATGCTTCTGGGGTGATATGCGATAAGTATGCCCGTTCTGATTCAAGATTCAAGGCATTCCATAAGCCAAACGAGGGTATTGGCTCTACACGGCAGTTCGGTATTGACCATGCGGCAGGCGAATATACAATACATGTTGATTCCGATGACTGGGTCGAGCCGGATTATTTGGAATGCTTATTGGGCAAAGCCGAAAGTACAGGTGCGGATATGGTTATCTGCGATTTTTGGGAAGAAAACGGGGAAAAATCTACTTATAGCAGCCAGGAATTTTCCACTTTTGGGAATAGTATTAACCCTTTGGATTTATTTAGACTTAATGGTTGCCCTTGGAACAAACTTATTAGACGTTCTTCATATCAGGAAAGAGGTATTGAATATAGGGGGGGGCTAAATTTTGGCGAAGATGTGCTTTTTAATGTTGCACTAATTTTGACTGGCATATCGGTTTCCTATTTGCCAAGGGCTCTCTATCATTATGATCTTTCTGTGAATTCAAATTCAGCAATACATGACATTTCCGTGAAGCAGATTTTACATAGGGAAAGATATATTGATTACTTACGTAAATTGATGCCAGAAATCAAATATAGGGTGGAGATTGACAGTATGCATCTATGGGTTGCATATTTGGCGATACAGTCCAAATGTTTTACAAAAGAACAATTTAAGGAGAGATATGGTTTCTTGTCTAGAGTACAATTGAACAATTATCATAATATCTCATTCCCAATTAATTTGATTGTCTGGACATCACTTCATTGTTCATATAATCTGGCTCTTTCTCTGTTTGCTGTAAAAAAGGTTAAGCGAAGAATTTTTAACTCGTAACTTTAGTCGCTTAATTCGTGTTTATTCAATGGATTGGATATATTTAATGATTTCAGCGGAAGAATCCATACTTATGCTATTGCCCCAGAATCGTGTCAGAATATCATTTCTTACATCTGCATCAATATGATAGTTGTCAGTGCTGATGCACTCCAGCAGTTCATCAAAAGAGTGTGCTCGTACACCCGCCACATTTCCATCAAACGGGTAATAGAAGTCGCGCTCATTTATGTATTCAGCATAATCGTACAGATACAGGATCACCCCCTTGTCAGGAATGGTCAGGTAATCGTATAGTATTGATGAATAGTCTGTTATCAGCACATCAGAGTAAGGAAGCAATGGATATACATCAACATTTGAGCCCAGCAGGCTAATATTTGAAAAATCTGATACTCCGTCAACTATTGTATTGGCATGTGGCTTTAGCAGAAGTAGTGCGTTCTTTGACTTTAAAATGTCATTCAGCTTATTCAAGTCCATGCTCTGGGTAAACACATGCCGTTGTGAGTCGCGCCAAGTAGGCATATAAATGAACACCTTGTCAAATTCTGCAATCCTATCTATTAAGGATACTGTTGCTTCCGGTTCATATTTGGACACAAAATTACGCAGTTCAACATCAGGCATCCTCAAAATGGAATTCCTGGGATACCCGAACTCCATACATTTGTTCTCAGGGATTCTGAAAGCTTTGGCGAACATTGAAGTCTGGAATGGTGCCGATGAAATAAGGTAATCCGGTCTGCGGAAAGATTCGGGATGAAAGAAAACCTCTTTGGGCTTCTTTCTGATGAATCGGTCACCCATGGGGCCTGAGATTGTATTAAAATCGGTTCTTTTCAAACCGATGCCATGCCAAAGATTTACACACACAGCTCTGCCAGACAAGCAGAACATTATGTCGGATGTGTATGAATTGAAGAACCAGTATTTTGATGTCAGTGCAAACAAAGCACCTCGTATGCTGAGAACGTAATAGGCTTTGAGCCCTAAAGATCTGACAAGTTGTACAGTATTTTTGTTGGTAGACAGCCAAGCAGCGTCAATATTGCTGCAATTTTCAGACAGCCAGATGTATAGATATTTGGCGTTGTCGTTGAATGCTCCTCTGAAACTTCCGAACGCATAGCGGTTCCCCCGTCTCGGGAAAAGGAACGAAAACGGATAAATGAGATAACAAATTAGATAAGCCAGGAATTTCATATTCCCACGTCATTTTTGAAGCCTGACATCGAATACCTGGCCACTTACATCGGCAAGTAACACTGACAATGAAGCGTTTGCAACAGTGGTTGCATCCAACAGTGTGTTTTCCGGTTCATTACCAAAGTTTTTTACACGCATAGGTGTTTTGGTCCTTTCAGGATTCATTACATTAACCCTTATTCCATCGGCTTCCCATTCTTGTGATATAGCCTGCATGAAATTGACAACGGCAGCCTTGGTCGATGAATAAATACTGTAGAATGAGCGTCCTCGTGTATATGAACTGGATGTATAGAGCAGCAACTGACCTTTTGATGCTTTAAGATATGGGAAACTCTCAATTGCAACGTTGACCATGCCATCATAATTTGTTCGAATCATAGTATTCAATACATCTCTGTTCATTGTTACCAATGGCTCTTTTACAAGTATTGCGGCTGAATTTATCACATAGTTAATTTGCATTTCTTTTTCAACGACCGATTGCAGAGCGGCACGGACAGAGTTATAATCAGCAATATCAGTGTTGGTGGTACTTCTGGAAAATGAATAAACCTTTGCTCCATTAACAGAAGCAACTTTAGCTAACTCGGCGCCAATTCCGGAATTGCCTCCGAATATGACCATAACTTTTCCACTCAGCGATGATAAATTGGCATCATTACGAATAACGGATGACTTCAGTTGGAACAGTTTATCCAATAGATAAGAGTCCTCTTTATAAGTCAGTTTCATATTGGACTCTTCACCCGTAACAACATAAACCTTCTCATCGGGAAGATATTTGACTACTGTACCGCAATCATCGGATGATACAAAGTTTGGGTCTTTTAGGGCTATATCGTAGGCTTTACTGATAATTTTCTGTTTGAATGCCTGCGGTGTCTGTCCTCTGCGTAACAAACGACGATTGGGAATGTTTTCTATCAGATTGCCTGTCTCATCGACCTGAATGATTGTATCTGTGGCAGGTACAGCAACATCAACGGCATTGTAATTGTCTAATGCGCCAATTATGTCATCAATAATACGGTCACTCAGTAAAGGACGTACTGCATCATGAAATATCAGATTGCACTCAGGATCATAGTCATATGCTCTGATTGCTGCGAGGCTGGAATCATATCTTTCCTTTCCACCTATGAGGACTTTTTTCAGCTTTGTCCATTTGTTCCTTAGAATTATGCCTTCAACCTCTCTGACAAGAGATGGATTGACTACAACGGCAATCTCATCGATTCCACTGTGACGTTCGAATACATCGATGGTATGCTCCATGACGGTTTTCCCTGCCACTTTATAGAACTGTTTGGGAGTACTCAATCCAGAGCGTGAACCTACGCCGCCTGCCAAAATAACACCTATGTTCATTGATTAAGTTCTTGATGGTACATATTGTGCACAAAGATATTCATAATTATAATCTTAAATGCGTTAATCATTTTAATCAGTGCAGCATGTGCAACGGAGAAAAATCTCCTTTATAATTGTATTCCACATTAATTGAATTATCTAACAGCCATTCTATATCAATGTCATCGGTCCCTTTAAAAATTTTCATATACTGTGGGTTATAATAGGGGAAATCTACGATGTGACAATTATTTGTCAGTAATTTTTTGTTGTAAATAACTGCTTCAAAAAATCTTAAAGAAGGTCCTGCCTGATTATTCTGCAGGATTTCCAAAATGCAATTACTTTCCGAAACATTTTTTAACACATTTGAATAAGGAATAGATTTCCTTATCCAATTAATATTTTGATTGTATTTCTTTCTGTCTCTTGAGTTTGAATACCGCATATCAAATCTGCATTTGACAGCATTAGAAGTCAAATAGTTATATACATCATTAATTAATGTGCCCCGTCCGCCTTTTAATGAACCGATATAATAGATGTCATTCACGATTCTCTGCGTTTCGGTTAATGGCATCTTTGAGTAATAATTGAATCCATTGAAACTGAATCCATATCTTTTGGCATCAACAGGATCAAACGTTACTATATCGTCCCAATATGTATAATTCATATATTGAACTGTCCTCTTATTAATTGTATGCGATCCTGCATCCATCGAGTCCAGCAAAAGTAATTCGCATCGGATTCCTTTGGAACGGGCTGATTGTAAATATGATATGGGCACTATTTCAAGAACATTGCTTCTGACAACTATTCGTGAAATATTATTTGCGCCAATTATTGAATCGATATTATAGTCAAACATAAAGTTCGGAAGATAAAGATCAATTTGAAACCACCGCTTCAACACATATACAATCTTCATAAGTATGCGGTACCAATCATACTTGTAACAAGTATACTTTACAATTGCATCGGGATTGTTCTCAATATCACGAAACAGACCTAATGCCTTATCTGATTGGGGACATAAAAATACTGTTTTCATCAATATGCTCAAATATGTTAATGAGTGTTCCCTTTAATATTTGGTGAGTTAGGATACCAGTCCAAGCAGACCACGGGTAACATTCCAACGGAACTTTACAAGCTTGACGCCCTTGGATGGATGCAGGGAAATGGTGTATCCGGCCAGAAGTACCAGGGTGCCGCCCCATTTGACAGCTTCCTGTAACAGCCGCTTCAGGTATTTGCCTGTACCAAGCGCCTTTGTCCTTTCACGTTCGCTTTTCCCCATTTGTACGGTCAGGCGGTTAAAATAGTCGGGACCGAGTTTCGCGGCGGGTATGCTGTGATGCAGTACCGGTGTGGGCAGATACAGGACCTCCATTCCCAGACGGGCCATCTTGTCAAAGATATCCTTCTCCTCGCTTCCCATCAGGTTGCCGCCTTTACGGCCCAGGCTGGTGTTGAACAGACCTACGCGGTCAAAGACCTGCTTGCGGTATGCTGCGTTGCCACCGCCGGGATACCGGCCCTTCGGATATTTGCGGACTTTTTTTCCGTAATCCATCCATGCAGTGAGCAGGGCGCGGGTATATGGCGACATCCATGAAGGCTCTGAGCCTTCTTCGTACAGCGGTAGAATGGGACCTCCTACAGCCATAGTGTTTGGATGCGCTTCAAACCAGTTCGCATAATCCTGCAGATAGTTGGAATCAACAAGGGCATCGTCATCGACATATACAATCAACTCGCCGCTTGAGTTGCGTATTGCGCAGTTCTTGGCAGCCGACAGACCCTGTTCCGGTTCGGTCAACAGTTTGAAATTGACTTGAGGATTGTCTGCGGCAAACTGCATGCAGATTTCCCTGGTATTGTCGGTACAGTTGTTGTCAACTACAAGCAGCTCATATTCGCTGAAAGGCAGAGTGTTGGCTGCTATGCTCTTAAGGAGAGGCAATATGTACTTGTCCCTGTTGTATGTGCAAATGATAACCGACAGCATAACAGTTACGAGTTGAATGGTTGGATGAGCAAAAATAGCATTTTTTTGTTAAGTTTGCAGTGTGAAACAAGACACTATGAAAAAGTTCAATTCCAAAAAAGCCACCCCGTTCATTGTGGCGCTCATTGCATTTGTTGTTTTTGGTTGTCTGTACTGTTCTCCACTGTTGGAAGGAAAAGTGCTTCAGGCAGGCGATCTTACCAATTATCAGGGCGCATCAAATGAGATTCGCGAATATACAGAATCTGAGGGTCGGCAGATGTGGTGGACCAATTCCATGTTCGGCGGTATGCCGTCATACCAGATAAGCGGTCAGACACCTGCCAACAGGCTTCGTGGAAAGATGGAGAATGTGTCACATCTGGGCTTTACAGGAAACAAGGCTGCCATTGGAATTGTCATAGCATACCTGATAGGTTTCTTCCTTATGCTGATATGTTTTGATGTCAATCCCTGGGTCAGCATGATTGGGGCGTTCGCTTTGACCTTGTCAACGTATTTCATGCTTATTATTCCAGCGGGCCACATAACAAAAGCCAATGCAATATGCTGTCTGGCTCCGATGATTGGAGGCTTCTATGCCGTGTACAGGAAAAAGTACTGGCTA
Organism: Bacteroidaceae bacterium; assembly: GCA_045640885.1. Classification (GTDB taxonomy): domain Bacteria; phylum Bacteroidota; class Bacteroidia; order Bacteroidales; family Bacteroidaceae; genus Colenecus. The sequence goes on along the minus strand of JAZUFX010000012.1, from coordinate 64,044 downwards.
GGAGCGCCTCTGCTGCTTTTCTACGGAACCATCGGCCTTACCCTGCATGCACAGATGACTTATTACATGTTCCTTCTTATAGGACTTATGTTCATAGCCGAACTTGCCGGCAGCGCAATGCACGGAACGTGGAAGGAGTTCGGCAAGTCAACTGCGGTCATAGCCGTTTCTCTGCTCATTGTATTCGGCACCAAGTTGAGCTGGTGGCAAATGAACCAGGGTTATCTGAAGGAAACAATGCGCGGCGGGCATAGCGAACTTACACAACAGGTTGAAGAAGACAGTCAGCCAGTTGGCCTGGACTTTGACTATGCAACGGCATGGTCATACGGAAAAGCTGAAACCATGACGCTTATGGTTCCCGGTTTCATGGGAGGATGCAGCGGTTACGATTTGGGCAAGGATTCCCAGCTTGAAAAGAGTCTCAAGAGTATTGGCGTGCCCTCCAGTCAGGCTCGCGCATTCTGCCAGGGAGCACCTACATATTGGGGCGAAAAGACCTTTACCAGCGGCCCGGTCTATGTTGGAGCAATAGTCTGTTTCCTGTTCATCTTGGGACTTCTCATTGTAAAGGGACCATACAAATGGGCGCTTGCCATTGCAACCCTGTTCTCCATAACCTTGGCGTGGGGACATAATTTCGAGTGGCTGTCAAAGCTCTTCTTCTATCATTTTCCGCTGTACAACAAGTTCCGTACTGTAGAATCCATACTCGTTGTGGCCGAAGTGGCCATGCCTCTGTTGGGATTCCTTGCGGTAAAACAGCTCTTTGAATCAGAAGATCAGTCCAAATACAGGAAACCTATACTTATTGCAGCTGGAATATCGGCGGCCATTTGTCTTATTACGGCAGTGTCAGCCGGTTTCATGGATGTGACCTCTTCATTTGACCAGCGGTGGAAACCGGGAGTCGGCCAGCAGATATACGATGTTATTCTGGAACAAAGAAGGAGCCTTGTCTCGGCTTCGGCCATGCGCAGTCTTGCTTTTGTAATAGTCGGAGCCGCCATTACAATGCTTTTATGTTTCACAAAGAACAGAAAGAACGGTAAAACTCTGTTCATTGTATTTATGGGTGTGGCAATATTGGCCGATATGGTTCCAATTAACCGCAAGTATTTTGGCCGGCAGAATTTTGTTACCGCAAAGCAGAATGCACAGGCTTTTGCAATGCAGGATTGGGAGAGCGAAATATTGAAGGATACCTCGCTTGACTATCGCGTTCTGAATGTGGCTGCCAACACCTTCAACGATGCAAGAACATCATACAGGCTGAAATCAATAGGAGGCTATTCGGCTGCAAAATTGCGCCGCTATCAGGATATTATTGACGCTCATATTTCAAACAACAATATGTCAGTCATCAATATGCTCAACACCAGGTATTTTGTTACTGACAATTATCAGGTAATACAGAATCCGGACGCTATGGGCAATGCCTGGTTCGTTGACCGCCTGCATTATGTGGATACTCCGGTTCAGGAAAGCGAGGCATTGAATCACATCGATGTCAGGACCATGGCTGTAGCAGACAGCAAGTTTTCCGATATACTTGACATTGAACGGTCTGCTCCTGATTCTACGGCATACATCACGCTTGACAAGTATGTTCCGGACCGCTTGGAGTACACATCGTTTTCCAGCTGTGACAAGATAGCTGTCTTCTCGGAAATATATTATCCGGAAGGCTGGCATCTGTACGTTGACGGCGAGGAACATCAGATAGGCCGGGTCAATTACATTCTCAGAGCTGCTGTATTACCCGCAGGCAATCACAAAATAGTAATGGAATTCGTTCCGGAAGCCTTGAAGACGACGGATAGGTTGTGCATTGCACTTGTCATCTTGACAATCCTATTGGCCATAGGCTTGCCGGCATTCCATTTTGTCAGGTCTTCGCGATAGTCGACTGAAAAGCGGCTAACATTCACGGCAGTCTCTAAATAGGGCCTGCCAGTAATCTCCGATGCAGTCAATGTTAAAGGATCTGGATTTTTCAATGGCGGCAGATGCCATTGAAAGGCATTTTGTTCTGTTGAACATCAGTTCCTTCAAGCATTCATAGTACGCTTTCAGGTTATTCTCTGAAACTGCTATGCCGTTTTGGTTATGGTCGATTATTTCTGTGGCAGACTCATAGGAATTGAAAACACATGGCACCACACCCATAGGCATACATTCCATTAGTACCATTGGCCAGCCTTCATAAATAGATGTGGATAAAAGGATTGATGCTTTCTTGTAATAAGGCTGCGGATCTTGCTTCCCGGTAAAAGTGATATTTTTCAACTTCAGTTTATGTGCCAGCCATCGGTAGTAACTACCGGAAACGCCATCTCCGATAATGGTTAGATGCCAATCCTGCAATTCGGGATTTTGCTCAACCATTCTCCATACGTGCAATGCATAAGACAATCGTTTCTGGTGCTCGAATAAACGACCAACGACGATTACTTCTTTTTCTTTGCAAATCAGTTCATCGTTATCCAAAAAAGAATCAAAAGGCAGCGGATTCGGGATAACCGCAAATTTTTCACGGTTATTTGTACGGGCTATATCCAAATATCGTTGTATATATGGAGTGGAAAATACAACAACTTTGTCACAAGAACTCAGGGGGAGCGAGTAGTGTTTGCGAATAACCTTTTGAATAACCTTTGTGCTGACAGGACGGCAGAATGATATTATCCATTTTTTCAGGGTATCGAAGCAATTGGTCCCGTGGGTAATGTTATATCGGACCAAGGAGAAATCCGCATAGGAGCAAGCTTCATAGCCTGGCATAAAATGAATGCAATAGATGGTTTTTACATTACATTGATGGGCAATGGCGTTGATGTTATGGATTTCCATGACGTATTCAATATTCGACACGTTGATTACAATAATGTCAATTCCGTTGTCTGTCAGGAAACGTTTGAATACATCAGTTGCAAGAGGAATGGTCAGCTGTAATCCGTTAGAAAACAGCTCGGCTTGTCCGGACGGATTTTTTTGATAGTATGCATTGTAGCATACATTGCCGCAAGAAGTGACATAATAATTGCTTAGTGCAGTTACAACCCGATTGATGCCGGTATTGTCATTCGCGCTCATGGAAGCGCACTGATAATTGGTTATCTGCAGGATATTCATTTTGTGTGCATGAAGGGCAGACGCGCGGTCTTTTCAATGAGACGCCTGGCGCGGGTGCGGTTGTAGGCCGATTCGCCGCTGAGTTCTTCGAAGAAGGCGGTCAGGCCGTCTTCGCCGCCTCCTGACTTGAGAATGTGTACAATACACAGGTCCTGGACGGCAATTGTGGCCGAGATTATATCGAGGTCGGTGCCGCCTATTTCAAGCGTTGCCAGCTGGTATGCGTCGTCGGAACTCTGCTTTTTCAAATCTTCAATGTCTCCAAGCGACTTGAAGCCAAGGTACTTGAAGATGCGCAGATAGGGCATGAGCGTGGCATCGTGTATTTCGGCCTGGTTGATGGCCGCGATACGGCGGTTCAGCTTGTCAAAGGGCTTCATGTTCAGATAGCTGCGGAACGTGTCCACGTTGAGAGGTACCTCGCTGAACTTGCCGTTTGCCACCAGTCCCTGTACCTGTCGGCGGTAGTCGTTCACGGCAGTGCGGATGCGTGAGAACTCGTCATCGGCCAATTCAAGAACGCCGGCCAGACGGTTCATGTTCCTGAGGTGCTCTATCGGGATTTCAACGTCGCCCTTGTAGCCGCAGTCGTGGTTCATGTTGGCCCACATGTGCTGCAGGGTGGTGCGCAGCTGCAGTTCAAAGCGCGTGGTGTTGATTTCGGGGTGGGCCTGGTCAAAGTACATTGATTTTGGAATGCGGCATACATAGTGGAGTGACATGTAGCCGAAACTGTCCAGCTGGTGCATTTTGCGTTTGTCAACCGAATTGTCCCAGTCAATGTCGAAACTGTTTTCGCACAGGCCGGCCACCTTGTCGACGTCGTCGGTGTAGAAGGTGATGACGCGGGTGCCTACAATGTCAGTGATGTCGCTCAGCGTCCGGTACTTGTGGCCTTTAAGTTCCAGCTTTCCGACCAGGCTCTTTTCTTCCTTGACGCGTCCTTCAACAGCGGTCACGAAAATGCCGTTCTGCGACAGAAGGTTTTTTATGCATGTGGTCGATATTTCCAGAATTTTGGCAAAGGACTCCCTGTGCTCGCGGTATTCCTCAAGCATCATTGTGCAGTGCGGGTCAAGTCCGTACTTTTCAACGCTGTCTTCCTCCATGATCATTCCAAGTATCTGTCCCGTAATATCTGAATATCCTCCTCTTTCAGGCCAAGGCAGTCACGGACGTAGCCGTATAGGGTGCCGTAGTCCTTTTCCATGGCATCGAGTGCCTGGCAGAAGTAGTCGACATTGGCCCCGACGAAGGTGCGTATGACCATAATGGCATCGGGGTCGGTCACATTCAGGTTCTTTATGAAACCGGCTACCTGGCCGGCATAGTGCATGTTGGAAATGTCATAGTCGTGCACAATGCTTTCGCGGTCGCACCCCAGCGCGGCCAGTATGAGTGCCGCTCCGACACCGGTGCGGTCCTTGCCTTGGGAGCAATGCCACAATACGGCCCCATCGGTCGTATCGAGAACCAGTCTCATGAATTTTGCATACTGTCCCTGCGCCCTGGGTTTCATCGTAAGGTCCATGTACATGTCGCGGGCCAGCTGCTGCACCAGGGGCATGCCTGCCCTTTTGACCAGCATTTCCAGAGGGTCGCCGTCGTCGCTGTCGCCCATAATGTCACGCCATACGTTTCCGTTTGAGTCAATCATTGGCAGATGCACGTTGATTGCGCCCGGAATGTCACGGTCAGGTGACAGCATGACTTCGTGGTCGGAACGGAAGTCGACGACAGTTCGTACCCGGTATCCGTCGGCCAGCAGGTCAATGTCACGGTCAGTTGCCTGGACAAGTGCTGCCGAACGAAGCAGAAGGCCGTGCCTTACGGTACGTCCTTCCCTGTTCACGATTCCTCCCAGATCCCTGAAATTCTGTATTCTCTCAGGTATTCTCATGCGGTGGGGAATCAGATTATCTTGATGATGTTCGAGAAACCGGTAATGTCAAATACCTCCTTTACCTGGGGATTCATGCCGACCATAACCATGCTGCCGCCGCGTGAGTTGACGCTCTTCTGGAGCATGAGGAACATTCTCAGACCCTGGCTGGAAGTGTATTCCATAGCGGTGCAGTCAAGTGAGATTTCGGGTTTGTCACCGTTCATCAGCGGCTCGATATCCTTCTGGAACTGGTCTGCGTTTGTGGTGTCAAGCCGGCCTTCGAGGATTACATTGAATTTGTTTCCCTCCTGATTGATTGTTACGTTCATAGCGGTAATCTTTATTGTTGTTTGTCTGTTATCGGGTCTTGCTGCGCATTCAGGACAGCTTCTTTATCATTGTCAAATGGTTGCAGCCATCCTTGTATTCGTACTGCAGGTCGTCCATCATCTGTTTGCACAGAAAAATGCCAAGTCCGCCTATCTGGCGTTCTTCGGCGCTCAGCGTAATGTCGGGGTCGTCCTTTTCCAGCGGGTTGAACTTTACGCCGGCATCGCGGAATGTCATGTAAAGGGCACCGTCGCGGATTTCGGTGCCTACCTCGACAAAGCCCTGGCCATCCTTGTAGGCATACCGGACAATGTTTTCGACGACCTCCTCGACACATAGCCTGAGCTTGAATTCCAGTGCCGGATCCTGAGGCATGTCTTCCGATGACATGAGCGTCTCGATTATTTCGGCCGATTTGTACGCAATTGGATCAATTATGACTTTCATGTGCTCTGACTTCAGAGATAGTTTTCACAAAGATAAATAATAAATAGTACTTTTGTGCACACGCCCGTTTTTTTTGGAACCTTAAAAATGAATATTTTGGCAAAAATAGTTACAATTGGTGGGGCTGCCGCAGCGATGGCGGCCTGTGCGCCCAGGCAGGAGGACAGTGAATTCAGGTATTTGATCGACGAGTTTGCCGACATCAAGGTCATACGCTATCAGATTCCGGGCTGGGACAGCCTGAGCCTGCAGCAGAAGGAGTATGCATACCATCTTTCAGAGGCTGCGAAATGGGGCAGGGACATTTTCTGGGACCAGAACTGTCGTGGCAATCTGGAACTGCGCCATGTACTTGAGAGAATTCTTGAGGATTACGGGGGCGACAGGGAGTGCCGTGAATTCCAGGACTTCCTGGTTTATACAAAGCGTGTGATGTTTGCAAACGGCATTCATCACCATTACTCTGAGGATAAGATTTTTCCCAATTGCAGCCGGGAATATTTCCGTACATTAATGGAGGCGGTGGGCTTGGAGTCGGATTGTGATTCAATGCTGTCTTTCGTTTTTGACAGGACGCATATGCAGCGCCGCTGTACCGGACAGGGCGATGACATAGTGCTTATGTCATCGGTCAATTTCTACGAGGATGGCGTAAGCCGCAAGGAGGTCGAGGATTACTACGCTTTAATGGAGGACCATTTGACAGGGACTCCGGTATCGTATGGCCTGAACAGCACTGTTGGAAAGAATTCTGACGGTGAGGTTGTGGAACGCATCTGGAATCTGGACAGCAAGTATGGTCCGGCCATAGCCCATATTATCGATGAATTGCAGGCCGCGGCGGCGGTGGCCGAGAACGATATACAGAAACGGGCGCTTGGACTTTTGTGCGAGTATTACAGGACCGGCAATCTGAAGACCTGGGACGATTTCAACGTTCTATGGGTGCAGGATACGCTGGGAACTGTCGATTTCATCAATGGTTTTGTTGAAGATTACAATGACCCTCTCGGCCGTAAGGGCGCATGGGAAGGTTATGTGAATATAAAGGACCATGAGGCATCGGTCCGTACACAGAAGATATGTGAGAATGCCCAATGGTTTGAGGACCGTTCACCGGTAAGTCCCGAGTTCAGGAAGAAAAACTGCCGGGGCGTGTCGGCCAAGGTGGTCAACGCCGTCTGCATATCGGGCGACAGCTATCCGGCAACGCCGATAGGCATAAATCTGCCGAATGCCGACTGGATTCGCAAGCAGTACGGAAGCAAATCGGTGACAATAGCCAACATTACCCACTCGTATGACTACGCTGCGCAGGAATCGCCAAGGAACACACTTGATGAGTTTGCGTATTCCGCCGATGAAAAGGAACTTTACCGTAAGTACGGGTCGTATGCCGATGAGGTTCATACTGACTTGCACGAGTGTCTGGGACATGGCTCGGGACAGCTGCTGCCCGGTGTCTCGTCGACGGCTCTGGGCGAGTATTCATCGACTCTTGAAGAGGCGCGCGCCGATTTGTTCGGTCTGTATTTTGCGGCCGACCCCAAACTGGTGGAACTGGGTGTGATGCCGTCGGCCGATGCATACAGGGCAACATATTCCAAATTCATCCGCAATGGCATTTTCGAACAGTTCAACCGGGTTGAGTTTGGCCGTCAGAACACTGAGGCGCACATGCAGGACCGCAAGCTTATAGCTGAATGGTGTTATGTCAACGGTGCCGCCGAGTCTGTTATAGAGAAGGTTGTACGCGATGGAAAGACGTATTTTGTTGTGCGTGATTTTGAAAAGTTGCGTTCGCTGTTCGGACAGCTGCTTGCCGAAATCCAGCGCATAAAGTCTACCGGCGACTATGAAGCCGGCAAGGCTCTGGTCGAGACCTACGCCGTGAACATTGACCCGCAGTTGCACCGCGAGGTTCTGGACCGTTACGCAGCCCTGAATCTCAAGCCTTACGGCGGTTTCATCAATCCGGAGATTGTTCCGGTACTGCGTGACGGCATAGCGGTTGATTACACCATCAGCTATTGCAGCGATTTCCTTGAGCAGCAGCTGGACTACGGCAGGCGTTACCGCACCCTGTAGGCCTTAAAGCTTGGCGACGGTGCTTGCACCGGTATATTTGACAATGCGGTTTATGCTTTTGCCGTCAGATATAAGGGTTATGCGGAACTGGCGTTCTTTCAGCATTCCCGGGTAGCTGCCTTTACGTGCGGTTATCCTGAGTGCGTGCGCATGGTCATCCCAAGTGAAATCTATCGTTGAAAAGGCTCCGTTTTCGTAGTTGTAGCTGTCGCCTTCATCTTCATAAAGGGTGAAGGTTCCATCGGCGCCGGCATAGATGCGTATTTCCAGGTCATCCCATGGCTTTTCACTGCTGTACTGTACGTCCGGGCCGATTGGGACAATGCCGCCGGCACGTACGAACAGGGGTATTGTTCCCAATGTCGTATTTACCGTTATTTCCTGTCCGCCATCGTAGCGGCGGTTGGTGTTCCAGTCATACCACTTGGTTCCCGAGGGAAGGTAGAGGGAGAATTCCTTGTTCTCGGTAAAGTCGATTTCGCCTTCCAGGCCGCTGCGTGAGAATGGAACGGCACGTTCGGTGGTGTATTGGGCCTTGGTTACAGGGGCAACGAGCAGTGAATGGCCGAACATGAATTCGTCATTTATGTCCCATACGTTTTCATCGTCCTTGAAGTCCATGATGAGCGCCCGTTGGAATGTGCCGTCATGGGCGCTTACCTGGTGTGCCAGCGAGTAGATGTACGGGAGCAGCGAATAGCGCATCTTTACGGCTCCAAGCAGGGCGTCATAGACGGGCTCGCCGGCCTGACCGTAGTAGTACAGTTCGCGCGGCACTTCGGTGCCGTGGCTTCGCATCATCGGGCAGAATATGCCGTACTGCATCCAGCGTGTGTAGAGTTCCTGGAACAGGGGGTTCTTTGTGGCGCTTTCATCGCCGTAATTCTCGTTGTAGGCGCTGGCAAAGAAACCGCCAAGGTCCGTGTTGAAGTTAGGGTTGCCTGTGAGTGCAAAGTTCAGGCCTGCGGGTATCTGGTTGCGGAACGAACTCCAGCTGGACTGCACGTCGCCGCTCCAGGTGTTGGCTCCGTAGCGCTGCTGGCCTGCAAAGGCTGACCGTGTGAGAATGAGGACGCGCTTGTCGGAACTTGCGGCACGCTGGTGGTCGAACACGCCGCCAACCGCCACGAGGGGATAGGCGTTGCGGACCTGGCGCAGGGGACCCATTGCGGTAGGAAGGTCAAGGTCAGATTCCTTGAAATCGTGGTGGTCGGGTTCTGTCGAATCCATCCACCACCCGTCAATGTCAAGATTGAACAGTCTGGTCAGGTGATTCCAGTAAATGTCGCGTGCCTCGCTGTTGAAGGGGTCGTATGGACGTACCCCTGACGGATAGTCCATTCTTGGAGGCCAGTCGCCGAGTCCGCTCTGAGGCCATGTCTGGAAATCAAGCAGCATGCCTTTGGGCTGCATTTCGCGGTATTGTTTGGTCTGCGGTCCGAACGATGACCAGATGGAAATCATGAGTTTCGCGTTCATGTCATGGATGCGTGAAATCCAACGTTCCGGATTGTGGAATTCCTCGGCATTGAACTCCATGGCATTCCACAGGTAGTTGCTGCCCCAATACTGCCAGTCCTGAATCATGCAGTCAATGGGTACGCCGGTTTCGCGGTATTTTGTGAGTACCTGGAGAAGTTCCGCACTTGACTTGTAACGTTCGCGGCTTTGCATGAAACCGTAGCTCCACAGCGGTAGCATCGGCACGGAACCGGTTAACTGGCGTATTCCCGCAATCACTCCGTCGGCATTGGCATCGTCCTGCGTGCCTGTCTTTCCGTAGATGAAGTAATAGTCAACCATTCCGCCCCGTTCGCTCCTGAACTCGAAATGGTCCCGGTCTGATGTGAATGTGGTGGGTGAGCAGTTGTCCCAGAACAGTCCGTATCCCTTGATGGATTGGACAATATTGCAGTAGTCATCGGTGTTGCCCTGTATCATGCGGCGGTCTGTTCCGCGCATATCCATGCGTCCTTCCTGGAGAATGCCAAGGCCATAGATCGGTTCGTTCCCGTCAAGCAGGAATGTCTGGCTTGCCGGCGCATCGGCCATATCGGAGGCCGGCGATATTGAATATCCACCCTCTCTTAGGAGCAGTTTCCCGCCATTGTCATAGAATTCGACCTTTGTGCCTGTAACTTTTACGCACAGCACGTTGCTGTTGCGGGAAGTCGTGATTCCATCGGTCTTTGTCTTGACATATACATCCTGCCGTCCCATCACTGCCGAGAGGCTTTCCTTTTCCGGTTTCTGTTTGCCCCATGTCTTCTGGACATGTACAATCGACGGGGCGTAGAATGTGACTTCGACCTCAGGTTCGGGTTGTGCGGCCTTAACGGTGCCGGCAAGCGCCAACAGCGTGGCTGCCATTAGAATATGTCTCATAAATAAGCGATTGAGTGTGTGCAAAAGTATCAAAACTTTTTTTTAGTTTTACGGGTCGAAAAAAATGTTGGGCAAAAAAACTAACCGAAAACCATATATGAAAATTGGAACTACCCGTGAATTGAAAAATCACGAATATCGTGTCGGGCTTACTCCCGACAACGTCAGCGCATTCGTGGCAAAAGGCCACAAGGTATTGGTCGAGACTAAAGCCGGCGAGGGCGCGGGCTTCAGTGATCAGGAATATGAGGCTGCCGGTGCGACTGTCTGCCGGACTCCTGAAGAAGTCTTTGGCCAATGTGACATGATTGTCAAGGTAAAGGAGCCGGAAGAGCAGGAATATCATCTGCTCCGCAAAGACCAGATTCTCTATACGTATCTTCATCTGGCACCGAACCCGGCACTTACGCAGGCTCTTGTCAGGAGCGGGTGCAAGGCTGTGGCCTTTGAAACGATAACCGACGGCAATGTGCTTCCATGTCTAAGGCCTATGTCCCAGATTGCAGGACGCCTGTCCGTTCAGGAGGGCGCAAAATACCTTGAGAAGAGTTTTGGAGGCAGCGGCATATTGCTTGGCGGTGTTCCCGGAGTACAGAAGGGTCACATTGTCATTCTTGGCGGCGGCATTGCAGGTGAATATGCGGCAAAGGCTGCCGTGGGAGTGGGTGCCCGCGTAACGCTGCTCGATGTAAACCTGAACCGTCTGGCATATCTTGACGAGATTTACGGCAATACTGTTGAAACGCTTTATTCAACCGAGGCCAATATCCGTAAGGCACTGTCAACGGCCGATCTCGTAATAGGTACAGTGCTCATTCCGGGTGGCAAGACTCCGCATCTTATCCGCAGGGAGCATCTGCCGCTCATGAAGAAAGGCGCTGTCATCGTTGACGTTGCCATTGACCAGGGCGGCTGCTGCGAGACCAGCCATGTTACCACTCATGACAACCCGGTATTCATTGAGCAGGGCATTGTCCATTACTGTGTGGGAAACATGCCTGGAGCTGTTCCTTATACATCGACTGTCGCCTTGGCAAACGCCACGTTCAAGTATGGCATGCTCATGGCGGAACTTGGTCTTGAAGAGGCCGTCAGGAAAGATGCCGGCCTGGCCAACGGCCTGAACGTTTACTGTGGAAAGGTAACCAACAGGAATGTGGCCACGGCTTTGAATATGGAGTTCACGGCTCCGCTTGATGCAATCAGATAACGAAAGTCCGGGCGCTATGGGAATGACGCCGAAAAAAGTATTCGTTTCCGGCTGCTATGATTTGCTGCACAGCGGGCATGTGGAGTTCTTCAGGCAGGCAGCCCGGTACGGCGACTTGTATGTAGGCATAGGTTCTGACTCTACGATTCTGCATTACAAGCACCATAGAACCGTATATCCGGAGCAGGAGCGTCTTTTCATGGTCAAAAGCATAAGGTATGTCAAGGATGCCTTCATAAATGACGGTGACGGTGTCATGGATTTCACAGGCACTGTTGACAGGATTAAGCCCGATGTATTTGTCGTCAATGCCGATGGTTCCAGTGAGGAAAAGCACCGGTTCTGTGCAGAACGTGGAATAGAATATGTGGTGCTTGACAGGACTCCGGCTGACGGACTTGAGGCGCGTTCATCGACAGACCTCAAACGGACTGCCTGCCGGATTCCCACCCGTCTTGATTTGGCCGGGACGTGGATAGACCAGCCGTACGTTTCCTGCATGTGCCCGGGCTGGGCCTTGACGATATCGCTTGAACCGACATTCCCGATTCGCGAAAGGTGCGGCTTGAGTACATCGACGCGCAATCTGATAAAGGGGATATGGCCGTATAAGTTGCCCGACATGGATCCGGAGACTCTGGCGCGTCTGGTGTTCTGTTTTGAAAACAGTCCGGAGCGTGATGACGGAATAGTGTCGGGAGCCCAGGATTCAATAGGCATTTGCATTCCCGGCCTGTGCCGTCATTGGTACGATAACGGTTACTGGCCTTTGAAGATAGAGACATGTCAGGATGAAAGAATCCTTTCATGGCTTGAGAACCATCTGTGCATGATTCCGATGGAACCCCGCCAGCCCGGATGCAGTGTTACCGCCGGCCGTGACATAACCACGGCAAAGGTCCGCAGTCTGGCCTGTGCCGCCGATGACTGCTGGAATGCTGTCATGGCGTTGGATCTGGATGGCTTCGCTGCCGCATACAAGGCTTCGTTCACGGCTCAGACGGCAATGTTCCCTGCCATGATACAGGGATGTGTGCAGGAATTCATCGATGTCTGGAGTTCTGTTCCGGGAGTGCTGGCATGGAAAATGCCCGGCGCAGGCGGCGGAGGTTATCTGGCACTGGTGGTGACCGATTCCACAGAGTTCTGTGAACGGCATAAAGAGGCAATTTCTTTGACAATCCGCAGAATATGAAAACAATAGAAAAGAAAACATTGGTACCGTTCATTCTGGTAACCAGTCTGTTCCTGCTTTGGGGACTGGCAAACAACATGACAGACACGCTGCTTGCCGCATTCAAGAAAATCATGTCAATGTCTGACACCCAGACGAGTCTGATTCAGTTCGCCTTTTACGGAGCTTACTTTGTAATAGCGCTTCCTGCCGCACTGTTCATCAGAAAATATTCATACAAGAGCGGTGTGATACTGGGGCTCTGTCTGTATGCGGGCGGCGCCATACTGTTCATGCCTGCTGCCAAGGCTGCGAGTTATGCTTTTTACCTGGTGGCAATATACATCATGGCAAGCGGCTGCTCCGTACTGGAAACTACGGCAAACCCATACATTATGGCTATGGGCCCGGCGGAAACCGCCACGCGCCGTCTGAACATTGCCCAGGCTTTCAATCCTATAGGTTCCATTCTTGGAATTATTCTGAGCAAGGTGTTCATACTGAAGGACATTTCACTGTACAGTGTGAGCGGTACCTATTGCGCGCTGGGCGTGGTGCTGGTATTCATAATGATACTCATGCTGTTCTCAAAGATGCCCGAAGGCAAGGACAATTCGGTATCGGACAGCGTTGGAGCCACATTCAAGCGTCTGCTGGGGAACGGAATGTACGTTTTCGGCGTGATAGCCCAGTTCTTCTATGTAGGCGCACAGATAGGTTGCTGGAGTTTCACAATCCGCATTGTCATGCAGGAGCTGGGGGTAGTTGAGGCTGAGGCTGCATCGGTATATCTTTATACAATCATCGGCTTCTGCGCATCGCGTTTCATATATACGTGGCTCATGAAGTACTTTGCACCGTCAAAGCTGCTGGTATTCGGCAGTGTGATGGCCGTGCTGTTTTGTGCTGTTGTCGTTATGGGCGAAGGTTGGGGCTGGACTATGGTAATATGTCTGATGCTGGTGTCATTCTTCATGAGCCTCATGTTCCCGACTATATACGGTATTGCACTTGGAGGTGTGGCCGATGATGCCAAGATAGGCGCATCGGGTCTTATCATGGCCATTCTTGGCGGTGCGCTTATCACTCCGCTTCAGGCTATGGTCAGCGATAAGGCCGGCATTTATGTTTCATACGCCGTTCCTCTGGTATGCTTTGCCGTTGTGCTTGCATTTGCCGTGTATGCGGTGAAGAATGAACGCTCTGCAAGATGATATGAAGCGGCCAAACCGTCCGTCTTGCTGCTTTTTTATGCTTTTTTCTTTGCGGGTCATGAAATAAGGCCTACATTAGTAGTCCTGAAAGGATATTGTTTATGATGAAGCTTTTTGTCCCGGGCAGATTATGTCTGTTTGGGGAACATTCTGACTGGGCCGGCAAGTACCGGTCAATGAATGCGCGGATTGTTCCGGGTGCAGCCATTGTGACTGGGATTGAACAGGGAATTTATGCCACCGCGCGCAAGTCTAGGGTGTTTGAGGTGACATCGAGTGCACCTGAACTTGATGGCGTATGGAAGGATTTTTCGTGCCCGATGGAACTTTCCAAACTCAAGGAAATAGCCAAAAGTGACATGTTTTTCTCATACTGCGCAGGTGTGGCATCGTACATGCTTGAGTGGTATAATGTAGGTGGCGTGCACATTCATCTGGACCGTATGGACATGCCGATGAAAAGCGGATTGTCATCGAGTGCCGCAATCTGTGTCCTGGTATGCCGTGCCTTCAACCGGATATACAAGCTTAACCTGAACCCCATGGGCGAGATGAATATTGCATATTGGGGCGAGTTGCGCACATCGAGCCGGTGTGGCCGTCTGGATCAGGCATGCGCATTCGGAGTCAGGCCGGTGAGCATGACTTTCGATGCCGAAGATGTTGAGGTAAGTGATATTCCGATAAAAAAGACGTTGTATTGGGTGTTTGCCAATCTGAATGCACACAAGGATACAATACGCATTCTGGCCGATCTCAACAAGGCCTATCCGTTCGCTGAAACCGAGATGGAGAAACAGGAGCAGTGGGCTCTTGGAGAGCGCAATCAGGAAATTATACAGCAGGCCGTCAGATATATGAGTGAAGGTCAGGTCGAGCAGCTTGGCAAACTTATGACACATGCCCAGAACGTATTTGATGAATATGTGGCGCCATTATGTCCTTCACAGCTCAAGGCCCCCAAGATGCATGCAACACTTATGGATCCCAAAGTGCAGCGTCTTACTTTCGGAGGCAAGGGCGTGGGTTCGCAGGGCGACGGCTCGATTCAGTTTCTGGCCCGTAACGAAGAATGTCAGTCCGCTCTGGTGGAATATTTGAATTCATTGGATATGCCGGCCTACAAGCTGACGATCAAGGCAAGCAAACGTATTTGATGGATATACGGATTGTCCGGTACTGCGGCAGCGACAAGGCTGTCTGGGATGCTTTCGTCAGGCAGTCCAGAAATGCCACGTTCCTGTTTTTGCGGGACTATATGGACTACCATGCCGACCGTTTCACAGACAATTCCCTCATGGTATGGGCCGAGGGCCGGCTCGTGGCTCTGTTGCCGGCCAATGTCATGGACAACGTTCTGTATTCACATGCAGGCCTGACGTATGGAGGACTGGTTACAGGTTTTGACATGCAGGGTGCACAGGTGTTGCATATTTTCGAGGCTCTGGTGCAGTACTGCCGGGAGAATGGCTTTGCCGCGCTTTATTACAAGCCTGTTCCTACAATATATCACAAGGCTCCCGCTCAGGATGACGAGTATGCATTATGGTATTGCGGTGCCACGCTTGAAACCTGTACTTTGTCATCGGCCGTCGATATGGAATGCAGCGGGACACAATCGACCAAAAGGAAAAAGGAGTATTACCGCCAGCTTTTGCGTTCGGGATATACCGTCTTGCCTGACTCCAGTCTTGCGGAAATGTGGCCGATGCTTGAAAGCAGCCTTAAAGAAAGGCATAATGTCGCTCCGGTACACAGTCTGAAGGAGATGGAACTGTTGCAGTCACGTTTTCCGGATAACATAAGATGTGTAACCGTACGCAGTCCGCAGGGTGTCATTATGGGCGGTGTCGTCCTGTATGTCATGGACAGGGTGCTGCATATGCAGTATTCGTGTTCGTGTCCCGAAGGGATGAAGGACGGTGTCATGAATTTCCTTTATGAATGGATTCTGGATTATTGCCGTATGAACGGTTTCCGTTATTATGATATGGGCATATCAACCGAGAGTCAGGGGCGTATCCTGAATGAATCGCTTGATTTCTGGAAATGGTCGTTCGGCGGTCGTGGCGTGGCATTCAAGACTTATTTTTTGAAATTCTGAATGAAACCGGGAAAGATAATAAGACTGAAGAATATTGATGAGAACCGCGGAAATCTGACGGTTGCCCAGGGAGGGATGGATTTTCCGTTCCCGATAGCACGGGCATATTGGATAAAGGATGTGCCGGCGGGTGACACCCGTGGAGGGCATGCACATAAAAAACTTGTGGAATATGTTGTGGCGGTGAACGGTTCGTTCAATGTGACTTTGGACAATGGCCGCGAGAAGGCAGCATATCATCTGTGCCATCCGTGGGAGGCTTTGCTTATTGACAAGTGTGTTTGGTGCAGCCTGGACAGTTTTTCGTCCGATGCCGTATGCCTTGCTCTGGCATCGGAACCGTTTGATGCCGATGATTACATTCACGATTACAGCGAATTCATTGAACTGATTGAAAGAATATGATAAACGCTATTGAAACCAATATCAAAGGTGTGTGGATTATTGAACCGAAAGTGTTCGGCGACGCACGTGGATATTTTTTTGAGAGTTACTCCCAACGTGATTTTGAACAGGCCATAGGACCTGTGAAGTTTGTGCAGGACAATGAGTCGATGTCAACATACGGCGTTATGCGCGGCCTGCATTTCCAGCGCCCTCCGTTCACACAGAGCAAACTGGTGCGTTGCGTGAAGGGTTCTGTGCTTGACGTAGCCGTTGACATACGTCTGGGAAGCCCCACTTACGGCCAGTATGTATCGGTTGAACTGACAGAGAGCAATCACCGGCAGTTCTTCATACCCAAAGGCTTTGCACATGGTTTTGCAGTCTTGAGCGACGTGGCTGTGTTCCAATATAAATGCGACGAGTTCTATCACCCCGAGGCCGACGGAGGCATAAGCATTCTGGACGATTCGCTGGGCATTGACTGGCGTATTCCAATGGACAGGGCGCTGCTGAGCGATAAGGATACCCGCCATCCGCTGCTGAAAGATTTTGATACTCCATTCAAGTTTTGATATATGAATATACTTGTAACCGGTGCCAACGGGCAGCTTGGCCGTGAAATGCGAATCATGGCAAAGACATTGAACCATAAGTTCATATTCACCGATGTCTGTCAGGCCGATGGCCTTGAAACCACAATGCTTGACATTACCAGCCGTGCCGATGTAGAGTCCATGGTCAGTGCGAACAGGGTGGATGTCATAGTGAACTGCGCCGCATACACGAATGTCGAGGCAGCGGAGAGCAATATGCCATTGGCCGAACTGCTCAATGCCGATGCTCCAGGTATTCTGGCCGACGCCATGAAGAAGGCTGGCGGTCTGCTGGTTCATATTTCAACCGACTATGTGTTTGGCAAAGAACCGTACAATGTTCCGTGCCGTGAGGACCAGCAGGGTACTCCTACCGGTGTTTACGGACTTACAAAACTTCATGGAGAGCAGCGGATAATGGCAAGCGGCTGCCGGTATTTCATTATCCGTACCGCATGGCTTTACAGTGAATTCGGCAAGAATTTCTGCAAGACCATGATGCAGCTTACCGCCACCAAACCTGAACTCAGTGTGGTGTTTGACCAGTGCGGCACTCCCACATACGCTTTGGATTTGGCAAAGGCCATTGTCGCCATGCTGGCCGATTATGACAGCTGCCGGACAGTGCAGTACACAAAGTGCGGAGTCTATCACTACAGCAATGAAGGTGTGTGCTCCTGGTTCGATTTCACGAAGATGATTGCGCAGTACTGCGGAAATACGTCCTGCAGAATAAGACCGTGCCACAGCAATGAGTTTCCAAGTGCCGTTACCAGGCCGGCGTATTCTGTACTTGACAAGACAAAAATCAAGGAAACGTTCGGCATAGACATTCCGTATTGGACTGTTTCGCTGAAACAGTGCATTGATAATCTGCAGAAACAATGATTTGTCAGGAAAAATTTTTTGAGATTTACGGCCGCGATTCCGAAGGGTTGGCTTTCTGTCCGCAGCGTGTTGTACCTGTAGGTGCACATTCCGATTACGGGTTGGGCCGCAGCACCGGTCTGGCTTTGGACAAGGGGATTCATCTGGCATACAGACCCAAGAAGAACGGTGTCGTCGAACTTGTTTCAATGCAGTTCGAAAAGCGCGCCCAATGGCATATTTCCGATATCCCTGAAACGAAGGACGGCGATTGGGCCGATTATCTGCGCGGGGCCACCATCGGCCTTAAACAGAAATACAAACTGACGACAGGTCTGTGCGGTGTCATAGAAGGAAGTCTGCCGATAGGCGGTCTGTCATCGAGCGCAGCTGTCAGCATAGTCTTCATTACCGCTCTTGCCAGAGTGAATGACATTCATCTGACCCGTCAGGAGCTTATCCACATAGCCTTGTATGCGGAACGTAACTACGTCGGCGTGAATGTAGGTTCAAACGACCAGGCTGTCGAAGTGTTCTCAAAGAAGAATCAGCTGGTATATACCGATACGCAGGACGATTCGTATGAGCTGATTCCTACCAGTGCCAATATGAAACCGTACGAGATAGCCATTTTCTTTTCGGGACTGGAACGTAATCTGACAGGCACGAATCTGAATATGAGGGTCGATGAACTTTGCAGTGCTGCATATGCGCTGAAAGCTTATGCCGGAATGGAATACGGCAAATACGCCGAGACATATCCGCGCCAGGTGCCGCGCCGGATATTTGAACAGTACAAGGACCGTCTGCCTGAAACGTGGCGTCGCCGTGCCGAGCATTGGTACAGTGAACAGGAACGTGTGGCAAATGCGGCCAAGGCATGGCAGCGTGGCGATATTGAGGAGTACGGCCGCCTGTCATTCGAGAGCGGCAAGTCATCGATAGAGAACTGGGAAACTGGCAGTCCCGAACTCAAGGCTCTGTATAACATAATGCTGAAAACCGACGGCATTTACGGCGGCAGGTTTTCCGGTGCCGGGTTCAAGGGCTGTTGCGTGGCTCTCATCGATCCGTCTTTCCGTGAGAGTGTGCTGGAAAAGGTATCGGCCCAATACTGTATGGCATTTCCCGATTTGAAGGACAGGTTCAAGGCCATTATCTGTCATTCGGCCGACGGTGTGTCAATGTAATTATGCAAATGTCAGTCAATTGGTATAAAAACTTTTACTACTTTTGCTCCATCGACAAAATATGAACAAACTTTAACAAACAGAACAATATGAAAAAAACATTGGCAGTTATCTGCGTGGCGGCCCTTTGCTGCACATCGTCAATTGCCCAGCTCAATTGGGGTGTACGCGGCGGTCTCAACCTGGTTAACAATGACATTACAGAGGTGTCAAAGGAAAACGTTCTTGAAAAAGACAGCTACACAGGCTTCTTCTTCGGTCCTATGGCAGAATTCCAGATTCCGGTTATCGGACTGGGCATTGACGCTTCTCTGCTCTATCAGCAGAAGGGTTTGGAGCTGAGTGACAAGGAAACCATGAAGCAGCAGCAGATAGCCGTTCCGGTATATCTGAAGTATTCTTTCGGTCTCGGTAACGCTCTGGCAGTATTCGCTCAGACGGGCGTGCAGCTAAACTATAACCTGGGTGACCTGACAGAGGTGGTTGAAGACAAGGATCAGGAGCAGGTCAAGGAATTTGTCCTCAACCAGAACACCTGGACTTTCAACGTCGGTGCCGGTGTCAAGTTTTTCAGCCATTTTCAGGCTGCGGTAAACTACAATATGCCTCTGTCAAAGGAAGGCTCATACGAACTGAAGACTCTTGGGAGCGGTAAAACCGAAGATGCTTTGAAACTGGCAGACAGCAAGTTCAAGCAGAGCACTCTCCAGTTCTCGGTTACCTATACTTTCTGATTTTAAGACAAGGTTAATGACTATGATGGCATGGCATTCCGGGTCATGCCATCTTTTTTTTACCTTTGTGCATAGGGAAATTTATGCTTGTCGATGTAATTACGCCAGTTCCGCTTGACACGTTGTTTACATACAATGTGCCCGAGCATTTGCAGCCGTCGTTGCGTGTGGGCTGTCGCGTAATGGTGCCGCTGGGTAAAACGCGGCGGGTCTGCGGAATAGTGGCCCGTATGGCAGAGGAACCGGCGCGGGGAAACGGACATCTGAAGGACATTCTGGAAGTGCTGGACCTGACTCCGCTGGTGCCGGCGAAGCAGCTTGAGTTCTTCAAATGGATGTGGGAGTATCATATATGCACTCCGGCCGATGTACTGAAGGCTTCGCTTCCGTCGTGCCTCAGACCTGACAGTTCGAAGTCGGAAAAGCCGTACAAGCCCAGGATGGAGACCTTTGTCAGGCTTGGAGCTGCGGCAAAAGACAGGGATCTCAAATATACTTCACTGCTGTTCAATGGCCGGCAGAAGGCCCAGCTGAAAACTTTCGATGCATATCTTGAGATGGCAGCCGGTGATATGTCTCTGCCTGTTACTAAAAGCCATCTGCTCAGTGCGGGAGGGTCAGTTCCAGGTCTGAAAGCTCTGACAGAACGCGGGCTTCTGGAATATTATCATGTCGAGGTGGGACGTTTGCCGCAGTTCGATGGTGAGACGGCCAGGCCTTTTGAATTGAGTGAATCACAGCAACAGGCACTGAATGAAATCAAGGAATCGTTTACAGACAAAAATGTCTGCCTGCTTCATGGTGTGACGTCATGCGGCAAGACTGAGATATACATACACTTGATAGAGGAATGTCTCAAAAAAGGAAAACAGGTGCTTTATCTGTTGCCTGAGATAGCTCTTACCACCCAGATACAGCACCGCCTGGCGCGTGTGTTCGGCAACGATGTATGCGTGTATCATTCAGGCTGTCCCGACACTATCCGCGCCGAGGTGTGGCGCCGTCAGGCCGGGACGAATCCGTACGGGCTGGTACTTGGTGCCCGTAGTGCCGTGATGTTGCCGTTTCATGATCTGGGGCTGGTGATTGTTGACGAAGAACATGAATCCAGCTACAAGCAGGAGGATCCTTCACCCCGTTACAACGGCCGAAATTCGGCTATCATGCTGGCATCGATGTATGGTGCAAAAGTCCTGCTGGGAAGTGCCACGCCATCGATTGAAAGCTATTGTCACGCTACAACAGACAAATACGGTCTGGTGGAACTGAAAGAACGGTACAGGCAGTTGCCGATGCCGGCAGTCGATATTGTCGATGTTGCCGATTTGCAGAAACGCAAATATATGCAGGGGCTGTTTTCGCCGCAGCTTGTCGATGCTCTGAAAAGTGCTGCCGGTCAGGGCAGTCAGGCTATTCTGTTCCTGAACAGGCGTGGTTATGGCAGTGTGGTGGAATGCCCCGACTGCGGATGGACACAGAAATGTGAATGTTGCGATGTGAGTCTTACCTTCAATAAGGATACCGGCACGGGCCGGTGCCATTACTGCGGCCGCAGCTATGCAGTTCCCGCCCGCTGTCCCGAATGCGGCACTGACCATCTGCGCAGCAGGGGGTATGGAACTCAGCGTATTGAAGAGGAGGTACAGCGTCTGCTGCCCGGAATAAGGGTGACCCGTCTGGATCTTGATTCAGCAAAGAATGGGTACGAAACCGTCTTGAATGATTTTCAGGAGGGGCGCACGGATATACTGATAGGTACACAGATGATATCAAAGGGACTGGACTTTGAAAATGTCAGCGTGGTGGGAATAATGCAGGCTGATTCGCTGATGAGTTATCCTGATTTCCGTTCGGCTGAACGTGCATACCAGCTTATGTCTCAGGTTGCGGGGCGGGCAGGCCGTCATAAGGGTACCGGACGTGTCATACTGCAGACGCGTCAGGTGAAAAACCCCTTGTTGGCACAGGTCCAGTCGGGCAATTACTATGCTTTCTATGCAGACCAGATGCAGGAGAGGTGCATGTTCATGTACCCTCCCTATTCAAGACTTACAGTCGTGTCGTTGAAGGGGATGGATGAACAGGCCGTGGTTTCAGCTGCAACGCGGTTATGCGCGAAACTGTCCGAGGAGTTCGGCCGGCAGAGGATTCTTGGTCCCGATGCTCCCGCAGTGGCCAGGGTGCAGTACCGTTACATCCGTCGGATTTTGATAAAAGCGGGTCTTGACATGACCAGTGCACATAGCCGCAACCTGATTCTCAAGGCAGTAGACGATGTCAAGCCTATGTTGCGCGATATCAGCGTTTCCTTTGACGTTGACCCTTCTTAGGCCTGGCATCGGGGTCCGGGTATGAAATGCGTGTATGGTACATTATGCGCAGTTTCTCCTTGAATACGCTCTTGATTTGCCCTATCTCCTTCCAGCTGATGGGGCAGTCATGGAAATATCCCTCACTTATCTGATTGCCGATAATTTTTTCAACCATTTCGCCTATGCTCTCCTCGGTGTATTCCGGAAGACTGCGTGATGCGGCCTCGGCGGCATCGGCCATCATGAGTATGGCCGTTTCCTTCGTGTCGGGGTTCGGGCCGGGGTAGCTGAATGTGCTTGTGTCAGGTTCGATGTCGGGGTGCTCCTGCTTGTACTTCAGGTAGAAATATTTTGCCATGCCGGTACCATGATGGGTGGCTATGAAATGGCGGATAATTGCCGGGATGCCGTTTTTTTCGGCCAGAACAAGTCCGGCATCGACATGATCGGTGATAATGCGGGCGCTTTGCTGCGGGCTGAGCCGGTCGTGCGGGTTGATCCCGTTCTGGTTCTCAGTGAAGAATGGCGCGCTTTCTATCTTGCCTATGTCGTGGTAAAGGGCGGCGGTACGAACCAGCTGCGGGTCGGCACCGATGGCCGATGCGGCTTCGGCGGCAAGTGTGGAGACCTGCATGGAGTGCTGGAAAGTGCCCGGGGCTTTTTCGGCCAGTTCCCTGAGCAGAGGATTGTTGATGTTGGAGAGTTCAACAAGGGTGACATTCGATGTGAAGCCGAAGGTTTTTTCAATTATGAAAAGCAACGGATAAACCAGCATCACGAGTATGCTGTTGATTGCTGCAATTATGAAGAACTTGGGATCGATACCGGTAAGGTCATCGATGTTTATCATGCGCAGTGCCAGCCATATGGCGCTGTAAGTCAGGAAGATGTATAGACAGGTACGCAGAATCTGGGAGCGTTGTGACAGTTCATGCAGGCTGAAAACGCTTATTATGCCTGCACCCAATTGGAGCAGAATATACTCTGCCGGAATGGGAACGCAGGTCGAGGTAATGATTATGAATACCAGGAATCCGCAGAACGATGTGCGTGTATCAAGGAATATGCGCATCACGATAGCCAGAATGGTACATGGTATAAGCATTACATTCCACGGCATGTACTTGACGTAGAGTCCGAGTCCGACGACGAAAAGTGTGATGAACCCGAACAGGAAGTACATGGAACGTCGCTGTTCAATGTACTTTGGACGGAACAGGATAAGATAGAGCATCAGCGCCAGAAAACTCAGTATCACCAGTATGGCCTGACCTGCCCACGTAAGTGCCTGGAAACGGTGCGACCTGACCTTGTCGTTGGCAATGTCAAGATATGATCTGATGGCCATGGCCTTTTCTTCATTCACGACTTCGCCCTGGTCAATGATTTTCTGTCCGGCAAGAACCATTCCCGAGTAGCGTGAGATATGGCTTGTCATGTCATCAAGAGCCTTTTCACTAAGCTGGCGGTCGTATGTCAGGTTGGGTTTTACAAACTCTTCAAGGTGAAGCGACAGCAAAAGCGAACGCTCATACGTCCTCATGGGGGTCTGGGTTATGAAGCGGTATGCCTGTGTCACGCTGAACAGACTGTCCTTGAACACAGGACGGGCAACGTTGCCGCGTGTTATGCGCAAGTGTGTTTTGGCTTCAAGGACATTGTCATCAATTGACGGCAGTATGCCACGGTCATAAACCTGAACCAGCCGGGCACGGACCGCCTTGATGGTCTGCGCCGATACATACGGGCTCAGACTGTCACGGCACAGGCGGTCAAAATCCCTCAGCGCACCGTTGCCGGTTTCGTCCTGGATGGTGAAGTATGGCGAGAATTGGGCCGATACGCTGTCAATTTCGGCCTGCAGCAGATCAGGGTTCTTTTCAATGGAGTAGTTGAAGGGTGCAATGATGGCGGAGTATGTCCACGGTTTGCCGACAGTGAAACTGAATCTCTGGATTCTTTGCCGTGGAAGCGTGTAGAGTGAAAGCATGGCGGCAATGACTGTCAGCACGTAAAGCAGGTGCCGGTTATTCTCTATGAGTCTTTTGTTCTGGTTCATAAGCGGTCATGGTTCTTGACTGTGTAAAAATACAATAAATGGTCGTCGTCGTCAATTAAAAATGTGTACTTTTGCACTCCGCATTAAAAATAACAAGGGAAAACTATGTCTGAAAACGTCAGTGCACGCAGGGTCAGGGTCAGGTTCGCTCCAAGTCCTACAGGCCCGCTCCACATCGGAGGCGTGCGTACAGCCCTCTATAATTACCTTTTTGCCCGTCAGCATGGCGGAGATCTGGTGTTCCGTATTGAGGATACCGATTCCGGCCGTTTTGTTCCAGGTGCTGAAGATTATATTCTTGAGGCTTTCAAGTGGCTTGGAATTAAGTTCGACGAGGGCGTATCGTTCGGTGGAAAATACGGTCCGTACCGTCAGTCGGAACGCAAGGAAATATACAGGAAATACGTTCAGCAGCTTCTCGATGCCGGTCGTGCATATATTGCATTTGACACTCCACAGGAACTGGAGGCCAAGCGTAATGAGATTCCCAACTTCCAGTATGATGCATCGACCCGTATGCAGATGCGCAACTCGCTGTCCATGCCTGCAGAGCAGGTAAAGGAACTTATTGAACAGGGCAACCAGTATGTGGTGCGTATTCTCATTGAACCCGGTCAGGATGTCGAGGTAGATGACCTGATTCGCGGCAAGGTTGTAATCAATTCATCGATTCTGGATGACAAGGTTCTGTACAAGTCGGCTGACCAGTTGCCTACATATCATCTGGCAAACATTGTCGATGACCATCTTATGGAGATTACCCATGTGATACGCGGTGAGGAGTGGCTGCCGTCGGCCCCGTTGCATGTACTCCTGTACCGTGCATTCGGCTGGGAGGATACGATGCCGCGTTTTGCACATCTGCCTTTGCTGCTCAAGCCCGAGGGTAACGGCAAACTGTCAAAGCGTGACGGTGACCGCCTGGGCTTTCCGGTATTCCCGCTCGAGTGGCACGACCCCAAGAGCGGCGAAATTTCATCGGGCTATCGCGAAAAGGATTATCTGCCGCAGGCCGTGATTAATTTCCTGGCTCTGCTTGGCTGGAATCCGGGCAATGACCAGGAGATGATGAGTCTTGATGAGATGGTAAGCCTGTTCAACCTTGAAAAATGCTCGAAGGCAGGTGCCCGTTTCAACTATCAGAAGCTTGTGTGGTTCAACCACGAATACATAATGCAGATGACCGACGCCCAGGTTGCCGCTCTGTTCCAGCCGGAACTTGAAAAGCATGGCGTATCGGCCCCGATGGACAGGATTGAAACCGCAGTAGGTCTGGTCAAGAACCGTGTGAACTTCATTCACGAGCTGTGGGACAACTGCAGTTTCCTGTTCCAGGCTCCAACGCAGTATGAGGAGAAGTCACTCAAGAAGTGGTGGAATGAGACTGCCGCCCGGACCACGGTCGAACTCTGTGATTTCATTGAGGCCCAGCCTGTCTTTGCAGGTGCGGCACTGGAGCCCAAGGTAATGGAATGGATTGCGTCTAAAGGTTATGCTACCGGAAAGGTAATGAACGCATTCCGTGTAACGCTGGTAGGTGCCGCTGTTGGACCTCATATTTTTGCAATTACCGATTTCCTGGGTAAGGAAGAGACTTTGCGCCGTGCACGCAAGGCACTTGAAGTCCTGCCAAAAGAATAATTCAGAATGTTTTTCTACTCAATAGGCATCGGTTTTCTTAATCTTGGCACCCGGATAGCCTCGATTTTCAACAGAAAGGCCAGACTGTCCATAAAAGGTCACAACAGGATATTCAAGACCCTTAAACAGCAGGTAGAACCCGGATGCAGGTATCTGTGGTTCCATGCTTCATCACTCGGTGAATTCGAGCAGGGCCGCATTATAATGGAACTGATACGTAGCCGTTATCCGGAAAAGAAGATTCTGCTCACGTTCTATTCACCGTCGGGTTACGAGGTGAGGAAGAACTATCAGGGTGCAGATATTGTCTGCTACATGCCGTTTGACCACAGAATCTGTGCAAAGCGTTTCCTTGATCTGATTCCAGTTGAGAAGGCGTTTTTCATCAAGTATGAATTCTGGCTCAATTTCATTATGGAACTGAAGCGCCGCGGCATTCCGGCTTACAGCATATCGTCAATTTTCCGCCCCGGACAGTACATGTTCAAATGGTATGCCCGATATACCAGGGAGGCGCTCCGTACAATCTCGCATTTCTACGTTCAGGATGAGCAGTCAAAGAAACTTCTTGAAACTATAGGCATTACACAGTCAACTGTGGTGGGCGATACCCGTGCCGACCGTGTCATCCAGATAGCCGGTCAGACTGCGGGTCTGCCTCTCATTGAGAGTTTTGCCCGTGACAGCAAGGTGTTCATTGCAGGAAGTTCGTGGCCGGCCGATGAGGAACTGTTCATTCCGCTTTTGCTTCAGCGCAGGGAATGGAAAATGATAATAGCGCCTCATGTCATTAAGGAAAATCACTTGCTTGACATTGAGAAACGTCTGCAGGGTTCCAGATACATACGCTATTCGCAGTTGGACGAACATTCGGATATGACGGCATACGACTGTCTGATAATTGACTGCTACGGTTTGCTTTCATCCATATACCGCTATGGCAAGATTGCATACATTGGCGGAGGGTTCGGTGCAGGTATACACAACACTCTTGAGGCGGCTGTCTATGGCATACCTGTAATCTTCGGCCCGAACAACAAGCATTTCCGTGAGGCTCAGCAGCTCATTGCCTGCAAGGGAGGATTTGAGATTACCGATGCCCACTCCCTGAGAATGACCTTTGACAAGTTCATCAGTGCTCCGGCATACAGAAGCAGGTGCGGCAAAGCCGCAGGCGAATATGTGCTTGCCAGCAAGGGCACCTCGCAACTTATAGTCGATTCGCTTTCCCTTTGATTCTATTCTTTAAAACTGATATGGCTCTTATCAAATCTGTTAGAGGATTTACTCCA
Source organism: Bacteroidaceae bacterium (assembly GCA_045640885.1). Lineage (GTDB taxonomy): Bacteria > Bacteroidota > Bacteroidia > Bacteroidales > Bacteroidaceae > Colenecus. The sequence continues at coordinate 36,997 of JAZUFX010000012.1, read as the reverse complement.
AAAATTGCCGCTGACTGTTTCCTGGCGGATAATTGCACCATAATCGGTGATGTCGAGATTGGTGAAGGATGCAGCATCTGGTTCGGCACGGTGCTTCGTGGCGATGTTAATTCCATACGCATAGGCAAAGGTACCAACATTCAGGACGGCAGTGTGATACATACTCTGTACCAGCGTTCAGTCACCGTGATAGGTGATAACGTGAGCATCGGCCATAATGTTACCATACATGGTGCCGAAATTCAGGACAACGCACTGGTTGGCATGGGTAGCGTGGTGCTTGACCATGCAGTAGTCGGAAAGGGTGCCATTGTCGCTGCCGGCAGCGTAGTGACCGGCAAGACCGTTGTGGGTGACGGTGAACTGTGGGCAGGCGTACCTGCCAAGTTCATCAAGAAGGTTGACCCTGCACAGAGTGCCGAGATGAACCAGCGCATTGCCCGTGACTATCACATGTACGCAAGCTGGTACACTGAGGACAAGTAAGCACGGTTGCTGCGGCTCCGGTCATTTTGAATGAAGATTCTGTTTGTCTATTGTTCTTTTTAGTAACTTCGCATTTGATATTGCATTAAACCTTTCAAAAAAATAATTATGAAATTCTTAACTGACGAAAAGCTTCTTATTGTTGGAGCCGGTGGTATGATTGGCTCAAACATGGTTCAGACTGCAATGTTGCTGGGTCTTACCCCGAACATCTGCCTGTATGATATTTTTGAACCGGGCGTTCACGGTGTTGCCGAGGAAATGTATCATTGCGCTTTCCCGGGTGCAAACATTACATGGACCGTTGATCCCGAGGTTGCTTTCAAGGGTGCAAAGTATATCATTTCTTCAGGCGGTGCTCCCCGTAAGGAAGGCATGACCCGTGAAGATCTTCTCAAGGGCAACTGCCAGATTGCTGCAGATTTCGGTGACAAAATCAAGAAGTACTGCCCCGATGTAAAGCACGTTGTGGTCATCTTCAACCCGGCCGATGTTACAGCTCTTACAGCCCTGATCCACTCAGGTCTTAAGGCAAATCAGCTGACTTCACTTGCAGCTCTGGATTCAACCCGTCTGCAGGAAGCTCTTGCACAGGAGTTCGGCGTTCAGCAGGACAAGGTTACCGGTGCACACACATATGGCGGTCATGGTGAACAGATGGCTGTATTTGCAAGCCAGGTCAAGATTGACGGCAAACCGCTGTCAGACATGAAGCTCTCGGACGAGCGTTTCGCTGAAATCAAGCAGAACACCATCCAGGGTGGTTCAAACATCATCAAGCTGCGTGGCCGTTCATCGTTCCAGAGCCCTGCTTATCAGGCTGTCAAGATGATTGAAGGCGCTATGGGCGGTGAAAAGTTCACTCTGCCTGCAGGCTGCTATGTAAACTGCGACAAGTGCGGTTACAAGAACGTAATGATGGCTATGCCTACCACCATCGACAAGAACGGTGTAAGCTTCACGGCTCCCAAGGGTACCGCTGCTGAGATGGCTGACCTTCAGAAGTCATACGAGCACCTTCAGAAGATGCGTGATGAACTGGTTGATCTTGGCATCATTCCTGCAATCAAGGACTGGGGTACAATGAACCCGAATCTCTGATTTGCTGTTGCGGATTCATAAAAAAAGGCGTTGCATTGCGACGTCTTTTTTTTGTCCCTTTTGCTTCACTCTTTGGCAGTGAGCTTGCGGCTGAGAGGGCCTACCGGCAGAATGGCTATGTAGCTGACGGCAAGAACGGTGACCAGTACTATGATGAGGTCACTGATTTTCAGCACGACAGGGTAGGCGTCAACTATGAAGTTTCCTGCGTCGCCAAGCTTGAGAATTCCGAAATGCTGCTGTAGCAGGATTGCAACCACACCGAGAACCAAACCTGTCAAGGCGCCGAGGAACGATGACATGACACCGTTCAGGGTGAAGACGCGTTCTACATCATGCCTGGTCGCTCCCATGCTTTCAAGCAGGCCGGCATCGGTTCTTTTGTCTATTATCAGGAGTATGAGCGAGCCGATGATATTGAAACACGCAATTAGCAGAATGAACGACAGGAACAGGTAAGAGACGAATTTTTCCAGTTTCACGACCTTGAACACGTCGGGCTGCTGTTCTACACGGTCAAGGACCTTATAGTCGTTGCCAAGTATCTGCCCGATGCGTCTTTTTGCCGTGTGCTCGCTCACTCCGTCTTTAAGTTTGAGTTCCAGTGCCGATGCCTGTCCCTTGCGGCCGGTAAGCTGTTCGGCAAGATGGAGTGAAATCAGAGCATAGTTTTCATCGTATTTCTCCTGATTGACCTTGAATATTACTCCAGGTGAGAAGACATGTGCCTGGTTGAAGGACTGACCGGGATTAAGAGGGTTGACGGCCTTGCCGTCAAGACGCGGTATGTAGAGTGACATGCCACGGACCGGATTGATGCCACAGTCCAGCCGGCTCATCAGACCGACTCCCATTATGCAGTAGTCGGTTACATCGTCTTCCAGCATGAAGATTCCATTGCCATGCAGCAGATGCTCTATGCCGCTAAGGTAGTAGAAGCTGTCATCGACTCCCTTTATCATGCATACCTGCTGTTGGCTGCCATATTGGATAAGTGCCTGCTCCTCCATGCTGAAGCAGGCAGTTTCAACCAGTCCGCCTGACATTATGCTGTCAAGGCGCACATCGCTGCGGTCAAAGAAACGTCCTTGTGCCGGTACAACGGCCAACTGCGGGTCGAATTCACTCAAAAGCCCCTCGACAAGGCTGTGAAAACCGTTGAACACAGACAGCGTACAAATAAGTGCAAACGATGCCAGCGCTATCCCGGCCATTGATATGGTTGAGATGACATTTATCACGTTGTGACTTTTCTTTGCAAAGAGGTAACGCCGTGCTATGAAGAACGGGAATTTCATTTTTTCAGCAATTCATCGATGTGTGCCATGTAATCAATGGTCGTGTCAAGGAAGAAACGCAGTTCCGGAATGATGCGCAGCTGATGGCGAACTCTCTGTCCCAGGTCATAGCGTAAGTCCTTGACATTGGCGTTTATGTTCCTGACTGTATCGGTGCCTTTTTCTGATGGGAATACGCTCAGATAGACATTGGCAATGCCAAGGTCGCTGCTTACCCTTACACCGCTTACGGTAATCATCAGACCATGGGTCAGTTTGGTCTGTGCCAGCAACAGCTCACTAAGTTCTTTCTGGATGAGCCTGTTGATTTTCTGTTGTCTTGTGGAATCCATATCGTTCTATTTGTTTTTTCTTATCAGGGTTATGCCGTCCCTTATGGGAATCATAGCTACGGTTACACGGTCATCGGCTGCTACCATATCGTTGAAACGGCGTATGGCAATGGTCTGAGGGTCTCGATCGTAGGTCGCATCGGCCACATGCCCGTCCCATAAGGTGTTGTCGGCCAGAATATATCCGCCGGGTGCAAGACAGTCCATGCACATTCCGTAGTATTCGGGATACTGGCGCTTTTCGCCGTCCATGAATATCATATCGAATTCAAGACACAGCTGCGGCACTATCTGTGTGGCATCGCCTATGTGCAGGGAAATGCGGTCGTGAAGCCCCGATTTGTCGAGCCACTCTTCAATGAAATCGTGCAGTTCGTCATCGACTTCGACGGTATGGAGCATCGCACCGTTTTCAAGTCCCTGGGCTATGCATATTGCGGAATAACCTGTGAATGTACCTATTTCAAGCACGTTTTTCGGACGTATCATTCCGGTAAGCATTTTAAGCAGGCGTCCTTGGATATGCCCCGATGCCATACGCGGATTGAGCAGCCTGAGGTTGGTGTCTCGGTAGAGCGAGTATAACAGTTCACCTTCGGGTTCAATATGGTTTTTGATGTACTCTTCAAGCACATCTTCACCGGTGTATCCTATTCCTTTCGAATCGCTTGCCTCCAAGTTGTGCGGATTTTGTATCTTAGCCACTGCAAATATAACTTCTTTTTCCGTCAATTTTTTTGCAAATACGGCGCAAATGGACAACAAACGGCACGGGAACGCTCCGCTGGAGAGATTCATTCATTACCTGATGCTTGAAAAATCGCTTTCCGGCAACACACTCGATGCATATCGTACCGATGCTACCAAACTGCTTGACTATCTGCATGGCATAGACTGCGACCTGGCTTCCGTTGATTTGGATTGCCTGCAGACATTTGTAGCCACGCTGGCTGATGTGGGCATATCGGCCCGCTCGCAGGCCAGAATAATTTCGGGCATACGTTCATTCTTCTCGTTTCTTGTCCTGGACGGCTATATTGAGAATGACCCTACATTTCTGCTTGAGTCACCCAAGTTGGGAAAGCATCTGCCCGAAGTGCTCAGCGTGAGTGAGGTCGATGCAATCATGGCTGCCCAGGATCTGACATTGCCTGAAGGGCCGCGTAACCTGGCCATGCTGGAGGTGCTTTATAGCTGTGGGCTAAGGGTATCGGAACTTTGTGGCCTGAAAATGCAGGACCTGTTTCTTGATGAGGGTTTCATCCGGGTTACAGGCAAGGGCAGCAAGGAACGGCTGGTGCCTGTTTCCGGAAGGGCGATACATGTACTGAAGAACTGGTTTGCTGACAGATGCCATATCACACCGGCAGTGCATTGTGACGGGTATGTATTTCTGAGTGCCCGTACCGGCAAACCGCTTTCGCGTGTCATGGTATTCACCATTGTACGCCGTCTGGCGGCATCGGCCGGCATAAACAAGACAATCAGTCCTCACACATTCCGCCATTCCTTTGCCACTCATCTGCTGGAGGGCGGAGCCAATCTGCTGGCCATACAGTGTATGCTGGGCCATGAAAACATTGCCACTACTGAGATATATACCCATTTGGACAGCACCCGTCTGCGTGAGGAAATAGAGCTTCATCATCCCAGGAACCGTCACTGAATCACTTTTTTGCATTATTGTTGCGTCTTTTGCAGTGCTTTTTTGTATTTTTGCGCGAAATAGACCTAGTGTCGGAAACAGTAACCAACAAATTATAATCAATTATGACAAAAACATTGCGTTTTGCGCTTCTCAGCGCAGGAATCCTGATGCTTGCAAGCTGTAAGTCAGGTGTTGACATGTCAAAGGATTACTACACAGTAACTCCAGAAGTTCTTGAAGCAGTAGGCGGCCAGGTGCCTTATTCAGTTACAGGTACTTTCCCGGAAAAGTTCTTCAAGAAGAAACTTATTTGCACCGCAACCCCGGAACTCCGTTGGGAAGGTGGTTCTGTAAAGGGTGAGCCTATCACACTGCAGGGCGAGAAGATTGAAGGCAACAACACCGTAGTTCCTTACAAGGAAGGTGGTACATTCACATACAATGGCAACTTCAAGTATCAGCCTGAAATGGCCAGCTCAGAGCTCTGGGTCACTTTCGTTGCCACGAACAAAGGTAAGGAGGTTGAAGTTGCTCCAGTCAAGATTGCCGATGGTGTGATTGCTACAGAACAGCTCTATTCAGAGACTGCAAAGTCAGCTAACCAGGCTGCTTCACAGGATGCTTACCAGCGCATCATCAAGCAGGCTCAGGATGCCAACATCATGTTCGTAATCCAGCAGGCCAATATCCGCTCTTCAGAGAAGGGCAGCGATGCAGTGAAGGCTTTGAAGGAATCAATGAAGACCTATGCTGCCGACACCAAGAACTATGCTATTGAAAACGTGGCTGTATCGGCATATGCTTCACCTGATGGTGGTGTCAAGCTGAATGACAAGCTGGCCAGCCAGCGTGAAGACAACGCAGCCAAGTACATCAAGAGCGAAATAAAGAAGGCTAAGATTGATGCTGCCGTTGAATCACAGTACACCGCTCAGGACTGGGAAGGTTTCCAGGCTCTTGTTGAGCAGTCAAACATCCAGGATAAGGATCTTATTCTCCGCGTTCTCTCAATGTACAGCGATCCTGAACGTCGTGAATCTGAAATCAAGAATCTCAGCGCAGTTTACAAGGATCTTGCAAATGACATTCTTCCTCAGCTGCGCCGTGCACGCCTGACTCTGAACTACCAGATCATCGGCCGTTCAGACGAGGAAATCCAGGAAGCTTTCAAGAACGACGCTTCTGTTCTCAGCGTTGAGGAACTCCTTTATGCTGCTACCCTGACTCAGGATAAGGCTGAAAAGAAGGCTATTTATACAACTGCTACACGCAACTTTGCCGATGACTATCGCGCATACAACAACCTTGGTCTGCTCGCTATGTCAGACGCTGACTTTGCTACTGCTGAACAGAACTTCAAGAAGGCTCTGTCACTGAATGCACAGTCTTTGGAGGCCAACACCAACATGGGTCTCCTCCTGCTTGCCCAGGGCAAGTCAGAAGAAGCCCAGGCATATTTGGCAAAGGGTGGCGAAAGCAAGGAAAACAAGGAAGCTCTTGGCAACATGTACATTGCACAGGGTCAGTACGAGCGTGCTCTTGCTGCTTTGAAGGGAAGCAACACCAATGCTGAGGCTCTTGCAATGATTATGACCAAGGACTATGCAGGTGCGCAGAAGGTTCTTGCCAATGTTCAGAACGCCGATGCCAACACCGCTTATCTGGCAGCCGTTGCCGCAGCACGTACCAACGATGCCGCTGCTGTAGCCCAGAACCTTAAGAAGGCTGTAAGCCTTGATGCTTCAATGAAGGCCAAGGCTTTGAAGGATCTTGAGTTCGTCAAGTTTGCCGAAGCTGTTCAGGCTCTCTAATACAGATTGGATATGGGCATGCCGTCATGTGAATTGGCGGCATTGCTTATGTTGAGCAGAATAAAAGGACTGGGAGTAACGGGAGCCAGGCTCCTATACAGGCAGTTCGGGTGTGCGAGGGATATTTTCCTGCATACAGACCAAATTAAAGAAATCATACCAGGAGTCAGTGAAAGCCTTATTCAGGCTTTACATGACCCTTGGTATGATTCTTTTTTACAGCGTGAATTGGATTTCATTGACCGTCATGGCATTAACCATGTCGTATATGGCGACAGTAACTATCCGTCACGTCTGTTGGACTGCCGGGACGCTCCGCTTTTATTGTTCACATTAGGCAATGTCGATTTGAATGCCCGCCATACGGTGGGTATTGTCGGAACACGCAAGGCCACAGAGTATGGCCGTAGAATATGCCGTGAGTTTGTACGTGATTTGAAAGTCCTGTGTCCCGATGCTGTAGTAATAAGCGGATTGGCTGTCGGTATTGATATTGAATCGCAACGGACAGCTATGGAAGTGGGTCTTTCCACTTATGGGGTGCTTGGTCATGGGCTTGACACAATTTATCCAGCCTGTCATAGAAACGATGCGAGACAGATGCTTGGGTATGGTGGTCTGATTACGGAGTATGCAACTGGGACTCCCCCATTGAGGCCGAACTTTGTGCAGCGTGACCGTATTATTGCGGGTTTGAGCGATGCTGTGATTGTGGTCGAATGTGCTGCAAAAAGCGGGTCTTTGGTTACTGCAGAAATTGCCTACAGTTACAATAGGGAGTGTTTTGCTTTTCCTGGCTGCGTTGGTGACCCCTATTCCGTCGGATGTAATGATCTGATACGTGACAACCGTGCCGCTCTTATAACCAATGCCAATGATTTCGTGGCGGCAATGGGCTGGGATACGCCTGAGCACCGGTCGGCTGAAGGCGTTCAAAAAGATCTGTTTCCGGAACTTTCGGAATTGGAAAGATCAATTGTTGACCGTATATCACGAAATGCACGTGGAGTGCATGTGAATGCCATTATTGTGGAATTGAACATTCCGTTCCCTGAACTGACTGCTATAATGCTGTCGCTGGAACTGAAAGGCATAGCAAAAATCGGTCCCGGCTCAATGTGTGTTCTTATGTAGGTTTATTGGACGGTAACGGTTTCAACGTCAATATTGTCTGTGCCTGGCAGAAAGACACTGGCCTGACTGAGAAATGTCTGGGCCGATTCGGTGGTGACAAAGCGGCAGGTGCCGCCTGTAGTACAACGCTCTGCCATTTCGGGGTGTCGCTGGAGATATTGTACCAGGGATTTTGCAACATACTCGCCCTGACAGAAAACTTTCACTCCTTCAGGAATGAATTTGCTTATGCTTTTTGTGAGTAGAGGGTAGTGGGTGCAGCCCAGAATTATGGTGTCAATCTGAGGATCCTTTGCAATCAGTGCCTCCACATGCTGCTTTACAAAGAAATCGGTCCCTTCTGATTCGGCAAGTCCGTTTTCCACCAGCGGGACCCAAATGGGGCAGGCTTCACCCGTAACTGTGATGTCGGGGAACAGTTTGCCTATTTCAAGAGGATAACTCAGTGATTTTATTGTTCCAGGGGTGGCAAGCAGGCCAACGTGGCGTGTGTCGGTAAGGCAGCCGATATGTTCAACAGTTGGTCTTATAATACCCAAAACGCGGCGGGTAGGATCCAGTTTTGGCAGATCTATCTGCTGTATGGTGCGTAACGCTTTCGCACTTGCTGTGTTGCAGGCCAGTATTACAAGCTGGCAACCCATCTCAAAGAGCCTGGTGACGCATTGCAGCGTAAATTCATACACCAGCTGGAACGAACGCGTTCCATACGGGGTGCGTGCGTTGTCACCAAAATAAATGAAATCATTATGCGGCATTTCCTTGATCATATGTTCAAGGATTGTCAACCCACCATAACCGGAATCAAATACACCTATCGGTCCGCAGGTATTGCCGCAAAAAGATTTCATTTCAATTTGTTGAATGCCTCAAAACGATTACTTGATGCCTAACTTGGCTTTTACGGCTTCGGTAACATCGGTAGTAAGGGTTGAACTGACAAATGGAACCGAACCGTTGGCGATGTCAAATATGCAGACATATGCACCTTCCTCGCCTACGGCCTGGATGGCTTTCATCAGTTTTGTCACAATATCATTCTGAAGTTGGGCTGCCTTTTCGTTGATGTTCCTGTCGCAGTTTTGCAGGTACTCGTTAATCTTGTCTTCTGAATCCATAATCTCCTGCTCACGGCGCTGACGTATGTTGTCAGGCAGAGTCTCACGCTGCTTCTTGTAATCTTCAACCTTTTTTTCGTACTCGTCCTTCATGTAGTTGAGTTCTTCCTGATACTGGCTCTGAAGAGTTTGAAGTTCAGTTTCTGCTGCTTGCCTTTCGGGCATTATCTGCATGATATCAGCAGAATTGATACTTCCGAACTTCTGGGCGAAGGTTGTCACAGATGCCAGTGCAATGAGTGCAACTGCAAAAAATTTCTTAATCATAGTTCTATGTCTTTTTAATTATCGTTCCCTTTATTGTCAGTTTGCCGAGTAGCCAAGTTTTTCAAGAACCTGACGGCTTATGTCGATTTTCGGTGAGGCGAAAATCACACTGTTAGCTGATGCTCGGTCAACTACGACCTGATAACCGTCCCTGTCGCAGATTTGCTTTACGGCTTCGTAGATTTCGTCCTGAATTGGAGCCATGAGGCTTTCCTGTTTCTTCTCCATTTCACCGCCTGCTCCGAAATACTGGCGTTTCAGTTCAACGGCCTGTTTTTCTTTGGCCATAATCTCCTCTTCGCGTTTCACTTTTTGGTCCTCACTCAGGAAAAGAGACTCGTTCTGGTAACTTTTGTACAGTTTCTGGGCTTCAAGCGTGATTGCATCAATCTCGGCCTGCCAGCGTTTGGAAAGCTGGTCCAGCTGTTCACTTGCGCGTTCGTAGGCTGGTATGCGGTTCAATATATATTCCATATCAACGAATGCGAACTTCTGTGCATTGGCGGCTATCGGCAACATGATTGCCAATGCCAAAACTGAAAGGATTTTCTTAATCATAGTGTTTCGTTTTTGATGGTTCTCATAAATAATATAACTGTCATTCAGGTCAGGTTAAAACTCCTGGCCCAGTATGAAGTGTATCTGGCTGCCGCTGTATTGTCGTGAACCCATGACAGGATCAAGTCCATATGCCCAGTCAATACCCATGAGTCCGACGATAGGCATGAAAATGCGTGCACCGATACCGACTGAACGTTTCAGTTCAAATGGGTTGAATTTTGATATGGAGTCCCAACAGTTACCGCCTTCAAAGAATGTCAGGGCATAGATGGTTGCACTACTCTCCATCATAAGCGGATAACGCAGTTCGGCGGTCATGCGCGTATAGGCGTATCCGTCGTTGTATGGTGTCAGAGCACCATTGTCATAACCGCGCAGGCCTACGGTCTCAGTCGCATATGTGTAACTGCCTGAGCTCATGCCGTCACCGCCGACGAAGAAGGTTTCAAACGGCGATTTCTTGTATTTGTTGTAGTGACCGAGCAGACCGAAGTCGAATCGGGTCATCAGGACAAGATTGCGTTTTATGCCGTGTGTAAGCGATGTGTATGTCTTGCTGTGGAACTTCCATTTGTTGTATTCAATCCACTTGTGTTTGCGGCGCATCTCATCCTGATAGGTTCTGGCAGTGCGGTCTGCGGCAAGGTGTTCGTAGTCCACATTGTCAAACAGTGAGTATGGAGGTGTGGCATATACTGATACGGCAAACTCGCTGCCCATTGTCGGGAACAGTGAATTGTTGGTGGAGTTACGGCTCAGTGTGATGCCCAGATTGATATTGTTGCAGGTACCGTTGTTTATCAGGAAGTATGACCATTGTTTCAGCTTGTAGCGTGTATATGACAGTTCCGCATATATCTGGAAATAGTCATCTGGCCAGTGCAGGCGCTTTCCCCAGCCGATGCTTCCACCGAACATGGATATGTATTTGTCAGGGTCATAGTATGATTCGTAATTGTCGTAGTAACCGTAACCTCCGTAATTGCCGTATCCGTATGCGTAGTTGTACAGGTTCTGGTAGTATGCCGAATTGTAGTAGTTGCTGCTGATGTCACTCTGCTTTGAGTAGAACAGGCCCATGGACAATGAATTGGGCCTTTTACCGCCCAACCAGGGTTCCATGAACTGAATGCTGTATGAGTGATAGAAATCGGCATTGGTCTGACCGCTCAGGGAAAGTGTCTGACCGTCACCCTGCGGTAGCAGCGTGCGGTAATTGTCGCTTTTGTGGAACAGGTTGTAGGTCGAGAAGTTGGTGAATGTAACGGCACCGCGGAAAATGACTCCGGTCTGGCCGTAACCGGCCGATAGTTCAAGTTTGTCATTGGCCTTGCTTTCCAGTCCCCAGTCAATGTCAACGGTTCCGTTCATCTGGTCAGGAACAACATTGGGATTTATGGTCTGGGGGTCAAAATGTCCCATCTGGCCTATTGCACGGAACGAACGTTCAAGGGCATCGTATGAGAATATGTCGCCCGGGCGTGTATAAAGTTCGCGGCGTACCACATTTTCATAGACCTGGTCATTGCCTGTAATGGTTACACGGTTGATGGTTGCTTGAGCGCCCTCGGCAATTCGTATTTCAATGTCGATGGAGTCTCCGACGACATTGGCCTCGACAGTGTTCAGCAACAGGTTAACATAGCCTTTATTATAGTACATTCTGCCTACAGCATCAGGGTCTTCACTAACGCGTTCGTTGAGTTTCTTCCGATTGTAGACATCGCCGCTCTTCATTCCGAGAATCTGATTCAGTTCTTCTTCGGTAAAGACGGAGTTGCCCACCCATTCAAGGCTGTGGATATAGTATGGCGTGCCTTCATCGATTTCCAACCATACATCAACGGTACCGTCAATGGCGTTCAGCGAAACGCTGTCCTTGACGATATATGCATCACGATAGCCCAGTTCCGAATATTTTGCATAGATGTTTTCAAGATCCGCCTGGTAATCCTCCTCCACGAATTTCTTGGTATGGAAAAAGTCGCGTATGTAGCCTTTTTCATTGGTTTTCTTCATGACCTTCCTGATGTCCTTGTCACTAAGCGCCTTGTTTCCTGAAATATGTATGGTACGAACCTTGCATTTGTCTTTTTTGTCGATATAGACATCAATGTAAGCCAGTCCGTCTTCATCGGCGGCTCCACGCTGCCGGACATGTACCTCGGCTTCCTTATAGCCTTTTTCGTTAAGGTACTTATGGATAAGCTTTTCGCTTCGGTCCAAAGCGTTCTGGCTGATCTGACTGCCGGGAAACATACCTATCTTGTCCGACAGTTCAGTGGTCTCTCCCTTTTTTACACCATGGAAAACCACTTCCTTGACTTTAGGGTTCTGTTCGATGTCAATTACCAGCCATATTCTGTCGGCTTGGGTTTTGGCTGCTTTTATGCTGACATTGGCAAACAGTCCTGTTGCCCACAGCTTTTTCATCGCTGCGGTGATGTCGGGTCCCGGAACGGCAACCCTTTGGCCGATGGACAAACCTGAAAGTCGCAGAACGGTCTTCTGACTGCTTTCATCTATGCCATTTATTGCAACGTCTGCAATTTCATACCTTGGTGCGGTGCCGGAATACAGAATGACAGGATTCTCCTGCGTATCCTGCACATCGGTTTGGGCGTGCAGTGGAGCCAGTCCCAAGAGTGCTGCAAACAATATATATATCAGTTTCCTTTTCATTTCCATCAAATCATTTGGCGCTGTCTTCGCCGGTAATCTGGGCCGATGTTTTTCCAAAACGTCTCTGTCTTTGCTGATAGTGGACTATCGCCTTGCAGAGTTCCTCTTCGTTGAAATCGGGCCAGAACAAATCTGTGAAATACAGTTCGGTGTAGGCGCTCTGCCAAAGCAGGTAGTTGCTGAGCCTCAGTTCGCCTCCAGTCCTGATGAGCAGGTCAGGATCCGGCATGAAGCTGGTGCTGAGTGTCTGTGAAATCATATCCTGATTGATGTCTTCGGGATTCAATCCGCCTTTGGCCACCTTGCGGGCCAGTTCCCTGACGCATTCCGTCATTTCCCAGCGCGATGAATAGCTCAACGCAATCACCACTGTGGTTTTGTTGAACCGGGCGGTATGGTCCATGCAATCCTGGAGCTTTTTCCTTACGTTTTCGGGAACTTTGGATATGTCGCCTATAACGCGCAGACGCACTTCGTTTTCAATGAATGTTTTCTCTTCAATATTCTTGAAGAGCAATGACATGAGGGTTGATATTTCCGCTTCAGGCCTATTCCAGTTTTCAATTGAGAAGGTATAAAGCGTAAGGTATTTAAGACCAAGACGTGTTGCCCATTCAATTGTTTCACGTGTTGTCCTGGTTCCTCTGACATGACCCTGACTCCGGTCCAGACCACGGTTCTGTGCCCATCGGCCATTACCGTCCATGATAATGGCTACGTGCTGCGGCAGACGGCTCATATCAATCTGCTCCTTGTATGTCATCTTATCTTCCATATTCGTTTCTCGTCGTTGCAGTTACAGGGTTTTTCGAATAAGTCGAAACTCAGATAAAGCATTGTCAAGCTATAGCTGTCCTTGTTTTTCATGCCTTTACCCTTAATTTTCATCGGATCCTGCAGACCCGCTTCAGTCGTGGTTCTGACATCCAGCCTGTCACTGTTTGTAAATCGCATACTCCATTCAAGACCGATGTTGACCCTTGGAGCGAGTCTGTAGCGTATTCCAAAACCCAAAGGCAGGCATAATGCCCAGTCGTTCTTGTCCTGTCCGGGAAGAAACACCGTTCCAATGCCGGCGAGTCCGTAGGGTGCCCATCTGTCATCGCCTCTAAGTACGGGGCTGTATGCAAGAAAACCCCATTCAATCTGCACGGACATGTCGTATGCTGTCCGGCTGAAACTGATATCGTCATCAATGGGAAATTCTCCGAAAGCGTTGCGGCTGTTGCCCGATATGCCTGCTGCCGAAAAGGTGGCGCGGGTTGAAAAACGTGGATTGACATTGTATCTGAACATCAAGGCCGCTGCGCCATTTGTGTTGCTGTACATACGGGTATTTGCATCGCCCATATAGAAACTGCCTCCGCCGCCGATGCCGGCTTCTAGCCTATAACCGTCTTCCTGGGCGCACAATGGCTCTCCCATGAGGATAATCAGTGTCAGCAGCGCAGTCTTTTTCATTGTTTTCAGCTGTTTGTCTTGTGCAGGCGGATAATTGATCCATACCAGGACTGCCCGTCGGATGTTACAATCCAGATGCCTCCGTTGTTGTCAGTGACACATGCAAACGGTTGCCTGACTCCTTTCAGCCCGTCTGGCATTTGCATGAAACGGTTGTATGTTGACCAGTCGTATGAATGTCTTTTGCAGAAATACCAGGTAATGCCATTGTCGTTTGACTGGTAGAAACCGTTAAATCCGCTTCCAATGGCAAACAGACTGCCGTCGTATTCAATGATTTTAAGATTGTCTGTTACGGGCAGGTTGTATTCTCCTTTTTCCGGGACGCTTATTTCTGTCCAGACGGTATCGTTGGAAAGCCTGTTCCACAAGAGTGTGTGTCCGTCTTTCTGTACCGGCCCGGATATTACGGTGCGCTGTAAGTCGTGATTGGTCCTGAGCGTGGAATATACAGCCGATGCAGCACTGTCTGGGAAAAGGGCCGGCAGTTCCTGACTTTGGGTCCATGTCTGCATGTCAGTGGAATGGTACAGTTTGCCATCGGTGCCAAGCATCCAAATCTGCAAGGCAGTGTTCTGCAGTTCACGGGTAGGAGTATAGAGCACTTTCACTCCGTCTCGGATTTTGATCCAGATATGTCCATCGGTGGAACTGAAAATGGATTCTCCGCAGTTTGCGAACAGAGTTCCGTCAAGTGTCATGACGGATTTTGGCTGTCCGGTAAGTCCGTCTGCCGGTGACGCGTCGGTCCAAAGTCCGGTTCCGGAGAGGCATGTGGCAACCGATGCGTTACCTGTCCCATCAGTTCCCAGCAGGTAAAGGGTATCGGCCATTACCGCAAGTTGGGGCGAAGCGAGTGCCGGCGCTCCGGTATGTCTCCAACGGAGTGAATCCGGAAATACCTGATGCACGTTAAGTTCGAATTCGTATCGGCGCAGGTAACTGCCATCGCTTGAAACAACGGTGAATTCCATCGGTCGGGAGAAATCAATCGGAGATGTTGCACTATAGAGGTAGCCCGTGCCGGGTTCGTCCATATATTCATAGACAACCGTCCCTTTGGCCATAATGTTACAGGTAACGGAACTGACATCGGAACCGTAAGCCAGAGAATCGGTATTGAAGATACGGTTATTCAAATTATCAATGGTCATGGGATACATCACTCCGTGTTCGCGGACTCTGATGACCGTGTCGTGACCAAGGTAATTGATTTCGTTTGTAAGAACATCGTAATAGCCGAGCGTAAAGGAACCGATTGCGGCCTGTGGCGAGGTTTCAATTTCCTTTTCTTTTGAACAGGCGACATTGAAACACAAACCGGCTGCCAAAACCAGTATGGCGGATGCTACTTTCATTTTATTAAAACTTATTGCGCGCAAAAATAATAACAAAAACGTGTTCTGCACCCTGTTTTTGTGTTGTTTTATATTAAACGTGCATCCCTTTTGCCGATTTTTTGTGCGTTTCTTCTTAACTTCGCACCATGAAAATTTAATTATTAAAACCGATATGGACAACATCAGCAAACAGGTAGCTCTTGAATTGCTTCGGATTGAAGCTGTAAAGTTGCGTCCCGAACAGCCTTTCACATGGGCTTCCGGATGGCTCTCACCATTCTATTGTGACAACCGTAAGGCTCTGTCATACCCTGACGTACGTAATCTGATACGTGACTGTCTGACAGAATGTGCCGAGCAGTTTCCTCAGTATGATGTCATAGCAGGTGTAGCTACAGGCGCAATAGCACAGGGCGCTCTGGTGGCCGACCGCCTTGGCAAACCGTTCGTGTACGTCCGTTCATCGCCGAAGGATCATGGCATGGGCAACCTGGTTGAAGGAAAGCTTGACGCAGGCAGCAGGGTGTTGGTAGTGGAAGACCTCATTTCAACGGGCGGCAGCAGTCTCAAGGCAGTTCAGGCATTGCGTGATGCAGGTTGTGAAGTTGTTGGTATGGTGGCATCGTTCACATACGGTTTTCCTCAAGCCGAGCAGGCTTTCAAGGAGGCTGGCGTAAAACTTGTTACCCTTACCGATTATCCTCACATGCTTGATGCTGCCATTGAGAGCGGTTATATCAAGAAAGAAAGCCTTCCTGCACTTGAGGAATGGCGTAGAAATCCGGCTGAATGGGGCCGTTGACAGGGAGAGAAATTCCGTTGGAATCGATGTTTTTGGATTTATATGAAAAGATTTGAAAGTCCTGTAAAGGAAATTGCCTGGCCTCAGTCAAATGTATATCGCAAAGTTTCAGACCTTAGCAATCTGCGTGCTTTGGCCGATCGTATTCCCCAGGAGCAGGCGGCACAGTTCAAGGTAGATGACCTTCAGTGTACTCCTGATAGTGTAAGTTGCAGTGTCAGTCCTGTGGGGCAGATTGCAATTGACGTGGTTTCGCGCGAACCTGAAAAATGTGTCAAGATGGAAACCCGACAGTCTCCAATAAAGATGACAATGTGGATTCAACTGGTTCCAACGGGCGAAAGTTCCTGCAAGATGAAAATAACCGTCGATGCTGACTTGAATATTTTTATGGTGAAGATGGTGGAAAAACCGTTAACTGAAGCTGTCGGCAGGATAGCCGACATGCTTTCTATGATACCCTACAACGAATGAAACCGATTTGGGATAAGGGGAAACCCGTTAATGCGCTCATACAGGAATATACCGTGGGGCGTGACCGTGAAATGGACCTTCTGCTTGCCAAGTATGATGTCCAAGGCTCTATGGCACATATCAGAATGCTCGAATCCATCGGCCTTTTAGAGGCAGATGAACTGGTAGCTCTCACCCAGGGACTCCGTTCCCTGCTTGATACTGTCGAGAAAGGGGAATTCGTAATTGAGGATGGCGTTGAGGATGTACACTCGCAGGTTGAACTTATGCTTACCCGACAGTTGGGTGACATGGGAAAGAAAATCCACAGCGGGCGCTCGCGCAATGATCAGGTTCTGGTTGATTTGAAACTGTTTACCCGTGACCGTCTGCGTATGATAATCGATCAGGTCAAGGGACTGTTCGATATCATGATTCGTCAGAGTGACACCTATAAGGATGTTCTCATGCCGGGTTATACTCATCTTCAGATTGCAATGCCATCGTCGTTTGGTCTGTGGTTCGGTGCGTATGCCGAGTCGCTGGTTGATGACATGCTTGTCCTGCGTGCCGCCTTTGATCAGGCTAACCGCAATCCGCTTGGCAGTGCCGCCGGCTATGGTTCATCGTTCCCTTTGAACCGTCAAATGACCACTGACCTGTTGGGTTTTGAGTCAATGGACTATAACGTCGTATATGCCCAGATGACGCGTGGCAAGCTTGAACGTACCGTCGCTTTTGCACTGGCGAGCGTCGCAGGCACGATAAGTCGTCTGGCATTCGATGCCTGTATGTTCAATAGTCAGAACTTTGCATTCATCAAACTGCCTGATGATTGTACGACAGGTTCGAGCATCATGCCGCATAAGAAGAATCCGGACGTATTTGAACTGACGCGTGCCCGTTGCAACCGTTTGCAGGCTCTGCCGCAGGATATTG
The DNA here is from genome assembly GCA_045640885.1 of Bacteroidaceae bacterium. Taxonomy (GTDB): domain Bacteria; phylum Bacteroidota; class Bacteroidia; order Bacteroidales; family Bacteroidaceae; genus Colenecus. The sequence continues at coordinate 19,564 of JAZUFX010000012.1, read as the reverse complement.
TCCTTATGACAAACAATCTGCCAAGTGGATATTTCCGAGACATGCAGCTTGTCAAGGAATTGTTCCTGCCAGCTTTCGAGCAATTGGAACAGATTCTCACCATGACGGCGTATATGCTGGACCATATCAAGGTGCGTACCGATATTCTTGACGATTCAAAATATGATGCAATCTTCTCTGTCGAGGAGGTGAACCGTCTTGCAGCTCAGGGTATGCCGTTCCGTGAGGCCTACCGCAAAGTGGCATCGGAGATTGAAGCTGGCACTTTCAAGGCTGACCGCAATATCAGACACACTCATGAGGGAAGTATTGGAAACCTTTGCAACGACCGTATTTCAGCCCGTATGCAGCAGGAGTACAACGCATTCCCATTCAAACAGATTGATCAGGCTATTGACAGACTGACCAATGGCCTGTAATTGGTTTTTTTACCGATGAAAAGGCGATTTAATATAAGAACTGCAGTCATTGCAACAGCTATGGCTGCAGTAACTTTTTTATGCAGCGCCTGCAATAAGGACAGCTATCCGGTCTTTTCAACCAAATACCGTGTCCAGTTTTCGTGTGATATGGGCAGGCCTCCGTTCAAGCAGGCAGCTGACACTCCCGGACGTTTCATCACTATAAGGCGTGGAGTGGGGAAACTTGCTGTAACTGATCCGGACGGAAACTGCACCGATGTCGAACTTACCAAGCAGCAGGATATGACATTCCGGATGGGACTTGCCGGACTGATACTTGGCAAGCCTACATTCAACAATGAAAGCAATGAAGTGTGGGCATACGATCTTGGCTGTCCGCAGTGTGATGTCGAATTATATATGCTTTCCGTCTCTGTTGACGGCACTGCCACCTGTTCGCATTGTCATAACAGCTGGAACCTTAATGGCGGGGGCTTTCCAATTACCGGTGGAGTACGTACCCTATACCGATATCCGACGTCGGCCTTTGGCCAGAGCCTTACGGTATCCAATTAACGGTGAACACCTATACGTTCTGATGAGACCGGTCTTGGAGCACGTTCCGGTTTGGGCTCTTTTTCCTTTTTCTCACGCGGTTTTCTGTCTTCTTTGGTGTTGTTCCCGGATTTTTCTTCCTCAGCATGGCTGGCGGCCTTGATTTCTTTGTTTGCCGGTTTTTCATTCCAAAGTCCAGACTGGAATCCGGTAAGCTGTGCTTCTATGTTCTGACGTTCGGCCTGAAGGGCGGAGTCTGTGTCGCAATAGTCGGAAAGAGGCTGGTTGCGCAGATTTGATGTCATGTAGATTTCACCATCATAGCATCCCATCACAAAGTAATCATCAAGGCTCATGTTGCTGGTATTGTTGAAACTGCTGGTCATGACCGGGGTCTGTCCCAGATACGGGCTTATTTCGTCATAATTGAGCCAGAATATTGGCTTTTTTGTGGCTTCATCACCATATTCGGTATCAACGACGACAGGACAGATGGCGGTTACTTTTGTGTGGTAGTTTGACATCTGGTCAAGGTAGTTGCTTTCCTTGATATAATACATGCCTATATCGGCGCTTGGAATGTCCTTCATCGCAACAATGAACTTGGTGGAGTCCTTCGGATCCTTTTCGTAGTCAATATAGAAACGCTTCAGCATTTCTTCAATGTCAAGCAGATTGTCATTTGAAAAACGTTCGTTGCCGTCAAGACGATATTCGTATGCCTTGATGCGTCCGTCAAGAATCAGATTGAACACCAGGGTGAAAAAGTTTACACGGTCACCAAGCGGTTCTTTCGGATAGTATAGTGCCGCATTCTTTTCCTTGCGCAGGTCAAGTGCGCGGTATATGTCACGTTTCCAGGTCACTTCTTCAGGAACCGATGTCTGTGCAGTATATTGGGAACGGGCACGCTGTGACAATGTCACGGCAGTAGGACTTTTCTCAGCTTCCTTTCTGGCTGCCTCTTCCTGAAGCCTTTTCTGTGACTGTGCCGCGCAAGGCGCTGTCAGGGCTATGGCTATTATTGTTGCAAAAAACTTATTCATAGTATGGTGTATTATCATTTAACAATAACTTCAAGTGCAGTGTTCAACTGACGTTCAATTCCGTCAGGTCCTATGGCCCTTACACGCTGTATGTAAAAACGCTTGCCCCGGCCAAGTCCGCTGATAGTCTTTTTCTGTCGGTTCGAAAATTTTGCACCGTCACTCAGTTCCGATACGGCATCGCCTATGTTGCTGAAGAACACGGTTTCAAAACCCAAGACTTTGAATCCTATATTCAGCAAACCGTCATCAATGGCTGCCACAACTCCGTTGGAGTTGAGTACGGTTTCCCTTGGAATGGCAGTGCCATCGCCACGGTATCGCTGTGTATTGCCTTTGTCATCCTTGTATTCGATGAACGGTGTAGGATTGGGAAGCTGGCGTACATTGAATTCGTACTGACCCATGCTCTGACGCCGTCCGTCCTGGTTTGCGGCCACTGCAATTATTACTTTCTCGCCGATTCTGGCGGGGTTGACAATATATCCGTTACCACTGGCCTTTATTGTGCCGTTGCCGTTCTGGATTGATGCCGATATTCTGTTGCTGGGAACTCCTGGAACAGAAATACTTATCGGATTGTCATATCCGGCGTAAAGCACATTCATCATTGTATTGCTTACAGTGGCGGCAGGGGGTACAACAGTGTATTTCTGGGAAAAGTCGCGGCGCAGAACGCCATTGGCTGTCTGCAGTTCAAGATGACCGTCAAGAGTATAGTCACCGGTTTTGTTGCATAAAACTTCGTACCAGCCGTCCTCTGACTCTATCTGCTTACCGTCAATGAATATCGCCGGGCGGGCCGTTGAGTCAACTGCAGCCATAATGATACGTGCACTGAACGTGCTCCCCTGTACAATATTCTGTGATGTCGGAATGACGTATGCATTGACTGCATTCACACGCAAATCGCCCACGTCAATGTTCTTTACCAGTGTGTGGAGCACTTCGCCTTCGGCGTAACGGACATCGTTCTGCAGTTTGGTCAGCATGGTAATGGCTGCCGCTACAGGCATGTTCTCGAAATTGTACTCCTGCCAGTTCTTGCGGAGAGCGCCAATCTTCAATGGCACTTCGGTGCTGAAATTGGCACTTATGATTTCACGCTGGGTTTCATCGGTTACCATGTCAAGAATATGGGTGCGGTATGAGTTGATGGCATCGAACAACTCCTGGCCTTTTCCGCGTTTTGGCGAAAGCATCACCTGTGTGGCGGCTTCAAGGTCATCGCGGTTCTTTATGTTGTCAACATTGGCATAGTGCCCGTCGGCCTCTTGTGCAATGAGTATCTTCAACTCATCGGCAAAGTCAAAGAGCGAATCACTCATTGCCTTGACTTCAAGAGCCTTCGCGTACCATTCACCCACCTTTTCGTGGTTGAGCGAGTCTTGCATGGCGAATTCGCGCATCACAGCCTGATTCTGCAGAGTTGCATTGACTGTGCTCTTGGAAAGGCTGTCTTCAACTATAGTGAAACCGTTGAGCACGTCCGATGATATGTTCATGGCCAGCATTGCCAGAAGGACAATGTACATGAGGTTGATCATCTTCTGACGCGCCGACGGCGGTCTTTCATTCGTTTTCCTTTTCATCTCAGAATCAGAATGCTGTTATTTGTTTCCAAGTTGCGAGTTCACCTTCATGGCTTCGATCATGCGTGCATACACACGGTTCAGCTCCTCGATCTGCTGTACCATTGTGCGTGTCTGCTGGCTTGCGTTCTCAAGATTCTCCATCTGCTGGCTTGCACTCTTGAGATGCATTTCATAGAAGGTGTTTATGCTTATGAGGTTACGCGTCAGCGTTTCAAGTTCCTCACTGCTCTGCTGCATACGTTCGGCATGGCTGCACATGCTCTTCATGCTTGCGGTCAGATTGCTGATATGTGACTGTATGGTTTCCATGTCGGTTCCGATACCCGGAATTCCAATACCGGCAGATGCCTGGTCCGGCTGTACATTCTGCTGAACCGGAGCCATGTGCGCAGGCTGGACATCGTCTGTTACAGCGGGTTGGCGTACCGGCATATCCTGGTCTTCGGCATCGCCCGGTATATAGGGACGTTCGAAACCTGATATGAAGAACACGAGTACCTCGGTACCCATACCTATGAAAAGCATAAGATTGGCACCTTTGATGTGTGTCAGTTTGAAGAGTGCGCCAAGAATCACGATGGCAGCGCCCCAGCTGTAAAGATAGTTAAGCAATATGCGGCCTTTAGGTGTGTCCAGGTAATCCTGGATGCGTGATGCAAGACCTTTCTTTTCAGTATTTTCCATTTATTCCAGTTGTTTTTGTTCAACAATCATTATTTGCCGCGTTTTGAACTTGCGATGCCGACCTGTGTGCGTACGCAGCGGAATCCTATATATGAGCGCTGTTCATTCTGGTATTCAAATGTGCGCCAGGAGGATTCTATGAATTTTTCCGGATCTTTCCATGAACCACCGCGAACTACCTTGCGCTTCATGTAATAGGGATCTTCAGGAGCGGCATTGTAATAGAGTTCGGGGTTCATGTCATTCATCTGAAGAATACCTGCTTCAGTGTACACGGTTGATGTCCACTCGGCCACGTTTCCGGCCATATCGTACAATCCGTTTGAATTGGGCTTGTATGAGCCGGCCTTTGTGGTGATAAGACTGCCGTCTTTGGTGTAATTGCCCTTTTCGGGTTTGAAGTTGGCATAGTAGCAACCTTCATCATCGCTTGAGCCGTCAGTCTTCCAGGGGAATACATTGTTTTCGCGGCCGCGTGCGGCAAACTCCCATTCAGCTTCGGTGGGCAGACGGTAACGCTGTATGTATCGGGCTTGCGGACCCAGATTGGAAAGCAACAATTCAGTGCGCCATGCACAGAAAGCATTGGCCTGTTCCCAACTTACGCCTACAACTGGGTAGTCATTGTAATTCGGGTGGTTGAAGTATATGCGCGCGTATGTGCCGTTGTTCGCATTCGGGAAATCGTTTACCCAACAGGTCGTGTCGGGAAATATGTTTACGATATAGGTGTTGACAAAATCATACAGGCTTTTCAGTTCCCGGTCTTCGGTACGGCGTATAATCTGTCCATCATCGGTAATATAGGCCGTATCTTTCGAAATCATGACCTTTTCTCCTGATACCTTCTGATCCGTATTCTTGATGCGGTCCTGAGGGTCAAGGCGGTTCTTGCGCAGTGCAGCCTGGTTGTAGTCGAATATTTCGTAACGGTAATTCAGCTGCTTCACGTCAAGCATCCGTTCTCCTGTAATAGGATTGGTATAATACAGGGTATTGATGATATTCTGCTGGTCTTCGGTAGCTTTTTTCCAAGGAATGGGCTTTGACCAGTTCAAATGGGGAGTTGCAAGTTCTTCACCGTTTTTATCGACGGTTATCAGGAAACTTTCATCTTCTTCGGCCAGACGTGTGCGGATAATGGAGTCACGTACCCAGTTTATGAACTGATGGTACTGGGCATTGGTTATTTCTTTTTCATCCATCCAGAATGATTCAACCGATATCTCTTTTGCCGGTGATGTCGATCCCCAAAGACTGTCGGCCGATTCGTCTCCAATCCTGAGGGAACCGCGTTTGACAAGCACCATGCCGTATGGGACGGGTTCGCGCAGCATAGCCTGTGAACGGCCGGTCACTTCGCCTCCTGTCTGGGTTGAATAGCCACTGCTGGTGCACTGGACTCCAAAGAGAGATAAAAGTGCCAGTAGTGAAATTGCAACAATGTTCTTGATTCTCATTGTATTGTCTTGTTATAAATATCTTATGCTCTTATGCGAGTTTCTGCCTTTCTTGAACAGATCCACATCTTTCTTCCAGTTTACCAGCAGGTCGTGACTGCCGTTCAGGGCACCGACTCCACCTGTAAAAATCCCGTATGCATATCCAATGGTCATCTCAGCTACCGTACCACCCAAAAACACTGAAATTGAGGTTTTGGGGCTGTATCCGGCTCCGGCATACATCAGAAACTTTTCATACTGGTAACTTACGGTTGTTCTTATATCGGCCTTGAACGACTGCAGGTCACTGGCCAGCATGAAACTGGGCTGTACAGACAATAACGGATTTTTTGTGCGTATATTGTATTGCCCCTGCACATAATACATGGGGCAGATGTCCATGTACGTTGTTGCCTTGTCCGGCTTGCCAAGCTCGATATGGGGAGAATTGATATGCTGGACCGAAGCTCCAAAGCTCAGATTTCCGTATACATAGAACAATCCTGCTCCTATATCGGCCCCGGTGCCTTTCTCGTTTCCGGCTGGAAATGCCGGATCGTTGCCATCCCTGGTGCGGACTTCTGTGCCGTCAAAGCTCTGTGCCATGATGGCGCCCTGTATGCCAAGGTTCAGCCAGCCCTTTCCCATACCTATTTTATACGCATAGTCCAAAGCCATGCGCTGGCTGGCAAAAAGGCCGATGTTCTCATTGAACAGGGAAAAACTCATGCTGTGGCGCAGATGGTCAAATGGAAGTGCCATGCCTGCACCGGCATAGAGTGAGGTGGGAGCACCCTCGTAGCCTGTCATCTGCATTGAATATGAAAGTATTGCGTTAAGACGGCTGTCGCGGTTCATTGCCGCAGGATTGTAGAAATTTTCCATCTCAGCATAATGCGCAAAATGGACATCATACTGGGCAAACAGCACGTTGACCGTAACCAAAAGTAGCAGAACGGTAAAAGTCAGGCGTTTCATAGTGTTCACAGTACAAATAACGGCAAAAAAATTGCATTATTTTTGTGCTTCATGAAAAAATGTCTAATTTTGCGCCGCTTATTTCAAGTCGAAGAGTCGAAAATAATAAAATAATAAAGAACTAAAAATGATTATTGTTCCAGTAAAGGAGGGCGAGAATATTGAGCGCGCTCTCAAGAAATTCAAGAGAAAGTACGAAAAGACAGGTGTCGTTAAAGAACTCCGTCGTCGCCAGCAGTTTGACAAACCGTCAGAACTGAAGCGTCTCAAGATGGAACACGCCATTTACGTACAGAAACTGCAGCAGACTGAAGAATAATTTTCTTCGGCATATTGCAATAACGCAATTTCTTTGTTATATTCGCCACTGAAGGATGTTTCAGTGACGAATTTTTTTATGTCATGTATGCTAGCCAGTTTGCACAGTATTTGAAGTTGGAACGGAACTACTCGGTCCGTACGGTTTCAAGCTACCTTCTGGATCTGGAACTGTTTGACAGATATCTTGAGTCTGTGGAACAGGGACTTGATTCATCAAGGGCTGATCGTGACAATGTGCGCATGTGGCTGGCATCGATGATGTCACAAGGAGAAAAAAGTACTACTGTGAACCGTAGGCTCAGCACCTTGAGGAGCTACTACCGTTATCTGGTAGGGAAAGGATTGATAAGCCAGTCGCCTGCTCAAGGTGTTAAAGGTCCCAAGAACAGCAAGCCGTTGCCTCATTTTGTCCGCGAAGACGAGATGGATGAAATACTGGATGAAGCGTTTCCTGTGGACGGGTTTGACGGCATTCGTGGCGGTTGTATAATGGCCGTGTTTTATGAATGCGGCCTGCGTCTGGCGGAACTTGTCGGCCTTAATGTTGATGACGTTGATTTGCAGCAGCGACAGCTTAAAGTGACGGGAAAACGTGACAAGCAGCGTGTGATTCCTTTCGGTCAGGAACTTGAATCCAGGATAGAGACTTATCTGCAGGCACGTTCCAGGGTCAGCAATCCGACAGAATCGGCTTTTTTCATTAATGGCAAAGGACATCGCATATCCCGACAGGCGGTATATCGGATGGTCAAAAGCGTTCTTTCGAACTACAGCAGTGTTGACAAGAAGAGCCCGCATGTGCTGCGTCATACATTTGCAACTTCAATGCTCAACGAAGGTGCGGCTCTTGGCGCTGTGAAAGAACTTCTCGGTCACGAAAGTATGTCAACTACACAGGTATATGTGCATACGACATTTGAACAGCTTAAAGATATTTACCAACAAGCTCACCCCAGAGGTGATAAATAAACACAAGTATTATGGAAACAAGAATTCAGGCGTTGCATTTCACAGCAACAGAACAGCTTCAGGCGTTCATCCAGAAGAAGTGTGCAAAACTGGAAAAGGTTTATGACCAGATTCAGACAGTAGATGTACTGCTTAAGGTAGTTAAACCTGAAACAGCAATGAACAAACAGGCAGGCATAACGGTAAAGACCGCCAGTGGAGATTTTTTTGCGGATAAGACATGCGATTCATTTGAACAGGCCGTTGATGAATGCCTTGAAGCACTGCAGAAACAGGTTCAGAAAAAGAAGGAAAAACAGCAAGGGAAATAAAAAATCTGCTCCTTTTGTTTGCTGTAAACAAAATATGAGATATCTTTGCACCCGCCTTTCGACAAAAGAAAGGCGGGTTCTTTGACAAAATGCCGCTATGGCTCAATGGTAGAGCAACGCACTTGTAATGCGTAGGTTGTTGGTTCGATTCCGACTAGCGGCTCTGAACGGCGGTGAAAATCCGTTCGGTTAAAGCACTTAGGAAAGCTTGCTTTCATGAGGGATTAAAGCGAACGGTAAATGAAGACGTCTTCATAACGCGTCGAGGAAGGAACTTCGCTGGGCGAAGGTCAATCCGACTAGCGCGTTTTCCGGAGAAAACGGGTGAATTCCAGAGTGGCCAAATGGGGCAGACTGTAAATCTGCTGTCTCTCGACTTCGGTGGTTCGAATCCATCTTCACCCACAAAGCAGGTATACGAGGCTGGGAAACCGGGATCTGCGGTTCTTTCAGGAACCACCTTATTATATAAGGATAGGCCGAAAGGGCTTCTTCGTGACAACATATTTTGCGGCAATAACTCAATTGGTAGAGCGCAACCCCTCCAAGGTTGAAGTTGCGAGTTCGAGTCTCGTTTGCCGCTCTGATGATTGTCGCTGTTATAGCTCAGCTGGTAGAGCGCATCCTTGGTAAGGATGAGGTCCCGAGTTCAAATCTCGGTAACAGCTCAATTGAAGTTAAATTAGAGGATAGGAGGAGACCGCCCATACGGTAGCCTTTTTGTAGTTGACATCAAGTTCAATCAATAAATAGCTTTAATTATGGCAAAAGAGACATTTGTGCGCACAAAACCGCACGTAAACATTGGAACAATCGGTCACGTTGACCATGGTAAGACAACTTTGACAGCAGCCATCACCAAGGTGCTTGCAGAGAAGATTGAAGGTAACTCAGACAAGATCAAGTCATTTGACCAGATCGATAACGCTCCTGAAGAAAAGGAACGTGGTATTACCATCAATACTGCTCACGTTGAGTACGAGACTGTAAACCGTCATTACGCTCACGTTGACTGCCCGGGTCACGCCGACTATGTAAAGAACATGGTTACCGGTGCTGCTCAGATGGATGGTGCTATCGTTGTAGTTGCCGCTACTGATGGTCCTATGCCTCAGACCCGTGAGCACATCCTGCTCGCCCGTCAGGTAAACGTTCCTCGTCTGGTTATCTTCTTGAACAAGTGCGATTCACCGGATGTTGACCCTGAAATGATTGACCTCGTTGAAATGGAAATGCGCGAACTTCTCGACGCATATGAATTCGACGGTGACAATACTCCTATTATCCGCGGTTCTGCTCTTGGTGCCCTGAATGGTGTTCCTGAATGGGAAGACAAGGTTATGGAGCTTATGGCTGCCGTTGACGAATGGATTCCACTGCCTCCTCGTGCAGTTGACCAGCCTTTCTTGATGCCTGTTGAGGACGTCTTCTCAATTACCGGTCGTGGTACTGTTGCTACCGGTCGTATTGAGACTGGTGTCGTTAAGGTAGGTGACAAGGTTGAAATCCTTGGCCTTGGTGAAGAAAAGGAAACTACCGTTACAGGCGTTGAAATGTTCCGCAAGCTCCTTGAGCAGGGTGAAGCCGGTGATAACGTAGGTCTGCTGCTCCGTGGTATTGAAAAGGCAGAAATCAAGCGCGGTATGGTTCTTTGCCATCCGGGTCAGATCAAGCCTCACACCACATTCGTAGCTTCTATCTATGTATTGACACAGAAGGAAGGTGGTCGTCACACTTCATTCCGTAACAAGTACCGTCCTCAGTTCTACATCCGTACAATGGACTGCACCGGTGAAATCACTCTGCCGGAAGGAACTGAAATGGTAATGCCTGGTGATAACGTTGAGATTACCGTTACTCTGATTTATCCTGTTGCCATCAACGTAGGTCTGCGTTTCGCTATCCGCGAAGGTGGTCGTACCGTAGGTTCAGGTCAGATAACAAAGATCCTTGACTAATAGACAATTGAACCTGTCCTGAACAGGACGGGTTCTTTTAGGGGTGTAGTTCAATGGCAGAACAGCGGTCTCCAAAACCGTCAATGTGGGTTCGATTCCTGCCACCCCTGCCAAAAGAATAACGATTATGTTCAAGAATTTCATTTCAAACTGTAAGGAATCTTACAATGAGCTTGTCCATAAGACAACATGGCCCACTGGCAAAGAACTGGCCAGCAGTGCAGTCATCGTATTAGTAGCTTCCCTGATGATTGCCGTTGTAGTCTTCCTCATGGATAAGTGCTTCCAGGAGATAATGCAATTTATCTATCCTAATTGATTCGAGAAATGGCTGAGTTAGTGAAAAAATGGTATGTTCTGAAAGCCATTAGCGGTAAGGAACTCAAGGTGAAGGAATATCTTGAGGCCGATGCACGTAACAATGGTATTGAGGAACTCATTTCACAGGTCTTGATTCCTACTGAAAAGGTGGTTTCCGTTAAAAACGGCAAACGCGTTGTCAAGGAGCGCAGTTACCTGCCAGGTTATGTTCTGGTAGAGGCTGTACTTGATGGAGAAATCAAGCAGAGACTTAGAAATTGCCCGAATGTTTTGGGTTTTCTTGGTGGCATGGACAATCCAACGCCTCTGCGTCCTGCCGAAGTAAGCAGGATTCTTGGTTCAGCGACTGAACTCGAGGAGACGCAGGAAGAAGTTCTCGTACCATTTACCGTAGGCGAAACGGTAAAGGTTACCTTCGGACCGTTTGCAGGCTTCAATGGTGTCATTGAAGAAGTTGACGACGCAAAGAAGAAGCTCAAGGTCATGGTCAAGATCTTTGGTCGTAAAACACCTATAGATCTTGGTTTTATGCAAGTGGAGAAAATGTAGACCATTGTTACCGGTCTTTACTTTCTCCAAATAGTGTTTACATATAATATTTTGGTAAAATGGCTAAAGAAGTTGCTGGAATAATCAAATTACAGATTAAAGGAGGCGCTGCAAATCCATCACCTCCCGTTGGTCCCGCTCTCGGTTCCAAGGGTTTGAACATAATGGACTTTTGCAAACAGTTCAACGCCAGAACCCAGGACAAATCAGGTAAGACCCTGCCGGTGATTATCACTTACTATAATGATAAATCATTCGACTTCGTCATCAAGACTCCTCCTGTAGCCATCCAGTTGCTTGAAGCTACCAAGCAGAAGTCAGGTTCTGCAGAACCTAACCGCAAGAAGGTTGCTTCAGTAACCAAGGAGCAGGTTACAGCGATTGCCCAGGACAAAATGCCCGACCTTAACTGCTTTACACTGGAATCGGCTATCTCGATGGTAGCAGGAACAGCCCGCAGCATGGGTATCACAGTAAAGGATTGAGACCAGGCATTAACTGATTAAAGATTTAAGAAATGGGTAAACTGACAAAAAACCAAAAGGCTGTCGCTTCAAAGATTGAAGCTGGCAAGGCATATACCCTCAAGGAAGCAGCTGAGCTGGTTAAGGAAATCACCACCACTAAGTTCGATGCATCGGTTGATGTTGATGTTCGTCTTGGTGTTGATCCCCGTAAGGCCAATCAGATGGTTCGTGGCGTAGTATCACTTCCTAACGGTACTGGTAAGGTGACAAGAGTTCTTGCTCTTTGCACACCTGATCAGGAAGCCGCTGCAAAGGAGGCTGGTGCAGACTATGTGGGTTTTGAGGAATACATCGAGAAGATCAAGGGTGGTTGGACAGACGTTGACGTCATCATCACCATGCCTGCTCTTATGGGCAAACTCGGTCCTCTTGGACGTGTTCTCGGTCCTCGCGGACTTATGCCTAACCCAAAGAGCGGTACAGTAACAATGGATGTTGCCAAGGCTGTCAAGGAAGTCAAGCAAGGTAAGATTGACTTCAAGGTTGACAAGGCTGGTATTGTCCACACTTCTATCGGCAAGATCTCTTTCTCAGCCGATGCAATCAGAGAGAACGCTAAGGAATTCATTGATACCATTATCAAACTGAAACCTTCGGCAGCTAAGGGTACATATATCAAGAGTCTTTATCTTTCAAGTACAATGAGCCGCGGTATCAAGATTGACACCAAGTCATTGGAAGATTAATTTGAAAACAGACAATTATGAAGAAAGAAGATAAAGCGCTCGTTATCGAGTCCCTGAAGCAGACAATTCAGAGCTATGCAGCATTCTATCTGGTAAATGTTACCGGATTGGATTCAGTCGCTACCAGCGAACTCCGCCGCAAATGCTTCAAGAATGAAATCAAGATGGTTCTTGTCAAGAACACTCTTCTTGAGAAGGCATTGGATCAGCTCGAGGCTGACTATTCACCTCTGTATGATTCACTCAAGGGTACTACTGCATTGTTGCTTGCCAACTCTGCAAATGCTCCTGCCAAGCTCTTGAAGGACGTTACAGACAAGAAGACCGGTATCCCAGGTCTCAAGGCAGCATATGCTGAGGAAAGCTTCTATCTTGGAGCAAACCAGCTCGAGGCTTTGGTAAATATCAAGAGCAAGAAGGAACTTATTGCCGACGTTATTGCACTCCTGCAGTCACCGGCCAAGAATGTCATTTCTTCTCTGCAGTCTGGTGCAAGCACCATCCACGGAGTTCTCAAGACTCTTGGAGAAAGAGAGAATTAATTTTTCATCAAAAAGTAACAAACCAATTAAATTTATACAACAATGGCTGATTTGAAAGCACTTGCAGAAGAACTGGTTAACCTTACCGTTAAGGAGGTGAACGAACTCGCAAACATCCTGAAGGATGAATATGGAATTGAACCCGCTGCCGCTGCTGTCGCAGTTGCTGCTGCTGGTCCTGCTGCCGCTGCTGAAGCTGCAGAAGAAAAGAATTCATTCGACGTAGTCCTGAAGGGCTTCGGCGCTAACAAGCTTGCTGTCGTAAAGGCAGTTAAGGAAGCTTGCGGTCTTGGTCTGAAGGAAGCTAAGGATGCAGTTGATGCATGCCCGAGCGTTATCAAGGAAGGTGTTGCCAAGGCTGATGCAGAGTCACTGAAGAAGGCTCTGGAAGAGGCTGGCGCTGAAGTTGAACTTAAGTAATTTCACAGGCCTGCAAAGCAGGTTTCAAACGGTTAAGCAATCCCGGTGACAGTCCGTCAAGGGCTGTCCAGGGTGCTTAGCCTTTTTGTGCGTATAAGAATAAAGTTCCCCAATTATCCTTCCATATATGTCTTCAAATACTGATAATCAGAGAATAAATTTCGCTTCTGTCAGGAACCCGATGCCGTGTCCTGATTTTCTGGAGATTCAGCTGAAGTCTTTCAAGGACTTTCTGCAGTTGGACACTCCACCAGAGAAACGCAAAAAGGAGGGCCTCTACAAGGTCTTCTCGGAGAATTTTCCAATAGCCGACACCAGAAATAATTTTGTCCTTGAATTCCTGGACTATTATATCGACCCGCCACGCTACTCAATAGAGGAGTGTCTGGAACTTGGTCAGACCTATAGCGTACCTTTGAAGGCAAAACTGAAGCTTTACTGCACGGATCCCGATCATGAGGATTTCGATACGGTAATTCAGGATGTCTATCTTGGCCCCATCCCTTATATGACGGAGCAGGGTACTTTTGTAATCAACGGTGCCGAGCGTGTCGTAGTATCACAACTTCACCGCTCACCTGGCGTATTCTTTGGACAGAGCATCCATTCAAACGGAACTCCTCTGTATTCGGCACGTATCATTCCATTCAAAGGCTCATGGATTGAATTCGCAACCGATATAAACAATGTCATGTACGCATACATTGACCGTAAGAAGAAACTTCCGGTTACCACGTTGCTGCGTGCTATCGGTTTTGAAACCGATAAGGATATTGTTGACATCTTCGGACTGGCCGAGGAGATTGCAGTAACTGAAGCAAATCTCAAAAAGTGCATAGGTCGCAAACTTGCTGCCCGTGTTCTAAGAACCAGGATTGAAGACTTTGTTGATTCGGATACCGGTGAAGTGGTTTCAATTGAACGTCATGAAGTAGTGGTTGACCGTGAGGCTGAACTTACAGAAGACAATATTGCAGACATCCTGGAATCAGGTTTGCAGAAGATACTGCTCCACAAGGAGGTTGAAGGACAATCCGATTACTCCATCATTTTCAATACACTGCAGAAGGATCCGTGCAACTCGGAAAAGGAGGCTGTGCTGTACATATACCGTCAGCTCCGCAATGCCGACCCTGCCGATGACTCAAGTGCACGTGAGGTAATCAACAATCTGTTCTTCAGTGAAAAGCGTTATGATCTTGGCGAGGTTGGACGTTACCGCTTGAACCGTAAGCTGGGTCTTACCACTGATATGAGCATTGGTGTTCTCACCAAGGAGGATATTATTGAGATTATCAAGTATCTTATAGAACTGGTTAACTCTCACGCAGTTGTCGATGATATTGACCATTTGTCAAACCGTCGTGTCCGTACCGTCGGTGAGCAGTTGTCCAACCAGTTTGCCATTGGTCTGGCCCGTATGGCGCGCACTATCCGCGAGCGCATGAACGTTCGCGACAACGAGGTGTTCACTCCTACCGACCTTATCAATGCAAAGACTGTAAGTGCAGTTATCAACTCGTTCTTCGGAACTAATGCACTGTCACAGTTCATGGACCAGACCAACCCTTTGGCAGAAATTACGCACAAGCGTCGTATGAGTGCACTTGGACCTGGCGGTTTGTCACGTGACCGTGCCGGATTTGAGGTTCGAGACGTACACTACACCCATTATGGCCGCCTGTGTCCTATTGAGACTCCTGAAGGACCTAACATCGGTCTTATATCTTCGCTTTGTCTGTATGCAAAAATCAATGATCTTGGTTTCATTGAGACTCCGTATAGAAAGGTTGCCGACAGTCACGTTGATTTGGACAACAGCCACGTTACATATTTGACTGCAGAGGAGGAAGAAAACAAGATTATTGGTCAGGGTAACGCTCCATACGATGAGAATGGCAAGTTTATCCGTAACCGTGTGAAGGCTCGTCGTGACGCCGATTTCCCGGTTGTCGCTCCTGAGGAGGTTGAACTTATGGACGTATCGCCCCAGCAGATTGCATCAATTGCCGCTGCTTTGATTCCGTTCCTTGAGCATGATGATGCCAACCGTGCATTGATGGGTTCCAACATGATGCGTCAGGCTGTTCCTTTGATGCGTACCGAGGCTCCTATTGTTGGTACCGGTATTGAAAAACAGCTTGCCGAAGATTCACGTACCCAGATTACCGCTGAAGGTGACGGTGAAGTGACATACGTTGATGCAGCAGTTATCCGTATCAAGTATGACCGTACAGAAGATGAGGAATTTGTTAGTTTTGATCCGGCCGAAAAGGAATACAGGTTGCCCAAGTTCCGTCGCACAAATCAGAACATGACTGTTGATCTTCGTCCTATCTGTGAAAAGGGTCAGCGTGTAAAGGCTGGTGATATCCTTACTGAAGGTTATTCGACACAGAACGGCGAACTCGCTCTTGGCAAGAACCTTCTGGTTGCCTATATGCCTTGGAAGGGTTACAACTACGAGGATGCCATTGTGCTGAACGAGCGTGTTGTACGTGAGGATATTCTTACATCCGTTCATGTTGAAGAGTTCGCTCTTGAAGTCCGCGAGACAAAGCGTGGCATGGAGGAACTTACCAACGATATTCCAAATGTCAGTGAAGATGCTACCAAGGATCTTGACGAAAACGGTATTGTCCGCATCGGTGCCTATATCCAGCCGGGTGATATTCTGATTGGTAAGATTACTCCTAAAGGCGAAAGCGATCCTTCACCTGAAGAGAAACTGTTGCGTGCTATTTTCGGCGACAAGGCCGGCGATGTCAAGGATGCATCGCTCAAGGCTTCACCTTCGTTGAAGGGTGTTGTCATTGACAAGAAACTGTTCTCACGTGCCATCAAGACACGTTCTTCAAAGATGGCCGACAAGGCAAGGCTGCCTATGATCGATGCCGAGTTTGAAGACAAGGTGGCTCAGCTGAAGGGAGTTCTTGTCAAGAAACTCATGTCTTTGACAGAAAAGAAGACTTCGCAGGGCGTATTTGACCTGTTTGGCAGTGAAATCATTGCCAAGGGACAGCGCTTTACCAAGTCTCTTCTTGAACAGCTTGACTATTCATTGATTCAGTCCGATTCATGGACCAACGATGAACGTATAAATGGAATGATTTCCAAACTGATTGTAAACTTCATGCGCAAGTACAAGGAATTCGATGCTGAGAACAAGCGCAAGAAATATGCAATTACAATCGGTGATGAACTGCCTAACGGTATCATCCAGATGGCCAAGGTTTACGTTGCCAAGAAACGTAAGATTGGCGTAGGTGACAAGATGGCCGGTCGTCACGGTAACAAGGGTATCGTCTCACGCGTTGTAAAGCAGGAGGATATGCCGTTCCTGGCCGATGGTACTCCGGTTGATATTGTTCTAAACCCGCTGGGCGTGCCATCACGTATGAACATCGGCCAGATATTCGAAACCGTTCTTGGACATGCCGGCCGTGAACTTGGTGTCAAGTTCGCTACGCCAATCTTCGACGGTGCCACGATGGATAATCTGACCGAATGGACCAACAAGGCCGGTCTGCCGCAGTATGGTAAGACCCAGCTTTACGATGGTGGCACAGGTGAGCCGTTTGATCAGTGTGCAACAGTGGGTGTTACCTATATGCTGAAACTGGGTCATATGGTTGAAGACAAGATGCATGCCCGTTCAATCGGTCCGTACTCTCTCATCACACAGCAACCGCTTGGCGGTAAGGCTCAGTTCGGTGGCCAGCGTTTCGGTGAGATGGAAGTCTGGGCTATTGAGGCATTCGGTGCTTCGCATGTGTTGCAGGAAATCCTGACTATCAAGAGTGATGATGTTACAGGCCGTTCAAAGGCTTATGAGGCTATTGTAAAAGGTGATCCGATGCCAACACCTGGCATCCCCGAATCTCTCAACGTGCTGCTGCACGAACTGCGCGGTTTGGGCTTGAGTATCAATCTTGAATAATAACCGTAAAATACATTAAGCTATGCCGTTCAAAAAAGATACAAAAATAAAGACCAATTTCTCGAAAATCACCATCAGTCTGGCTTCGCCTGAAGAAATTCTGACGAACTCGAACGGTGAGGTTCTGAAACCCGAGACAATCAACTACCGTACATACAAGCCCGAGCGTGATGGTTTGTTCTGCGAGCGCATTTTCGGTCCTGTAAAGGACTACGAGTGCCATTGCGGCAAGTACAAGAGAATCCGCTACAAGGGTATTGTATGCGAACGTTGCGGTGTTGAGGTTACTGAGAAGAAGGTACGCCGTGAGCGTATGGGACACATACAGCTTGTGGTTCCGGTTGCGCATATATGGTATTTCCGTTCACTTCCGAACAAGATAGGTTATCTGCTGGGTATTCCTACCAAGCAGCTTGATTCGATAATCTACTACGAACGCTACATTGTCATCAATCCCGGCGTGTGGGCTGCAGAAAGCACCCTTGGAAGCAACAAGATGGATCTTCTTTCAGAAGAAGAATATCTTGAGATTCTTGACAAGTTGCCAAAGGAAAACCAGATGCTTGATGATAACGATCCTGACAAGTTTGTTGCCAAGATGGGTGCTGAGGCCATTTATGACCTGCTCTGCAATCTTGACCTCGACAAGTTGTCATATGAGCTTCGTGCTCGTGCCAGTCAGGAGAATCCGTCGGTGCAGCGCAAGACCGAGGCTCTGAAACGTCTGCAGGTTGTGGAATCGTTCCGTGCTTCACGTGAACTGAACCGTCCGGAATGGATGATCATGAAGGTCATTCCGGTTACTCCTCCGGAACTGCGTCCGCTGGTTCCTCTGGATGGCGGCCGTTTCGCCACGTCAGATCTCAATGATCTGTATCGTCGCGTGATCATACGTAACAACCGCCTGAAGAGACTTATTGAAATCAAGGCACCTGAGGTTATTCTGCGCAACGAAAAGCGTATGCTTCAGGAAGCCGTTGACTCACTGTTCGACAACAGCCGTAAGGCAAGCGCCGTAAAGAGTGAAGCCAACCGTCCGCTCAAGTCACTCTCTGACTCACTGAAGGGTAAGCAGGGACGTTTCCGTCAGAACCTTCTGGGTAAGCGTGTCGACTATTCAGCACGTTCAGTTATCGTCGTAGGTCCTGAACTGAAGATGGGCGAGTGCGGTATTCCAAAGCTCATGGCTGCCGAACTGTACAAACCGTTCATCATACGCAAGCTCATTGAGCGTGGTATAGTAAAGACCGTAAAGTCAGCAAAGAAGATAGTAGACCGCAAGGATCCTATTGTATGGGATATCCTGGAATATGTAATGAAGGGACATCCGGTTCTGCTGAACCGTGCTCCTACACTGCACCGTCTGGGTATCCAGGCATTCCAGCCCAAGATGATTGAGGGTAAGGCAATTCAGCTGCATCCGCTGGCATGTACCGCATTCAACGCCGACTTCGACGGTGACCAGATGGCTGTCCACTTGCCTTTGAGCAACGAGGCTGTCCTGGAAGCGCAGATGCTCATGCTTCAGTCACACAATATCCTTAACCCTGCCAATGGCGCTCCTATCACCGTTCCGGCTCAGGATATGGTACTTGGTCTTTATTATATTACCAAGTTGCGCCGTTCCATCAAGGACAAGGATGGCAATTTCATTGAAAAGGTAAAGGGTGAAGGTCTGACATTCTACGGACCGGAAGAAGCTATGATTGCCTACAATGAAGGTAAGGTTGACATTCACGCTGTAGTTAATGTCCTGGTCAAGGACGTTGACGAAAACGGCAATTATATCAATCATATAGTAGAGACTTCTGTGGGCCGTATCATCGTGAACGAAATTGTTCCTGATGAAGTAGGTTATATCAATTACATCATATCCAAGAAGACTCTTCGTGACTTGATTTCCGATGTAATCAAGAAGGTGGGTGTCGCACGCGCCTGCGAATTCCTTGACGGAATCAAGAATTTGGGTTACAAGATGGCCTTCAAGGGCGGTCTGTCATTCAACCTGAATGATATTATCATCCCGAAGGAGAAGGAAGAACTTGTACGCAAGGGTAATGAAGAGGTAGAAAGTATCCTGGCTGAGTATAACATGGGTCTTATTACCGATAACGAACGTTACAACAAGGTTATCGATGTATGGACACACGTTAACGAAGACCTTTCAAAGGTCCTGATGAAGACCATTTCTTCCGATGACCAGGGCTTCAATTCGGTTTACATGATGCTTGATTCAGGTGCCCGTGGTAGTAAGGAGCAGATTCGTCAGCTGTCCGGTATGCGTGGTCTGATGGCCAAGCCGCAGAAGGCAGGTGCCGA
>JAZUFX010000011.1:0-6623 GCA_045640885.1 Bacteroidaceae bacterium | reverse complement strand
AGCTACAAGCTGCAGGACCGCGAAGTTGCCACACTGAACGAGGATCAGCGCACCGTCCTCAGGAAAGGGACCATAGGATTCGTGTTCCAGAGCTTCAACCTGATTGACGAGCTGAACGTGTTCGAGAACATAGAACTGCCGCTGCTCTATATGGGCGTACCAGAGAAGGAGCGCCGCCGCCGTGTGCAGGAAGTAATGGACCGCATGAACATCAGCCACCGCGAGAAGCACTTCCCCAGTCAGCTGTCAGGCGGCCAGCAGCAGCGTGTGGCCATTGCCCGTGCCGTAATCTCCGGTCCCAAGCTGATACTGGCCGATGAACCTACCGGCAACCTTGACTCGGTGAACGGTCAGGAGGTGATGAACCTGCTGAAGGAACTGAACCAGAGCGGCACCGCCATCGTAATGGTGACCCACAGCCGCCACGATGCCTCGTACGCCAACCGCATCATCAACCTGTTTGACGGCAGCATCGTGAAGGAACTGCCTCAGTAAGTTTCACAACATCTCCTTCCTGATACTAATTCCAACAACCCTGTCATGTTCAAGCATTATCTTAAAACAACTTTCCGCAATCTCTGGAGCGGAGGATTCCAGACTGTATTCACAATAGTGGGACTGGCCGTAGCGTTCTTCTGCTTCGGCATCTGTGCGTATTTTGTGCACGGATTTCTCACCATAGACAATTATTATAAGAATCATGACAGAGTGTTTGAAATGAGAGTTCTGGCGGACGATTATTACAATACGTTACCTATTTACTGGGTTAATCCGGAAGATATAATGAACCGCTGTCCTGAAGTGGAATCGTTCTTCCGTTTTTCTACCCAGAGCCCTACGCAATTCATTATTGAAGATGATTCTTTCGTAATGAATCAGGAAATGAGACTGTCTGGTAATGAACAATACGAAGAACTGTATGCAATAGAGTGTGACACTACTCTGCGCCATATCTACAGTCCAGCTCTTCTGGCAGGAAGCTGGGACGCTGCTATGAATTCTGTGAACAGTATGCTCCTGACGGAACACTTTGCGCGAAAGCTGTTCGGTTCGGCCGATGCAGCCATCGGGCAAAGGTTCACTGACCGCCTGTCAGGCAGGACATTCACTGTCAGGGCTGTAGTGGAGGATCTGCCTCCCAACAATTCCATGAACACATTCATTCCGCTTGGCTGTTGGATAATGAACTCATTCTCTGACCATTCATACGTGGACACAAGAGTTCTTCTGCGTCAAGGTGTCAGCATTTCAGACTTTAACGAAAAGCTGGCCGGCATTTCCTTTGGGGATGTCCGCTTCAAGGCAGTTCCGATATATGACATCAAGTATAATATGGGCGATAGCTTTTACTGGATAATGCTGCTGATTCTGGCTCCCGGCCTGATTGTCCTGCTGGCAGCATTGGGCAACTTCCTGCATCTTCTGGTCAGCAGCATTTTCAAACGCGACAGGGAATACACGCTGAGAAAGGTCAATGGAGCGCGGACAGTTGACCTGTGGCTGATGGTCAGCACTCAGGTGCTTGTCACCATGCTTCTGGTAGGACTGGCCACCATTGTCATAATTAAGCTGTGCACACCTATGCTGCAAATCAGTCTGCCATTGAAATTACAGTTCCAGTTTGACACGGGTGTAATGCTGAAGCAGGGCTTCCAGCATATAGGCATACTTCTGCTAATAGGTCTTCTGGTGGCGTGGATTGCCACAGTCCGCATAAGGAACAATGCCATGCAGCCGCATCTGCGAACCTCTGGCGGACATCATCTGTGGCGTAACATCATGATGGGCGGACAGATGACAATCAGCTTCATTTTCGTGACTCTGCTGTGCGCCATGCTCCTGCAGGTGCGCAAGAATGATTCAAGCGTCTATCCATGGTTTTCAAAAAAGGAGATGAAGGAGATTCTTATCATTCCGTCCGCAAATCAGTACAACTCAACTGGTGTTCAGATGGAGCAGGTGCTTGATGCCCTACCTTCGGTCCGGGAATACGTGCAAAGCTATAGCTACGACGGATTGCTGACTGGTTTTGCTGTCGGATTGAGGTTACCGGATGATTCCTATTATAATACCGTATATGGCATTAACTGTCAGTGCACTCCTGAACAGCTGCAGTTCTTTGGTGCCAAACTGCTTGAAGGCAGGTGGTTCTGTAACGCCGATGAGATAATGGTCGGTGCCCAACTGGCTGACAGTCTCGAGCTCAAAGCCGGTGAACCGATTATTGTTTATACGAATAGCGACGGAGTGAAAACCTTAACGGTAGCAGGTATTATTGACGATGCAAAAGGCAGTCTGGGCAAGTCGAATTATGATTCAGCAGTGCTTTCAGTTTATTCGTACCTTACATTCAGCGAAAATGCAATTTACAGCGGAAATGCCATTTACATGGTGAAATGCATGCCTGACAAGGCCGATGAAGTCCGTAAGGCCATCACAGAAAAGGTCTTCGGGGAGCATTCCGGACAGGGTGTGCAAATTACCACACTGTATGATTCGGTACAGGCAACGTCTCAGGTGGAACGCCAGCTGATGGGCATATTCTGGCTGTTTGCCGGCATTGCTCTGGTGATCTCTCTTCTGGGTATCTATTCGGCTGTCACAATGGAAACCACAGTGCGCCGCAAGGAAATGGCCATCAGGAAGATAAACGGCGCAAAGACCCGCCAGATTGCCGCCCTGCTGGGCCGCTTCTATCTGTGGCTGCTGCTCATATCGGCCGCCATTGCGTTCCCGCTGACTTACACCTTCTTCCATTTGCTTAGCTCATCATCAACTATTCACATCTGGGAGCAGATGTTCAACTACGGCCCGCTGTTCTACCTGTCGGTCTTCCTGATAGTGGCCGCATTTGTGACCCTGACCGTAGCCGCCCAGATACGCCGCATTGCCCGCATCGAACCTTACACCATTGTCAAATCGGAATAGCCTCTGTTTGGCAGGCAGCAAATATTATCTATTTTTGCAATGATATGACCGATGCCCGAATACTTGTGATTGATGATAATGCGGCGGTTCGCAGCACGCTGAATCTGGTGCTCAAGACCCAGTTCAGGAGTGTAGCCGTTGTCGGTGACCCTCAGCTCATACCCGCTCTTGTCAGTGCCGGTGATGCCGATGCCGTGCTGCTGGACATGAACTTCGGCCAGGACCATCTGGACGGGCAGGACGGGCTGTTCTGGCTGGACCGCATAATGCACCGCAGCGGACTGGAAAACCCGCCTGCAGTGGTCATGATAACGGCATTCGGTGACGTGAGTCTGGCCGTGCAGTCGCTCAAGAACGGTGCGGTCGATTTCATTCAGAAGCCATGGGACAACAACGACCTGATAGCCAAACTTAATGAAGCCATCGCGAAGCGACGGCTGCGGATTCAGACAGCCGATAAGCTGCAATCACCGGATTCATCATCGGCTCATCCCAGCATCACATCGGCTGGCGGAAATACTGGCAAACCAGATGAGAAGCCGCAGATAACACTCGGGGAGATGGAGCGTCAGTCCATACAGGATGCTCTCGAATCTTCGGGACGAAACTATACGGAAGCGGCCGAAAAACTGGGCATCAGCCGTCAGACCCTGTACAACAAGATGAAACGCTATGGCATCAGTTAGCCGTCACTACACATGGCGTGTGGCGGCATCGGTCTCATTCACAGTCGTTCTGTCCGCCGCATTCGTGCCGCTGCTCAAAGTGCATGCGGCACTTGCCGTTCTTGATGCCATACTGCTGCTGGCTGCCATAGTCCGTCTGGTGCAACTAATCCGTTATCCTATTAACCAGACCGTCATGATGTCACGCGCAATATCGAACAACGACACCATGCTCCATATCCCTGAGACCGATGATTTGCTGCTAAGAGAGGCATCGCATGACATGAACCGCATACTGGCGTCGTACCGTCGTGACCAGAACGAACTTGAGACCCGCAAGAACTATTACGAGCGCATTCTGCGCATAATGACGCACGAACTGCGCAACACTGTGACACCCATTGTCTCGCTGACCGATTTCATGATTCAGAACCCGGAACTGCAGAGTGAGGAGGACCGTCTTGAAGCCATAGGCATAATCAACAGCCAGGCGCACAACGTGTGCAGTTTCCTTGAGTCATACCGCCAACTCACTGTCCTGTCACAGCCAAGTATGACCGATGTTCCGGCCTCCGGCATTTTCCAGCAGCTGCAGGCTCTGCTGGCCAAAGAGCCGGGCCATGAGCGTATCTGTTTTGAAACGGCGGGAGACGTTGTTCTGCGTGCCGACACCAGCCTGCTGTCGCTCGCACTGCTCAACATTATCCGCAATGCTGTGCAGGCTACTGAAGGTGTACAGGACGGCTACGTGAGCGTACTGGCATCGGCCCCCGGCGGCAAGGCCTGCATTACCGTCGCCAACAATGGTCCGGAGATTCCGGAGAGCCAGTTGGAGCAGATTTTCCTGCCGTTCTATTCCACGAAGAAGAAGGGTAGTGGCAGCGGCATAGGCCTGGCCCTTTCCCGCCAGATCATGCAGCTTCACGGCGGCACTCTGACCTGCTCGTCCCATTACCCATACACTGTCTTCACCCTCCAGTTCCCATAAGTTCCTGGCACCATTCCTTGCCGCTTTTCATCTGAATGAATATATTTGTGAAATTCATTGGATATTCTGGAGCAATCAGCGCATATGAAAGTTGTTTATTCAAACACAAGCCACTGGCAGTTAGCCAGATGGATTACGATTGTGATGTCGGTTACGAGCTGTGCTATTATGGTCTGGATACTTGTTCAGCTTTTCGGTGTGGGTGGACGCGACACCGGTGCAGATGATTTGCTGCAGGTTTGTCTTCCTGTTCTGATTGTCGGAGTCGTTTTTATGGAGCAGAATTACCTGGATGTTCTGACTGTCGATGAAGAAGCCGGTCTGGTATATGCGCGCAAGTTAAAGAACTGTCCAATCAGGATATCCGAGCTTGCCACCGTTACATACAAGAAGAACATAATAGGAAAAAGCTCAGCATTGGTTCTGCATGATAACGGTGTCACATTTTTTGATTTCCGCACTTCAGAGGCTAATGCAGACCGCGTTGTGTCACATCTGCAGAAATTGAATCCTTCCATCGAGGTGAAGCGTTGAATCCGTCTTCTGAGGATAGATTTGCCTAATTCAGCACCAGTTCGTCGGCATCGGAAATGCGCTCGTAACCGGTGATGATGACCTCGTCTCCGGGCTGGAGACCGCCAGTAATCTCGTAATGGCGCGGGTTCTGGCGACCTACGCTTATCGGTACCCGTACGGCGCGGGTATGTGAGGCATTGACCTTGAATATCCACTGACCGTGAGTGTAATTGTAGAAATTGCCTTTGGGAATTACCACAGACTGCTCCTGACCGCCCAGCTCGATGCGGGCCTGATAGCTCTTGCCTATGCGGGCGTTGTCGGGCATGGAGTCGGTGAACACAAGGAACACATCGAACTGGCCGCCCTTGATTTCAGGCACGGTGCTTGCAATGGTCATGGGGTAGGTCTTCTTTTCGTAGGTGACGGTGGCGGGCTGTCCGGCACTTATCTTGTCAATGTAGAACTCGTTTATGCCAAGGCGCATGCGGAAACCGTCCATGCGCTTGACATCGGCTATGGAGGTGCCGGCCGATATGCGCTGGCTGGGCTCCACGGCAAGGCCGCTCAGCTGGCCGTCGGCCGGGGCTGTAACCACAAGGTCGTTCAAGCGGGCCTCAGCGCGTTCCAGCTTCAGGCGGGCTTCACGCAGACCGTCCTCAAGCTCCTCACGGCGGATCACGTTCAGCACCGAGTCCTGACGGCGGCTCTCAAGCTGCAGGCGTTCGGTTTCCATCTTGTAGCGGTATTCCTCATCGGCCACCTCCATCTGCGCCTTGCTGCGTATGCCCATGCGGTACTCCTCAAGGGCCAGGTCGTGCTGTTTCTCCAAGCGTCCCAGTTCATATTGCGTCTGAAGCATGCTCTGGCTCAGAGTCAGGCTTCGCTGCTCCATTTCAATCATGCTGGTCCGGTACGAGCGGTTCTGGCGCCGCCACGATTCGCGCTCGCTCTCAATGGTGCGCTCCAGCTCGGGGTCGCTCATAACCAGAATGGTGTCGCCTCTGCTTACCATGGCACCATCCTGGCGCAGGACTTGCTCAACGTAGCCGCTTTCACGCGTATAGACTTTTATTGACTGTATGGGCTGCAGCGTGCCGTCGGCATTCACGTATTCCGAAAACTCACTGCTGGTGACCGTTGCAAACTGCACGCTCTCGCTGTTGACACGCAGCACCTTGGGCCCTGTCGAGACCTTGATGAGAAGTATTATGAGGCCGATGCCGAGCATGCCTGCTACAATATGAATGCGGTATTTCACGTACCATTTCTTTGGTGGAAGCTTATAGTCCATTTTCTATCTCGTGTTCAATTGTTGAATCCTTTTCAAAATCGTAACCCGTCATGCTGCGTATGGTGTAGTACAGTTGCCAGTAGCGGCTCATGGCCGATATGTATCCGCGGTATGCGCTGTCCTTGGCCGTGATGGCCTCGTTGAGTTCCAGCATGGTCGAGTTGCCCGTAATATACATGTGGTGCGCCACGTCATAGCGGTGCTGGGCCGTCTGCATGGTGCGCCTGGCAAT
>JAZUFX010000010.1:0-30050 GCA_045640885.1 Bacteroidaceae bacterium | reverse complement strand
CCATTGCCAACCCGTGGAAGGAAGGCTCCATTCTCCAGGAACTGGCACTAGACAGGACTTTCGAACGCGTGGTTGTGACAAGCAACAACCTGGCGGCCCTTATGGTTGAACTGGGCGTCGCCGACCATATTGCCGGTGTCTGCGAACCGGAGTACATATTCGACCCGACCATTCATGCCATGATTGACGAGAGTCTGATTGCAGACTGCGGCAGCGGAATGTACCCTAACATTGAAAAAATTCTGGAAATCAGTCCTGATGCCATATTCGTCTCCCCCTTTGAAGGAAACGGTTATGCCCAACTTGAAAAATTGGGCATTCCCCTGATACAATGTGCGGACTACATGGAAACATCACCACTGGGAAGGGCGGAATGGATCCGGTTCTACGGACGGCTGTTCGGTGCAGAGAACAAGGCAGACTCTCTGTTCAATGTCATTCGCGACCGATACGAATCGCTTGCAGGTCTGGCATCAGACTTCCATGACAATCCGAAAGTCATGTTGGACACGCGTAGCGGTTCTGCATGGTACACCGCTGGAGGCATGAGTACCATAGGCATCATGCTTGCCGATGCCGGTGCCGATTATGCGTTTGCGGATATGAGCGGAAGCGGTTCCATTCCACTTGCTTTTGAAAGTGTGTATGAAAAGGCACAAGACAGTGATATCTGGTTTCTCAAGAACAGTACGAGTGGCAATCTGACATACGGTCAACTGGAAAAAGACTTTAGCGGATATTCACGCTTTCTTCCATTCCAAAACAGGAAAATATGGGTATGCGATGTTTATAGAACTCCATATTTTGAAGAGACGGCATTCCACCCCGAATTACTGCTGAATGACTTCATTGCAATTATCCATCCGGAAAGCGGACTTACCGCAAATTATTATCACCCGTTGGACTGATTCCTGTCAGACCGGTTCTTACGCTGTCTGACCTTGTCGTGGATTTCTTTCAGATCTTCACGAATAGATTCGCGCTTTTCCTGGAGATCTTCATGAACTGACAACAGTTTTCCTTCAACCTTGTCCAGCCTTTCCGTCATAGTGTCCACCACCTTGTCGCGACGTGCTTTAATGAACTCATACCCCGGAATATGCTTTGACCTGTAGAAATTTATGAATGCCAGCAATGCCAACATAAAATATACCGCAGCCAGAATCCACAGACTGGTATATTCATGAACCACATCTCCAAGAAGTGCGCTGTCACCTGCAATTCTGCAGAATCCGTTTATTCCATGAGTTGACGGGAATATCACGGACAGGACACGCCAGATCGCTGGAATATTTGAAGCCGGCCATGATATTCCGGATATGAATACCAGCGGGACGGAGACGAAGACAAACAAGAGGAAGCCTGATTCCCTGTCTCTGACAAAGAATGCCAGCACAATCGAAAAGAACACACACGCCAGAAGTAACGGAACCATAAATGCCACAAGTGTTGACAGATGCGCCAACTGTGGCATATGGAACAGATATGGCACCAGCATAAGCAGATACACCGACATCAGCGCATAGACCAGCAAATAGGCAAAAGCCTTTCCGATAAGAACAAGCAGCGGATTATTATATTCTCCACCAAGAAGCAGGCGTCCGGTCTTTCTCTGTTCATATTCGGTACCGGCCATCATGCCCACACCAAGCACCATAGTCTGCTGTATAATCAGAATAAGTATTGCAGGAATGATGAAGCTTTGGAATCCGTTTGCAGGATTGAACATCGTGATGTATTCGTTTCTGATTGGCATGGTCTGCACTTCAAGCTGTTCGCTTGTCAGTCCGGCCAGTTTCTCCTTCTGGATATCCCTGTTCATATCAAGCGACACCATGGTAGTTCCACTGAGCAAAGACTTGTAGTAAAGAAGTCCGCTCATATCGCAATATGTGCCCACTGTAGCCTGAAGTCCAGACGTCAGACGTGAACTGAAATCTTCCGGCACAAGTATAGCGCCATAAGCCTTATGATGGTACATCAGATTTCTGGCCTCTTCCATATCGCTGCAATACTGCACAATATGCAGGTCTGGCGTAGCATCAGTCTTTCTCAGGAACTCGCGGCTCATGACGCTTCTGTTCTGATCGACCGCCACGACAGGCACCTCACGTACCACCTCTCCACTGTACAGATAGGCATACAGAAGAGGATACAGCAAAGGAACCACAAGGAAGAATACCATGACACCTGAATCGGAAACCGTCTTTCTCAGTTCCCTTCCGCATACGAACAGTATTTTTCTGATATTTTCAATCATGGCAGATAAGTGTATTTGTATGCAGTCCTTTTAAGAAGCCAGATGTCCAGCAGAGGCATTATCATAAAACCCAGCAAAGCCACATAGAACCATGCGCTGCACATGAATGGAATTCCATTCAATGCCTGGTCCACATATATCAGGAAATAGTGCCTTAACGGGAACAGCCATGACAATGCTCTTAGAACCGGAGGCATACCCATTACCGGGAAAGAGAATCCGCTTATGGGAATTGAAAGCACACCCCACAAAGTGCAAAGGCTTAGCGACCATCTCAATGATGGTATGGCCGATGCTATGAATACGGCAAATCCCTGCGAAGCGAGTATCAGCATTACCGCAGCCAGTGCCATTGGCCAGATTCCATTGTTATGCGGAAAGCCCAGAATCCCATATAATAGAATAAGGTATATTGCCGCCATAAGTATGAACAGAGCCGTCTGAGGCAGAAGCTTGCCGCTTACAGCCCTGAGAATGTCACCGTCTGCCATATCAAGCCATTCTCTGGCTGTTCCGTCCTTGAGCTCGGTATGAATTGAGAAGCAGGTTATCATAAGAACCATCAGAGCCAGAATTGCAGGCAGCAGCGTATTGGTAAGATAAACGGAATAGTTCAACATGGGATTCCCAAGTGCATGCATGTCAATCTGAATAGGTTGCAGGAATCCCATAGCCTGATCCATTCCTGCGCCTTTGGCAAGCAGGACCTGACGTCCCACAGCCGCACTTGCCATGGTTGCCATAGTCTTCATGTCCCTATACAGCAGACTTGACGGAATCAGATATGAGCCGTTGGTATAGATTGATATCAGCGGCTGGTTCTGATTCGAAGCATCATGCTCAAGACCCTTGGGAATATAGAAGAATCCGTAAATCTGACCTTTCTGCATTGCATTGCGAGCCTCGGCGAAATTGGAATACTGCCTTATGAACCCTGTCTGCTGGTATGCGTCCAGATTTCTGAGAATATTTCTTGAGACCGATGAGTTGTCGGCATCAACGACACCGGCGGGCAGATTCTCAGGAAGTCCCTCTTTCATCAGAGAGGTAAAGAATATGTAGCAGAACAGTGGTGCAATAACCATGCTCAGGACATACAGGGGTCTGGACGTCATTCTCCGAAGTTCCCTGTATGCTATTTTCAGCACCGCATGCTTTGTCAACGGCATGATTTACTTCTTTTCAATAACCACACTCATTCCCGGACGCAGCCCTTCTATTTTTCTGAACGGTACGGCACGGACCTCAAAAGTCTTCAGGTCAAACTGGCCTTTAGCTTTTGTTGCACGCCATACGGCATACGAACCGAGATCTCTCATATACGTGACCTTCATCTGGACAGTCCTGTCCAGAGCCGGGATGTAGGCCTCAAAGACTGTTCCCATTCCAAGATCTTTAAGCAAGTCTTCTCTGACATTGAAACTGGACCACATGTCATCCATGACTGCTATGTTCATAATAGGAGCACCCGTTCCTACAAGTTCACCGACCATAGGGAATATTTCACTGACCTCGCCATCCATACTTGCGGTAAGAATGGTTTCGGCAATGTATGAATTCACTTCTGCCACAACACCCTGTGCCTGATGCATCTGGGCTTCAGCCATCTCCTTCACCTCTCTTTCAGCACCGTTCACAGCCATTCTATACTGCGATTCAGCAGCCCTTTCAGTTGCTACAGCCGCATCATACTGGGCCTTGGCCTCGTCGCGTTTCTGCTCGCTGACAACCCCCTGCTGGAAAAGGCTTTCCACTCTTTTATAAGACTTCTCGTATATTTCAAGACCGGCCTTGGCCTTCTGCCAGAGTTCGTATGCGCCCTGAATCTGTTCTTCGCGCGCTCCTTTCTGGGCCTTGGCGTTCTGGGCGGTTGCAGCATTCTGGACAGCCTGCGCCTGAGCAAGTTTGGCATCAATGTCAGGAGTATACAGAACTGCCAATGTGTCACCTGCCCGGACCTGTTGTCCCTCCTGTACGAAAATACGTTCAATCCTGCCTGGTACCTTACTGGAAACACGGTATTCACTTACCTCGGCCTGCCCCTGTATGTATTCAGGTTCGCTGTTACGGGCAGTCAGATAGCCGACAACGCATACAACTGCAATGACAGCTGCAAAACAGATCAGCGACACAGCTATGTTCAATCTCTGAACTTTGTCTTTTTCATCAGTCTCCTTCATATCCAAAATATGTTTCATTTCAACATTCCAATTGCCTGACGCAGATAGACATCGGCCATTATTCTTTCTATTGTAGCATCCACCTGCTCACTGTTGGCTTTAAGCCATGCTGTCTGAGCCGCCATCACAAGAGACGGTTCTACCACACCTTCAGAAAACCCGACATTGGCCACCCTTAGATTCTCGCTGGCACTATCCAGATTCTTTTCAGACATTGCCAGACGGGAATCACACTCTTTAATTTTCATTTCATACTGAGAGACCTGAAGGTTAACCTTTCCAATGGCATCGTCAAGCTGATACTGAGTCATCAGAACATCGCTTTTGGCGCGGCGGTACTTGTTCATTCCCTCTCCGAAATGGAAAAGCGGCAACTTGGCTACCAGCCCGACATTCCACATATCATTGAAATCATACTTGACACCGCCCCTGACCGATGGATTTGTCAGTACGTAATTGCCGGTAAGTGCCACTGTCGGAAGAAAATCAGCGCGGACAATACGAGCCTTTTCATTGTACATGTTAACAGCAAGGTCAAGACTCTTCAACTCGGTACGGTTTTCAATTATGCTTTCAGGCGTATAGGATACAGAGTCCTTGCTGACATACATAAGCTCGCAGCCCTCGTCAGCTACAGAAATGTCACTGTCAAGCGGCAGACCGCAAAGCTGGCACAGCAGCATTCGTGACAAGGCAAGACCGTTCAATGCTTTAACCTGTGACATCTGGGCCTCATTCAATCTGACACGGACAGACAAGACATCAGACTGGGTTGCAAGTCCTTCAGACTGCAACGCAACTATATTGTGTTCCATCTGCTCCAACAATTCCACATACTGGTCAGTCAGACGCAGTTTGGCTGCCACAGACACAATCTGCCAATATGCCTCGTCAACTGCAAGAATGACTTTCTCATCTTCGCCCTGCATCTGGACCGATGCAAGCTCACGTGCATAATCGGTAACCTTATTATATGCGCGTATCTTGCCACCTACATACAGAGGCTGCTCAACGCTTACCATGCCCACATACACATTGTCCAGATCCATTGACAGGTTGTCAGCCAATTCCCCACCAATACGGTTCAACTGTTCTCTCACCTGCTCAGGTGTCAGATTCTCAACAAACTTCTGTATATCCTGTTTTGATACAAACTGACTGAGAATCTTAATGTCCGACAAATTGCTTGTCAGGACATCGGTCACAACGTTCTGAAAAGAATTACCAAGAGTTGAGACCTGCGACTGGGTTTCAGGACTCAAAAACGAAATATCTTCTGAATTATGCAGATAAAGCCCTGTAGCAGAGACCTTTGGCAGATAATTGGCAAAAGCCGCCTTCTTGTCATAAGTCGCCGCATTGACTTTCTCACGGGCTATTTTTGACTGGGAACTGTTCTCAAGAGCCTTGGTTCTGCACTCTTCGAGAGTAAGTGTTGTCTGCGCCGACAACGGCATGGCAAATGCCATTGAAACTGCAAATGATGCAAGAAATCCGTAGATTTTCATATCGTTTCCTATTTAACATACCTCTTGCAAAAACCGTGCCAGACCTTAAAATCCGACAGACAAAGAGATATATCCGATAGCAAGCGCCACAATAAGATTGACAAGTTTTGCCTTCAGCCAGCTGGAACGGCTCTCAGCAAGGAGCGGAAGTGAAGCATGTCCGTCCTGACTGACACAACTGGCAAGAAGTACCGGCATGGGTACCACTCCTGCAGCGAACATTGTGACGAACACAAGGTGAGGGCCAGACTCTGGAATAAGCCCCACCAGTGCCGCAAGCAGTATCATTATTGCCGTATTGTCACTTATCCATGCATTCAGGTCAAGGCTCTGCATCAGCAGATCGACAACAAAAACAGTTCCCGCAGTCCATGCCAGAATACCTGGCAGATGATGACATACTATGTGGTGCCACAGATGCTCCTCAACAAAATGGTCTTTGGCAAAGCAAAGGACTGCAATGAGAACCAGGCTTAGAATGGAGAACAGCCAATACATCCATTCCTCGGACAGAAGACTGAAAGATGTGCAGTCCGATTCGTCACCGCCTTCTTCAAGCAATCCCATAAGCAAAGCCGCTATGAACAGCAAAGTTCCAAGTATCAGCACGATACGTTTCCATCCGAAATGGCGGCATTCATGTTCATGTGCATGATTCACGTCTTCGGCATGTACCTCCATGGAATGGCACGTGTCATTTTCCGTGGCTCCCTTATGGAAGACATTGATGACAAGTCCTACCACCACTGCCACGACGAAAAGAAGAAGAAATATCCAAGCCGACTGCTCCGGGAACATGGCCAGCATGACAAAGGCCTCATCGCCGGACGATGCAATCATCATGGCTACAAGAGCACCGAAACTGATCATTCCGTGATTGTACATCGAGACACTGGCAAAGCCGCCCATACATCCCGGAACAGTCCCGAGGAAGGCGGACAGCAGGACCTGCCCTACCTTATGACGGCCCAGCTGTCCCATCATGCGTCCGCCGGACCTGAGGTTGAACACCTCGATGAGCAACATCATGATGATTACCAGTCCGGACACCAGGATGGAAGTGCGCAGGCACTCGACAAGCAGAGGGAATATCGTATCGGTTCTCATGTGTCAGTCTCTTCTCTGTTGTTTCAAAAGCACATACAGAATAACCGGAGCGCCTATTGCCGGAGTAATGGCATTCAGCGGAATCAGTCCGCGGTCGCCCGGCAGTGAACTGGCAAGGTTGCATACCAGCGCGACGGCAGCACCCGAAAGCACCGTAACCGGCATGAGCCTGCGGTGGTCCGACGATCCCAGCATCAGCCTTGCAATATGCGGCACAGCCAGTCCTATGAACGATACAGGACCACAGAAAGCCGTTGTCACTGCAACCAGAAGACTGGTTGCAAGCAGAAGCATCAGTCTGGCACGTCTGACATTCACGCCCAGGTTCCTTGCGTACATGTCGCCCAGGAGCATGGCATTCAGCGGCTTTACCAGCAGCAATGCCACCAGCAGCCCGGCCAGAGCAAGACACGCGAACAGAGGCAGTCTGGAAAGGCTTACGCCTCCGAAATTGCCCATGCCCCACATTGTATAGGAATGCACCCCTTCGGCCGTCGAGAAGAAGTTCAGCAGCGAAATAAGAGCCGATGCCAGATAGCTTACCATAACGCCTGCAATGAGCAGTACGACAGGATTCTTGATTCTTGCAGACAGGGCGAGTATCAGTCCCGTTACAGCCATAGCGCCCGCCATAGCTCCGACAATGACGGAGACCGATGCCCCCAGGCTCATGGAGCCCATGCTCAAATTGCCGCCGAAGAGCATCATCACTATTGCTACGCCAAGACCGGCGCCTCCGTTTATGCCCAGGATGTCAGGCCCCGCCAGAGGATTGCGGAATGCGGTCTGCAGCATAAGGCCCGATGCCGACAACGCCGCACCGGCCAGCAGTGCGGTGACGGTTGAAGGAAAGCGCGATTCTCGTATTATGTAATCCCATGCGTCACTGCCGCTTCCGTGTCCGAAAACCACGCCGGCAGCCTTGCCGAATGGAATGTTCACAGGTCCGATGCACAAGCCTGCAGCCACGAGCAGCAGAATGGCAACGGCCAGTGCCGAACATACGGTCAGGCTTCTGGAAACAGACTTGGTCATAACGCGTGCAAAGTTAGCAAATCTCCCATTTATGGATTACCTTTATGGCATCAAAACATTAAACTTAACTGACCAGATTATGAAAAGAAAACTTCTCATTGCTACAGCCGTCCTGGCTGTATTCGGCTGTCTGATTGCAAAGGCACAATTCGGCTTCGGCGCACCGCAGCAGCAGACCGATGCAAACGGCGACCCTAAAGGTCCCGATCTTGAGTACGTAGTACGCCTGAATGTCTCACTCGGACAGGCTTTCACGGTAGGCGACAACGGCAAGGGCACACGCACGGTCATTCCAATTACCGGCGGAACATTCAAAGGCAAGGACATTCAGGGTGAAATCCTTCCCGGCGGTGCCGATTACCAGATGCAGGTTGACGGCCGTACTGAGATTGAAGCCATATACTGCATACGTACCGATGACGGAGTGAACATACACGTACGCAACTGCGGCATCATCAAGATGGGCGGACAGGGAGGCATGTATTTCCGCTGCGCCCCGAAGTTCGAAGCCCCGAAGGACAGCAAGTACGCCTGGATGAACGAAAGCCTGTTCCTGTGCCAGCCAAGCTTTGGCGGTGCCGGCGGCGGCATCACCCTTGACGTCTGGAGAGTCAAATAAAGACTGTTAACTGCGGTGACGGCGGAAACAGTTCTGCATTGTGCAGATACCGCATGAATAGGGAAGGAATCTTACATCCTTCCCTATTCCTATTATGCCGCTCACCGATTTCACGGGGAGCATAAGGCAGGAATCGTTAAGCTCTATGCCGCAGGGATTCTTTTCGGGAAAAAGGCTGAAAATATCGGGCTGGCATGAAACGTGCCAGCTGCAATAGCCCGGGCTGTAACGGTTTGTACGTTTCAGCCCCTGCGCATCGATTTCATTTTGAAGCACCTTTTCCATATAGTCGGCCGCCGATTCGACAATCTGGCTGCCCACGCAGTCGGCCACGTATGTACGGAACATGTCGTTCTGCGCTTCAATGCCTTTTATCCAGTCATTATACTCACGCCCCACCGTAGCCACAAAGACGGCAAAGCGGCGGGCTGCATTCAGCTGACGGCATATTATCTTTCCGGCGGCAAAACTTACAGGGCCGTCC
This sequence comes from Bacteroidaceae bacterium, assembly GCA_045640885.1. Taxonomy (GTDB): domain Bacteria; phylum Bacteroidota; class Bacteroidia; order Bacteroidales; family Bacteroidaceae; genus Colenecus. Next base: position 20,857 of record JAZUFX010000010.1, on the reverse strand, counting down.
GGACCGTCAATAATCAGGCGCTCGGTGTCAAGGTCAATCCGCCCGTCAAAGAAATGGTATTCGAATTTCGGGTGCAGGACCGATGACGCCTGTTCCAGCATCTCCTTTGCGGTACTGACGGTTTCATTGTCAGGAGTCCTGTCAGAACCGTAGCCCATGAAGGACCATATTTCCTGCATGGGTATTTCAAGCTGGCTGAACGGAACCTCCTGATGTGCCATAATGAGTTATTTTCCTGCTTCGGCCAGCAGATACTTCTTGAAATCGGAAAAGTCCCTGGTCATGGGAACGCTCTGCTTGGTGCCCTTCATGAAGGCTGCAAGGCGTGCCGGAATCTCGACATCGGCTCCGGTAATGGCATCGACCTTCTCCTTGAACTTGGCCGGATGCGCCGTCTCAAGGAACACGCCGGTCTGACCCGGCTTGAGCAGTTCCTTCAGGGCACGGTAGCCGCAGGCGCCATGAGGATCGAGCTGATAGCCGGTCTGCTGCAGACACCGCTTCATGGTCTGAGCTATCTGCTCATCGGTATAAGTGGCACCGTCAATGTGTGCTGCAATGTTCTGATGGCTGCCGCCGTACAGGTCAAGCACACGGGCAAAATTGCTCGGATCGCCCACATCCATGGCATTGGCCAGAGTCTGTACCGATGCACGCGGACTGTACTTGCCCGTCTGCAGATACTTGTAGAATATGTCGTTCGCGTTGTTGGCTGCTATGAAATGCTTTACCGGCAGGCCCATCTCCCAGCCGAACAGGCCGGCGGTTATGTTGCCGAAATTGCCGCTTGGGACACAGATTACAAGGTCATCGGCCTTGCCCAGTTTCTTCATCTGTGCGTAGGCGTTGAAATAATAGAACGCCTGAGGCAGGAAACGTGCCACATTTATCGAGTTGGCCGATGTCAGCTTCATGGCCTGGTTCAACTGCGCATCCATGAAGGCGTTCTTGACCAGGGCCTGGCAGTCATCGAACACGCCGTCAACCTCGATGGCGGTGATGTTCCTGCCCAGAGTGGTGAACTGGCATTCCTGTATGGGGCTCACCTTGCCTTTGGGGTACAGCACATAGACATGCACGCCCGGCACGCCGAGGAAGCCGTTGGCAACGGCGCTGCCGGTATCGCCCGACGTGGCTACCAGGACATTGACCAGCTGCTTTTCGTCTTTGTTGAAGTAACCCAGCAGACGGGCCATGAAACGCGCTCCGACATCCTTGAATGCAAGTGTGGGACCGTGGAAGAGTTCCAGCGAGTATATGTTCTCTTCAACCTTCACGGCAGGAGTCTCAAAAGCCAGAGTGTCATAGACAATCCGCTTCAGATCCTGTTCGGGAATGTCTTCACCGAAAAATGCCTTTGTCACCTCGAATGACATTTCCTGAAAGGACATACCGTCAATGTTTTCAAAGAAGGAAGCAGGCAGCTTCCTGATCTGTTCGGGCATGTAAAGGCCACGGTCAGGAGCGAGTCCCTTGACTACCGCGTCACGCAGTGTGACATCGGGCGAGTTATGGTTTGTACTGTAGAATTTCATATATAGTTGAATTTATTATCTGTTTGCAACGCTCATGATATCGGCAAATACACCGGCCGCCGTAACGCCGGCACCGGCACCGTATCCCTGAATGAGCATAGGCGATTCCTTGTAACGCTCGGTGGTAAGCAATATGATGTTGTTGCTTCCCTGAAGTATGTAGAACGGATGGTCTTCTTCAACCTCGACCAGCCTGATGCTGCCCTTGCCGTTTTCCAGTTTTGCAACGAAACGCAGACACCTGTGCGACTCTGCGACTCTCTGGCGACGCTCCTCGAAAGCCTTGTCAAGCGACGGCAGATTCTTCCAGAAGTCCTCAAGGCTGCCTTCCAGCATCTGTTTCGGAACGAAATCATCGGCCTGGACATCGGCCTGCTCCAGACGGTAGCCGCTTTCACGGGCCAGTATGACCAGTTTGCGCAGCACGTCCTTGCCGCTCAGGTCAATGCGCGGATCCGGTTCGCTGTACCCTTTTTCCTTTGCCAGACGTATAGCCTCGCTGAAGGGGACATCGGCACTTGCCGTATTGAGAATGAAGTTGAGCGTACCGCTCAGGACGGCCTCGAACTTGAGAATACGGTCACCGCTTGCTATCAGGTCATTTATGGTGTTGATTATGGGAAGTCCGGCACCGACATTGGTCTCGAACAGGAATTTGACGCCGCGACGGCGGGCAATGCGCTTGAGTTCGGCATAGTCGTCGTACTTTTCGGATGTGGCAATCTTGTTGGCTGCCACGACCGATATGTTATGGTCCAGGAAATCCCTGTACAGGCCGGCCACCTGGGCATTCGCGGTGCAGTCAACGAAAACGGAATTGAAGATGTTCATTCCAATCACCTCGTCGCGCAGACGGCTTATGTTGCTGGCCGGAGCGTTCTCCAGCTGCTGGCGCCAGTTGTCGAGCGATATGCCCTCGCGCGTGAACATGGCCTTGTTTCCTCTGGCTATGCCCACGACGTTCAGTTTCAGACCGCGCTCCTGCATAAGCTTTTCACGCTGCGAACGTATCTGCTCAAGCAGGCTGTTCCCGACCGTTCCCACTCCGCATACGAACAGGTTCAGCACCTGATACTCGGACAGGAAAAACGAATCGTGGATAAGGTTCAGGGACTTTCTCAGAAGCCTTTTCTCAACCACGAACGATATGTTTATTTCTGTAGCTCCCTGGGCACTTGCAATGACATTGATACCGCCGCGTCCCAGCACGCTGTACAGCTTGCCGCTGGTACCCGGGTTCTGCTTCATGTTTTCACCCACTATGGCCACAGTGGCCAGGTCCATCTGACAGGAAATGGGGTCAATGGCACCCAGCGAAATCTCCTTTTCGAATTCCTGCGAAAGAACGCAGACCGCAGTCCCGGCATCGTCATTGCAGACACCCACCGAGATGCTGTTCTCGCTTGAAGACTGGCATACCATGAACACGCTTATATTGCTGTCGGCCAGCGCCTTGAACATACGCAGACTGATACCTGCCACGCCCACCATGCCAAGTCCGTGCATGGTAACGAGAGCCGTGTCGTTTATGCTTGAAATGCCCTTGATGGGCTTCGAGTTCTCCGGCAGACGGCTTACAATCTCAGTGCCGCGGGCCGACGGATTGAAGGTGTTCTTTATGAGAATTGGAATATTCTTCTGATACACCGGATATATTGTAGGCGGATAGACAACCTTGGCACCGAAGTTGCACAGTTCCATTGCCTCGATGTAACTCAGCTGGTCTATGGGATAGGCCGATGTTATCACGCGGGGATCGGCCGTCATGAATCCGTCCACATCGGTCCATATTTCAAGGACGCTGGCATCAAGTGCAGCGGCAAGAAGTGCGGCGGTATAGTCCGAACCGCCACGGCCCAGATTCGTCGTTTCGCCGGTCTGAGCATCGCTGGATATGAATCCGGGAGCCAAAGACCTGTGCGGCAGACTGGCGAAGGCTTTGCCGATAAGGCTGTATGTCAGGTCACGGTCGATGGTATGGCTGCCCTGACGGTGTTCGGTCTTGATGAACTCGCGTGAATCGAACAGCACAATGCCGTCAATGAGCTGTGCCACAATCTGCGACGAAAGACGCTCGCCGTAGCTCTCGATGGTATCGAGAGTATGCTGTGACAGGTCACGCAGCAGGAACAGTCCGTGCATGATGTCCGACAGTTCGTCAAACAGCCCGTGAATGCCGTCAAGTGCCAGACTCTGACGTTCCGGTGCCACCACGTCGCATACCATCTGTTCGTGGCGGGCAAGCATGGCGGTGACTTCGGCCTCGAACTGACGCTCGCCGCGTGCAGCCATCCCGGCTGTCGCAATAAGCTTGTCTGTGATTCCGCCAAGGGCTGAAACCACCACTATCACATCGTCCTGCTGCGATTCCACAATCTGCTTCAGACTGGATATGCTCTCCTTTGAACCTACCGATGAGCCTCCGAATTTGAGTACCTTCACTTGCGCCTATTTTTATTAAAGCACAAAATTACTGGTTTTTGGGCAGACACCCTCAGACTGCACCATTTTTTTACTCCCTGATTCCGGTCATGGTCCGGAATACAGATATTATCCGTATATTCGCATAACGATACAGAAAGCATGAAACTGATAGACAAATACCTGCCATCCGATTACAGCGACACTGTCTCCAAGAGGATAAAACCGGCGGAACCATTGTCATCGGACTATATATTCGAGGAAATGTTCTGCAACTTTCCCCGGCCTGTGGCGTGGCTTTTCAAATTGCGGAACGCCATTGTAAAGCCTTTTGGCCTGCAGGGCGGCAGTGGATTCAGGAACCTGGTTTCCGACAGGAACGACGAAGAAATCATAATCAGCAAGAACGACAGGCACCTGTGCTTCCAGGTCGGCATATATTGTTCACGGCCTGAAGACGGCTGGCAGGATGCATCGGTCACCACTGTCGTGAAATTCAACAATTTACTTGGCAGAATATACTTCATCGGGATTTGGGTGTTCCACAAGATTCTGGTAAAGAGTCTGTTCCGGAGAACATTGACACGTGCCCGGCAAACAACATAAAAGATTGAAACAATGGAAAATATCAGAGAGTATAATATCCGATTGGAAGAACCTGCCGACTGGCAGGAAGTAGAGAACCTTACAAGAGAGGCATTCTGGAATGTATATCGTCCGGGCTGCCTGGAACATTTCGTGCTGAACAGATACCGCAGCAATCCGGATTTCATCCCGGAACTTGACCTTGTGATGGAATTAGGCGGCCGGATTATCGGCCATGTAATGTATTCCCGCGCAGAGCTCACATCGGACAGCGGCGATGTCCTGCAAGCCTGGACATTGGGTCCGATAAGCATACATCCCGACTGGAAGCGGAAAGGTTACGGCCTTGAATTGCTCAGGTTCTCATTGGAAAAGGCCCGCGGAATGGGAATCGGAGTGCTTTGTTTTGAAGGCAATATCGGTTTTTACGGAAATGCCGGTTTCGTGCTTGCCAGCAGCCTTGGCATTCATTATCACGCAGAACCCAAGGATGATCCGGTACCTTATTTCCTTGCACAGGAACTGATTCCCGGTTACCTTGGCGGCAGGGATTGGACGTACTGCCCTCCGAAAGGCTATTTCGCAGCCGATGATGACCCTGAAGGCTTTGAGCGCTATGAGTCCGCTTTCCCCACTAAAGAGAAGCATTTCCTGGAAGGACAGCTGCCCCAGTTCTGCCAAAGCTGCGGCATGCCCATGACGTCCGATGACGTATGCGGCACCAATGCTGACGGCAGCGCCAACTTTGATTACTGCAAGTACTGCTATAAGGACGGCGATTTCACTGACAAGGGGTCAATGGAGGAATACATAGAAATGTGTTCGCAGTTCGGTGCTCAGGCCGGGATGACGAACGAACAGATGAGGGAACATTGCCGGATGCTGTTCCCCATGCTGAAACGCTGGAAGAAAAAATGACTATGCAGATATTGGAAACAAAAAGACTGATTCTCAGGCCATGGCGGGAATCCGATGCCATATCGCTGTTCAAGTATGCATCGGACCCGGACGTGGGCCCGCGCGCAGGCTGGCCGCCGCACCGGTCCGGGTAATGCGGATGGATTGCCCCATATGAAGGATACAGAATCGAATATCTGTCAGATAGCGGTCATCAAGGACGGCCGCCTTGTCCTGTCAGAAACATATCACGGCTACTCGAAAAATGCCTGCTGCCACATTGCATCTGCAACAAAGAGTATTGTGGGGCTTCTTGTCGGCATTGCCCCACGGGAGAATTTCCTTGCGGCAAACGCCGTAGTGGCGGTGACATCATTCTTCAAGCCTTCTGTTATGGACCGCATTGACTATATTGAAAATGTCGTGATGAAATGATTCAGAAAAAAATGGCATAATTTGTAAATTTGCAGCATGGAAAGACAGAATAGGCTGTTCTCGCTCCCGCACTTCACTTGGTGGGACTGGTTTCTCATAGCGGGATTCATCATTATGAGTCTGGCGGTAAGCATGCTGCCGCAGAATTCCTTCAACGCGCTGAGCTTCACTGCCGGAGTGTTCAGCATTCTGTGCATAATATTCGGATGCAAAGGCAACAGCCTGAACTTTGTTTGCGGTCTGATTGGATCGGCCATTCAGGGCTACATGGCGCTGAAAAGCGGTCTGTACGCCAACGCTGTCCTGTTCCTTCTGTATAATGTCCCCATGCAGTTCATAGGATTCTTCCAGTGGCGCAAACGCCGTCTGCAGACCGAGGAGGACGGAATACGCACCCGCTGGATGAACTGGTGGCAGCGCGTTCTGCTTGTGGTTCTGAGCGTTGCGGCCGTATGGACCGTGAGCCTGATTCTCCGTGGGACCGATGACCCGCAGCCAGTATCTGACGCCATGGCAATGACGGCGGCCGTAGGAGCCCAGCTGCTCCTGACGCTGGCCTTCGTGGAACAGTGGTTCATGTGGCTTGTGGTCAACGGCACACAGCTGGTCATGTGGTCCATAGCCATGACAAGAGGAGTGCCGTATGCGCCTATCATGATGATACAATACGTATTCTATACCATGAACTCCATATACGGAATCATCCTCTGGAGCCGCATGAGCAAAAAAATATAATCCATGGCTGTGAACAAAGAGAAAACGGTATTCCTGTGTACGGAATGCGGCGCCGACTTTCCAAAGTGGAGCGGCAAGTGCCCTTCATGCGGGCAGTGGAACACAATGGTCGAAAAGACCGTCAGGGCATCGGGCGCCCCGGCAGCAAGAATGGCCGCAGCCGGAGAACGCGGGCAGGCATCGGCCCCCATGAAACTGGCCGATGTCCAGGCAAGCGGAGAACAGCGCATAAGCATGCATGACAGCGAACTGGACCGCGTGCTCGGCGGCGGTCTGGTACCCGGCTCGCTTGTCCTTCTTGGAGGCGAACCCGGCATAGGCAAATCGACCCTCGTACTGCAGGCCGTCATGAAACTCAGAGGGCTGCGCACGCTGTACGTATCGGGCGAGGAAAGCGCCAGCCAGATAAAGATGCGCGCCAACCGCATTGAGGCCGACAGCGCCGATGCCTCAAGCCACGACAATCTGTTCGTACTTTGCGAGACAAGCCTTGAAAGCATCTACTCCCGGATAAAGGAGCAGCAGCCGCAGCTTGTCGTCATTGACTCCATACAGACCATATGCAGCGAATATGCCGATTCAGGCGCAGGCAGCATAACGCAGGTACGCGAATGCGCCGCCTCACTGCTCAAGTACGCCAAGGAAAGCGGAGTGCCGGTCCTGCTCATAGGCCACATAACCAAGGAAGGCAGCATTGCCGGTCCCAAGATTCTGGAACACATTGTCGATGCCGTACTGCAGTTTGAAGGTGACCAGCATTACCTGTACCGCATACTGCGTCCCATCAAGAACCGCTTTGGAAGTACCGCCGAGCTTGGAATCTACGAGATGCGCCAGAACGGACTGCGCCAGGTAAACAACCCAAGCGAACTGCTGCTTACCGACAGCCACAAGGGCCTGAGCGGAGTGTCCATTGCGTGTACGGTCGAAGGCGTACGTCCTTTCCTCATTGAGGTTCAGGCACTGGCAAGCACAGCCGTCTATGGCACGCCCCAGCGCAACGCCATAGGTTTTGAAGTGCGCAGAATGAATATGCTTCTGGCCGTTCTGGAAAAACGTGTGGGTTTCAAGCTGGGCCAGAAGGACGTGTTCCTGAACATTGCAGGCGGACTTCGTGTAAGCGATCCTGCCATTGACCTGGCTGTAATAAGCGCCATCCTGTCAAGCAGCATAGACATTGCAGTCGACCCTACCGTGTGCATGACGGGCGAAGTCGGCCTTTCAGGTGAAATACGTCCGGTAAGCCGCATCGAACAGCGCATTGCCGAAGCCGAAAAGCTGGGCTTCAATCGCATACTTGTACCGGGCAACAACATGCACGGTCTTGACACCGGGAAATACAGAATCGGGATAGTGCCTGTCCACAAGGTGGAAGAGGCTTTCAAGCAATTGTTCTCATAATGATCAAGGAACTCCAGTTAAGGGTCGAGCCGCAGTTTGCATACAGCGAACAGGCACTTAAAGAAACCGTTTCACGCCAGTGCGGGCTTGACATACGCACCATAAGCGCAGTGCGCACTCTGAAAAAAAGCATAGACGCACGCCAACGCACAATATTCGTGAACCTGACTTTGCGTGTCTTCGTCAACGAACTTCCGCCTGAGAACGAGTTTGAAAGCATTGACTACCGTCCCGTTGACGGCAAGCCCGCAGTTGTGGTTGTAGGCGCAGGACCCGGCGGTCTTTTTGCAGCCCTTCACCTCATTGAACTTGGTCTGCGTCCCATTGTGATTGAACGCGGCAAGAATGTCCATGACCGCAAGATTGACATTGCCGCCATTTCACGCACGCACAAGGTTGACCCGGAATCGAACTACAGTTTCGGCGAAGGCGGTGCCGGTGCATATTCTGACGGCAAGCTCTACACACGCAGCAAGAAACGCGGCAGCACAGACCGAATACTCAACATTTTCTGCCAGCACGGCGCCAGTCCCGCAATCCTGTCCGATGCCCACCCGCACATAGGCACAGACCGTCTGCCGCGTGTCATTGAGAACATGCGCGAAACCATAAAGCGCTGCGGCGGCGAGGTCCATTTCGAGACTCTCATGACCGGTTTCATTCTTGAAGGCAGCAAGGTGCTTGGAGTCGAGGCCACCTGCCACGGACAGCAGCTGCGTTTCATGGGACCGGTGATTCTGGCAACTGGCCACAGTGCCCGTGACGTTTACCGTTACTTCGCTCAGAACAGGTTCGACATTGAAGCCAAGCCACTGGCCGTAGGCTGCCGCCTTGAACATCCGTCACAGCTCATTGACAGCATACAGTATCACAACCGCAGCGGACGCGGCAAATATCTTCCCGCCGCCGAATACAGCTTTGTGACCCAGGCTGACGGACGCGGAGTGTACAGTTTCTGCATGTGCCCCGGAGGATTTGTAGTTCCGGCCGCATCGGGCCCCGAGCAGATTGTGGTGAACGGCATGTCACCGTCGGGCCGCAACTCAAAGTGGAGCAACTCCGGCATGGTGGTCGAAACACGCATTGAAGACGTGGCGCAGTCCGATGCCGACTTACACGACCCGCTCGTCATGATGCGCTTTCAGGAAAAGCTGGAACGTGACTGCTGGCAGGCCGGCAACATGCGTCAGACTGCTCCGGCGCAGCGCATGAGCGACTTTGTGAACCGCAAGCTCAGCTTTGACCTGCCCCAGTCGTCATACTCGCCGGGACTCATTTCGTCGCCCCTGCATTTCTGGATGCCGAAGTTCGTGACCGAGCGGCTCAGGCAGGGTTTCCTGCAATTCGGCAAGAGCTGCCACGGCTTTCTTACCGGTGAAGCGGTGATGATTGCCGTCGAGACACGCACATCGTCGCCGGTCCGCATTCTGCGCGACAGCGAAACGCTCCAGCATACAGGTCTTCAGGGGCTGTTCCCCTGCGGTGAAGGTGCAGGATATGCCGGCGGCATAGTATCATCGGCCATTGACGGGGAACGCTGCGCCGACAGTGCGGCGGCATACATGAATATCAATTAGTTTTACTACTTTTGCAAATCAAAAATTTGACAGCATCATAATATGTTACGCATTGGACTTATTGGAACCGGAACGGTTGGCGGTGGAGTAATTTCCATCATTGAACAGAAAAAGGCCGAATACAGGGAGAAACTGGGCATAGACCTGGAGCTTGCATGCATCTGCGCCAAGACCGATGAGGAAGTGGCCCCGTACAGGGCAAAGGGATATACCGTTTCTACCGATGCCGATGCAATGATTGCCGACCCCGGCATTGACGTTCTGGTTGAACTTGCCGGTGGCTACAACATGCCCCGCAAGTGGATACTTGCAGCCCTGAACGCCGGCAAGCACGTTGTAACTGCAAACAAGGCTCTGCTTGCCAAGCACGGCCACGAGATATTCCCCCTTGCAGCGGAAAAAGGGCTTCACGTTCTATTTGAAGCGGCTGTCGGAGGCGGCATTCCAATAATACGCAGCCTTCAGGAAGGTCTGGTAGGTTCAACCGTAGAGAGTCTGAGTTGCATAATCAACGGTACCTGCAACTACATTCTGAGCCGTATGGCCCAGGAAGGTCTTGACTTTGACACCGTGCTCAAGGATGCCCAGCGTCTGGGCTTTGCCGAGGCCGACCCCACCTTTGACATTGAAGGCATTGACTCGGCCCACAAGACAGCCCTGCTTGCAAGCCTCTGCAGCGGACACCGCGTCGATTTTGAAAAGATACACGTAACTGGCATATCGAAAATCACTGCCCAGGACATTGCCATAGCCAAGGAACTTGGCTGCACCATCAAGCTTCTTGGCATTTACAACCGTGACGGCGAACGTGTCGATGCACGTGTACATCCGTGCTTCGTGCCGAAGCACCATCTGCTGTCAAGCGTGAACCGTGTTCTGAACGCAGTCTATCTGAACTGCGACAACCTTGGCGAGACACTCCAGACCGGTGCCGGTGCAGGCCGCATGCCTACCGCCAGCGCCGTTGTTGCCGACCTTGTATCACTGGCCCGTTCAGTCGATACCGGCAAGCGTGCAGCACTGCCTATGGGCTGGTTCAACCTGGGCAATTCAGCCACACTTGTTCCGATATCGGAAACTTCGGCCCGCTATTACTTCCGCATAACCTCACGCGACGAACGCGGCGTACTGGCAAAGATTACCGGCATACTTGCCGAAAACAACATCTCCATTGAGACCATCATCCAGAAGGACGTCAACGATCCGGGCAACGTCTCAATTGTAGTAATTACCGAAAAGGTTCAGGACTGCAAGGCCACCAAGGCCATCGATGCAATCAACGCCCTGCCCGAAATTGTAGAGAACAGCCAGGTAATTCGCTTCCTGGTCTGAACAATAGAAACAGAATAAAAACGGGCTGTCAGAAATTGGCAGCCCGCTTTGTTTATTTGTGAGTACCCACCGCAGCGGTTGGCGGAAGCTGATGGTTGCGGGCATCGGTTGCCACTGCCACAGACTGGGCAAGTTCACGGAAAGCCTGACCGACTATCGTATCGGGGTCAAGCGCGACAGGCACGCCATTGTCACCGCCTTCGCAGATGCTCTGGACAATTGGAATCTGCCCGAGCAGAGGCACGTGCATCTCCATGGCCAGACGGGCGCATCCGCCCTTTCCGAACAGATAGTACCTGTTCTCGGGAAGCTCGGCCGGGGTGAACCATGCCATGTTCTCCACAAGTCCCAGTACCGGAACGTTCACCTTCTCATTCTTGAACATGTCAATACCCTTGCGGGCATCGGCCAAAGCGACCTCCTGGGGCGTGCTGACAACCACCGCACCCGTTATGCCAAGAGTCTGCACAAGAGTCAGGTGAATGTCGCTGGTTCCAGGCGGCATATCTATCACAAAATAGTCAAGTTCGCCCCAATTAGCATCGGCAATGAGCTGCTTCAGGGCATTGCTTGCCATGGCTCCGCGCCACAGGACAGCCTGCTCCGGATCGACGAAGAAACCTATTGAAAGCAGCTTTATCCCATACTGTTCGACCGGCACTATAAGGTCACGGCCGCCAATACTTTCGGCAACCGGACGCGCGTCCTCGACCTTGAACATCTTCGGCATTGAAGGACCGAAGATATCGGCGTCAAGAAGACCTACCTTATAGCCAAGTCCGGCAAGGGCCACAGCCAGATTGGCGGCAACGGTTGACTTGCCCACTCCGCCCTTTCCGCTTGCCACGGCAATTATGTTCTTGACGCCCGGAAGCAGTTCGGGGTCTGCCGGACGCGGTGCCTGACGTGTCTTGACCTTGATGTCAACTTTCACATCCTTACCGGCCTTGAGCTGTATTGCCGTTTCAGCCGATTTCAGAATGGATTTCATGAACGGGTCTGTAGGTTTCTCGAATATAAGTGAGAACGAAACGCTGTTTCCGTCAATGCGTATGTCATCCTCAAGCATGTCCATTGCAAGAATGTCCTTGCCCGTTCCCGGATAGCGCACAGTCTGCAGCGCCTCCTTTATAAGATTCGGATATAATGTCATAACAGACTCTATTTGCTTGTTTTTGAACCACTGCGGCTGTAGCGGCCGTAGCTGCGGTAATCATCCATCTCTATTTCAACATCGGGTTCAGTCAGTTCACCGTCCTGCGGCAGATTGAACACAATGTACTTTATTGTCTTGCCACGGTCAAGCCACTGCTGTTCATAATGGGTGCGTATGGACAGTATGTGGTCGGCATCACCGCTGGCATAAAGGTCATCGGTCTGGAATTCGACCGGCAGGCCGTTGTGTGCGACATTGGCACATGTGTATGTGTACATGAAACCGCTGTCGGTCTTCAGGTGTATCTTGCCGCCGGGCTTGAGTATCTTGCGGTAACGCTCCAGGAAGAAGGTCGATGTAAGGCGCTTGGTAGCCTTTTTCATCTGCGGATCGGGGAACGTGAGCCATATCTCGCTGACCTCGCCGGGCGCAAAGAAACGTTCAATAAGGCCTATGTCGATTCTCAGGAACGCGACATTCTTCATGCCCGCTTCAAGAGACATCTTTGCACCGGTCCACATGCGTGCGCCCTTTATGTCGATGCCAATGAAATTGCGGTCGGGATACAGACCGGCCAGACCGACAGTATATTCGCCATGGCCGCACCCCAGTTCAAGCACTATAGGCCCGTCATTATGAAAGAAGGAGCTGTTCCAGCAGCCCCTCATTTCAAAAGGAATCACTTCCCTGTATGAACAGGCCGGTTCGAAGACATGCGGATATGTCGCCATGTCAGCGAACTTGGCCAGTTTTCCCTTCCCCATCTATCAGTCAACGTCAATTATTTCGGTCCACTGGTGCAGATCGGGCTCAACGCCATACTGGATTCCACGCAGCTTTGTGTAAAGTTTGGTGAGAACAGGACCCGGCTGGCCGTCCTTTGAAATGACGTACGATGTACCCAGCTCAATGTCGTCAATACGCTGGATTGGAGCGATGACGGCAGCGGTACCGCAGGCACCTGCCTCGTCAAGTTCCAGAAGCTCCTCAACCGGAACAGGACGCTGCTCGACCTTCAGGCCCATATCGGCAGCAAGCTGCATAAGGCTCTTGTTGGTGATTGAAGGCAGAATCGACTCTGACTTCGGGGTGATGTATGTATTGCCCTTTATTCCAATGAAGTTGGCTGCACCGCACTCGTCAATGTACTTCTTTTCCTTTGCGTCAAGGTAGAACTCGCTGGCATAGCCTCTCTCATGTGCAATGTGATGGGCATACAGGCTTGCTGCATAGTTGCCGCCCACCTTGTACTTACCCATGCCGAGAGGTGCCGAACGGTCATACGAACGTACCAGAGCATAGGCCTGTGCGCCGTTTGCGCCGAAACCGCCCTTGAAATACGGACCTACAGGCATTACGAACATAATGCACAGATATTCCTTGGCCGGCTTGACACCGATTTCGGCACCGGTACCTATCAGCAGCGGACGTATGTACAGTGATGCGCCGCTTGAATAAGGCGGAATGTAATCCTTGTTGAGCCTGACAACGCGCCTTACCATCTCGCAGAATGTCTCGGTAGGCAGTTCAGGCATCATGGTAGCACGGCAGGTGCTCTGCATACGCTTTGCGTTCTCATCCATACGGAATACACGTACCTGGTCATCGGCACCCTTGAAAGCCTTGATTCCCTCAAAGCACTCCTGACCGTAGTGCAGACAGGTTGCACCGATATGGATTGGAATATATTCGGAGTCGGTTTCCTCAATATCGCCCCATTTGCCATCCTTATAAGATATTCTTACGTTCCAGTCGGTCTTCATATAACCGAAGGGCAGATTCGCCCAGTCAAGTTCTTTCATAACAGTATTTCCAATATTTTTCTGCGAATTTACAAAAAACGCCCGAACCTAGTCAACACACACGCCAAAAACTTTAACTTTGTACTTGATATGGAAACCGGTACAACTAACCAGTCTCAAAGGAGCAGGGACAACAGGGTCCTTGACAGGAAGATAAGAACCATCAGGATTGTCATCCTTGCCATTGTTCTTTTTGTATGGATCGATGCCGCCGGCAAGTGGTTCATTTCCGCCGACCGGTCGGTTCCGGGACTTTTTCTTGCCTTGGAATGGGCATTGTGCCTTGGCAGTGCCGCAATTCTGTTTTTCATTACGCACAAGCTGGAAAAGAACGCCTTCAAATGGACGTTCTCCATTCTGTACTTTCTGATATTCGTTACCCTTCTCATTGTATGCAAGTTCTACCGATATCAGTCTGCCGACGCCATAGGCTATAAAGTTTCAACCACCCTTATGCCGCTGGTAGGCATGCTGATTGAGATATACCACCCGCGCTTTATCAAATGGTACGGGAACACGCTCCAGAAAGTCTTCAGGCTGGACGGAATAAGGAACGTGACATTCTTCATCGGAATGCTGGTATTCTATGTAGCAGTCATACTGTTGGGGATTGGGATGTACCGCATTCCAGGGTGCATGAAGGAGTATAGCCGTGACATCGTTCAGCTTGTAACCGAGGGCGAAATAAACCGCAACACCGACCATGCCGAGCCAAGACGCCAGTACAGCCGCATTTTCAACGACGTGAACGATGTCCAGTTGGCAGCGGCACGCAAGAACGGGGTAAGCGGTATGGAAAGTCGCGAGGACATGGAATCGTGCCGGCGCCTCAGGAAAATTGAAAGCTGCGAATACTATCACATACAGTCACTGACCCACTCGTCACCCTATCTGGTACCGAAAGCGGCACGACTGCTTGAGGACATGGGACGTGCATTCCAGGATTCCCTTTTCAACCGCGGGTACAACCGCAACCACCGCTTCACTGTAACAAGCGTGATGCGCACCCCCCAGGACATCAAAAAACTTCAGAAGACCAACATTAATTCAAGCACAAATTCCTGCCACTGCTACGGCACGACCGTCGATATTTCCTACCTGACCTTCCAGACACCCATCAAAGGCAAGAAGGCATCGGCCGACAAGATGAAACAGATTCTTATGGAAGTGGCATACGATATGCGCAAGCAGGACCGCTGCTATGTAAAATTCGAAACGAAGCAGACCTGCCTGCACATTACGGTACGATAGTCCTTACGCCGGTCAGAACGTAAAATCTCTGGTACCTGCCCATTCTCCGTCCATAGTCACGCTGAATGCCGATGCCAGGTTTTCATTGGCAAACAGTTTTCCCGTATAGCGTGTAATGTAATTGCAGGTTATCGGCACATTCTGGAATTCCCGTTCCTTTATTATCACCCCTAAGCTGTCCATGGCACTTACCTTTATTTTCAGCGCATCGCTGTCGCGGCGGACAAAGGTATATATCCCATATTCCATGACTCCGGGCAGACATTCAAACGTTTCACTCTGCTTGCTGTTGACACATCCCAGACCCGTAGTTCCATCAATGGTGCTGCTGCCGCCTGTATATTCAAAACGCAGCAGGCTCACGTTTTCAGGCAGGCTTGAATCGTCCAGTTTCAACTGGAACATGGCAACTGCACGCTTCAGTTCCAATTCAAGCACATGAGTTTCCCTGGTTATGTCCACATCGGCACTGTAAAGGAATGTATCAGTCACTTTCAGACTGTTTCTGTTGTTAAAGGAAATTCTGGTGGGATCGGTCATGGTCGGATTGCCGTCACCATTATGGGCAATGACCACAATCTTGTAGTTTCCCTCCTCAAGATTGAATATTGCGCTGCCGAACCCCTCGCTGCCAAGGTCCTGGTTTTCCTGTTTCTTTGTCAGGACACTGTCCTTGTACGAATAGACTGCGTAATGGATCTTGGAACAGATTCCCACTGGCGATGCTACGCCTTTGGTCATGCAGTTCACGACTTCGGTAAAAGGCATCTGTTCGATGGAGGCCAGCTTCAGCGTCAGTTTTACATGGTCATCGGAACCTTCACAGTCAATCAGAGTCTCTGTACATGACTGCATGGTTAAGATGCCCAGCAGTCCCATCAATGCGATTTTTGTTTTCATAGTTTTTGTTTTTCAATTAGTAGATAATTTTCCAGCCGCAATAATACACATTTCTGCGGCTCATCATTAATGAATTTCACAAGACTTTCAGTAGTGCTGCAAAAAAAAAGAAGGGATCCTTGCGGGTCCCTTCTTCAGTTATTATGCAATCAGTTCAATCAATACTGGTTGAAACGCCACTTGCAGTCATCGCTTTCCATATTGAACTTGCCGAGCGATGCATTCGAGTCACCTGCCGAGATAAGGCATACAGGCTCGCTGCAACCGGGAGCAGCCTTAGGCATGATACGGTATGTACCGTCGGTCAGCTGGTCGATAGACCACATCTGCTCGGGAGCGCCTGTAAATTCAGGAGTTGAGATGACAGTCTTGTTAGGACCTGCTGTCAGGGCGCGGTTTGTACCTGAAATGACAATCTTGTAGTAAGGAGTGCCAAGTGTACCTTCTTCAAGAGCTACGAGTTCCCACTTCTGGTTGGGACGGAACTGATAGTCGCAGATGCGTACGTCAATGTTGCCTGCAGGCCAGTTGCCGATAACGTCTTCCAGCTTCTGGAAAGGAACGACAGTATTGTCGGCCGACTGTGCACCGCCGCCGAACATACCGCCCATGCCGCGGCCGGCATTCAGACGGACGTATTCGGTAGCAAGTTCAAGAGCGTAGCCACGACGTTCCGACTCAATTGAATAAACACCGTCCTTGATGTTGAAGCCTGCCTCGGGCCAACCGTTCTTCCATACTATAGGAAGTATAGCCAATGTGCTGCGGCCACCCTGATAGTAGTCGGCTTCCCAGTGCAGTGAAACCTTTTCAACACCCGGCTCAATGATGTAACGGCCAAAGTGACCGGCACCGGTATAACCGTCTCTTGCGCCGAGGAACATACGTCCGCCACCTTCTACCATGTCACGGCCGACCTTGTCAATGAAAGGACCGGTAGGGCTCTGTGAACGGCCGCATACCAGATTGTAGGTTGAGTTCACGCCGTCGCAGCATGTTCCGTGAGTACCGAACAGATAGTACCATCCATCATTATAGATGATGTCCGATGCCTCGCAGTCAACGGCAATGTTGATATCGGGAGCCAGAGAGTCGAGACGTTCACCGGTTTCAGGATTCAGCTCACACATACGGATGAAGCCGAAATATGTACCGAATGAAACGAACAGACGGCCGTCGGGAGTCATAAGCAGACCGGCATCGATGGCATCGCAGTCCTCATCGTTTTCCGAGTAAGCCACTGTAATGGGTTCTGACCACTTGTAGTCAGGTGATGTCGGGTCAAGGGTATTGTTCCACATGGTAACGATCTTACCTGCGTGACCGCCGCCAAGACCGCCGCCGGTGGTGCTGTATGCGCAAAGATAACGGTCACCTATCTGCATCATGTCAGGTGCGGCACCTACAGAAATACGTGCACCGCTTGTCCATACCCAACCGTCATTTGAAACGAGGGCGGAACCGCCTGTACCCCAAGTATAGTACTTTCCGTCGCACTTGGTGATTGTGGCAGGATCGTGAATGTATGGTACTCCGATCTGAGCCATAGCAGTTTCAGTCACCATGACTGAAGCAAGGGCCATAAGGCCAATCTTGAATATTGATTTCATATTGCTTTCCGATTTAAAAATTACTTGGTGGTAATGGTAATGTTCTTCACAATTGAGCCGTCTTCGTTATAGAAGCGCATGCACATGTCGCTCATGCCGGGACCGTTGATGACAGCGGCGCGGACAATGTTCTTGCCCTTCTTGAGGGTGAGGAGCTGTGACATGCCGTCATCGGCAACCATACGGCGGTCAGCCTGCAGAGAAAGAACCTGCTCGCCGTTGACCCACCAGATTGATGCTGAGTTTGAACCGGCGGCAAGACGTACGTTAGGCATATCCTCTTCGCAGTTGATGACTGTAACCGCATTGAAAATAAGGCCATAGCCGTTCTTGTCCTCACGAACGCCCTTGGCGAAACGGATAAGCTTGATATTGAAGAGTTTGCTGTCAATCGCATGCCACTTCAAAGTCTGCTTGACTGTTGCAGGAGCAGCCTGCTGAGCCTGCTGGCCACCGCCGAATCCGCCGAATCCGCCACGGCCGCCTGCGCGGGGAGCCTCTGATTCAACTTCGACTGTTGAACCGGCAACAGGTGCTGCGTTTGCAAACTGTCCGGCAAAATATTCCTTGTTCAGTTCCTTCTGGATGTAACTGTCTGTGAAAACAGTGTTGCCACCATTCGGCTTGTTGATAGGCTCAAGAAGAAGCCAGCGACGTATGAAGCCCTTTTCATCGGGAGTGGCAGGAGCCGCATTTTCGTCAAGCTCTACAAAATACTGGTCATACTCAACGTTTCTGTTGGCGATACGGTCAGGAGCGACGTCATACTGAACGCCTGCCTGAGCAGCGTTTTCTTCGACTGCGGCCTTCTTCGATGCGCAGCTGCAAAGAACTGCAAGCACTCCGAATGCCAGAATTGATTTGAAGTTTCTGTTCATAGTGAACTTTAATTAGGTTTATAAATGATTGAATTAGTTATTCTTTTCCCAACGGCGGGCTAAATTACAAAAAAAAGCGGCCGACCAAAGGCCGACCGCTCTAAAATTTGTAAAATCATCACTTTGCAGGCCAGAAGAACTGGAGCATCTGGTAAAGTGAACGGCGCCATGTCAGGAACTCATGGGCAGTGTTAGGTGATACATAACCCATAGTTTCGTAACCGGCCTCCTTCATTGCATCGGCAGCCTTCATGATTGCATCGGGGCTTTCCTTCTCGCCGCAGCTCATGAAGATTTTCTTGACCTGCTTCTTGTCCTGGATTTCTGACGGAGCATACTGGCCGCCTGACAGCAGACCGTAGTAGCCGAACATTTCGGGACGGGCAAGAGTGATTGAGTGAGTCTCCATACCGCCCATTGACAGACCGGCCATGGCACGGTTGTCCTTGTTGGCGATGGTGCGGAAGTGTGCGTCAACATAAGGAACGAGTTCGTCGCACAGGAATGTCTGGAAGCCTTCGTTACTGCCAAAACCGCCAAAACCGCCTGCCGGACGTGCCGGACGCTGTGCGGGAGCTGCACCTGCTGCGGGAGCTGCAGGAGCTGCAGGACGTGCTGCGGGACGTGCGCCACCGAAACCGCCCATACCCGGGCCGAATCCGCCGTTGGTCATGCCGTATGTGCATACAACGATGACGGGCTTGATCTTGCCGTCGGCAATCAGGTTGTCAAGGATAAGGTTTGCGTGACCCTGGGTCATCCATGCGGTCTCGTCCTCACCCCAGCCGTGCTGCAGATACAGAACCGGATACTTGACATTGTCCTTGTCAGCGTGGTATGTAGGAGGAGTATAGACAAATGCGCGGGCCAGTTCGTTACGGCTCTTTGACCATACAAGAATCTGCTGTACGAATCCGTGCGGAACGTCACGCTCGGCATAAATGTCCTTGTCGGCATTGGTCGGGATTTCAATACCGCTTTCCCAACGGGTTGAACCGTAGTAGTTGTTTGTACCGGGGTCATTGAATGTACCGCCGTCAATTGTAATGTGATAGTAGTGGAAGCCTTCTACCAGAGGTTCGCTTGTAGTACCCATCCAGTAGCCGTCTTCACCCTTTACAAGGTCGGTGCCGCCGCGTGTGCCGCCAAGACCCAGACCTACGGAAACTGCCTGTGCGTTAGGAGCCTGGATGCGGAAACGTGCGTAACCCTGTGAGTTGACCATCGGATACTGCTGTCCCGGCTGGTTCATTGATGAAGGAACGAAATCCTCCTTGATCTCCTGTGCTGAGCATACGCCTACGGCCATTACTGCAGCACCGAAAAGTGCAATAAACTTCTTCATTTTGTATATGTAATTAGGTTATTTGAAAATAAGCTGAACAAACTGATACAGGCTGCGGCGCCATGTGTGCCACTCGTGTGCTGTACCTTCAGAGATGTAGCCGTATGCGTTGACGCCAATCTTCTTCAGGTTCTCGGCAGCCTCCATGACACCCATATTCTCCTTGCCGCCACAACTCATGAACAGGACCTTGTTGGTCTTCTTGAAATCATCGTTGTCTTCCAGTTCGCCGGTATTGAATGTTCCGCCGCTGAACATGCCCACGTATGCGAATGTGGTAGGATTGGCAAGTGTAACCGAATGGGTTGTCATGCCGCCCATTGACAGACCGGCCATGGCACGGTGCTGTGTATCAGGAATTACGCGATAGTTCTTTTCAACCATCGGAATGATATCCTTGAGCAGGACATCCTGGAATGCGCCACCCATGCCGAAACCGCCAAAACCGCCAAAGCCACCCTGACGCTGACCGCCCTGGGCAGGAGTTGCTGCAGGCTGTGCTGCGCGTGCATCCAGACAGTCAATGACAATGATGAAAGGAACAGCCTTCTTTTCAGCAATCAGGTTATCCATAATCTGAGCGGTGTGGCCCTGCTCGGCCCAGCCGTGTTCGTTTTCACCCATGCCATGCATCAGATACAGAACCGGGAACTTCTTGGTGGTGTTAGTGTAATACTCATTCGGGAAATAGATGTAGCAGTGACGCATCTGTTCCGTAACGGTTGACCAGTAGTAAACCTCGTTCATCGAGCCCTGCGGTACGTTCTTGACCTGCCAGAAATCCTGGTCGCCTGACGGAACCTCGATTCCGCTGCCCCAACGACTTGCTCCATAGTAGTACAGGCTGCCCGGATCGGGTACGCTTGCACCGTCAATGTTCAGCTGATAGTAGTGGAAACCCTCGTCCTGAGGAGCCGAAGTACCGGTCCATACACCGTTTTCGTCCTTGCTCATTGAATATATCTTGCCGTCAATGTCAAGGCCTACAGCAGTTGCA
>JAZUFX010000009.1:0-15531 GCA_045640885.1 Bacteroidaceae bacterium | reverse complement strand
CAGCGCTCCTATGCTGAAGACTATGGTTGCAGTCAGGGAATTCGTTGAAGTGGTTATCTTTGAAATCTACACTGTTATAGACAATACTCTTGACTATATTCATGGCAAGATTGTAGAATTCGTAGACAGAGTTGAGACATTTGTCGAGAATGTTCAGGCATTCGTAAGGAAAGTCGAGATGGATATATACAATACCATTGAGTATATGAAGACTCCGTGGAAGAATATTCCGGAATTCCCAGACAGATTTTTTTAATGGGTATAATTCATGATAAAAAAGACAGCGGACATATTGTCCGCTGTCTTTTTTATTTGTATTCAGAGCAACTCTGACAAGTGCTCGAAGTATTGCTTGCTGACCGGCACTGGCGGCACGTTGGGAATGTTCATTTCGGCGAACATGAATCCGTCGCGATCCTTGCGCAGAACGGTGACGTGCTCGGGGTTGACGTAATACGAACGCTGGCAGCGTACAAGGCTCTTGGAGAATGCCGGCGTGTCCAGACTTTTCATTGATGCCCTGAGCATGAATTCCCTGACTTTCTCAGCTTCCAGATAGCATATTCTGAGATAGTTCGATTCGGCCTTGACATAAAGCAGCGATGACGGTGCAATGGTCAACTTGAGCCGTTGGTGTTCGTCATGGAAACGGACAAGGCTGTCGCTGTCCTGAAGCCTTTTTGTTTCAAGCAGTTCGTTCTTGTTCTTGACGGCACGCGACAGCGACATGGGAACGTATATGAATACCAGTTCCAGATAACTGTATTTCAGACAAATGGCCAGATGCTGGAAATAGTTCTGTCCGTCATGCCTGACCAATGCGGTGTACAGAGCCATGAAGAATGTTATTCCAAGCACTTCGCTCAGGCACCAGCCTATGTATGAGACCCACCCGATGGGCGATGCTTTAAGAATAAAGTGCAGCATGGTCCTGGATACTGCAAGGACGCCCATCATGATGCATGCCAGCATTATTATATGGAAAGGAAATTCATGTCCGTTGTCAATGGAATAGAACTGCTGTATGTCGAAAGGCGTGTAGAATATGGAGAATGTTATGAAGAATAGGGGGATGCCGAAAATGTATGCCAATTGGTTGTAGTATTTGCCTCCCATACTGAAATCGGCGTTCGGAAATTTAAGGTTCTGTACCATACTGATGTGGGATGAAATTTATATATGCATTTTTTTGTCCCACAAATATAGGCTTTTTTCCGCAAATTGGCATGTTGGTAACTTTTATTGCTTTGTCGACACCATTATATTCCCAGACGGTCAGCGCCGCGGTAATTTTGCAGTGTTGATTTTGAAACGCTGGATTATGAAACACTATTTATCAAAGTTGCAGGAGCAGATTCGTGACAATTGGGACAGAAAGGCATTGTGCAACTACGGCGGTGGCAGCATTACTTTCGGACAGTTGGCAGTCGGCATTGAAAAACTGCATGTGCTTTTTTCCGATTTGGGAATAAACAAAGGTGACAGAATTGCAATATGCGCGCGCAATCAGGCTAACTGGGGACTGGCTTTTCTTGCCATCAACACATACGAGGCAGTTGCAGTGCCTATCCTGTCTGATTTCCATAAGGACAATATATCATCAATTCTTGAGCATAGCGGGAGTATAGCGCTTTTTGCCGACAGGGATATATATGAAAGGCTGGACGCGGGATCGGTTCCGGGTGTCAGATGGGTTCTCGACATACGGGATTTTTCCGGGCTTTCCATGGGAACCGGAGGGAATGAGGCATTGCAGAATCTTGAAAGCCGTTTCAGCGGATTGTATCCTCAAGGCTATACATCCGCGTACCTTGATTATCCTACGGACAATGACAAGAATCTTGCTGTCATAAACTATACGTCGGGCTCGACTGGAAAGCCAAAGGGCGTGATGCTCAGATACGAATGCTTTTCGGCCAACATAGCATTCGGCCAGAAGCGGCTTCCTTCCACTTCGGAGGACAATCTGCTGTCCATTCTGCCCATGGCCCACATGTTCGGACTGGTATTCGAACTCCTTTATCCGCTTTGCGGAGGAACGACTGTCTATTTTCTTGGCAGGACGCCTTCTCCGACCCTGCTTATGAAGGCTATGGCCGAAGTCCGTCCTTATCAGGTTATTGCAGTACCTGTGATTTTCGAGAAAATCTATAAGAGCAAATTGCAGCCGGCAATGAAAAAGCCGCTGATCAGAATACTTGCCGCCATTCCGTTGCTGAAGAATATCGTATTCAGAAAGATGCGCATGGAAATCAACAAATCATTTGGCGGCAAGGCCGGTACATATATCATGGGAGGCGCAGCAGTCAATCCGGAAGTGGAGGCATTCTTGCATAAGATCGGCCTTCATTTCACGGTTGGCTACGGAATGACCGAGGCGGCACCGCTGCTGTCGTTCGAGAATTGGGACCGTTTTTCGCTGCGTTCATGCGGCAAGGCTATGGATTCGGTCAGGTTGAGAATTGATTCCGATGATCCGGTCAATGTTCCCGGCGAAATCCAGGCAAAGGGAATCAACATAATGTCAGGGTATTATGACAATGAGGAAGCCACGAAGGCGGCCTTTACCGAGGACGGCTGGTTCAGGACAGGCGATCTGGGCACGATGGATGCCGACGGCAATCTGTATATAAGAGGACGCAGCAAGAGCATGCTTCTGTCATCGAGCGGCCAGAACATTTATCCGGAAGAGATTGAATGTGTGGTGAACAGCCAGGAGTGTGCTGCGGAGTCGGTCGTGGTGATGCGCGATGAGCGTCTGGTCGCTCTTGTCAAACTTGACGAGGATGAGACGAAGAAGCGTTGTGCTGCGGGCCGCGCCATTTCCGATATTCTGGAAAACATACGTATAAATTCCAATCGCAGTCTGGCAAAGTTCTGTCAGATATCAAAGGTTGAAGCGGTTGACAAACCGTTTGAGAAAACACCGAAAATGTCAATCAAGCGCTATCTGTATCAATGACAGGGGCGTGATTGTTGAAGATATTTACGGAAAAATTTGCACATTGTCTGATAAAGGGATATCTTTGTACCCGATGATACGATGTGTGGAGAGGCTCGAGGGCCTCTTTTTTCGTACCGTTGCAGCAGAATTCATTATTTTACAATGATTGGAAAACAGACGGTCGGTGCCATTGCAGAGGAATGGCTGGAAACCAAGGAAGGGTACTTTCTTGTTGATGTCAGCGTGTCGGCTGACAACGTGATTGTCATTGAAATTGACAACAGGGACGGTGTATGGATCGATGACTGTGTGGAACTGAGCCGTTTCATCGAATCCAGGCTGGACCGTGATGTCGAAGATTACGAGCTGGAGGTCGGCTCGGCCGGTATAGGTCAGCCGTTCAAGGTCCTCCAGCAGTATCTGAACCACATAGGCCAGGAGGTGGAAGTGCTCCCGAAAAGCGGCAGCAAATTCATAGGCACTCTTCTTGCTGCCGATGACAGAGGCTTTACCGTAAGGACAAAGCGGAAACAGTTGCAACCCGGTTCCAAGCGTGCGCATCTGGTTGATGTGGAGCTTGAACTGGAACACTCACAGGTTAAATATGTAAAATACGTAATAAGTTTAAAGTAAAATGGCTACAAAGAAGGAAGAGACAATTTCTCTTATTGGAACCTTTCAGGAGTTCAAAGAGCTTAAGAACATTGACCGCATGACATTGGTCAGCGTGCTGGAAGAGAGTTTCCGCAGCGTTATTTCCAAGATGTTCGGAACTGATGAGAACTACACCGTCATTGTCAATCCGGACAAGGGCGACTGCGAAATCCAGCGCTCCAGAATTGTTGTTGAAGACAGCGCGCTGGAAGATTCGAACACCCAGATTTCACTGACCGAGGCACGTCAGATTGACGAGGATTTTGAGGTTGGTGAAGAAGTGTCTGAGCAGGTCGAATTTGCGAAATTCGGCCGTCGTGCCATTCTGAACCTGCGCCAGACTCTGGCATCGAAGATTCTTGAACTTGAAAAGGACAGCCTTTACAACAAGTACCTTGAAAAGGTAGGCACAGTTATCCAGGCCGAAGTATATCAGATCTGGAAAAAGGAGGTCCTGCTTCTTGACGAGGAGGGCAACGAACTGCTTCTGCCCAAGACCGAGCAGATTCCAAGCGATTTCTTCCGCAAGGGCGAAAGCGTACGCGCAGTCGTTGACCACGTCGATAATGTGAACAACCCGAAAATCATTCTCAGCCGTACATCGCCGGTGTTCCTGCAGCGTCTGTTCGAACAGGAGGTTCCTGAAATTGCCGATGGCCTGATTACCATAAAGAAGATTGCCCGTATTCCCGGTGAGAGGGCAAAGATTGCCGTCGAGTCATACGATGACCGCATAGATCCGGTTGGAGCATGTGTCGGTGTCAAGGGCTCCAGAATTCATGGTATAGTACGCGAACTCAGGAATGAGAACATTGATGTCATAAACTACACCACCAATCTTGACCTGTTCATCCGCAGGGCTTTGAGTCCTGCCAAGGTATCGGAACTCAAGATTGACAGCGAGGCACGCCGCGCCGAGGTTTATCTGAAACAGGATCAGGTTTCACTGGCCATAGGCAAGAGCGGCCTGAACATCAAGCTTGCCAGCATGCTGACCGAATATACGATTGATGTATATCGTGAGCTGTCACAGGAATCGGCCGAAGAGGATGTCTATCTGGACGATTTCCGTGGAGATCTGGAAGACTGGGTTGTCGATGCACTGCACGATGCGGGCTTTGAAACAGCCAAGTCGGTCCTGCGTGCCGACCGCAGCATCCTTATCGGACAGGTTGACCTTGAAGAGGAACAGGTTGACGATATTCTGGATATCCTGGCACAGGAATTCAGCGATGAGGAGGAGTTCCAGAAATTTATCAGGAAGTGATTCAATAACTAGATATTTTTATAGATGGCGATAAGAATAAGCAAAGTTACAAGAGAACTTAACGTGGGCTCCGCTACGCTGGTGGAGTTCATGCACAAGAAGGGCTTTGACGATATTGTCGATGACCTTAACCAGAAACTGACAGACGAGCAGTACAATATGCTGGTTGCAGAGTTCAGCCAGGACAAGTCACTTCGTGATGAGGCTACCCGTTTCCTGCAGGACCGTCAGAGCAAGCGTACCCAGGAGGAACAGCCTGTTGTGCAGGAACAGCCGGTACAGGAAAAACAGCCGGAACCGGCAAAGGTTTCTCCGGAGCCTGCTATCAGGTTCAAGACTGTGGGCAAGATAGATCTGGATGCTTCGAAGCCGGAACCCAAGGTGGAGCCGAAACCGAAAGACAATGTTGAGGTGAAGCCGGAACCCAAGTCCAAGGTTGAGGTAAAAAAGGAAGCCGTACCCAAGTCGGAGGTCAAGGCCGAAGTCAAGTCCGAGCCCAAGGTCGAGGCGAAGCCTGAACCCAAGCCGCAGGTTGCCAAGGAGGCAAAACCCGTAGCGAAGGTTGAAGTGAAACCTGAGCCGAAACCCGAACCGAAACCCGAGACGGAATCCGAGACGAAGCCTGAAATCAAGGCGGAACACGAAGTTGAGGCAGAACCTGTCGCATCGTCTCAGCCAAAGGAAACTCCCAAGACTGTAAAGACGGCCGAGGAGGAGGTGTTCAAACTTGATGCTCCATCGAACGGAGGCCTCAATATCAAGACCGTCGGAAAGATTGATCTGGCAGCCATCAACCAGTCAACCCGTCCGAAGAAGAAAACGAAGGAGGAGAAGAAGAAAGAGCGTGAAGCCAAGGACCAGCAGCGTCAGCAGCAGCGCCAGCAGTTCAAGGATTCCCTTATCAGGGAGATTCGTCCGAACGGCAATGCGCAGCAGGGTCAGGATGGACCGCGCAAGAAGAACAGGGTAAGAATAGGCGGCGAGAAGGTCGATCTGACAAAGGCAGATGATTACGGACAGTCGCAGTCGCAGAATAATAACGGTTTCCAACATTCCCAGAATAAGGGGCAGGGCGGAAACCAGGGTGGCGGAGGCCGTAACGGCAAAGACCACCGTTTCAACAAGAATGACCGCAACGATTTCTCGAACGATGATGTGAACCGTCAGATAAAGGATACGTTCTCATCGTTCCAGAAGGGCAAGACCAAGTCGTCGAAGTACCGTAAGGACAAACGTGAACAGGTCCAGCAGCGTGCTCAGGAAGCTTTTGAGCAGGAAATGGCAGAAAGCAAGGTTCTGAAACTTACCGAATTCGTGACTGCGAACGAACTGGCTACCATGATGAATATTCCGGTGACCAAGGTCATAGCCACCTGTATGAGTGTCGGTATGATGGTTTCAATAAACCAGCGTCTTGATGCCGAGACAATCAACATCGTTGCCGATGAATACGGTTTTACGACAGATTTCGTAAGTGCCGAGGTTGCACAGCAGATAAGTGAAGAGGCCGACCGTGAGGAGGATTTGCAGCCGCGTGCGCCTATCGTTACAGTTATGGGTCACGTCGACCACGGCAAGACTTCACTGCTTGACTATATAAGGAAATCAAATGTGATTGCAGGTGAGGCCGGTGGCATTACACAGCACATAGGTGCCTACAACGTGAAACTTGATGACGGACGTCACATCACCTTCCTGGATACACCAGGTCACGAGGCCTTTACCGCCATGCGTGCCCGCGGTGCCCAGGTTACAGATATTGCAATCATCATTGTCGCTGCCGATGACAATGTGATGCCTCAGACTAAGGAGGCCATTGCCCATGCCACGGCTGCCAATGTGCCGATAGTGTTTGCCATCAACAAGGTTGACAAGCCTGCAGCCGATCCCGAGCGCATCAAGCAGGAACTTGCCCAGATGAACTTTCTGGTAGAGGACTGGGGCGGCAAGTACCAGTCACAGGACATATCGGCCAAGCAGGGTATCGGTGTTCCGGAACTTATGGAGAAGGTGCTTCTGGAGGCCGAGCTTCTTGACCTGAAGGCCAATCCGAACCGTAACGCTACGGGTACCATTATCGAATCATCACTTGACAAGGGACGCGGTTATATTGCCACAGTGCTTGTATCGAACGGAACCCTGAAGATGGGTGATATTGTCATTGCAGGTACATCGTGGGGTAAGGTCAAGGCCATGTTCAATGAACGTAACCAGAAACTGAAATCGGCCGCTCCTGCGGAACCGGTTCTGATTCTGGGCCTGAACGGCGCTCCACAGGCCGGTGTCACATTCCACGTTGTCGAATCTGAACGTGAGGCCCGTGAAATCACCGGCAAGCGCGAACAGCTGCAGCGTGAGCAGGGCGTGCGTACCGCACAGACACTGACACTTGACGAGCTTGGCCGCCGTATCAAGATGGGCGACTTCCACGAATTGAACCTTATTGTAAAGGCCGATGTGGATGGCTCTGTAGAAGCCTTGAGTGACTCACTCATAAAGCTGTCGACGCCCAATGTACAGATTAACGTTATCCACAAGGCGGTAGGTGCCATCTCGGAGAGCGATGTAAGCCTTGCTTCGGCATCGAACGCAATTATCATCGGCTTCGATGTCCGTCCTTCGGGTGCGGCAAAGCGTCTGGCTGAGCAGAACGATGTGGATATACGCATATACTCCATCATTTACGATGCCATTGATGAAGTCAAGGCTGCCATGGAGGGCCTGCTGGCTCCGACAATCAAGGAGACTGTCACATCGACCATCGAGGTCATGGAAGTGTTCCACATTTCCAAGGTCGGTATGGTTGCCGGCTGCCGTGTGCGTGACGGTAAGGTTACACGCGGTGACAAGGTTCGTGTAATCCGTGACGGCATTGTAATCCATACCGGCGACATGAATGCCCTGAAGCGTTTCAAGGATGACGTAAAGGAGGTTGCCACAGGTATGGAATGCGGTATCAGTCTGGTAAGTTACAACGATTTGAAGGAAGGCGATATGCTTGAAACCTTCACAACGGTTGAAGTCAAGCAGACACTCTGATTGCTATGGCAGTAATAGACTACATTATCATATTGACACTTGCGGCCGCAGTCGTATCCGGTGTCATGCGCGGTTTCGTACGCCAGTTGTTCAGCCTTGGCGGTCTGATAATAGGAGTGATACTGGGCTCGTTCCTGTATGGCCCGTTTGCAGTTCTGATTGAAAGGTCATTTTCAATGAAAGCCGGCGTCGCCGAGATTGTGGCGTTTGTGCTGATACTGATTGTCGTACCGCTATTGTGCGGTCTGCTTGGCCGGTTGCTGTCAAGACTGGTGCGCGGTGCAGGATTGGGTTTCGTGAACTGTATTCTCGGTGCCGTGTGCGGTGCGCTTATCTGGCTGCTGCTTGCCGGCGTCACGATTCATCTGCTGGAAATGACCGGCATATCAAAAAATATTGTAGTCAGGGAAGGGAAGGACGATACCAGAAAGGGTTCCTCCTTTTACGGTCCTGTCCGTGATGTATCAGGCCAGTGTCTTCAGTGGACATGGAGCAAGGTGCAGGAGATTGATTTGCCCAAGTTTGACAATGGCTCAGAGGAATAAGGAGAAAGACAACGAACTTGTAAGGGAACTTTCTGAAGAAAAGTACCGTTACGGTTTTACGACCGACGTACATACCGAGATAATTGACCGTGGACTCGACGAGGACACGGTACGTCTCATTTCGGCCAGGAAGGGTGAACCTGACTGGCTGCTGGAGTTCCGTCTCAAGGCTTACAGACATTGGCTTGAAATGCCGGTACCCACGTGGGCGCATCTGGACATCCCGCCCATTGACTATCAGAACATATCGTACTATGCTGACCCGACCGTGAAGAAGGACGGGCCGAAAAGCACCGATGAGATAGACCCTCAAGTCATGAAGACCTTTGACAAGCTGGGCATTCCGCTTGAAGAACGCCTTGCCCTGTCGGGTGGGGTGGCTGTCGATGCCGTGATGGATTCCGTATCGGTCAAGACCACCTTCAAGCAGACTCTGGCCGAGAAGGGTATAATTTTCTGCTCCATAGGCGAGGCCGTAAAGAACCATCCGGATTTGGTCCGCCAGTATCTTGGCTCGGTGGTGAATTACAGGGACAATTTCTTTGCCGCCCTGAACAGTGCCGTATTCAGTGACGGTTCATTCGTATATATACCGAAAGGTGTACGGTGTCCGATGGAACTGTCCACCTATTTCCGCATCAACGCACAGGGTACCGGCCAGTTTGAACGCACGCTGATAGTGGCTGATGATGACAGTTATGTGTCGTATCTGGAAGGCTGCACAGCACCTATGCGTGACGAGAACCAGCTTCATGCCGCCATTGTCGAGATTGTGGTGCTTGACAGGGCGCAGGTCAAGTACAGCACTGTGCAGAACTGGTACCCCGGTGACGAGAACGGACGTGGCGGAGTGTATAACTTTGTGACCAAGCGCGGTCTTCTGCGCGGTGTGGACAGCCGTCTTTCATGGACGCAGGTCGAGACGGGGTCGGCCATTACATGGAAATACCCAAGCTGCGTGTTGCAGGGCGACGGTTCGCAGGGCGAGTTCTATTCGGTGGCGCTTACCAACAACTGGCAGCAGGCCGATACCGGTACCAAGATGATTCATGTCGGCAGAAACACCAGAAGCACGGTTATAAGCAAGGGTATAAGTGCAGGACACAGCCAGAACTCGTACCGTGGTCTTGTCAAAGTGGGTGAGAACGCAACCGGAGCGCGCAACTACAGCCAGTGCGATTCACTGCTTCTGGGCAGTGACTGCGGTGCGCATACTTTCCCGTATATGGATGTGAAGAATGATACTGCGGTGGTCGAACACGAAGCCACCACATCAAAGATATCGGAAGACCAGCTGTTCTATTGCAATCAGCGCGGTATTCCAATGGAACAGGCTATTGGCCTTATTGTCAACGGTTATGCAAAGGATGTGCTGAACCGGCTTCCCATGGAGTTTGCTGTCGAGGCACAGAGGCTGCTGTCCGTGTCACTTGAAAATACAGTAGGTTGATTATGGAAATGCTGAAAATTGAGAATCTGCATGCCGGGATTGCTGGCAAGGAGATATTGAAAGGGATAAATCTGACGGTTAATCCGGGTGAGGTCCATGCGATAATGGGACCGAACGGTTCAGGCAAGAGTACATTGAGCAATGTGCTTTCAGGTCATCCGGCATATGACGTTACCGAAGGAACTGTCACATTCAAGGGAAAGGACCTGCTGTCACTGCCTGTCGAGAACCGCAGTCATGAAGGCCTGTTCATGTCGTTCCAGTACCCGGTTGAGATTCCGGGTGTGAGCATGACCAATTTCATGCGTACCGCCATAAACGAGAAGCGCAAGTATCTTGGCCTTGACCCCATGTCGCCGACCGACTTCCTGAAACTGATCAAGCAGAAGCGCGATCTTGTGAAACTTGATGCCAAGTTCATGAACCGCAGCGTCAACGAAGGGTTCAGCGGCGGCGAGAAGAAACGTAACGAGATATTCCAGATGGCCGTTCTTGAGCCGTCGCTCAGCATACTTGACGAGACCGATTCAGGTCTTGACATTGATGCCCTGCGCATTGTGGCAGAAGGCGTGAATAGCCTTAAGACCCCGGAGACATCGGCCATCGTGATAACGCACTACCAGCGTCTGCTGGACTATATCAAGCCTGATATCGTGCATGTGCTGTATGCCGGCCGCATTATAAAGACTGCCGGTCCTGAACTGGCTCTGGAACTGGAGGAACGCGGTTATGACTGGCTTATAAAGGAATTTGCCGATTCTACAAAGGGAGAGTGATGTCAGAGAAGAACTATATTGAGCTTTTCACAGACAACCGCGGACTCATAGACCGCGGAGGCAGTCCTGTGCTCAATGCCTTGCGTGACAGGGCTTTCCAGTCTTTCCGGACATACGGCTTCCCGACACGCAGGGTAGAGGAATACCTGCATACTGACGTTTCGGAGTGGTTCGAACCCGACTGGGGAATGAATCTTGCCCGTGTGAATATACCGGTCGATACGGCAGAAGCGTTCCGTTGCAATGTGCCCAATATGTCAACCCAGCTGTTTTTCCTGGCCGGGGACCGGTTTATAAGACGTGACGGTCCGACGTCACTGCCGGACGGTGTGATTGCAGGCAGTCTGAAGGATGTTTCGGAAACGGACGGGGAACTTGTCGCAGCGCATCTGGGCAGGCTTGCCGATATTGACAGACCGGGAATAGCCGCACTGAATACCATGTTCCTGCAGGACGGTTTTGTGGTATATGTGCCCGATGGGGTTGTCATAGAGAAACCTGTCCAGCTGGTAAGTCTCATGCAACCGGCTGTGTCCATGCTCGCCATGCGCAGAATACTTGTGATACTTGGCCGTGGAGCGGGTCTCAGACTGCTTATGTGTGACCACTCATCGGCCGGAAAGGAATGTATGTCGGCCTGTGTGACAGAGTGCTTTGTGGGCAGCGGGGCAAGTCTTGAACTGTATGACCTTGAGGAGACAGCTTCAACCAATACCCGCGTCTGTGAGTATTATGTAAGCCAGGAACAGGATTCCAATGTCCATGCCGATCTTATAACGCTGCATAACGGCAGAACCCGCAATACGTTCACATCGGTCTTCAAGGGACGCGGTGCATCGCTGGAACTGAACGGCATTGCCATTTCTGACAATACGCAGCATATTGACAATTATACATTCGTTGACCATCAGGCTTCAGACTGCACCAGCCATGAACTGTTCAAGTGTATGCTCGATGCCGAGGCTACCGGGTCGTTTGCCGGCAAGGTGCTTGTCCGCCCGGGTGCGCAGCGTACCGTATCGACCCAGACAAACCGCAATATATGCCTTACCGGAAGTGCGCATATGTTCACACAGCCACAGCTTGAGATCTATGCCGATGATGTGAAATGCAGTCACGGAGCCACTGTCGGCCAGCTTGACGAGAAGGCTCTGTTCTATATGCGCCAGCGCGGAATAGGCTTGAAGGAGGCGCGCATGCTGCTCATGCTGGCTTTCCTGTCCGAAGTGCTTGACCGCATATCGCTCGACCCGCTGCGTTCAAGGCTCACGGGTCTTGTCGAGCTCAGGCTGAGGCACGGCCAGTCAAAGTGTGACGGATGTAATGTCTGCAAATAACAGAGAATGACAATGTTTGATGTCGAGAGCATAAGAAGGGATTTCCCCATACTGGAAAAGCAGGTGTATGGCAGACCGCTGGTGTATCTGGACAATGCTGCTACCACACAGAAGCCGCGCCAGGTCATTGACTGCATATCGGACTGCTATCTGAATGTCAATGCCAATGTCCACCGCGGCATACATTTTCTGAGTGAGGAAGCTACACGTATGATGGAGAATGCGCGTGAGACGGTGCGCCGTTTCATAGGTGCAGGCAGCACTCAGGAAATTATCTTTACGCGTGGCACTACCGAGAGCCTTAACCTTCTGGCACACAGCTTTACCCGCGCCTTCATCAAGCCGGGCGACGAGGTGATAGTGTCATGCATGGAACATCACAGCAACATTGTCCCCTGGCAGCTTGAAGCTCAGAAAAGCGGTCTGGCACTCAAGGTCATTCCTATGGATGACTGCGGCAATCTGGACATGGAGGCCTTTGAGGGAATGCTTTCGGACAGGACCAGACTTGTCAGCGTGACACATGTGTCGAATGTCCTGGGTACGGTCAATTCCATTCGTGATATCGTAAGGATTGCGCACGCACATGGTGTACCCGTGGCTGTTGACGGAGCGCAGTCCGTTCCGCACACCGGCATTGACGTGCAGGCGCTTGATGTCGATTTCCTGGCTTTCAGCGGTCACAAGATATACGGACCGACCGGAGTGGGCGTGCTTTTCGGCAGGAAAAGCCTGCTTGAACAGATGCCTCCATACCAGGGCGGCGGCGAGATGATAGGCCGTGTAAGCTTCGAGAAGACCACATACAACGAACTGCCGTACAAGTTCGAGGCTGGAACCCCCGATTACGTGGGCGTGATTGCGCTTGCATCGGCCCTGGACTATGTCACCGGCATTGGCATCAATGCCATAGCTGAATATGAGCACAGCCTGCTTGACTATGCAGAGGAAAGGCTGTCGGCCATTGACGGACTCAGGTTCATAGGTACTCCTGCTGTGCGCAGCGGAGTGGTTTCGTTCCTTGTGAAGGATATTTTTCCGTCCGATATGGGCACGCTGCTTGACCATCTTGGCATTGCCGTGCGTACCGGTCACCATTGCGCCCAGCCGCTTATGGACCGTCTTGGCATTCCGGGCACGGTCAGGGCATCGGTATCGTTCTACAACACGCGTCAGGAAATCGATGCCCTTGCCGTCGGCATTGAACGTGTTGCCGGAATGTTCTGAGTACTTTTTTCACGAGCGGAATGGTGAAAAGTAACGGCACTGTAAATACTAGCTACAGTTTTTTGCAACTGACACTCACGGTTATCTTTACCGTAGCGCTGCTGTTGAGCAATATTATAGTAAACAAGCAGATATGTCTGCCGTTCGGACAGGTGACGGTAGGCTCCGTCATTGTTTTCCCATTGACATATGTATTGTCTGATGTTTTTTCCGAAGTGTATGGATACCGTTGGAGCCGCGTAACATGTTATCTGGCGTTTGCCATGAACATTGTCATGGTACTGGTGTTCGAGCTTACACTTGCCTGGCCGTATCCGGATTCGTTCACCGGTCAGACGGCATTCCAGACTGTACTTGGAAGTACACCCAGAATAACTGCGGCATCATTGATTGCGTATGTGGCGGGCGATTTTGTGAATGACAGGGTCTTTGCAAGAATGAAGAAACGTCATCATGACACCACAGGCTTTGCATGGAGAGCAATAGCATCGAGTTTTGTCGGTGAACTGTCCGATTGTCTTGTGTTCCTGCCACTGGCATTCATCGGCACACTTCCTGTGGTGACTCTGGCCGGCATCGGTCTGGCACAGGTTTCGGCCAAAGTACTGATTGAAGCCATCCTTCTGCCCCTGACAACAGTTGTTGCCAAGGCGGTCAGAAAAGATGAGGACAGACGCACCGCATCTTGCCAACCGGTATCATAGCGATCCCATCTCAAAGGTCTTCAGTAAAGATATTGATATGGCATTCTAAAATGGACTTGATCATTGTGTTGCCGGTGTCAACTTACAAAAATCCGTTTTTTTGACCGGCGTGATTTTACTTTTGCTACATTTTCCTGTCCAACAACAAAATTACCGACCACTATGAAGACAGGAAACCTATTTGCAGCGTGCATCCTTTCCGTATGCACATTCGCCGGCGCCGGCGCACAGGGCCTTAAGTTGAATGATCTGGAGTATTTTGAGACACGCGGAGTGAATGTGCTGGTTTATAGCAACACATTTTCAGGCGGATTCAATGATGAAAAGAATTCCGGAATAGAGATAATCCACCACGGAGTGCGTACAATCCAGGGAGGCGCAGTCCGGTTGAGCAATACCCCCGAGCAGTGGGATCTTGTTCCTGAAAGTCCGTCACGCGTTGTCAACAGGGAAAACGGCAGCATAGAAGTCGGTCTGCGTTATAAGGACTATAACTTCAACTCAAGACTGGTGGTAACTGCAGACGGTGACAATTTCAACGTTGAAGTGTGGCTTGACGAGCCTCTGCCAAAGGAACTTGAAGGCGATGCCGGATTCAATCTGGAGTTCCTGCCTTCACAGTACTGGAACAAGACCTACATAATGGACGGACGTTACAACAGGTTTCCGCGCTATGCTGCAAGCCGGACTGTGGCACGCCCGAATTCCGAAAAGATGAAGCAGTACAAGGGCTACAGGACATACGATGACCGTGGTACCGGCCAGTTTGTCGATCCTGTGCCGATGGAACAGGGCAAATGTATAATAATGGCTCCCGACGATCCGGAACGCATGATAACTGTCAAATCGGATGATGCGGACCTGATGCTCTTTGACGGCCGTATGATAGCCCAGAACGGATGGTATGTACTGCGCAGTCTTCTGCCGGCAGGAAAGACCGGCAAGGTTCTCACATGGAACATCAAGCCCAACGCCATCAAGGATTGGATACGCGAACCGAACATAGGTTTCTCACAGGTAGGTTATCTGCCCGACCAGCCAAAGGTGGCAGTCATAGAGCTTGACAAAAACGACCAGCCGCTTAAGAAGGCTTCGGTATGGAGAATCAACGATGACGGCACCGAGACACAGTGCTTTGAGGGCAACACGGAAGAATGGGGCGCTTTCTACAAGTACAACTATGTGAAGTTTGATTTCAGCAAGGTGCAGAAGCCAGGCATACACTATATAAAATACGGAAGTTTCAGAACTGTCAATTTCCTGATAGACAATAGCGTATACGACGAGATTACCAGCGCTACAAGCGATGTCTGGATTCCTATCCACATGAGCCATATCGCAGTCAACGAAGGCTACAGAATGTGGCACGGCGAACCTTACCGCGAGGGCTACCTCCAGGCTCCGCCTAGCGACCACTTCGATGGTCACTCACAGCCAACCGAGACCGGCACAAAGTATAAGCCTCTCGAGCTTATCCCCGGCCTCAACGTCGGCGGTTTCTTCGACGCCGGTGATTTTGACATCGAGACCGGCTCAGTGATAGGTCTGATCCAGAGCCTCGTCAACATGTGGGACCTCCATAAGCCTA
>JAZUFX010000008.1:0-44153 GCA_045640885.1 Bacteroidaceae bacterium | reverse complement strand
CGGTCAAAGTTACCCCGGATTTCCGGAGTAGGGCCGAACATGAAGCATTCTCCGTTCTCGACGGTGTACGGATGCCACTCGGGCAGACCGTTGACATTCGGATTGCCGGTATGGGCGAAGTTGGCCCACGACTGTGCCATGCGGTCAGCAAGCAGCAGATCACTGTCACTTGGGCTGGGCAGGTCACGGCCTGCAAGATGCAGAGTGTTGAAACAGAAGTTCAGTTCAGCACCATGAGCCGATACGCCGTTCAGCGGCGATTTCCACGTAAACATGTAATTGTATAGCGGAGCACTGCGTCTTGCCGACTCGCTGTCTATGGTGACAAGGGTCTTTGCACGGAACATAGGGTCGATTGAAGTCAGGTCCTGAGGCACAAAATCGGGCCATGCGGCAGCCAGGGCATCGGCGTAGGCATCGGTCTCGGCGCCGAACGTGGCTCGGACGGCATCCTTGGCCTGCTCAAGAGTCATACTGCGCTGATACTGACCACGTTGCAGTTCATTGAACGTTGTTCCAATTACCAGAGGGATGTTGTCCGATATACTTGCGAATCCAGGTTGAAAAGGTTGTTGTAACAGCACTTCGCCATCAGGGGTGGGTCCGAAGCCCCACATCATGGGAGTTCCGGGCTGACGTGTGCCTATGCTTGCGGCCATGGCACGCTGGCCGGCCTGATACAGCTTGTCATATGGCACATCGTTTATCATTTCCACCTGATCAACGGGTATGTCAAGCTCCTTGAGAACCGCCAGACCGAGTTCCT
Source organism: Bacteroidaceae bacterium (assembly GCA_045640885.1). GTDB lineage: Bacteria > Bacteroidota > Bacteroidia > Bacteroidales > Bacteroidaceae > Colenecus. Next base: position 43,387 of record JAZUFX010000008.1, on the reverse strand, counting down.
TGCTCATGGCATTGGTGTTTACATTGAGAATGGTTCCGCTCATTATGATGGCCTTATGGAAAAGTCCTTTGGCCGATGGCATGCACATGAGCGTTCCAACCTTGCCGCCGCCACCCGATTCACCGAATACGGTCACATTCCCGGGGTCACCGCCAAACTTGGCAATATTGTCCTGAATCCAATGCAATGCGGCCACGACATCGAGCATGCCCACATTTCCACTTTCCCTGTACTTCGGATTTCCGGTTCCCGACAAGTCAAGGAAGCCCATGATATTGAGACGGTGGTTAAGGCTTACGACCACAACATCCTTCTTTGCAAGTCCCATACCGGGGTTCCAGGCCGATGTACCCGAATCGAAACCGCCGCCATGACACCACAGCATGACAGGTTTCTTTCCCTTCAGGTCGGTGGTCCAGACGTTGAGCACGCAACAGTCCTCGCTCATTTCCTTGGGATTGGTGGAATTCCGTCCTCCCTGCATGGCCTGGGGGCCCCATTCGGTACACAGTCTTACAGTGTCCCATTTTTCAACGGGCTGGGGTGGCATGAAGCGTTCTGCCCTGGCGTATGGTATTCCCTTGAAGGCCATGGTGCCTTCCTCGATGAATCCCTGGACCTTGCCCGATTCTATTTTGACTATTGGAGCACTTGGAAGTTCCTTTTTTGCACATACAGCACTGATTGGAAGCAGCAATCCGCACAACAGCATTGCAATTTTTCTCATAGGAATGACTGGTTTGTAACAATGGCAAAAGTAACAATTTTGCCAAATATTGAATACCTTTGCAGACCCTAATTAACCATATATGATTTGGATTGTAATGCCCATTCTGATTGTCCTGATGTTCATGCTCGGCATAGGACTTGACAGAAATTCGTTTCTTGAACTTAAAAAACAGCCATGGTCTGTCCTGGCAGGACTGTTCGGACAGATTATTGTACTGCCGGCAATAGCCTTTGCTCTTGGTATCTGGCTTGACCTGCCACCGGTGTATTTTATGGGACTTATGCTGGTGGCCTGTTCGCCAGGAGGCAGTTCTTCGAATGCTTTTTCAATGCTGGCCGGCGGAAATGTGGCACTTTCAGTCACCCTGACTGCCTGCAGCAGCATTATTACACTGTTTACGCTTCCACTTATAATGACTTTTTTCGCCGCATACATATCGGTCAACAGTGATGTAAACGTTGTACTGCCTGTAGGAAAACTCATCATGCAGAACATTGTTCTCATATTTGTACCGATTATTCTGGGTGTCCTGTTCAGGGTTGTAAAAGCCGATTGGGCCCATGCGGTTGAAAAGGTTCTCAAGAAATGTGCTTTTCCCGCTCTCATGCTGCTTGCATTGGTTTTCTTCCTGCAATATACCAGAGAGATAATTGCAAACTTCACGACACTTGGACTGGCAGCCGGTCTGCTCATACTGTGCGCCATGCTGGCAGGACAGTTGCTGAACAGGCTTTTCAGATTCTCAAAGGCTGTAAGCCGCACAATCAACATTGAGATAGGGATGCAGAACGCCGCTCAGGCCATTGCCATAGCTACATCGCCTTTCATATTCAATGACGGCAGCATGGCCCTGCCGGCAATCGTATATGCACTGCTCATGAATGTCATTCTGCTGACGTATGTATGGATAATAAGACGCAAATCAATATGAAACAGGACTGGAAACCGGGAACGATGATTTATCCGCTGCCTGCCGTCATGGTGAGCTGCGGTGCGACCCCTGAAGAGTATAACATTCTTACCGTGTCATGGACAGGCACCATTTGCAGCGAACCTGCGATGTGCTACATATCGGTACGTCCGCAACGTCATTCATACGACATAATAAAGCGTAACGGATGCTTTGTCATTAACCTGACGAACAATGCTCTGGCTCGTGCGACAGACTTCTGCGGGGTGCGTTCGGGCCGTGACGTTGACAAGTTCAAGGAAATGAAGCTGACACCCGGCAAAGCCCATTTCGTTGCGGCGCCCACAATTGAGGAATCGCCTGTTTCAATTGAATGTGAGGTGGTTGAAATCAAACCGCTCGGTTCGCACGATATGTTCATAGCCAGGGTGGTGAACGTACAGGTTGACGAAAAATACATTCTGGAGGACGGCAAGCTTGATATGGCTGCCATGGATCTGATTGCCTATACGCACGGCGAATACTTTGACGTAAGCAATCCGAAAGGTTTCTTTGGCTGGTCAGTACGCAGAAAGAAGGTCATAAGACGCGAAAGGAAATAAGCTCTGGCCGGGTACAGCCGGATTACACAAAACCGAAGGTCTGCCTTATGACCTGTTCGAAATGCGGGAACAGGACTCCCGAGTTGTGTGCTACAAGAAACAGTTTCAGGGACGAGTAGGGGCGGATTCCATCAAATACAGCCTGCGGAGTGGCTCCGGGACCGAACCATTTTTCAGCCGCATGGTCATCGGAATAGAAGTATTCGTCAACAAACACATCCCATACAGCGTGTGTCTGGTCACCTGTCAGGTGAAACGATTCACGACGGAACTCTTCATCTGAAAAGAAGCATACAATCTGCATCATTCCAATGTCCAGAAGCGGACAGCCTTGCGCAAACAGTCCGAGGTCAATGAAATTGACCGTATGTTCCTGACTTAACGGCGCACCCGCCGGAAGCGTTGAAATAAGATTGCCTATATGCATATCGCCGTGAACGGCTGTATTGCAGTCCGGTACCAGGTCTATAAAGTCATTCATCAGCGATTTTTCACTGTCATCAAAAACGCGGTCCAGTTTAAGAAAATGGCGGAACTGCTGCTTTGCATCGGGAAACATCCCGTCAGGACACGGTGTAGAATGGAGTTTTTTGCAGTATCCTGCAAACTCACGCGTGTATTCTTCCAGACGCTGCGGCTCCTGCGATATCATACGGGCAAAACTGCGCTTGCCTATGACTCTCTGAAAGCGTATTCCTACACGTTTGCCGTCTGTTACAAGCTGGCCCGGTTCAGGTGAAGGTATTCCCAAGTCATACACTTTCATTGCCAGTTCAAGTTCCTCTTCAATCATACGGACAGGATAACCGGGATTGTACAGCTTGAGCATTATGTTTTCATCGGCCAGACAGTCATAGCTGTCACCGTTGGCACCTTCACCGCTCTTGCGGTAGTCCTTTTCAAGATTTACCTTTTCCATCAAAGAGTACGCTTTCCACAAATGTACCCATAATATCCAATAATCTGTTTAAATTCGCACGTCCAAATTACAATCATGTCAGATTCCGGATGCGATGTCCTGTTGACCGGCAGTATGGGAGATATTGCCGATATTGCCCGTAATTCATTGGAAAGCCATGGGCTGACGGTCAGATGTATGCCTTTTGCACAGAATACGCTCCGTGACGAATGCGGATACTTGCGGGAACTGAAAAAGTCAATGGCACAGTACAATCCCCATGTTATCATACCGGTAGGCGATGTTACGGTCCTTTCGCGTTTCAATGCCAATTCCGTATTATCGGACACCGTTATACCTGTCGATACCCCCAATAATATAGAGCTGCTCAACAGCAAGACAGAATGTTACAGACTCGCTGCCAAAGCAGGATTGCCGCAACCGCGTCTGTTTCCCGATATTGGGCATATTGACATGTATCCGGTAATCTTCAAACGTGACCGTTCATTCGGCGGTACAGGCGTGCGCAAGCCTTCAACACGCCGGGCACTCGAACAGCTCATTGCCAAAGAGAAGCCCGATGCAAAATGGCTTGTTCAGGAATACATTGACGGACAATGCTGCAGCATAGATGTATTCATGTGTAACGGCATGTTTGAATATGGCTGCTACCGCACGCTTTCAACAGACCAGAGACTAGGTCCGTCTGTATGCCGCGAAGCGCTGGCTGCAGGTACAAAGCTTGCCGGACAGATGTCGCATTATGCGGAGATTCTGCTTGGTCAAATCGGCTTCCAGGGTGTCTGCGGTCTTGACTTCATTGTAGACAATGCAGGTCAAGCGTATTTCCTTGAATGCAATCCGCGTTTTACAGGCGGACTTCAGACCCAACTTGATGCCGGTCTGGACCTTCCGTTCCTTTGGTACAATATGGCTATGACAATAAAAAAGGACCGTTCACGATAATCTCCGGAACGGTCCCTTTGGAATTCACGTTTAATTTACTCAGGCAGCAGGGCAGGGGTAACCTTCCAGCTGCGTGCTTTACCTTCCTTGAAGTTTACAGTGCCACGGATATCTTCGACCGATGCACCTACAAGCACAGAGTATTGTCCTGCAGCAGTTTCCCATGCACTGTTGACGTCGTTGAACGATGCCAGATCATATGCTGAAATCTTCATCGTCAGAGTCTGCGACTGTCCCGGTTCGAGCATGTCGGTCTTTGCAAACGCCTTAAGTTCACACGCCGGTTTTTCAAGTCCTCCGGCAGGAGCTGAAATATAAACCTGAGCTGCTTCCTTTCCTGCAACACTACCAGTATTCTTGATTGATACTGAAACAGTTACACTTCCGTCGCCTGCAACTTTCACACTTGGCTTGCCATACTGGAACGTGGTGTAGCTGAGGCCGAAACCAAATGGATATGATACAGGAACCTTGCTGGTATTGAAATAGCGGTATCCTACATTAAGACCTTCATCATATCTGGTATAGTCATAGTCCTTGAGTTTTGCAGGCTGGCCGAAACCGCCAAAACCGCCAAAGCCGCCACGTCCGGCGTTGCGCTGTGCCTGAGGCTTGTAATAGGGGAAATTGGCCGATGATGGTATGTCAAGATAGTTCAGAGGGAATGTCATGGACAGCTTTCCCGAAGGATTTGACTTGCCCAGAAGTATGTCTGCAACACTGTTCCCGACTTCCTGCCCCGGAGTCCACGCCAACAGTATGGCATCAGGCTGGCTTTTCCATGAAGCGGTTTCAACTACACCACCTACATTCAGCACTACGATAACCTTCTTTCCGGCCTTGTGGTAGGCGTTGCAGGTATTGGCAATGAGATCACGCTCGCACTGTGCAAGCTCGAAATCGGCCTCAAGCACACGGTCATCGCCTTCTCCGGCATTGCGCCCTATTACAATGACAGCTACATCGTTACGGGTTACAGAATTGTTGATAACTTCCTGACGGATAGACATTTCGGGCAACACGCCTTCACCGAATGTGGCACCGCCTCCAAGAGCCTGGCCCGGAAGGAATGAAGCACCGGCGTTCTCAGCATTCTGGTAGTCGCGGTATGTGGCATATATGTTTGCAATGGTTCTGTCAATCTGGAAGCCGCCGGCTTCAAGACCTTCGCTTATATGACGGACGTATGGCTTGTTCACATTGCCGGAGCCTGTACCACCGGCAATTGACTTGTAAGCGTTCAGGCCGAACAGGGCTACACGCGAAGCCTCCTTGAACGGGAGTACGGAATTGCTGTTCTTGAGAAGCACCATTCCTTCGGCTGCAGCCTTGCGTACCAGTTCGGCATGGGCCTCAAGGTCAGGATTCTCAGAGTACTTGTAACCATTGAAACGCGGGGTCCTGACTATGTATTCAAGTATGCGGCGGACATTACGGTCAAGATCTTCTTCACTCAATGAACCGTTTTCCACGGCAGCTACAATACGCTGCGTTTCACTGGCATTGCCAGGTTCCATAAGGTCATTGCCCGCCTGGACAGCCTTGACTGTGCCTTCCTTGTTGCCCCAGTCTGTCATTACCATGCCTTTGTATCCCCATTCGTCACGCAGAATGGTTGTCAGCAGGTCATGGCTCTGCTGTGTGTATGTTCCGTTTATCTTGTTGTACGACGACATTATGGTCCAGGGATCTGATTCACGGACGGCTATCTCGTAGTTCTTCAGATACAGCTCACGGATAGCACGTACGTCTATCTGGGCATCGTTCTCCATTCGGTTGATTTCCTGATCGTTGAATGCAAAATGCTTGACCGATACTCCAACGCCCTGACTCTGGATGCCACGTACAAAGGCTGCACCTGTCTTGCCGCTCAGTACAGGGTCTTCACTGAAGTACTCGAAATTACGGCCGCACAATGGATTGCGGTGCAGGTTCATGCCCGGACCGAGAATGACATCGGTTCCATATTCCAGAACCTCGTTTCCCATGGCCTGTGTCAGCTGTTCAACCAATTCAACATTCCAGGTACATGCAAGAACGGTTCCTACAGGAAAACCTGTGCAGTAGTATGTCTTGTCTGTTCCACGGCGGGTAGGGTCTATGCGGAGTCCGGCGGGACCATCGGCCAGAACAGTCTGTGGAATACCCAAACGCGGTATGGCCTGAGTTGCTCCGGCTGCACCGGCAACAAGAGACTGCCGGCCGCCGACTGCAAGTGTCGCCTTTTCCTGAAGTGTCATGGCTTCAAGTACTTCATCAATGTTGTCTTTGGAAAGCTGCGGTTGTGCCTGGACCGATACGAACGCCATAATGGCGATGCCGGCAAACAAATGGTTTTTTTTCATAATTGTGTGATTGGTTGCAAGTTATCCGGTTTATTCGTGATTATCGTGTGAAAAGTTATCCGGTTCAATGTGAACGTTAATTTGAGTCTCCTTGCCGAAATGTCCGGAAAGACATGACTCCACATCGGTGGATATTCTGTGAGCTTCAACTATCGAAATGTTATGGTCAACCATTATATGCATGTCAATGATTACCGACGGCCCGCTCTGGCGCGTTTTCAGATTATGCACATCAATAACTCCGTCAACCGACGATGCGAGTCTTACCACTTCATTCTCTGTCTCTTGGGGCAGTGAAACATCAAGCAGCTGGCGTGCCGAAGGCAAAGCCATTTTGACTGCAACGACAAATATTACTATTGAAATGACGCAACCCATTATCGGATCCAGTATAATCCATTCATTTCCAAGCAGAATGGCCCCTCCAATACCAATCAGCGAACCTATTGACGACAATGCGTCACTGCGGTGATGCCAGGCATTGGCAATTACAGCCGGAGAATTGACTCTGCGTCCGACGAATGCTGTAAACTGATAACAGAATTCCTTGGCAACGATTGAAACGGCAGCTGCTATCAACGCTATGGTTCCGGGAACTTCAATTGTCTCGCCATGAATGACTTTATTTATATTGTCAATGCCACCGGAAAGGATACGTGCAGCCACAACAATCAGGATAAGGCTGAGAATGAATGTAGCCATTGTCTCAAATTTACCGTGCCCGAAACTGTGGTCACGGTCACGGCTCTTGCCTGAGATTTTAAGGAATGCGAGAATAATTATATCACTGATAAAGTCAGAAAGCGAATGGACGCCATCGGCCACCATGGCCGAACTTCTGCCAACCAGTCCGGCAATCAGTTTGAATGCAGTCAATACTGCATTGATAACCATTCCGGCCCATGTTACATTTGATATCTGCTGTTCTCTTGTTTTCATACGTATTACGCAATCAATATGTTTTACTGCAGTTTATTATCGTTCAATGAACCACTCGTTAGGCAACAGATAGCCAAACGTGACACCAACATTCGATTTATTGAAACGGCTTGTGGAGAAATCAGCAAAGACATTGAAACACAGTTTATTATACTGGGCAACAAAATTCAGTTCACCCATCAGCTGCATTCCGACAAGAGTTTCCCCATATTCGGCCTGACCGTCGGCATCATTGATTGGACGTGACGGCTGGAATGCATAGAACTCCGATCTGAACTGAAAAATACTGTTTATTACGAATATCGGTTTGATACCACCCGCAAAATACGCATTTGCACTGAAATCAGGGTCAAAGACAAACTGGCTGTTAGGTGTCGGTCGGAATGAACCGGCCTGCATTACAGAACTCTGATAATTGAACGAAAGGTTTCGCGTTGAATAATACGCCTCGAACAGGGTACCGAGCACGAAATTTCTGCTCATAATGAAATAACGTTCAAAATGCATGGATGACTGAAGCCATGAGCGTGCCACACTGGGACAATCATCGGACTTTCTGCCTTCTTCACGATACTCATCCCTTTCCGTGTAGATATGCGCCCGGATTTCATTTGAATAACCTTGAGTCGGATACATCAGTGCATTAAGGGTATTACCCGAAAATGATAAGGATGAACCCAATATATAGTGTACCGAGTTATCGTACTTGAATGATTGCAGATTGATACTGGAGGCATTCGAATAGTAATCCCTGTGATCTGCAGCACCGATGGACACAACCGATTTGTAATTGTTCAGGAACGGGCGTGAGAACTTCAATTTCACAAAGAACTCTTGTTCCTTGTTGAATGCCGGACGTACATTATCGGAAAATATATATCCGGACTTGAAGTAATTCATATTGTTATATGCCACCTGGAGTGATAAAGACATCGGAGCATTTGACGTAATCAGATCCATGCTGGTTTGGAACTGCGCATTGTTGTATGCCTTACCTATCTGTCCTTCAAGCAGATAAGACAGCGAGAGCTCTCCTATATGGCTATATGACATCGCTCCGTACAACTGACTTGACACACTTGATGACAAACCGCCGCCCATACTGAAGGTAGGGTGGTCGTCAAGAGTGACATCCAAATCAAGGTTGAAGACCGATGATACGGAATCGTACGTAGTGGATGGGTGAACCTTGCTTACAGCATCATTTGACAGCAATCTGAAATAACCTGACTTTATATCCTCAAATGACATTACGTCAGATTCAGTCTGACCGAATTCCCTCATCACATATCGTCTTTGGGCATTGTTGATACCATTTACATTTGATATCTTGAATGTCAGTTCCGGAATGCGTTTTTTAAACTCACGGCGTATTCTGTTGGTCTCAATGGTATCTCTGCGTGCAGACATGCGTGACTTGATTTCCCTAATGCTCATCATGGTCTTCTGGAAACCGTAATCTGAAACCGCATCGACTAACTGAAAATCAAGAATACCGACTCCTTCAGGAACACAGTTTACCTTTACGCCCAAACTGGGGTCGAGACTGTAGTCGCTCTTCTGCATTATCATGCTGAGTGCCTGGCCCATGATATCATAGTCATCCGGTAACGTGACATTGCTGCTGGGAGATGCCACACTGCCGATAATGAAGTCGGGATGAAATTCACGCACCATAACATCAACAGGAAAGTTGTCGTAGATACCTCCGTCGTATGCGAGAATGGAATCTATTCTGATTGGACTGAACACGAAAGGTATTGACATTGATGCACGTACAGCATCGCCAAGGTCTCCATTGTCCAGCACTATTGCGCCTTTATTGAAAACATCCGAAGCTACAGCCCTGAAAGGAACCATCAGACTGTCAAAGTCACGACGACAGGCTGCCGATGCGCCTGCATATATGTCAACAAAAGCAAGATTCATCTGCGAAGGGTCGATGACACTGTTAGTGACAGGCCTGATTACAGTCATGGAATCAAGGACTGCTATTCTAGCATCCACGATTGACGGGTTGGGAGCCTGCTGACGGTAATAAAACTGGTAGGTCATATCCTTTTCGCCCGAATACCAGCGTCTGAAATCGTCACTGCGTATCAGCTGTTCCATTTCATCAGGTGAATAGCCCATAGCATACAGAGAACCTATTACGGCACCCATTGACGTGCCTGTAATGTAGTCTATCGGTATGTCATTTTCTTCAAGAGCGCGAATCACGCCTATATGAGCCATACCTCTGGCTCCGCCTCCACTTAGCACCAGACCGACTTTCTGGGTATGGGCCGATGCATTGAACGCAAGCAATGCGGTAAACAGTAGTATAATCTTTCTTAGACGCATCATTTCCCTGATTATTCGGTGTATCTTTCAAAAGTATGCAAAAAAAAGGTGCCACATGCATTGTGGCACCTTTTTTTTACTGATGAATGCAAATCAGATAAGTTCCACGCTGCGGCGGATGAATCTTGCCAGAGCCTCGCCCCTCAGCATTCCGTTCTGAAGAAGCGCCAGATCTATGAGTTCGTGAACCACCTTGTTGCCTTGGGCATACTTGGAGTATATCTCATTGACCGTTTTCTCCTTTTCGCTGATCTGACTCTCTATGCTGTTCATTTCATCTTTCTGCTGTGCAGGTACTTCATCGTCCTTCTTGCCTTCACGTTCCTTACGGAGCTGCGACTGACGTTCCTTGAGGGTGACGAGTTCATCCTGAACGGGTTTGAGTTCACTACCGCATTCTTTGGCCGCGTCGGCCAGTACGGATTTGATGAGCTTATGGTCACTGTTCAGGACAACACTGTACATATCAGGCATCTCACCGTAAAAACTCATTCCAGCCTGAATTGCAGCCATATCCTTCATACGGCGCATGTACTCGCTGCAGGTAATCATTACCGGCATGGCATTTTCACCAAGGGGCTGGGCATCAACGTGAAAATCGGTCTTTTCCATCTTTGGCATCTGACCGGCAAACACTTTTGTAATCATTTGAAGGTCTGCATCGGACAAGTTGTTCGACTGGGAGTTTTCCTTGACAATGAGTTTGTCGATGGTATCGCTGTCAACACGCATGAAACGGCTGTTCTGACCCCATTTCTGTTCAAGCATGCCTATTACTGCGACATCAAGGCTATTGTCCATGAGCAGAACGCTGTATCCCTTTGAGGTTGCAGCTTCGATGAATCCGTACTGCGCCTCACGGTCTGTTGCGTAAAGATATATCAGATTCTTGTCCTTATCGGTCTGCGCACCTTCAATAAGTTTTTTGTATTCCTCAAAAGTAAAGTATTTGCCCTCGGTATCCTTCATCAGGGCAATCTTCTCCATCTTGGAGTAGAAGTCCTCTTCGGTAAGCATACCGTAGTTGATGAACAGCTTCACATCGTCCCACTTTGACTCAAAGTCCTTGCGGTCATTCTTGAATATCTGTGACAGGCGGTCTGCGACTTTCTTGGTAATGTAGCCCGATATTTTCTTGACATTGCTGTCGCTCTGCAGATATGAGCGTGAAACGTTCAGTGGAATGTCAGGTGAGTCTATTACGCCATGCAGCAGAGTCATGAAGTCCGGTACTATACCCTCAACATTGTCGGTCACAAAAACCTGATTGCAGTACAGGTGAATGCGGTTCTTCTGCAGATCAATATTGCTCTTGACCTTTGGGAAATACAGGATACCAGTCAGATGGAATGGGAAATCAACATTCAGGTGAATCCAGAACATAGGTTCGTCCTGCATAGGGTAGAGTTCACGGTAGAAGTTCTTGTAGTCTTCATCCTTCAAATCGCCCGGAGTCTTTGTCCACAGAGGCTCAACGTTGTTGATTACGTTGTCCTGATCGGTCTCCACTTCCTTGCCGTCCTTCCATTCCTTTTTCTTTCCGCATGCAATGCTTACCGGCAGGAAACGGCAGTATTTTTTCAGAAGTCCCTGAATTGTTGAATCCTGCAGATACTCCTTGCTGTCATCGTCAATATAAAGGATTATATCGGTACCACGGTCAGACTTGTCAGCATCGGCAATTTTGTATTCGGGAGAACCGTCACAGCTCCATTTTACTGCCTGAGCACCTTCCTGATATGATTTTGTAATGATTTCCACCTTCTTTGAAACCATGAAGGCCGAATAGAATCCAAGACCGAAGTGGCCTATGATTGCGCTGGCCTCGTTCTTATACTTTTCAAGAAAATCATTGGCTCCAGAAAATGCTATCTGGTTGATATACTTGTCTATTTCGGCTGCAGTCATACCAAGACCCCGGTCACTTACAGTTATTGTATCCTTGCCAACCGTAACACGTACAGTCAAATCGCCAAGTTCACCTTTGAATTCTCCTTTTGAAGACAGTGTCTTGAGCTTTTGGGTTGCATCGACCGCATTTGAAACTATTTCACGAAGGAATATTTCACGATCACTGTAAAGGAACTGTTTGATGACCGGGAATATGTTCTCGGTGGTTACTCCAATCTTACCGTTCTGCATAATGTATTAATTTAAGTGATTTATTACCTATAATCAATTGTCATTCAAGATTATAATATCTTCATTTTAAAGAGGCTACACTATTATTTTCTAAAAAAAGCGTTTATGGTACATGGCGCAAAAAAAATGCCAGCCATCCTGTAGGCTGACATTTTGACTAATGGAATGACATGCACTGACTCTTTGTCACCGCTTATTTGATACGACTGCCTTCAGGTCAGTTTTGTCTTCATTGGGAACCAAACACAGAACACTTCCTGCAGGAATATCGCAATCCAGCAGCAGTTCAGAAAGACGGTCTTCGACATATGTCTGGATGGCGCGCTTCAGAGGACGCGCACCGTATTCGCGGCTGTAACCTTTATCTGCAAGGAACTCGCGTGCCCCGGCAGTAACATCCAATTCATACCCCAGACAAGCCATGCGGCTCTCCAACTGCACAAGTTCTGTATCGACAATCAGACCGATAGCCTGACGGTCAAGCTGGTTGAATGTAATGATTTCATCGATTCTGTTGATGAATTCCGGTGCAAACGACTTGTTCAAAGCCTTGCGAACAATCTCCTGACGGGCATTAAGCGTATTCGCATCGCTTGCGCCGAATCCAATTCCATTTCCATATTCCTGAATCTGACGTGAGCCTATATTGGAGGTCATGATGATAATGGTATTGCGGAAATCAACGGTACGACTGTCGCTGTCTGTAAGACGGCCCTCATCCATAACCTGCAGAAGAATGTTGAATACGTCCTGATGAGCCTTTTCAATTTCATCAAACAATACGATGGAGTAGGGCTTGCGGCGTACTTTTTCAGTAAGCTGGCCTCCTTCCTCATATCCGACATATCCCGGAGGCGCACCTGTCAGTCTGGATACGGCAAACTTTTCCATGAATTCGCTCATATCAACACGTACAATGGCATCGGCCGTTCCGAACATCTGTATTGCAAGTTCTTTGGCAAGCAGGGTTTTACCGACTCCGGTAGGACCGAGAAACAGGAAAGAGCCTATTGGCCTGTTAGGATTTTTTAATCCGGTACGACTGCGTCTTATTGCTCTTGCCAATGTATCTATTGCTGTTTCCTGAGCAATGACACGGCTCTTGAGAACAGGCGCCAACTGCTTCAGGCGGGCGGTTTCATCAGATGCAAGTTTCTGCACAGGTATTCCGGTCATCATTGAAACCACAGCCGAGATGTTCTCTTCATCGACAGTACGCCTCTGGCTGCGAATAGCCTCCTCCCAACTACGCTTCATGCCCTGTAGCTCGGTTTCCAGTTCTTTTTCACGTGAACGCAACCGGGCTGCGAGTTCAAAGTCCTGGCAAGACACGGCTTGGGTTTTCTCATTTCTTGCAGCATCCAGTTCGCGTTCTTTGTCCTCGATCTCTACAGGTAGTGAAATGCCGCCCAGATGAGTACGTGAGCCAGCTTCGTCCATAACATCGATAGCTTTGTCAGGAAATGCGCGATCGGTGATATATCTGCCAGCAAGCGATACGCACTGCTCAAGAGCCTTGTCCGTATAAGTCACGCCATGATGGCTTTCATAGCGTGTTCTGAGGTTCTTCAGTATCTCAAGGGTCTCGGCAGGGGTCGTTTCCTCTACTATTATCTTCTGGAAACGTCTTTCAAGCGCTCCATCCTTCTCAATGGTCTTGCGGTATTCATCGACTGTCGTTGCGCCTATGCACTGCAGGTCGCCACGCGACAGAGCTGGTTTCAACATGTTGGCCGCATCCATCGACCCAGGTGCGGAACCGGCACCGACTATAGTATGAATCTCGTCTATAAACAATATTATGTCCGGATTTTTCTTTAGTTCCTGAATGATGGAACGGAGTCTTTCCTCAAACTGTCCACGGTATTTTGTACCGGCAACAACAGCCGCCATATCCAGCGAAAGGACTTTCTTTCCAAGTAGCATAGGAGATATCCTGCGGTCAACTATACGCTGTGCAAGACCTTCAACAATCGATGATTTTCCTACACCTGGTTCACCTATAAGTATTGGATTGTTTTTCTTTCTGCGAGTCAGTATCTGAGACAGACGCTCTATTTCCTTTTCCCTGCCGACGACAGGATCAAGCTTGCCATCCTTGGCCTGACGTGTGATATCCGTACTGAAACTGTCAAGTACAGGGGTACTTGTACCTGTTTTGGACTTTGCCGTTGCAGTGGAAGATGGTTGCTGTGACGGTTTGTCCATTCTGTTTGGAGAAGCATAATCCTCATCATCTTCATCATCGGCACCAAGTTCCATACCCATGGTGGCGGGTGGGGTGGAGGTTTCAGAATTGACACTCTTCAAGGTCTGGTAATCAAGCCCATATCCTGAAAGCACTTCCCATGCCTGACTCGAACTGTCACGGGCAATTGCAAGCAGCAAATGCCTTACGCACGCTTCGTCGCATCTCTCAAGGCGGGCTTCAAGCATACTTATCCGAAGCAACCTCGTCACTGTGGCTGACATGGCAATGTTTTCTACCGGCACCTTGGCACTGGAAACTTCGCTGTTCTGCGGAATCGCTTCAAGACGGTGTTTGAGGTCATCCAGATCAATGTCAAGACTGCGCAGCATATCGGCAGCCTTATTGGTATTATCCCTCAAAATCCCCAGTACGACATGCTGTGGCTGTACTTCCGGACTGGAAAGGCGTTCAGCCTCTTCGCGGCTCAGAAGCAACACAGAGTTGAGTTTGTCTGATATTCGGTTTTCCATACTGCAAATATATAGCAAAACGTATGCCAACTTTGTCGACATTGGCCTGGAATACATAAAAACTTATCAACACCTTATTAAAATAATGGTTCCCACGCTTTGTAGAATGTGTAACATTGATTATTTTTGAATGCTTTAATAGAACTCCCGCAAAGGAGAAAAAAACCAGTTAAAATTCTACTAAATTGGAACAGCAGGACAGAATTATCAGGGTGAACATTGAGGAAGAGATGAAGTCCTCGTACATTGACTATTCAATGTCAGTAATTGTTGCAAGAGCCCTGCCGGACGCACGTGACGGACTGAAACCGGTACACAGACGTATTCTTTACAGCATGATGCGCGACGGCAACACTTCGGACAAAGGTTACCGCAAATCGGCACGTACGGTAGGTGACGTTCTAGGCCACTTCCATCCACATGGAGATTCATCGGTTTACGGAGCGCTTGTACGCCTTGCACAGGATTGGATAATGCGTTATCCGCTTGTTGACGGACAGGGTAACTTCGGTTCGATTGACGGTGACAGCCCCGCTGCCATGCGTTATACCGAAGTTCGTCTGCGCAAGATTGGCGAGGAGATGATGCAGGACATCAACAAGAACACTGTCAATTTCGAACCCAACTATGACAACAAGGAGGAAGAACCGACAGTTCTCCCTGCATGCATACCTAACCTGCTGGTCAATGGCTCGTCCGGTATCGCCGTAGGTATGGCAACCAATATGCCGCCCCATAACCTGACCGAGGTGCTTAACGGCTGTATGGCAATGGTTGACAACCCAGAAATCAGTGTGGATGAACTCATGCACTTCATCAAAGGCCCTGATTTCCCGACCGGAGCATACATTTATGGCATTAGCGGCGTACGCGAAGCTTACGAGACCGGGCGCGGCCGCGTGATCATGCGTGCCAAGGCTGAGATTGAAGCAGGTCAGCAGCATGACAAGATTGTTGTAACTGAAATACCATACGGTGTCAACAAGGCAGAACTCATCAAGTTCATCGCACAGCTTGTTACTGAAAAGAAAATCGATGGAATCAGCAATGTCAACGATGAATCGGACCGCGAAGGCATGCGCATTGTCATAGACATCAAGCGCGATGCAAACGCCAATGTCGTTCTCAACAAACTGTTCAAGATGACCGCATTGCAGACTTCATTCGGTGTAAATAACATTGCACTTGTTGGAGGACGTCCAAAATGCCTCAATTTGAAGGAACTTATAAAGTGCTTCATTGAACATCGTCATGAAGTAGTGATACGTCGTACCAGATTTGACCTTGAAGAAGCAAAGAAACGCGCACACATTCTGGAAGGACTGATCATTGCCAGCGATAATATAGATGAAGTTATCAGTATTATCAAGAGCGCACAGACTCCTAATGATGCCATTCAGGGGCTCATGGACCGTTTCGGTCTGGACGACATTCAGGCAAAGGCCATTGTCGATATGCGTCTTCGTCAGCTTACAGGTCTTATGCAGGATCAGCTGCACGAAGAATACAATCAGGTGATGGCACGCATTGAAGAGTTGCAGAGCATTCTCGACGATCCTGAAAAGTGCAAGGCCGTCATCAAAGCAGAAATGCAGGAAATCATTGACAAATACGGTGACGAACGCAAGACCGAAATCGTACTTGCCAGCGAGGAATTCAACCCCGAAGACTTCTATGCCGACGAACCGATGATCATCACCATGTCGCATCTTGGATACATAAAGCGCACAGCTCTTGCCGAATATCGTCTGCAGGGTCGCGGTGGAGTAGGTTCCAAGGGCAGCGACAAGCGTGAAGAGGACTTTATCGAGCACATATTCACCGCCACTACGCACAACTATATTCTGTTCTTCACACAGAAAGGACGCTGTTTCTGGCTAAAGGTTTATGACATTCCGGAAGGCGGCAAGACATCGAAGGGCCGTGCCATACAGAATATGCTCAACATTGAGGCCGATGATGCCGTAACCGCATACATCGCCATCAAGAATCTGAACGACAGTGAATTCATTCAGAATCATTACCTGCTGTTCTGCACACGTCAGGGCATAATAAAGAAGACAATACTTGAAGATTACTCACGTCCGCGCCAGAACGGCATCAATGCCATCAAGCTGAACGATGGAGACAGCGTGATCAACGTGCTGCTTACCGATGGAAACAAGGAAATCATCATTGCCAACCGCAACGGACGCGCAATACGCTTCAATGAGCAGGATGTCCGTCCTATGGGACGTACATCGACCGGCGTTACAAGCATGCAGCTTGACGGCATCGACGAGAACGGTGATGAGGACTTTGTGGTTGGCATTCTTGCCGTTGACCAAGAGCCGGAAGAGACCATTATGGTAATATCCGAACAGGGTTACGGAAAACGCAGTGAAATTGAAGACTACCGCAAGACAAGCCGTCGTGCAAAGGGTGTCAAGACACTGAATGTAACCGAAAAGACCGGCAAGCTGGTTTCAATACAGGCTGTAACCGATGACAATGACTTGATTATCATCAACAAATCAGGTATAACACTCCGTCTTGACCTGTCAGAAATCAGAGTTATGGGTCGTGCCACACAGGGTGTGCGCCTTATTAACCTGGAAAAGAGGAATGACCAGATCGGTTCCGTTTGCAAAGTGGACAGTCAGCCGGAAGAAGTAGAAGATACTCCCGCTGCAACAGCAGACGCACCGGCACAGGAGAGTGGGGAACAGGGATAATTTTTAACCAACAATACGACCGATTATATTAATTAAAAACCAATAAGAAGATTACAAACATGAAAAAGCTGTTTTTTATTTTAGTGGCTGTCTTGAGTGTATCGACATCGTACGCCCAGATGAGTGACAAGGAGATGAAAAAAGCCATCACTGAAGCCAAGAAGATTGTAAAGGAAGCAAAAAAGAACATTGAAAGTGAAACCGGCAATGCATTCCAGGCAAAGAAGCTCATTGATGAGGCAATGCAGAACGAGTTCATCAAGGAGTGGGACCAGACATGGGTTGCTGCCGCAGACATCTACTCATCCCTGTTCAAGAATGAATACGACAAAACCATTATTATGGGACAGAAGTATGACACTCTTGGTATGTACACCAATCTCTGCAAATGGATTGATTATGCTGTAACAGCCGATTCACTCCAGCAGATTCCTGATTCAAAGGGCAAGACCAAGAACGATGTACGCAAAAATATGGTCGAAAAAATTATTGCATACTCCGGAAACCTGTACGTTGGCGGTGTCAACTACCTGAAAGTGAATGACTATAAAAAGGCATTCTGGCTTTGTGACAAATATATGTCACTCGGTGATGTTGATTTGCTGGCTGAAGCCATAAAAGAAGATGTAGAATTCATTGAAAAGAGCCCTTTGATTGCATTCTACACAGCATACGCATGCTTCAATATGAATGACTGGGAGAACTGCCTCAAATATGCCCGTATGTCCCTTGACGATGAGCAAAACGGCGAGGCAGCCATGGAATTTGTCTGCGTAAGCTATGAAGGCATGGGTGACACTGTAAAATGGATTGAATCGCTGAAGGAAGGTCTGATGAAATACCCGACATCCGAAACCTATTACACAAGTCTTCTCAGATATTACACTGAAAAGAATGATATGGGCGCACTTGAACAGTTTGTCGTTGATATGATTGAAAAAGACCCGGAAAAGGCAATGAACTATTATGTTCTTGGTTTCCTTGCACAGCAGAATAAAGAATATGACAAGGCTATTGACAATTTCAAGAAGGCTGTTGAAAAGGATGAAAAAATGGGTGAAGCATACAACTTCCTTTGTCTTTGCTACCAGTACAAGGCTGGAGAAATTGAGCAGCAGAACCTGAAAGTTGATCCTCGTTCTGCCGCAGGAAAGAAGGTTGTAGCCGAAATCAATGAACTGTACAAACAGACAATTCCATATTACGAGAAGTATCGTGAAGTGGCACCTGATGCAGTTTCAAAATGGGGCATGGGTCTCTATGGAGTTTATTACAGGCTCAACATGACCAAGGAATTCAATGAAATTGAAAAGGTTCTTCAGGAAAAGGGTCTGATGTAATTTTAGCTTAAACAGTTACACACATTTACAAAAGAGCCTGGCATGCCAGGCTCTTTTATTTTAGTCAGAATGCTTTATAGGGTTATAAAATTAATAGGCTACCCTTGTACCGGAGTAGCCTATTTAACATAATAGCGATTATGTTTTAATTACGGATTGCCGCTTTTTGATATTACTTTTTTGATTCAGCAATGATTTCCAAAGCTCTGTCAAGAACTGTTGTGTCATCAAGAAGAACACTGCCGCCGTTTGGTCCCGGTTCAATATGGAATCCCACAGATGAACCCTGTTTGTAGTCAGTGCCGCCAAAGAAATTGCGAACTGTTTCAACATCAAGATTGAGTTCATCTGCAATTCTGTGAATACTGCCTTCCGGAAGTTGAGCCTTAATCTGGCGCAATTCATTGAATGAAATAAGTTTCGACATATTAATTGGTTTTATGCGTTAGTAAATAGGTTTAATTAAAAGGTTTAAAAATCAATTGGTTAAATCACTTGTTTGAAGCTTGAAAATATTAATATGAAAATACCTGTTCCAAATAGTACAGACAAAAACAGAAATATATCCTCTCTTTTGACACCAGAACCGGTAAATGAGTTGCTGTATCGTTCTACACATACCCGGCTCAACAACTTTCCATTGAAAAAAAGCCTATATGTCCAATATAAAACTGTACCTGTCAATGAACCGAACATGGCACCTACAAGAATGTCTCCCGCAAAATGAACTCCAATATATACACGAATCAACGAATTGAACGCAGCCCATATTCCAACTGACAATCCAAACCACCAATCACGCACATACCACATCAACAAAACCGCAATGCCGAATGAGTTTGCCGCATGGCTGGAAAAAAAACTGTAAGGCCCTCCAATATACCCGCCAACAGTATCAACCAAGTGAAGGATTTCAAGGTCTCTCGTTGGACGTAAACGTGCAAACAACGGCTTTGCCACATGCGATGATACCTGATCACATATTACAACCGTAAGTACAATTGCAATTAGAATTGGAATGATTTTCCGCGCTTGAACATTCCTTATAATAAGGTATATGGCAGCCAGAGCTAATGGTATCCAGACCCAAACGGACGTATACAGAGCAGACACATTGTCGAGATATAGTGAACGACTGCCGTTAAGCGACAGCGTCACTGCTCTATCTGTGTCTATAAGACCCTGTATATCAATCATTTGTCTCCATTTTTCTAAATTATCTCTATGGCATCAAGTGGTAACCAACCTGTATTTCCGTCTTCCAACCTTATTTCCACCCACTCTTTCATACTGGCATCAATTATTTCAACTTTTCTGCCTTCGTGGATGGTAACCAAATCGGTTCCGCTTTCAATGGGAGTACTCTTGACAGTAACACTCGGTACCATAATTATGGCAGTGTCCCTGTCACTGATATTTCCCATCTGTCTTGAAGCGAAGATAAATGATAAAATGGAAAAAACAAAGAAAAGTGAAGCAAATCCAAGCGAAATTTTACGAACGGTATATTTTCTTGAAAACAGCAGCAAACCTATTGCCATTACAGTCAGTGCAAACAATAATACTACCATACATGTCCACTGACTTATATCAAGACCAGATTGGATTGATTGAAACCATACTGCAAGGAAAATCCGGTTCTTAGGCGTTACTTGATCTACAGTTTTGGTACGTGACAGTTCCAGATTGAACTTGACATCATCGTCCGATGGGTCCAACAGATAAGCCCTTTCATAGTATAGTATGGCTTTGGCTATCTCATCCTGCTGATACCAGCAATTTCCAAGATTCATGTAAATTGTGGCATTGACGCCCCTTGTTTCAATAATATCCTGATACATCGAAGCAGCCGATATGAAGTCACCCTTTATATATGCGCTATCGGCAGCGGCAACAATACTGTCAACATTTTCCTGCGCTTGCGAATAAATTGGCATAAGCATCGCCAAAAATGCCAAAATAATTGTTCTTTTCATCGTTTTTCAATTTACCTGATTGAGCTTTCAATCTTTCCTATAGTCTCTGAAGCTTCGTCGAACAGACGGTCCATACGCCCTGTATCATCGCCAGGGGCAAAACGGACATACTCACAATCATCAAGAAGATGAATGATGTTCTGAACGAGTGCAACATCGGTTCCACGTTTGGTCAGGGCTTCACGGATATTGTCTTTTGAAAGATCTGCGACAGGAATTGCCAGGCGGTCACCAAGATATCCGGAAATGGCACGCATCATTTCATCATAGAACAAATCCTTCTGTCCGGATTTCATCAGTTTGGCAGCCTTTTTCAAACGCTTTGATGCTACTGTACCTGCTTTCTTTACTCTGATGCCAGACTGATTGTCATTATCGTGAACACGTTTGCGCTTTGCCAGCAGTACGCCGATCAGAATAACGGCAGGAACAGACAACAGAATGTAAAACAGCGCCGTGCCATACAGAAGACTGTCAGTGCGTCTCAGTTTGACAGGGGTTGAATGGAAACGCACATCTTGACCTACATATTTGAGTTCCTCCTTGCTGACATATGCGGCAGCCGACTGTACCTGTTCTCCTCCCTGCCCTTTTGCTACGTTCAAAGTGTATTCCTCAGTTGCTATTGTACGATATTCACCGTTTTTGGTATCAAAAAACTGGAATTCCACAGCCGGAATGGTATATTGCCCGGCATGACGTGGAATGACAAGATACTCAAACACCTTATTGCCGGTCTGCCGACCATTCTTCAGATTGTATTTGTTGTCAACTTTTGGATCATATACATCAAAGTCCTGAGGGAACTTCACCTGAGGTGTCTTGACCAACTTCAGGTTTCCGGTTCCGGACAGAACCACCCGCAAGGTTACCGCATCATTGGCTGTGACTTCAGTTGAATTAATTGAAGAACTGATACTGAAATCCCCCACTCCTCCATAGAACGCATTGGTCTTGCCAAGCGGCAATGGTTTGACATCTATGTCTATCCTGCCGGCAACAAGCGTTTTTCTGATTTGCTGATACCGCGTGTTGAAAAAGAGATCAAACATATCGTTCGATTCTACCGGTACCTCAATAATGCCTTCAAAATCAACTGCGGGAATTTCCAATTTGCCGGACTGCTGCGGGAACAGCACATATTGACAATAATCCAAGGTACGGTAATTCCTTCCGTTATAATGAACCATCTCAAATTCCTTCCTCTGAGGCAGATCAACTTCCTGAACATGGCAGTTCTTCAAATCCGGCATCTTGCCCCTGACATCTTCTAGTGACACAGATGGTGCGACATACAGTTTGTATGTAAGCAGTATAGCCTCCTGTTCATATACTGACTTACGGTCCACGGTAGCCAACATGAAAATATCATCGCCATTCACACTTCCGGTACTCCGTGCCGATTCCCCCTGAGAACTTTGTCCTGAATTACCGGACCGGCTGTTCTGATCGGGAGGCAGAACTTTAATGGTAAGTGAATTTGACTGGATATGCTGTTTTTCTGCTGTAATGGTTGCCGGACCGATGGAATACTCGCCCTCATTATTGGCAACAACAGTATATGAATATTTTATTGAAGAACTCTGGGTCGATTTGCCATTGATACTGCTCCAACTTGTCGAAGATGAAGTATTTGGGCCTGACAACACAGACAAGCCATCCATTGCCGGGGCACGGAAACTGTCAACATTGCGGGTATTCACCGTGAATGATATGGTGAATCTTTCACCTTGGACAACAGTCTTTGGTGCCTGTGCAGTCAATGAGACTTCATCGGCGTACGCTTTTCCCATTCCTAGCACAAGCATCATGGATACCAGTGCCCACAATTTTGCCGTTATATGAAATATCTTCATGATTACCAATCCTTTTCAAGTTGTTTCTTTGGGCTGACATTCATTCGCTGCTGAACACGCTCCTGAACATCCTTTTCATCCTGCATTGCAGCTTCAAGCAGTTGTTCTGCATTCTCCTTTGACATATTTTGCTCATTCTGCTGCTGTTGCTGCTGATTCTGTTTTTGATCCTGATCCTGCTGTTGCTGCTGATCCTGCTGTTGTTGCTGATCTTGCTGTTGATTCTGCTGCTGTTGCTGCTGATTCTGCTGCTGTTGCTGCTGTTCCTTCAGCATTTTCTGGGCCAGAATCATATTATATCGTGTTTCATTGTCTTCGGAATTGTTCCTGAGCGCCATCTTATATGATTCAACAGCCTTGTCATACTGGTCAGACATATGATATACGACACCGGCATTATGGTAATTCTGTGCAAGTTCCTTCTTGCATTCCTCAAGTCTCCTGTCACGAGCCCTGGATGGCTCTTCAGACATCAGAGTTTTCTTTTCCGCCTCAAGCATATTCACAGACTTTCTATACTGCTCAATCGCCTCGTTCGGCTTCTGTTGGGCAGTATAAGAATTACCAAGATTATACAATGCCTGATACATATCCGGATTTGCATCAATCGCCTTAAGATAATTCTCTTCAGCCTTGACAAACAGGCTGTCAACAAATTGTCTGTTGCCTTTCCTCAAATATGAACGATCAGAACGCTGCGCCGCACACAATGCAGGTACAAGCATCAGGACAGATAGCGTAATTATTTTGTTCATAGCTATTTATCGTTGAAACGTTTAAGCAGATTAAACTTCTTCAATCTCGGATTTGAACTCTCACAAACCAAAGTTCCTGCCAAAACCAACATCAGTATAATCCATGCCAATATTCTGAACTGCTCGTCAAATTCAGTATAAACCGTTGTCTCTACATCGGCCTTTGCCAGCTTATCCAACTCTTTCTGCAGAGCCCTTTCGGCTGAATTTGAATTGTCAACATAAAAATATGAACCATTGCCTGCCGCAGCTATGTCACGGCACATCGACTCATTCAATTTGGATATAACAGGATTGCCATCCTTGTCCTTACGGAAACTGCCGCTGCCGTCACCTGTAGGAACCGGTGTTCCCGATGGCAGCCCTACTCCCAATACATTGACTACATAGCCTTTCCCGGCTGCCGCCTGAGCCGCCTCAACGGCCCCCCCCTCGTGGTTCTCACCATCGGTGATGAGTATTATCGCCTTCCCCACCCCATCATTCGGTGTAAAACTGCGTGTTGCCAGTTCTATTGCAGCCTTGATATCGGTTCCCTGTCGGGCAACAAGATCTGGGCCGATAGTACTCAGAAACACTTTGGCCGATACAAAATCGCTTGTAATGGGCAACTGTACAAAAGCATCACCGGCAAACACTATCAGACCTATCTTGTCATCCTTAAACTGATCAACTAAATTGGAAACGATACGCTTTGACTTTTCCAGACGGTTCGGACTGACATCATCGGCCAACATTGAATTGGAGACGTCAAGAGCTATTACTGTTTCTATGCCCTGACGGGTTACTGTCTCCTGTCTGGAGCCGAACTGCGGTCTGGCCAGCAGTATGCAGCACAATCCGAATGCCGATGCCAACAGCCAGAACTTCAGACTGGCACGCCAGTCAGACGCTTCGGGCATAAGCCTTGCAAGCAATTCAGGGTTGCCATACTGCGCAAGCTTACGCCTGTGACTTATATTTGAGTATATGTGCAACACCACCAGCACTGCCAAAAGCACCAGAAGATACAGATATTCAGGATTTGCAAACTTGAACATGAATCAGAATCGGTTTTGAAATGTTTTAAGGTATTGTCCTAAGTATTGTCTGCTTCAATAACACTGTTCCAAGCAAGACTAGCAGAAGAGCCAGAGCAAACGGCTGGTATTCCTCTTCGTTCCTACTGAACTCCTTAACCTGCAGTTTTGTACGTTCCAGCTTGTCTATCTGGTCGTACACTTCCTTGAGCTTGCTGTTGCTGGTAGCGCGATAATACTGGCCATCGGCCGTCTGGGCTATCTGTCGGAGCATATCCTCATCAATTTCAACAGCCATATTCATATATTGGATGCCGAAATTCGTCTGTACCGGATATGGAGCCGTTCCGTTTGTTCCTACGCCAATGGTATAAACCCTTATGCCGAAACTCTTTGCCATTTCAGCAGCTGTCAGAGGCGATATCTCACCGCGGTTGTTGGAACCGTCAGTCAGGAGTATTATGACCTTTGATTTAGCCTGGCTGTCCTTTAAACGGCTTATGGCATTGGCAAGCCCCATTCCAATAGCGGTACCATCATCGATTATACCCTTGGCGGCAATATCACTGCTGACACCCTGAAACATATTCAACAGCACTGTGTGGTCTATTGTCATCGGGCACTGTGTAAATGCTTCACCTGCAAAGATTGACAGACCGATGTTATCGTTCGGACGGCCGTTTATGAACTCAGCAGCTACGCTCTTTGCAGCTTCGATACGGTCAGGTTTGAGGTCCTGGGCCATCATACTGGTTGAAACGTCCATACACATCATTATGTCTATGCCTTCAATCTCAGTATCCTGCCATCGGTCAGTAGTCTGAGGACGGGCCAGAATTATTGAAAGCAGTACTATGGCAATCATTTCAAGAATGAACGGAACATGAACCAGATACACCTTCCAGCTACCGGGCATACCGGTGAACGCTGCAGTCGAAGGCATTGACAGACTGGCCTTCCTTTTACTGCCACGCAATACATACCAGACAGTCAAAGGAATGACAAACAGACTCAATAATAAACATGCACTGTTGGCAAATATCATGACCGTGGTACTTTAAAAGAACAGATAATACAATTTAGCGACAAGACAGGCAGCAACCCCCAACGATGCAATAACGGAGAGGATGAAAGCAACAAGCAGAGCAGTTCTGGCCTCTTTGCTGCGTTTCTCGACAATTACCGTATCTTCAAGAACCTCAGGCTCCTGACTTTCAGGTTCCTGTACCATGGTTGTCTTTACAAATTCCATCGCTCCAAGCAGGTTACGGTCATTTTCTCCCAAAAGCGGCTGTGCTTTTGCGAATTTGACCATATCGGCAGTCGAGAGCAGTTCCGACAGTTCCACAATGGACGACTCGTCACCACTGCTGCGCAGATTTTCTAGAATCTCGGCCGATGTCATTTCAGTGGCGTTGAAGCCAAAGCGTTCATATATATAAGTACGCACAATATCGGTAAGACTGGTATAATACTGCTTTGCATCCTGATTGTGAGCGCTTCCCGACTTACGCAAATTCTCTATTGCCTCAAGTGCACGTACGTGGGCCGGTACTTTAGGCTCTCGCCTTATCTTCTTGATGATAGGCTTGTTATCATTGTATCTGCGGTGTGAGAATACCGATACAAAAATTGTGCCTGCCAATACAGCCAAATACAACAACGGCCATGCCAGCTCATTGAAAGTCAACGGCATTTTCATGTTTTGCTTAGGCGGAAAAATCTCCTTTTCCTGGCCTTCTGGAATGTCATAGACAAGAAATGAAACCGCTTGGGAATTTGACAGATATTCCTGACCGTCAACAGCAACTGCAACAGGCGGAATATATACCAATGCCGAATCAAAACATGTGACGGTATAGTTTTTGGAAATGACCATACGGTTGCCCTTGTCAAAATACTGCGTATCGGTCAAAACAGGAGGAAGTATTTCAAGTCCGCCGGCAATCGTATCGGTAAACAATGGAAATTCGACCTTGCTGTCCTTGTCACAGCTTACCTCCAGATGAAAACCGGTCTGTTCGCCCACCCATAGCATGACAGAATCAACCTTGGCTTCAACACTGACACTGCCTTGGGCTGTTGCCGAAAAAGTTACCGGCGTGAGCAGAATGGCCGACATTATGGTTCTGTATAATCTCATACTCAATTCCGTTTTGCAAACAGGCCCATCAGAGCCTTTACATAATCCTGGTCCGTCCGGACAGAAACACTGTCAACACGACTGCGTGTCAAGTTGTCCTTAAGCCTTTGCTGCATATCGGCATACCATTGTTCGTGTGCCTTGCGTACCGCTTTTGAGGATGTATCAACGTAAATATCCTGACCTGATTCCAAATCCTTCAGCCTTACCAGGCCGACATCGGGCAATTGTTCCATCCGCTTGTCATAAACACGAATTGCAACTACATCGTGTTTGCGGTTGGCAATAGTAAGAGCATTGGAATAATCATGTATATCCATGAAGTCACTAAGAAGGAATGCTGTACACCTTTTCTTGACCGCACCAGTCAAAAATTCCAACGGTACTGAAACATCGGTTCCATTGCTTTGTGGCCTAAAATCCAACAATTCACGTATCAGATAAAGTATGTGTTTTCTGCCTTTCTGAGGTGGAATGAATTTTTCGATTCTGTCACTGAAAAAAAGCAAACCGACCTTATCATTGTTCTGAATTGCTGCGAATGCCAGTGTTGCCGCCATCTCGGTGAGTAATTCGCGCTTAAAACAGGTATCTGTACCGAAATTCAAGCTGTTTGATACATCGACCAGAAGCATTACGGTAAGTTCACGTTCCTCCTCATACACCTTGCTGTACGGCTTGTTCATACGGGCTGTAACATTCCATTCAATGTCACGTGCGTCATCACCGTACTGGTATTCACGCACCTCACTGAATGCCATACCGCGTCCCTTGAATGCGGTGTGGTACTGGCCGGCAAAGATATTGTTTGACAGACCTCGGGTCTTTATCTCTATTTTGCGGACCTTGGCTATCAGCTCATTGGTCTCCATGATCAAGGCACTTCAACCTTGTTCAGAATACGGCTTACCAATTCGTCCGATGTGACGTTGGTTGCTTCGGCTTCATATGACAGACCGATGCGGTGACGCAGAACGTCATGCGCAATAGCACGTACATCTTCAGGAACCACATAACCGCGACGTTTGATGAATGCGTACGAACGTGATGCAAGAGCAAGATTTATCGAAGCACGAGGTGAACCGCCGAACGATATGAGCTCCTTTATATCCTTCAATCCGTATTTTTCGGGATAACGTGTAGCAAATACGATATCGGCAATGTATTGTTCTATCTTCTCGTCAAGATAAACCATCTCAACCACCTTGCGTGCCTGAACTATCTCATCGGTTCCGATTACAGGCTTGATACTGCCGACCTCATGATGAATCTGCTGGTGAATGATTTTCTTCTCCTCTTCAATCTTGGGGTAATCGACTACAGCCTTCAGCATAAAACGGTCAACCTGCGCCTCGGGCAGCGGGTATGTACCCTCCTGCTCTATCGGGTTCTGGGTAGCCAGCACTAGAAAAGGTTTGGGGAGTGTGAACGTTTCACCGCCAAGCGTTACCTGACGTTCCTGCATTGCTTCAAGCAGAGCGCTCTGCACCTTGGCTGGTGCACGGTTGATTTCATCGGCCAGAATGAAGTTTGCAAATACAGGCCCCTTCTTGGCAACGAATGTATTATCCTTCTGGCTGTAAATCATTGTACCGACCACATCGGCAGGCAACAAATCTGGGGTAAACTGTATTCTGTTGAATTCTCCGTCAATAAGCTGTGCCAACGTTTTAATGGCCAGTGTCTTAGCCAGACCAGGAACACCTTCCAACAGAATATGGCCATCAGAAAGCAAACCGATGAGAAGAGACTCTACCAGGTGTTTCTGACCGATAATCACCTGATCCATTCCAGCCATAAGATTCGTCACAAACGCACTTTCCTTTTCTATACGTTCGTTAAGTTCCCTAATGTCAATTGTTTCACTCATTTCATCAAGATATTAGTCATCCTTATCAAATAATTAATCTCGGTTATCACAGATGTGACAATTCAAATTTATTGCATACAGCAAGCCATTGCCATATAAATTGTCTTAACGACCAAAGTTATTTGTTAACCAGAACAGGAATCCTTATTACATCATCAGTATTGATTCTATTCATATTTGCCTTATTGAACATGGCGATATATGGCCATAACTTTTTGGTGCCGTAATACTTAAGGGCCAATTTTGATAATGTTTCTCCAGGTTGGACGACATGCTCTGTAAGCAAGCCGGCAATACGGTAATTGACAGTGTCGGCTTCAGTGAACTCAGACAAATCGCGTTTTTCATCAACACCAAGAAGCACCAGTTTATCGTTATCAACCGGTTTTGCAACAGTCTTTTCGACTGCAGGCATTGTTTCCGTTCCAATTTTGCTTACAGATTCAGTTTCCGCAACACGTTCTACAACGGGTTGATTTACAGTTTCCGATGCTGTATCGGCCACAACTGAATCACTCACCGCAATTTCCGTTGTACCGGCGGCAGTCTGCACCGAATCATCATACAGAGACATCAATTGCTCATATTCCAAACGCTGCTGGATAGCCGATGCATGATTGTACTTGCGTTCTTCTTCCATATCCCTGAATATAGCGACTGCCACTGCAGGCCATACGGCATATACAATCACCCACAACGCAACAACGATTGACAACACCCATGCAAGCACCTTCAATATTACAGCCACAAACGGCGGCAGGCGGTGTATTTCCCTGTCATTTGACCCGACAGACGGCAACATAGGTCCAACCAGAACGACATCAGGGGCATCTTCTTCCTTGGCCATAGCCTCTTTTTCCTTGGCCATAGCCTTGACAGCAGCCACTTTTCTGGCAATTTCATCGTCCTTGACATTTTCCTGCCCGTGATTATCGGCATCTTCCTCCTTTAACTGAACAACAGCCGGAGACTCTGCCGGAACATCAGTCTCAACCTTCGCTTGAACTTTTTCAGGTTCTACATCGCCAGTTCCGGACTCCTGTTCCATTCTGGCAAGTTCATTCAATTGATTATCATTCAACTGAATAGTGTCAAAAGCAGAAAAAGGCTTGTTGATGAAATCCTTGAGTTCAGCTTCAGGTATGAAATTAATCTTACGGCGTCCTTCGATAACGATGCGTTCACCTGTATTCACATTGACACTTTCACGATCCTCGGTTTCAACAAGTTTGAATGTGCCCAATCCCTTGATCTTGACAAGTCCCTCTTCCAAAACTCCATCGGAAACAGTGTCAAAGAAACTCTTCACAAACTGTTCGGACCCGTTTTTTGACATACCGCTCGCTTGGGCAAACTGCTCTACAAGCTGCTGGAAATTGATTTTGTTATCCATTGGCCGACATTATTTAAGTTTTTCCTTAAGAACGGAACTTGGCTTGAATGTGAGAGCAAGTTTGGGAGGAACCAACATACGTACACCCGTGGTAGGATTGACTGAAATCCTTTCATTCTTTTTCTTTACTTCAAAAACGCCGAATCCAGACAGGCTGACGGCATCGCCATCGTGCCATATCTGCCGAAGTACATTGACCAGAGTCTGAACCTGTTCGGCTGCCTGATTCTCATCAATTGAGCACTTACCCGACAATTGGGTCAAAAAATGTTTGTTGTTCATGTCTGTCCTATTGTGCAAAGTCGCTATTCAATAATATCGGCATACAAGTCAAATTCCTGCGCATCAGTTATTCTGGCATTATAGAACCTACCTATTTCCAGACCTGGTATTGAGACAGGAATAAGTATTTCGGGGTCAACATCGGGCGAATCATACTGTGTACGTCCAATATACCAGTCGCCCTCAACCCTATCGATAATTGTCTTGAACGTTTTTCCTACCTTCTGCCGGTTCAAATCGCACGATATGTTTTGCTGAACCCTCATCAATCTGGAAAGACGTGCCTGTTTTGTCTCTTCATCGACATCGTCCTTATAGTGAAGTGCTGAATATGTACCATCGACTTCACAATAGGCAAATGCGCCCATACGCTCAAAACGCTGACGCTTCACGAATTCAAGCAGACGTTCGTAATCATCCTGCGTTTCGCCGGGGAAACCGACCATCAATGTCGTTCTCAAATGAATGCCGGGAACACTCTCACGTATCTTCGACAGCAATTCTTCCGTCTCCGCACCGGTAATATTCCTATGCATACGTTTCAGTACAGGGTCACTTATATGCTGAAGTGCCAAATCCATGTATTTGCATACATTGTCCCTTTCACGTATAACATCAAGCAGATCCAGCGGAAAATCATTAGGATAACCGTAATGCAGCCTTATCCACTCTATTCCCGGAATATCCGACAAACGCTTCACAAGGTCCGCTATCATGGACTTGTGCGCCAATTCCATGCCGTAATAGGTAAGATCTTGAGCTATCAGCTGTATTTCCCTGACTCCGCGCGAAGCCAACAGTCCGGCTTCATTCAGAATGTCTTCCTGACTGCGTGAATGATATTTTCCCGTCATTAAAGGAATGGCACAGTATGCGCATGCACGGTTGCAACCCTCAGCTATTTTAAGGAACGCATAATGTGACGGAGTCGTGATGACTCGGTCATATTCAAGCTCACTATGCCAGTCATTGCCGGTCAAAGCTACAATACGATCCCAATCAAATTTGCCAAACCATCCATCAACCTCAGGTATTTCAGCTTCAAGGTCAGCTTTATATTTCTGTGAAAGACAGCCCATTACGAATAACTTACCAATCTTTCCCCGCTCTTTGAGTCTGCCACATTCAAGAATCATCTGAATTGATTCCTCCTGCGCATCGCCTATAAAACCACAGGTATTTATGACTACAGTCTGTGCCGATGGCTTTTCCGGATCATGCCTGACCGTCATTCCATTTGCCCTGAACTGCGCCATAAGTTTCTCTGAATCAACAAGATTCTTTGAGCAACCCAAAGTAATAATATCAACTGTGTTCTTTCTCACCTGGCTGTTTATCCAAATAAAGAGTCAACAAATTCAGTCTTTGAAAACTCCTGAAGATTATCAATTCCCTCACCCAAGCCAACATATTTAACCGGTATCTGGAACTGGTCCGAAATACCTATGACAACGCCTCCCTTCGCCGTTCCATCCAACTTGGTGATTGCCAGTTCTGTAACTTTTGTGGCCAGAGTGAACTGCTTGGCCTGCTCAAACGCGTTCTGTCCTGTAGAGCCGTCAAGAACCAGCAGCACATCGTCCGGAGCCCCTTTGACCACCTTGTCCATAACTGTCCGTATCTTGGCAAGTTCATTCATAAGGCCTATCTTATTGTGCAGACGGCCTGCGGTATCAACCAAAACGACATCGGCACCACTGGCTACAGCCGAACTCAATGTATCAAATGCCACAGAAGCAGGATCCGAACCCATATCCTGATGGATGACAGGAACGTCTACTCTGCGCCCCCATTCCTGAAGTTGCTCAATAGCAGCTGCGCGGAAAGTATCGGCAGCTCCAAGAACCACCTTAAGCCCCTGTTTCTTAAATTGATATGCAAGTTTACCTATAGTAGTTGTCTTGCCTACTCCATTCACTCCAACGACAAGAATAACGTACGGCTTACGACCTTCGGGAATCTGGAAAGAAGCCTGCGTTTCCTGATTCTTTCCATCTACAAGCAGTGCTGAAATCTCTTCACGCAGTATTGAATTGAGTTCATCAGTACCCATATATTTATCACGGGCTACGCGCTCTTCAATGCGTTCAATAATCTTCAGAGTGGTTTCAACACCGACATCCGATGTAATTAGGACTTCTTCAAGATTGTCCAAAACATCGGCATCAACTTGAGTCTTGCCGGCTATTGCACGTGCAATCTTGGAAAAGACACTGGTTTTTGTCTTTTCCAGCCCCTTATCAAGAACCTCCTTCTTTTCTTTTGAGAATAACGAAAACAAACCCATCTTGTAATATCTCAGACACCGGCAATTACATCCGATGCCTAATTTGCAAAGTTAATAAAATGCAGTAAACTATTCCAATGGGAAGCATAAAAAAGAAGGGCAACCGTCAGGCTGCCCTTCCAATATACGATGTTTCAAGGAAATTACTTGATAGCCTCCTTGAGCTGATCTTCTGAAACAATCTGTTCGGTGAACATGTAAGCACCGGTTTTGGGTGACTTCACCATCTTGATAACCTTGCTCATTGAGACCTTACCGGTACGCAAGGTAGCAACTACTTTCTTTGCCATGGTTTACTGCTGTATTACTTGATTTCGCGATGGATTGTCATCCTCTTGAGAATCGGGTTATACTTCTTGAGTTCCAGTCTCTCAGGAGTATTCTTCCTGTTCTTGGTAGTGATATAGCGGGAAGTGCCCGGCATACCGCTATCCTTGTGCTCAGTGCATTCCAGAATCACCTGAACTCTGTTGCCTTTTACTTTTTTTCCCATAATATGTACTCCTAAAAGTTATTACGCAATAATTTTGATGTCTTTCCAGTCGCAGTAACCTGCAGCAACAGCGTCCTTCAAAGCGGCATCAAGACCCTTCTTGTTAATGGTTCTCAGGCCGGCAGCACTGAGTTTGAGGCTAATCCAGCAATTCTCTTCTACATAGAAGAACTTCTTGGTGAACAGGTTAACGTCAAATGTCCTCTTGGTTCTGCGCTTTGAATGAGAAACATTGTTGCCAACCATTGCCTTTTTTCCGGTGATCTGACAAATTCTTGACATATCTATTTGATTTTTATTTGTTTTTATGCTTTGCTCTTAAAACAGGGTGCAAAATAACGACTTTTATTTCATTTTGCCAAACATCCCTGCACATTTTTTCCAATAATGCATCCTTTTATACATTATTATGAAACATCTTGTACGAATCACAATCTGGTATTCGAATAAATGGGCACATCAATGCTGCAGAAATCCTTGTCAAGATACTTGAAATAGCCAGTACAGGCAATCATTGCCGCATTATCGGTAGTATATGAAAAACGTGGAATGAACACTTTCCAACGATATCGGCGCGCATGATCCTGGAACGCTTCACGCAAGCCAGTATTAGCCGATACGCCGCCAGCTACCGCAACTTGGGTAATACCTGTATCCTTGACAGCCTGACGCAGTTTCTTCATCAGAATATCAACGATTGTCTTCTCCAGCGATGCGCACAAATCCTCCTTATGATGTTCCACAAAGTCCGGGTCGTCCTTGACCCAGTCACGGAGATTGTAAAGAAACGATGTCTTGAGACCACTGAAGCTGTAATTATAACCCGGAATATTGGGCTTGCTGAATTTATATGCATCGGGATTGCCCTGACGCGCATACCGGTCAATTATCGGTCCGCCAGGATAGCCGAACCCCATCACTTTGGAACACTTGTCCATAGCCTCGCCTGCGGCATCATCAATGGTCTGTCCCAAAATTTCCATCTTATTGTATGAATCGACCTTTACTATCTGTGAATTACCGCCCGAAACCAGCAGACAGAGAAATGGGAAATCTGGTGTTTCAAGCTGTTCTCCTGGAGTCTTGATAAAATGTGCCAGAATATGTCCCTGAAGGTGATTGCATTCAATCATCGGAATACCAAGACTACGCGCAAATCCCTTGGCAAACGACACGCCTACCAGCAGCGAGCCCATGAGCCCCGGACCTCGGGTAAATGCAACCGCGCTCAGTTGCGACGCAGTTATTCCGGCACGCTTCAACGCCGTATCGACAGTAGGTACAATATTCTGCTGATGTGCCCTGGAAGCAAGTTCCGGCACCACTCCGCCATATTCCTCATGCACTTTCTGACTGGCAACCACATTTGAAAGCAGTTCCCCGTTTTTCATTATGGCGGCCGATGTATCGTCACATGATGATTCTATTCCAAGAACATAAACATCCTGATTCATTTTCCTTTTTTCCTGTTTGCCAGGCAAAGTTACCACATTTTTCATCTAACTTTGCATAATAATTATCGAAAGAACACGTCAAGGCATGATTTGGAATAGGGAGATGGAATGTATGTCCCGCGAGCAGATGCGGGAACTGCAGGGAGAGAAACTCAAAAAAATTGTAGCACACGCCTACTCTAACTCACCCTTTTACAGGAACAGGCTGGACAAACACGGTGTGCACCCAAGTGACATCAAATCAATTGACGATATAGTCAAACTGCCCTTTACCGTCAAACAGGACCTTAGGGACAACTATCCTTTCGGACTTATGGCTGTGCCCATGAGCGATATCATAAGACTGCATGCTTCATCAGGCACGACAGGAAAGCCAATCGTCGTAGGTTATACGGACAAAGACCTTGAAAACTGGTCAGAAGCCGTAGCCCGATGCCTTACCGCTTTCGGATTGGGCAAGAACGACCTTGTGCAGATATCATACGGATACGGACTGTTCACTGGAGGTCTCGGTGCACATGCAGGCGTTCAGAAGATTGGCGCGACCGTAATTCCCACAAGCAGCGGCAACACTCAGAAGCAAATGCAGCTCATGCAGGATTTCGGAACAACAGCATTGGCCTGCACTCCATCGTACGCCATGTACATGAGTGACGAACTTGTAAAAGCCGGAATTACGCTGGACCGCCTGAAACTTCGCGTCGGAATTTTCGGAGCCGAGCCGTGGACCGAAGCCATGCGTCAGGAACTCCAGAAAAAACTGGGAGTCAAGGCTTATGACATATACGGACTTACCGAAATAAGCGGCCCCGGTGTAGGCGGCGAATGCGAATGCCAGAACGGCACCCATATCTGGGAAGATTTGTTCTATCCCGAAATCATAGACCCCGTAACACTCAAACCCGCTGAGCCCGGACAAAAGGGCGAACTGGTATTCACCACACTTGACAAATGGGGCATGCCCATGTTACGTTACCGTACCCGTGACCTTACCACACTCAACTATGACAAGTGCGACTGCGGCCGCACCTGCGTACGTATGGGCAAGATACTGGGACGCAGCGATGACATGATGATAATACGCGGCGTGAACGTGTTCCCGTCACAGATTGAAGCCATACTTCTGGAATTCCCGGAATATGAGCCGTACTTCCTGATCGAAGTTGACCGCGTGAACAACACCGACACCTTTGACATTCAGGTTGAAGTCAAACCGGAGTTCTACACTGACCGTATCAACGAACTGGTCCGGCTGCAGAAACGTCTGACTTCCCGCATCCAGAGCGTCATTGGCATTCAGCCTAGCATAAAGATTGTGCAACCCAATACCATTGAGCGTTCGACCGGCAAGGCCAAGCGTGCAATTGATCACCGCAAATTCGAATAACTATGATTATCAGACAGCTTTCGGTTTTCCTAGAGAACAGGATAGGCATGTTCGCCAGAATTGCAAGACTTCTCGGCGATAACGGCATCAATATGCTCTCGTTCAATATTTCAGAAACTCAGGATTTCGGCATAGCCCGCATTATTGTCAAAAAGGAAGAGGAAGAGCGCGCATTCGCCCTGCTCAAAGCCAATTCATACGCCGTCAGCATGACTCCAGTCCTGCTTATTCGCTGCAATCATGTTCCAGGCGCAATGGCTGGAATACTGGAGCAACTGTCTGCGGCCGGTATTTCAATTGAATACCTTTATGCTTTTGCCGATGCCGACTCGAATTTTTCAAGAGTAATCATCAGACCCGATGATCTTGAAAAGGCCAATCTTATTATTCAGGAAATGCAATAATCCAATAAGGGGTATTCGCAGCTTTTCTCTTCCATGTTGCCCTACAGGATGGGGAGAGCACCCACAATTTGGGGCCATCCAGAGGCTATACCCGTTCCCTATCGTGTACGGAAAATACGTTTCCTTGCGGGCGTTTTGCCAACCTTGCACGAAAACGGCGATACGAGGCATATTGCTGCAAGTATGGCAACATAATCGGTAGTATTTCTTGTATATTTGCACAAAAGCGTTTGAACTATGGACAAGCCTTTAAGAGAAATCAAAGGAGCAAGATCCGGAATTGTTGCACTGATATTTTGGATAGCGACTTCAATAATGGAGATTTCCGATGGTATTAAATCGGGAACTGTATCATCTGTTGGCGATGCATTACACGAGATTGCTCTATCATTTATTCTGGCATTAGTCGTATGGCTAATCGTTCATCTCGCGCACTATGTCTGGCATATTTTGTTCGAAGTCAGGGATATGTCGGCTGATGAGTATATGAAATTCTTACGCAGGCACTGACAGACGCTGTCCTTTACATAGCAATACATAACTGTTTTTCGTCACAAAAAGTAACTAACAAAAAAAGCCCCGAAAGGGGCTTCTCTAGCGGAAAGAGTGGGATTTTGTCTGACGTTTTCAAAATGAGTTACTTTATTGATTATCAATTACTTGAAATTGTAAACAAAAGTTAAATTGGCGTATTTTTGTCCCGTTTTTGTCCCGGTACAGCGGAAAGAACTGTTCTTTCCGCAAATATGTAACAACCATCTAGTAAATTAGTTAAGCTATACTACTGCCTACTTCCAAGTATCTGTAGCAAGCTGTTGATCTGAGCGTCCTTCTCCTTGATCTGAGCGTCCTTCTCCTTGATCTGAGCGTCCTTCTCCTTGATCTGAGCGTCCTTCTCCTTGATACGGTCATCAAGCATTTCTATCTGGGCACGCAGTACATCCGGTGAATCGCTGTAATAATGCCGGTTGTCAATAGGACTGTTCTTATTGGCTCCATTGATTATCACGCCAGAATTATTGTCAGCCGATACTGACGGCTTTCCTATCATATCGCCTTCATCAAGTAACAACCATGGCAATGATAAATCCGGGAATTTCTCGATTATAATCTTAAGCTTATCAGTCCCTAGACTGCTACCTGAATCTAAGAATCCATTAGACAGTCCAGTAATGCTGTAAAATTTATTTTTGCTAATACGTTTATAATCAATGTACTGCTTTAATTTTTCTTTTTCAGTCATAATTTTTTCTGAGATTTATATCTATTGTTTGAGATTAATATCTATATTTGCACAGTCAACAACGCGAAAACATTAGTTACACAATGTTGAAATTTCAAAAGTAATAAAATGGCTGAACAATGGAAAAGAAAATGAATTTCAAATGCACATTATCCGACATTGACCCTGACTGCCTGTCGTATCTTATGGATGTCATCGGCCGCATGACTGCTCAAAGTATCAAAGCAGATTCAAGCCACATTGCGTTTGAATGCTGCGGCAACGACATAGCGCAGCTGGTTGACCTACATCAGCGCGACATAATACTGTGTAACATCAGCTACTCCAGAATCAAATCACTTTAACTGCAAATATGACAATCAAAGACTGTTACAATTCGCTGAGCGCCAAAGAACGTGGTGCTGTAATCTCTGAAATCGTGGCCAAGGGTGGCTGCACTCCGTCATCGGCCTATATGTGGCTGCGTGGCGAACGTACCCCTCTGCCCCTCTACCAGCAGCTCATTGCCAAGGTCATGCGTGCTCATACCGGCAAGGAACTCACCACTGAAGAACTGTTCAACACCGCCAACTAAACAGCTGTCCTATGCACCAATACTATTTCATACAATTCAACCTGGTTGGCGGCCAGTGCGCCGTTGAGCGTCATCTGTCAGACTACATCGTGCGCAACTATCACGACACGGTGATACCGGACATACGCATCAATTCCGTTGTCAAGGACATCGCCGCCGAACAGGAGCGTTATCTGTCGCTTCACCGTGCGGCCAAGCCAGTACCGGTACATCTGTCAGTGTGCGATGACCGGTTTGGCCGCAATAAGCGTATCGATGTAGGGGGCATGTACGTAACACTGACGCACATCCGCAGTTTTACGTTCATTGACGGTTATCAGACTGAAAAATAAGGCTTCATCATCAGCTCTTTTCATTTTCTGTTTTTCATGTTTAGAAGAACGTCCGCCAAAGCCTGCCGTGAGGCACGCCGCGGCAAATCCGGAGATAGGCCGCTAATCGGATAGGCGGCAGAATGATATAAGGTGCAAACCGAATAGCGTTGGACATTAGGCGGTTCGACTCCGCCCTCCGGCCCAATTTATAATTGAAAGCTTATGAAATTGTCTATCTGTTACTCAGTACCCGGTTCTCTGAAGTGCCTACCACCAGACAGGCACTGCGTGATTATTGACACCACCTCCACCCTGACGCGGCCGGAACTGGAGAAAATAATCCGTGGCCGTTACAACTCCAACGCACAGATAACTTCAATCAAAGAGATAATATGAAAAAAGAACTGACCAAAGCAGACCGTGACGTGCTTATGTCTGTCATACACGATGCCCGCACGCTTGACAAGCAGCAGGTGGATTCGCTGTTCAATTCCTACCGTGCCGTAATTGATGAGGAACGCAAAGGCAGCGGTCTTCCGCTGTACGATGAGTGTGACATGGCGTTCATCCATTCCATGTTTGCCTTGTTCTTCCGCCAGGGCTTTGAATTTGCCATTGAGCGCATCTTCAACGCGTTCCAGGCTGTAACGGAGTATGTAAATGAAGTGAGTGAGCCATGACTGCCGAACCCGTTTATAAGTACATGACCAGCTCCATTTCTGAACTGGAGTCCTATCGTGACCGCATCGGCCATGACGTGTGGCGCGCCATGGAAATCAAGGTCTATACCGCCCTCAGCGCACTCCTTCCGGAACACTACTATGACATATCGCTCCAGGTACCGGAACAGGACCAGGAACTGTTTGTCAAGGTCTGCTGCCTGTTTCTCCTTGAGCAGCCATCAGACTCCCCCAGCCCCGTGGCCTTCCGCGATGGCCACATAATCAAACGCTACATATAATATATATAATGAGAAGAATCTGGACTGAAAAGGAGAAGGCGTTCATGGCACGTGCGTTGCAGGAACATCTTCCGTTTAAGGATATATGTGAGGAACTGGACCGCACCCCGTCGGCTGTCAAGCAGTACATGTTCAAGGCGCGGCTGCCACGGCACTCAACCATCAAAAACAACCTGGTCAAGGCGCTCATACTGCTGCGCCTTCCTGATCCGGAGTGCTTCCGCCCCAACCGCGCGTTCTACCGTGCCGTGAACATATCGCAGAAACGCTGGTGGACACTCTATTTCGGCGAAGACCAGGTGACACCCAACGAATACCACGCTTTGCGCAAGTATTTCGGCATCACCCCCGCCGAGGCTCTTGATGCCCGTCAACTCGATCTCTTTCAAAGTGAAACAGAACAAGAGCCAGAAGAATGATAGATCCACTGATAATCCAGAAAATTAAGGATGCTACCGACATTGTCGAGGTCATCGGCCAGTTTCTCACACTGCACAAAGCCGGACGCAGCTACGTAGGCGTGTGCCCGTTCCACGATGACACACACCCATCCATGCGTGTCGATGCCGTACGCCAGCGTTACAAGTGTTTCGTATGTGGAGCAGGCGGTGACGTGTTCCAGTTCCTGCAGGAACATGAGCACATGACCTTTGCCGAGGCCCTTGCCTGGTGCGGCCATCGCATAGGCATCGAGGTGGAGCGTGATGACAGTCCCGAACAGCAGGAACACAGCCGGCAGATGGATGCGCTGCGCATCGCTCTCGATGCCGCTGCCAACTATTACCAGGCACACCTGCAGGATGCTTCGGCATATATGGCGTCACGCGGTCAGTCGGCCGATGTCCTTGCCCGGTACCGCGTAGGCTATGCCCCCGATGGTGGTGCTGCCGGGCGTGACCTTCAGGCAGCGGGCTACAGTGCACAGGTGCTGCAGACGGCAGGCATTACGGGCGATGGCCGTTACGGCCAGTATGACCGTTTCCGGGACCGCATCATGTTCCCGTTCCTTGACCTGCAGGGCCGTGTCATAGGTTTCAGCGGCCGTTATGTCACACCGGTCAAGGATGCCGGCAAGTATGTCAATACCGGTGATACACCTGTCTTTACCAAGGGCAACAATCTGTTCGGCCTGTACCAGGCCAAGCAGTCCATAATACGCACCGACACCGTCTATGTTGTCGAGGGCCAGTTTGATGTCCTGAGCATGGCCGCAGCCGGAATACCCAACGTGGTGGCCGGCAGCGGAACCGCCATGACAGCCAGCCAGGTGTCGCTTCTGGCACGTTTTGCCGGTACCGTGGTGCTCATGTACGATGCAGACCAGGCCGGACTCAAGGCCACCATCGCCAACTGTGGCCAGCTGCTGGCACGCGGCCTCGACGTGCGCTGCGTGCGTCTGCCCGATGGCCGTGATCCGGATGAGATAGCGCGAGAGAAGGGTAATGATATGGTCTCCTGGATAGCATCGGCCATCAAGCCCTGGGAACAGTATTTCCTTGACGTGCTTGACGTTCGTCACCTCAATACCCCCGATGAAAAGGAGGCAGCTCTTGTCACCATATCATCCATAGCCGCCCAAGTGGCCAGCAACTCCAAGCGTCAGTTCTACGCCATCACTCTTGCCGAAGCTTTCAAGTGTCCCATTGACAGCGTGACCGCCAAGTTCCATGCCACCGTCCGCAACCGTCCGGACACTCCAACCGGCAAGCCCGGTGTCTATGGCCTCGATGAGTTGGCCGACAACTGCCGCGATGACCAGTACTGTCTGCTCACCCCTGACCTTGATGAGTTCCTGGCATGTGACAGCATGCCGGCCCTGTACGTGTCCGGCCGTCTGGAGCCGGAGCACATACAGCAGCTACGCAAGGCACACCAGCTGTATCAGATATCATCACGCAGCCTGGTCATTGAAGACTCCGGGCGTGAATCCGACTTCATGGCCTCCATGGCCGACTGCTTCCGGGCCGGCCTGCAGACCATCGACGTCGTTGCCGGAGAATCCGATGACTCATTGCCCGGCGACTGCTCCTCATACTCGTTCCTGAACGCCTATCTCCTTCGCTACAACGCGTTTTTCCGCCATAATCCACCAAGTGACAAGACAGAATATGTCAAGCGCTGTGCCCAGCTAATATCGTGTGCCGAGGACAGTGTGCGCATAGTCAACTTCGCCTTCTATCAGGCACAGCTGGGACTTACCAAGGCACAGCTCACCGACATACTCAAGCCGTTCCTGGAGCAGCGCAAGACGCGCATAGTGCTGGCCTCCCAGCGCGATGACAACGATACGGACGATGACTATGACCAGCTTCCCCAGTATGTCGATGACAATGAGGACTACAAGAAGATGTTTCTGCAGTGCCATTTCTTTCCCAAGCTCAACAAGGCCGGCGAACCGGTGTGCTACATGTTTCAGAGTGACAAAGGCAGTTTCCAGCCTGTCGGTGACTTCTTCATGACCCCTCTGCTGCACATCCAGTCAGACGATGCTGACAACAACAAGCGTGTCATCAAGATAAACCGCCGCTATTACACCCAGCCGCTCTACATCGAGGTCAAGAGCCGTGCCATGCTCAAGAAGAGCACCATCGAAGAGGAGCTCATCCTGCTTGAGGCCGTCAACTTCACCAACGGTGAGGAGAAGCACTGGACGCGCATCAAGGAATGGATGAGCCGCAATTTCGTCACCTGTTCCGAGGTCCTTGTGTATGGCAACCAGCAGGCCGACGGCCTTTCACGCCGCGAGGATCAGATGTTCTTTGCCTTCGCCAACGGCATCTATCACCAGGTTGACGGTGTGTGGCGTTTCGATGAGATTAACGAATTCGGCGTTGTCTCGCACAATGGCCGCAACTACTACCTTCCCGCCTTCAGCAACATCCACTCCGGACAGCAGGAGTCCGCCACTGACAAATATGAGGATATCTCCACTCTTGTCTATCGTGAGATACCGGCCGAACGCCAGTGCTCCTTTGCCCAATGGGCCGACCTTATGGACCGGGTCTATAAGATTAACGACAACGGCAAATGGGCGCTGCTCTTTGCCATCATGTGCGCGTTCCGCTCCAACATACACGCCCTGGACCGCCTTTTCACCGCTCCGTTCTTCATGGGACCCATGTCATCCGGAAAAACCCAGATAGCCATCAGTATCCGGAGCCTGTTCATCAGCCCCAAGGTACCGATCTTCAACCTCAACATCGGCACCGATGCCGCCATGTCCAGCAAGATGTCATCGTTCCGTGACGTTCCCGTGGTGCTTGACGAATACAACAACAAGGACATATCCGATGTCAAGTTCCAGGCACTGAAGGGCATCGTCTATGACGGTGACGGCCGCCAGAAGCGCAAGGCCAACAGCAGCCGTGAGATAGAGAATGACAAGGTCTTTGCACCGGTCATCATCTGCGGCCAGGAAACACCCCAGCGCGATGACAACGCCCTGATGAGCCGCGTCATCATCTGCGAGGTCCCCAAGCCTACCGGCCCGCGTACCGATGCCGAGGTGGCGCTCTTTGAGCAGCTCAAAGGCATTGAGGAGAATGGCCTGTCCAACGTGCTGACCGATATCCTGAAGCTGCGCCCCATTGTCATGGATCATTTTCGTGAACTGAAGGTGCAGTGCTATCAGGAACTCAAGCAGCATATCACCATACACGGCGAGGTTGACCGTCTCATGAAGACCGTCAGCCTGTTCCTTGCCACCTGCCGGCTTATCCAGGATTACACCGACCTGCAGCTTCCTTTCACATACGACCGGTTCTTTGACATAGCTCTCGCTAAGGTCATGATGCAGAAGGATCTCATAACGCGCACAGACAAGCTGGCCATCTTCTTCCGTGCCATGGATGCCATGATAGACCAGCGCCAGCTCATCGAGGGCCGTGACTATGCTTTCGGCACTCCCGATGTCCTTACCCTGCGCACCGCCAAGGGCGAGTCCCAGGCCTTGGCCGTTCCGCCGGGTACCAACGTGCTGTTCCTGCGTGTCGGCAAGGTCTATACCAAATTCGCCAACTCCAACTACAACACTGACGGCACCACCCAGTCCACCATCGAACAGAACCTGCGTTCCCACCCCGCCTATCTAGGTCCGGTTCGCGGCTGGCGCTTCACCTATTACGAAGCTGTCGAACAGCTCCGCGGCGGACTGCAGACCAAGCAGGACCTCCCGTTCCCCGGGCCCGATGCCGTCACCGTTGACAACACCATGATCAAGCGCATGGAGAAGCGCAGCGAGATATCCTACTGCATAGCCTTCAACTACGACATCTTCCTGGACACCTACGACGTTGACCTGCGCCGCTCCTCCACCGGTGACCAGCC
>JAZUFX010000007.1:0-5729 GCA_045640885.1 Bacteroidaceae bacterium | reverse complement strand
AAGGCCTTTCATGGCCGCAAACAGTTCGCGTGACAGGTCTCCCTGCAGGTCTTTCTTTATGAGCAGGCGGTCTATGTCCTTGCCGGCCTCAATGGCTTCAATCACGGCACGTATGCCGAATATCATTTCATCTTCCATTTTTAATAAGTGCTTTTGCGTTATCAAGAGCGGCCTGGCTGAGTGTCTCGCCGCTCATCATGCCTGCGATTTCGTGTATGCGCGCGTCGTCGTCGAGCATGACAATCGATGTGTGTGTGCCGCTTTCGTCGTCTTTCTTGAATACCTTGTAATGGCTCTCTCCAAGAGCTGCAATCTGGGGCAGGTGGGTTATTGCAATGACCTGCCTGCTGCCGGTTGCCATCTGTTTCATGAGCTGGGCCATGCGCTGTGCCACGGCTCCCGAGACTCCGGTGTCGATTTC
This sequence comes from Bacteroidaceae bacterium, assembly GCA_045640885.1. Classification (GTDB taxonomy): domain Bacteria; phylum Bacteroidota; class Bacteroidia; order Bacteroidales; family Bacteroidaceae; genus Colenecus. The sequence continues at coordinate 5,308 of JAZUFX010000007.1, read as the reverse complement.
GTCGAATATCACGGTAGGCAGCATGCGGGCATTGGCAATGAGCGATTTCAGGCACAGCATGACTCTGGCAATTTCGCCGCCCGACGCTACGGCCGACAGTTCCTGCATGGGCTGTGACTTGTTGGCTGAGAACATGAAGCATACGCTGTCGGCTCCGGAACGTTCGAAATTCCCGCTGTCGGTCAGTTCAATGCTGAACCGCACATTCGGAATGCCAAGCGGCACCAGAAGTCCGCTTATCTGTTCTTCGACGGTCTTTGCGGCCTTTATACGTGTATCGCTTAGTTCACGGGCCGATTTCTTCAAATTGTCAAGTGCTGCGGCAAACTGTTTTTCCAGTTCCAGAATATCGTCTTCCCTGTTGACAGCCCCCTTCAGCCTGGCCTGAATCTGTCCGGCATATTCAAGAAGCTGTGATATGCTGTCCTTATGGTGCTTTTTTTCAAGCGAGTATATAAGATCAAGCCTTTCGTTGACGAATTCCTGCCGTGACGGGTCAAAACTTATTGACTCCTGTGCCTGACCTGCGGTATCGGCTATGTCGCGCAGTTCAATAAAGCATGACTCCATGCGTCCGGCCAGTTCCTTTGCATCTGGAAAATTGCGCGCAGCCGAACGCAGTGACTGTATTGCCGTGCGTGACATGCTGACCACACTTTCCTGTTCGCCGTCAAGTGTCTGCCATGCCCGATAGAGGTCCTGCTTTATGTCTTCGGCGTGTTCCAGCAGTTCTGATTCCTGCTCCAGCAGTTCCTGCTCGCCGTCCTGGAGCTTTGCTGACAGGATTCCGTCCAGCTGGAATTTCAGATATTCAAGTTCCGATGTATCAGTACCCGACTGCTGCTTGAGTTCTTCAAGTTGTCTGCCAAGGGCAGTCCAGCGCTCCCAATCCTCAAGGTACCGGGAATACTGACTTCCGTTTGCGGCTATAGTGTCAAGTGCGGCAAGCTGGAATGACTGGGTTCCCAATGCCAGATTCTGGTGCTGGGAGTGTATGTCAATGAGCATTCCCCCCAACTGTCTGAGCTGGGCCTGTGACACCGGTGTGTCGTTTATGAATGCGCGGCTCTTGCCTGCCGATGTCAGCTCACGCCTCAGAATTGTGTCCTTGGCATCAAAATCCAGTTCGTTTTCTTCAAAGAAGGACTCCATGCCGTATCCTTCCAGTTCAAAATGACCTTCTATGACACATCGGTCATGGCCATAACTTATAGCCTTGGCATCGGCCCGCCCTCCAAGCAGGAGGTTAAGGGCACCGAGTATGATAGACTTTCCGGCACCGGTCTCGCCGGTCAGTACCGAAAAGCCATGACTGAACGTAATGTTCAGACTGTCAATGAGTACATAATTTGAAATGTGTAATTCCTTAAGCATCAGTCCGTACTAATTTCTGCCCAGTCCTTTGAAAGGGACGGGTTGATCTGATCAAGAATCCGGCGGACGCTTTCACGTTCCTTTTCCTGTCCCTCGGAAAAAATGTTCTTCAGCTCGTCTTTCTTGATTTCAGTGAACAGTACCGGAACGGCCGATGTGCTCTTGGACCTGTAAGCCTGCTGGAGCAGTTTCAGACTTTCGCCTATCGTGGCACGTCCGCGTCCTGAATTGGCCGACATGTCGTCAAGACCTTGCCGATGGTATTCATACATCAGTTCGCGCATGGAGGACATGCTGCCGTTCATGTAGTCGGTAATTATGGAGTAGCGGTTTGCGTCGGCATCGAAGGAACGCCATCCGCTGCCAAGTGACTGTGAGTTTGCAGCTATGTTCTCGGCCTGACGCAGAATGTCGGTGCCGCCGTTCGGTGACATGGTGTCAAAGTCAAGTCCGATAATCAGAACGCAGTAATATGCGAATACAGCCACAAGGTTGCTTGTAATGGAGGCGGGGTTGTATTCCAGACGGTCCTGCTCGGTGTAGCTGAAACTTACATCCGGGTCACGGAAATTGAATACCGTGGTATTGTAGCTGCTTCCATATACCGGGCGGCTGCTCTGTACGGTAAGCTCGCAGTCCATCTGTCCGTTGGACTTGTCATACTTGTTGACGGTAAGATTGAAACTGCATTTTATTCTTTCATCACGTGTGAACTTGAAATCGGTCCATTTCTGGTTACTGAGCAATGAGGTCAGTTCGTTCTGCAACGCCGTGAACACGTCCTTGTCCGAGCCCTGCACCTTTGAGGTGTTTATTGTCAGAGTGGGGTCCAGTTCCTGAGCCGGCGACAATGCCGGCATCAGCAGGAACAGCATGCAGAAAAGCAGTCCTTTCAACTTGTCGACAATTGCCTTGGCCACATCCTTCTTTGACTGCAGGGGCAGGCTCTCGCTGCCGTTGCGGTCAATAAGAGTCACCTTGTTCGTGTCATATCCGAATCCGGCACCGGCATCGCGCAGTGAATTCAGCACAATGAAGTCAAGGTTCTTGCGCTGCAGCTTGTCCTGTGCGTGGTCAAATTCGTTGTCGGTTTCAAGTGCGAAACCCACCATGCGCTGGTCGTCACGCTTTATCGCACCAAGGCTGGCGGCAATGTCCTGCGTGGGCTTGAGCGTTATGGTCATCTCACCCTTGCGCTTTATCTTGGTGTCGCTCTTTACCGATGGTGTGAAATCGGCCACTGCAGCACACAGAATTGCAGCATCGCACTGCGGGAAATGCTCCATAGCCTGCTGGTACATCTGACCGGCGTTTTCCACATTTATCCTTTCAATTGAAGGGTGGGGCGTTTCAAGCGATACGGGGCCTGCAATGAGTGTTACCTGCGCACCGCGGCGGGCGCATTCGGCGGCCAGGGCAAAGCCCATCTTGCCTGTCGAGTCGTTGCCTATGAAACGTACCGGGTCTATGCGCTCATGCGTCGGACCCGCTGTTATGAGAACTTTTTTTTTTGACAGGTCTGTGTCCCTGCCGAAGAATTCTTCAAGAACGGCAACGATGTTTTCGGGCTCCTCCATTCTTCCTTTGCCGACCAGCTGGCTTGCCAGTTCGCCGCTTGCGGGTTCTATTATGGTGTTGCCTATTGAACGCAGGGTCTCAATGTTACGCTGTGTGACAGGGTGGCGGTACATGTCAAGATCCATGGCCGGAGCTATGAACACCGGGGCCTTCATGGAAAAATACGTTGTGCAGAGCATGTTGTCGGCAACACCGCCAGCCATCTTGCCCAGTGTCGATGCGGTACACGGTGCAATGACCATGGCATCGGCCCATTGTCCCAGCTCTACATGGCTGTTCCAGCTTCCGTCTCTTGCCGAGAAGAACTCGCTGACAACAGGCTTGCGGGTAAGGGTCGAAAGCGTGAGCGGAGTTATGAACTCCTTTGCAGCCTGAGTCATGACAACCTGAACCTGTGCTCCGCCTTTTATGAGCAGACGCACCAGATATGCAGCCTTGTATGCTGCAATGCTGCCGGTGACTCCAAGCACGATGTTCTTTCCTTCAAGTGAACTTGCCATTATCTGGACTGGAGTTTTATTCTGGTGAGTACCTGTTTCGTGTTGAGGGCAAAATCACCCTGGAGTATCCAGGAGTAGTAGCCCGGGTCACGCTGGAATACTTCCAGTACGGGCATGTCCTTGTATTTGCCGAAATTGAAGACCTCCTGCCCCTTGTCGTTGCGGACAATGCGTCCGGCAAAGTCAACGTTTCTGGTGAACGATGAGAAATCTGACAGGAACGCCATGTCGTTTTTCAGTTCCGGGTATCTGTCCAACTGGGCCATGAGCACTTCGTAAGTGGCACGGGTGTCGCCGTCGGCACTGTGGGCGTCGGTCAGGTCCTTGCCGCAGTACAGTTTGTAGGCCGCAGTCAGTGTGCGCTGCTCCATTTTATGGAAAATGACCTGTACGTCAATGAAACGGTGACGGCTCAGGTCAATGTCGACTCCCGCACGCAGAAATTCCTCGGCCAGAAGCGGAACGTCAAAACGGTTTGAATTGAAACCTGCAATATCGGAACCTTCAAAGTCTCTTGCAACCTCCTTGGCAATTTCCTTGAATGTAGGGCAATCGGCCACGTCTTGGTCTGTAATGCCGTGTATGGCTGTCGATTGCTCCGGAATGTGCATTTCAGGGTTTACCCTGCGCGTATGCATATCCTCGTTGCCGTTCGGCAATACCTTGAGGTAGGAAATTTCAACTATACGGTCCTGTACAATGTTGGTTCCTGTCGTCTCAAGGTCAAAGAAGACTATAGGCTTTTCGAGATTCAGTCTCATAGTGCGTGTCGGTTTTTAGGAAATCCGTTGCAATCAGTCGTTTAGAACCATCGGCATGAGAAGCATGAGCAGACTCTCGCCTTCGTTCTGCTGTGCCGGTACAATGACACCTGCACGCGATGGGTCTGCAAGCTGGAATATGACTTCCTGTCCCGGAGTGTTGTTCAGTATGTCAATCAGGAAACTGGCTTTGAAGCCAATGCTCATCGGAACACCATCGTACTGGCATACGATGCTTTCTTTCGCCGATGTCGAAAAATCAATGTCCTGAGCCGATATGTCAACCGAATCGCGGTCAATCTTGAATTTGATAAGTTCGCTGGCAGCCTGACTGAATACCGATACACGGCGCAATGCGTTGAGCATTGCCTGACGGTCAATGGTAAGATGGTGCGGGTTGTTCTGCGGAATTACCGAAACGTAGTTCGGATAACGTCCGTCAATAAGGCGGCATACCATGCTGAATTCAGGCATTGAAAAGCGTGCGATGCGGCTGTCGAATTCAACCGATACGTTTTCACTGCCGTCCTTTGAAAGGAGCGAACGGAGAAGTGTGGCGGGCTTTTTGGGCAGTATGAATGAAGACTTGCCGTTTGCCTGTACCTGCGAGTTCTTGCTGCAGACAAGCTTGTGTCCGTCCGAAGCGACAAAAGTGGCACCGTCGGCGTTGATGTCGAAATATATGCCGTTCATTACAGGACGCAGCTCATCATCGGCTGTTGCGAAAATAGTGCGCGACATGCTGTCCAGAAGAATTTGTGAATTTATTCCGAACTGTGTGAATTCCTCCTGCAGAACGGCAGGGGTGGGATATTCGTCCGCATTCTGTCCTATGATGTTGTATTCGCCGTTCTGATATTTGATTGTGGTTGAGAAAGTCTCGGTGTCAATCTGGAAACGGATTGGCTGTTCCGGGATTTCCTTGAGCGAATCAACCATTGATTTTGCCGGAAGTGCAATCTGTCCGTCAGCGTCACATTCGTTCAGTTCAATGACGGCCTCAAGGGTAGTGTCGTTGTCGGCTGCCGTTACCGTGAGCTTTCCGTTCTCTATGCGGAACAGGAAATTCTCAAGTATGGGATAGATTGATTTTGG
>JAZUFX010000006.1:0-7709 GCA_045640885.1 Bacteroidaceae bacterium | reverse complement strand
TTGCACATAGTATGATTATAGCTGCATCTCACAGAATCACAGATTATCCTTCTTCAATAATTACGGGGGGTATTTAACTGTTTGATATACAGTGTATTAGTACAATTTGTGTATCAAGGCTTATCCGTCTGCAATCCCATTGCGGGGTTGCGGGCGGATTTTTTACGCTCTATCCAACAACCCAAAGAATCAATAATATGTTAACCAAAAAGAAGAGAATCACCTACCTGGCACCCCAGGTGAAGATAGTAGAAATCAGCAACAGGCAGGTTCTGTGTCAGAGTTATGGGAAACCTACCGAATTTGAAGAATATGAAGAATAGTCATGTGACCAATTGTTCAATTAAAGATCAAACAAACAAAATGACAGCAATTATGAAAGCAGTCAATGCAATTATGCTTGCCGCAGTTTCTTTTGTGGCTTTAACGGCCAGCTCCTGCAGTAATGACAGTCTTGTGCAGGACACGGCAGATCAGGGTGGCTCCAAAACAATATCAGTTTCTGTTAACGGACTTATTGGAGAGTATATCCAGGCAGCTGGCACCAAGTCAAGTCTTTCAAGCACCATAAGAGTAAAATGGGCTGATGAGGACAAGGTTTATGCTTTTGACGGAACGAAATGCCTTGGAACTCTCTCTGTATCGCTAAAGGACAATGTGGATTATTTTGCACTTCTGTCCGGAACATTGAACGCGCCAACTGAAGGTACAACAAAGATAACCCTTGTCCACAGCAATCTGTCAGTTACTCCTACAATAGAAGATGGTAAGGTAACCGTTGACATTTCCGCTCAGACAGGCAGTGCCCAGGCCGACAATTTGCCATTCGTTGCCTATGGCACTCTGGACTATACACAAGGTGACCTGAATATCTCAAACAAGATAGTGGATTTCAGTTTCGCCACATCGCTTTTGAGGCTCAACTGCTATGATCTTACGCCTAGCCAGGACATCAAGAATGTCACAATCAATGGCATTAGCAACCAGTGTGTACTTGCTGTCAGCGTTTCCGGAGTCAGCGTAGAAACAGGTGCAACAGGCACAATCAGTCTTGCATGCACAGATTTCAAAGCCAGTGACAAGGGTACAAAAATGATATATGCGGCAATAGCAAAGACCGGAGCTTCCACCTCGCAGAAATTGAAGATATACCAGGATAAGAAATTCAAGTATTCCATCAGCAGCAATTCCAGGAATGAAGCAAGCCTGTACAATCTTATATGCAAGATGGAAACAGTCGTTATTCCTGAAAAAGTGATTTCGGGTGAATTCAGCGTCAGTCCAGACAAACAGGTCTATTTCTCAAAGGGCAACCTTCAGGCAACCTACAATTCAAGCACAAGCAAATACACCTGGGGGTTTGCTGCAAACCAGTATGACTACATAGGCAACGCCTCAGGAAACACAACCATAAAATCGCAGATCGATGGCGCAGTCGTTGACGTCTTTCGATGGTCTTGTGATGCAAATTTCGGAATACAAACAGAAAATTTTTTTGATAATTTTAATGACTGGGGTAAGGCCATAGACGACAAGGACACTTGGGTTACATTGGCAATTACCGAGTGGAACTATCTGATTAACCGTACAGTAAACGGTGGCACAGGAGAAGGAAAGAGTTATCAGAGAGCAACAATCAATTCGGATGTAAACGGTGGTGTATTTGGAGCGATATTGTATCCTGACAATTACACTGCACAGACAAACGAGACAAGTTATTCAACCACAGAATGGACAGAAATGGAAAAGTCAGGCTGTGTATTCCTTCCTGCTGCGGGTAGAAACAGACATAATGGTGATAGTCTAGCTGATGATACATATTATAATGCCGGCATATCTGGTTACTATAATGCGGCAGATTCTTATGATCCATCTGAAGATTATGAATATATGATGTTTATCGGAAAAAGCAGTGATTTGGCGTTTGGTAGATATAACATGCGTGATGCTGGTTGTGTACGCCTCGTAACTTCAGCAGAATGATAACATATCTGGCAGGCCTGAGTCCGCAAGGTCATAGGCAGGCCAACCCACACAATGGGGACCACTAAAAAGTGATTTATGACCCGAACCCCGAAATTTCGGGGTTCGGGTCATTTTCGGTCACTCTCTTAATTGTCGTTATGCGGTTAATGTCACGAATTCATGCTGGCCAGGAATTCGGCATTGTCATGAGTCGTTTCGAGACGTGACTTGACGAACTCCATCGCTTCAATGGGATTCATGTCGCTGAGATACTTGCGCAGAATCCACATGCGGTCCAGAGTGGTCTGGTCAAGCAGCAGGTCGTCGCGACGGGTGCTCGATGCCACAATGTTGACAGCCGGGAAGATTCGCTTGTTGCTCAGGTTGCGGTCAAGCTGAAGTTCCATGTTGCCGGTACCCTTGAATTCCTCGAAAATGACTTCGTCCATCTTGGAACCGGTATCAATGAGCGCGGTTGCCACAATGGTAAGCGAGCCGCCGCCTTCAATGTTGCGTGCCGCACCGAAGAAACGCTTCGGCTTGTGCAGGGCGTTTGCATCGACACCGCCGGAAAGTACTTTGCCCGATGCCGGAGCTACGGTGTTGTACGCGCGTGCCAGACGTGTAATGGAGTCAAGGAAGATAACCACGTCGTGACCGCACTCTACCATGCGCTTTGCCTTTTCAATGACTATGCTGGCAATTTTGACATGATGTTCGGCCGGTTCGTCAAAGGTCGATGCAATGACCTCGGCCTTTACGCTGCGTGCCATGTCGGTAACCTCTTCAGGGCGCTCGTCAATGAGCAGCATTATCATGTATGCTTCCGGATGGTTTGCGGCAATCGAGTTGGCTATATCCTTGAGCAGCATTGTCTTACCGGTCTTGGGCTGCGCAACAATCAGTGCGCGCTGTCCCTTGCCTATCGGGGCGAACATATCGACAACGCGTGCAGACATGTTGTCGTTCCGACCGTTGCACAGGGTGAACTTCTCGTCGGGGAACAATGGTGTCAGGTGTTCGAACGGAACACGGTCACGTGCAATTGACGGCTCAAGGCCGTTCACCTTGTTCACCTTTACAAGCGGGAAGAACTTTTCACCTTCGCGCGGAGGACGGATGACTCCTTCAACGACATCGCCGGTCTTCAGGCCGAGAAGCTTGATCTGGTTCTGTGAAACGTATATGTCGTCGGGCGATGCCAGATAGTTGTAGTCCGATGAACGCAGAAAACCATAGTTGTCAGGCATGATTTCCAGCACGCCTTCGCCTTTCAGCGAATCGCCGAAATCATACATTGGTTCCTGACGGCGGTTCTGCTGGCTGTTCTGACGGCGGTTCTGGTCATTCTGACGCTGTCCTTCAGGCTGCTGACGCTGTTCAGGCTGCTCCTGGGGAGCCGGCTCGGCTGACGTTACGGCTTCAGCCTGTGGTTCAGTTTCGGGTTCGAATGCAGCAATCGGCTCGGCAATTTCATCTTCCTGAGGCTGTTGGTCTTCTATTTCAGGCAATGGAACCGCATTTTCGCCCTTCTGGCGACGGTTGTTGCGGCGCTGCTGTTTTGGCTTACGCTCTTCAACTTTGGAATCGGCAGGCTGTTCTTCCACTTTTGCCGCATCGTTGTTTCCGACAGGCTGGGCGGGTTCCTCTGCAGGCTGTGTCTGTTCAAGCTGATTGCTCTTGGCTGCACGAGCCGGCTTGCGGCCGCGGCGGTGTTCAGTTTTCTCAGACTTTGCGGTTTCCTGAGCCGTGTCTGCATTCTGTGCGGCAGGTTCCTGCGCATCGGCCTTGGCCTCCTTTACAGGAGCCTGAACCGATTCGGGCTGCATGTTGGCACTATCCTGTGGCTTGACATCTTTTTTTCTCGGTCTCAACTGACGTTCAGCAGGCTTGTCCTTGACTACGGGAATTTCTGACTGACGGTCAATGATGGCATATATCAGGTTATTCTTGTCAAGAGACTTGATATCCCTGACATCCATCTTCCTGGCAATTTCCTGAAGTTCCTCCAGGCTCTTGTCCTTTAACTGTAAAATATGATACATTTGAAAAAACTGCCCTGTGAGATGACAGAAACGACTGTTGTTTCCTTATGGGCGGTGCAAATATAGGCAGAATGAGAATTATGGCAAAGAAAAAATGGACTTATTTATGCCGTCAATGTAATTGAGAACATCGTCCCTGCCGCTTTTATCCTTGGACGACGTGATGAAATGCGGCGGCAGCTGCTCCCATTGTTCGGACAGCCTGTCAAGAAAGCGTTTCACATTTTCAGTCAGGCCGCCACGTCCCAGCTTGTCGGCCTTTGTAAAGATAATGCCGAACGGTACCTCGTTCTCGCCAAGCCATTCAATGAATTCCAGGTCTATCTTCTGCGGTTCAAGACGTGAGTCGATAAGTACAAACAGACTGGTAAGCTGCTCACGTTCAAGCACATAGTCCTCTATCAGACGCGTAAGCCTGTCTCTCTGAGCATTGCCTCTCTGTGCATATCCGTAACCCGGAAGGTCAACCAGATACCAACTGTCGTTGACAATGAAATGATTGACAAGAAGTGTCTTTCCCGGTTTGGCCGATGTCATGGCAAGCCCCTTATGTCCGGTAAGCATGTTTATGAGACTGGACTTTCCAACATTTGAACGTCCTATGAATGCGTATTCCGGACGGTCATGTGACGGGCATTTGACAACCTGGCTGTTGCTTATTACAAACTTGGCGCTGCGTATTTCCATTCAGTAGCGTAATTTGAATGCAAAAGTATGAATTTCCGGACACAAAACGCTACATTTGCGTATTCAAATGGACAGACAATACCCATCGGCAGCCCTTGAACGTGCGGTCAACGAATTCGCACAGCTTCCGGGAATAGGACGCAAGACAGCATTGCGTCTTGTGTTGCACATGCTGTCAAGGCCCGAACAGGAAGTGTCACAGTTCGGACGTGTCTTTTCCACCCTGAAACAGGACATTCACTACTGCAAGTGCTGTCACAACATATCGGACAGCGAATTGTGTGAAATATGCGCGAATCCCAAAAGATCCATCGGTCAGATATGCGTAGTGGAAAACGTGCAGGATGTGCTGGCCATTGAGAACACCATGCAGTACCGAGGCCTTTACCATGTGCTGGGCGGTGTCATTTCACCGGTCGAAGGAATCGGCCCGCAGAATCTTGAAATTGCAAGCCTTGTGGAACGCGTGGCTGCCGGAGGCATTACAGAAGTCATTCTGGCACTCAGTCCCACCATGGAAGGCGACACGACGAACTTCTTCATATCGCGCAAGCTGACTCCGCTGGGTGTCAAGGTAAGCGTAATAGCACGCGGTGTAACCGTCGGCAACAATCTGGAATATGCCGATGAACTGACCCTTGGCCGGTCAATCCTGGACAGAACTCCTTTTAATAATTGATATGGATACAAAGAAAATGTCAGTAACACTCATGGCTGCATGGATATCGAACTATCTCGTAGCTGGCATCACAGCACTTCTGTTCAAACTTGGCGTGCTTGAGACTGGATGCATTACAGACACCAGAACCATTTATCTGCTTCAGGTTATCGGAGTGGCTATCGCTTTGGCGCTCATACCGCTGTCACTTCGAGGATTCAAGAGAATGGTTGACAGGCTCGATGAAAAGAACTATTCTGAAGAGCGTATTTACAGAATATACATGACCTGTTCGATTCTTCGCAATGAGGCATTCTTCATTGTAATTGTTTTCGGAACCATGCTGTATTTCCTCATTGACGACAATATCGGACTCTACATAGCGGCAATCGGTGCTATCTGCTCCATGTTCGCATTTCCGACAAAAGGCGCAATTGAAAGCGAAACAGGCTTTTAGAATTTGCAAACTGAGAAATGCCATCGGTCAGTGTCATAATTGTCAGCTACAGAGTCAAGTACTATATCGGTCAGTGTATTGACTCGGTCCTGCGTTCGGTTCCCGATGCGCAGATTATTGTGGTTGACAACAATTCCGGTGACGGATCGGTTGAATACCTGCGTGAACGTTTTCCTGATATCACCGTAATGGCCAACAGTGAGAACGCAGGCTTCGGCAGGGCCAACAATATGGCTCTTGAATATGTGGAAAGTCCATACGTGCTGTTCCTGAATCCCGACACGGTAGTATCTGAAAGCACCATACCAAAGTGTATTGCATATCTTGACAGTAATCCTGCAGCCGGTGCATGCGGAGTAAGAATGTTGTACGGAAACGGACGGTTTGCATTGGAATCACGACGGTCGGTACCGACGCCGGCGGTAAGTTTCTGCCACATGGCCGGACTTGGCAGGCTGTTCCAGAATTCACGCAGATTCGCCCGTTACCACATGACTTTCATGGACAAGGACAAAGATTGCGACATAGAAGTGATTTCAGGCGCCTTCATGATGGTCAGAAGCGGACTGGTGCGTTCATTGAAAGGATTCGACGAGGCTTTTTTCATGTATGGCGAGGACATCGACCTGTCATACCGTATTCTGAAAGCCGGTTTCACAAGCCGATACATATCGGCCCCCATTATCCATTACAAGGGTGAAAGCACTGTCAAGACATCGTACCGCTATGTGAAGGTGTTCTATAACGCAATGCTGATTTTCTACAACAAGCATTTTGACAAATACAGCCGTCTTTTTTCATTCTTTGTCAAAACGACAGTTGCTGTAAAGAAGTTCTCCACATTCGTTTTCCAGAATCTGCTTGCAGGACGACGCAGACTGTCGACTGTCAGGGAATCGTGCATCTTTGTGGGGCCAGAAGACAATTTCCTCAAAGCCAGAAACCGCATATCGTCAAGCCGTTGTCTGTGCGACATGACGTATGCAGGCAGTTGCCCCGATATGGACATTGAAGAGTCTCTGCTTGATGGCAGAAAAGCCATAGTATTTGATACATCGGCCCATAGTTACGAAATGATTTTTGACTGGATGTACCGCAAGGCGGAATCCGGATTGTTTTTGAATATGGGTCTCTATAACCCGATAAGTGACCACCTGATTACTAAAGATGAAGTATTATGAAGAAATTTGGAATTGAAACAAAGAACGGGAAACAGATAGTGCTTCGTGCTCCTGAGCCCGAAGACCTTGACATGCTGTTCACCCTTGAAAACGACACTGACATGTGGGAGGTTTCCAGTAACATTATTCCATATTCAAGGCACCAGCTGGAGAAGTATATCATAGAGTCGTCGCACGACCTTTATACTGACCGTCAGATACGTTTCATTATTCACTCGCTGGCCCCGAGCATTCCAATAGGATGCATTGACCTGACCGACATTGACCCGTACAATGACAGAGCCGAAGTCGGAATTGCCATTCTTGAGCAGTATCAGGGTGAAGGCGTGGCATCGGCCGCCCTTGAAAAGCTGTGCAGTTATGCCAAAGACCGTGTACATCTTCACGATCTGTTTGCACACGTTCCAGTTGACAACGAGGCAAGCCGGAAACTGTTCATATCGGCAGGATTTGAACATGTCGGAACACTTAAAGACTGGCTGCATGTAGCAGAAGGTTATAAAGACGTTCTCATTTTGCAGAAAATTCTCTAAAAAAAGTTCCAAGACGCTTGCAGAAACAAAAAATCGTTCTACCTTTGCATCCGCAATCGGGAAACGACTGCAAGCTCTTTTAAGAACGGTGTGTTAGTTCAGCTGGTTAGAATGCCGCCCTGTCACGGCGGAGGTCATGGGTTCGAGTCCCATACACACCGCACCAAAGTGCCCTACAGATAC
>JAZUFX010000005.1:0-17446 GCA_045640885.1 Bacteroidaceae bacterium | reverse complement strand
GTGCCTTCGCCCAGATAGTCCGGCAGGGCTGCTTCGACCCTGAGGCTCATGGTGCCGCTTACCGTTTGCTCCAATCCGGGGGTTATGTCCTCGGAACACGCTGAGAATGCCATCAGTGAAAGCGTGACGGCTGCAATTCTTTCTGTGATTCTGTTCATAATGTGTTACTGTTGATTTGTTTTACTGATTCGAACAATTCTGATAATCTGACTGTACCGGCCGTCAGACCGGGCTTAAATGTCGCCTCCGTCTTCGAACTCGGAAGTGTAGCGGTCAATGATACTCTGGCAGAGCATTGCAGACACGTTGATTTCCACGACTTTAGCCATCGGTGACACATAGCGTGCCGTTGCAGGTCTGCTGCCTTTCTGAATTTCCTTTTTCATTTTTATACAGGCGTTGAACTCCGCAAGTATATGTATTTTTTTTTTTTTTTTGCCAAATTTTGCAAAAAAAATCAGTGGTGCCGCAAAGTTTCTGCGGCGTACTTGCGGCGTTTTTGCGGACGGACATAAAAAAAACACTCGCGGAAATCCGTGAGTGTTCTCTGTTTCAGGTAGCGGGACCCGGGATTGAACCGGGGACCTCATGATTATGAATCATGCGCTCTAACCAGCTGAGCTATCCCGCCATCAGGCTTGTGTGCTTGCCTTAAGCGGGTGCAAATGTAGTACATCTTTTTGGAATCCCAAACAATTCCGGGATAATTTCTTGCGGGCTGTCACTTATTCAGTAATGTGACAATCTGAACGGCGGCATTGTCCGATGCGCCGGCAGGTCCGAGAATGCTGTGAATCCTGCTGTAGCCTTCCAGCTGGGCCCTGCGCTCAGGCGTATCGGCAAGAAGCGGAATCAGCAGCCGCCGTGCGGTGCCGGCTTCCATCTGACCTGCTACAAGTTCCGGAACTACCTCGCGGCCCGCAATAAGGTTGACCAGCGATATGAACGGGATTTTCAGAACCATGGCCCGCAGTATGTTCACTATTCCGCCCATGGGCATTCTGTAGCATACAAGCTGCGGGACATCGAAAAGCGCGGTCTCAAGTGTGGCTGTGCCTGATGTCACAAGCGCGGCATGTGACACTGACAACAGCTTGTATGTGCTTTGATGCACGACTTTTACATTGGTGCCTTTTATGAAACTGTCATAATAGGACGGATCCACGCCGGGGGCTGCCGCAAGGATAACCTGGTAGCCGTCGAGACCCTGCGTGGCATCGATCATGATTGGGAGATTGCGCGAAATCTCGGTGCGGCGGCTGCCGGCCAACAAGGCGATGATCGGTTTGCCGCTATCGGCTGGCGGCTGTGCAGTGCCGTTGCTTTTCTTGAAATCATTGACTGCATCGACACACGGATTGCCTACATATCTTATGGAATAGTTCCTTTTTGCGAACCATTCCTTCTCGAAAGGAAGAATGGAAAAGAGTTCGTCCACGTATTTGCGCATGGATTTGATTCTGTAGCTTTTCCATGCCCAGATTTTTGGCGATATATAGTAATAGGTGGGTATTCCCAGCCTGGTCTTGACCTGTTTCGCAATTGACAGGTTGAATCCGGGATAATCAATCAGTATGACGCAATCGGGCTTCCATGCGGCTATGTCTTCAAAGCAGAAGGTCCTGCTTTTCAATATGGTGCCCAGATGTGTCAGTACAGGCCACCAGCCCATATAAGCCAGTTGGCGGTAATGCCTGACAAGCGTCCCTCCTGCCTGCTGCATCAGGTCTCCTCCAAAACAGCGGAACCGGGCGCCTGAATCGGCCGCCGCTATTGATTTCATCAGATTCGAGCCGTGAAGGTCACCTGATGCCTCGCCTGCAATCAGATAGTATTTCATAAATATGCTGATTTCTTATACATGCAAAAGTAACCATTTTTTTTGCCCCGTTTATTTGCATTTGCGGAGTTTTTAATATTTCTTTGCAATTAAACCAACAAGCATTTTGACCTATGGCAACAGACAGACAACACAACTCAAAGGACAAGGTCACTCTTGAGTATGAATTGAGTTCACAGTCCATTCCCATGATTTGGGATGCCATTGCAACCGCTCCCGGACTGGCTTCGTGGTTTGCCGACGATGTGAATTCAAACGGGAAACTTTTCACTTTCTTCTGGGGAAAGAGCGAACAGCGTCAGGCTGAACTGATAAACTGCCGTCAGCAGGCATACGTCCGTTTCCATTGGTCGGATGATGAGCCTGGTACTTACTTTGAAATCCGCATCACAAAGAATGATCTGACACAGAAATGCGTTCTGGTCATTACGGATTTTGCCGAAAAGGGCTATCTGGGGGAAACGGAAAGCCTTTGGAACAGATCCATTGAGTCGCTGCGGCGTTGTGGCCTGTAGCCCCAAAAGCAGCTCCTATTTTTTTGCAGAAGTCTCCAAATTGCAGTACCTTTGCAGTTTGGAAATGACTGTACCGCAAAGAATGAGACCCAAAAGACTCGATATCTTCATTATCAGAAGCTTCCTGCTGCTGTTCGTGGCGGCATTCTGCATCTGCCTTTTTGTGCTTCTGATGAACATACTTTGGAGATATGTCGAGGATCTGGTAGGCAAGGGTCTGACATTCGGCATAATTGCACGTTTCTTCTTCCTTTTCGGCACGAGGCTGGTTCCCGAGGCACTTCCGCTGGCTGTGCTTATGGCTTCGCTGATAACATTCGGCAATTTCGGCGAGCGTCTTGAACTGCTGGCCATGAAGACTGCGGGAATTCCGCTGCTTAGAATAATGAGGCCGTTGACAATCTTCAGCGCTTTCCTGGCCTGTATGTCTTTCTATTTCCAGAATGTCACGGTACCGAAAACGACCGAAAAACTGTTTGCGCTCATTGTGTCAATCAATCAGAAAAGTCCTGAACTCGAGATTCCGGAAGGCACTTTTTATGACCAGATTAGCGGGTATAACCTGTATGTCAGGCACAAGGACATAAAAAGCGGAATGCTGTACGATGTGGCAATATATGATCACAGCCAGGGCTATGACAATCTCAGCGTGACTATGGCCGATTCGGCGTTCCTTGAGACCACCGCCGACGAGAAGCATATCATGCTGCATCTTTATGCAGGAGTGCAGTACAGTCAGGATCAGGAAAACATGGATTCCAGAAACGAGCCGTTCATCAGGGAGACCTTCCGCCGTCAGGATATACTCCTTGAATTCGATTCGGGCTTTACCCAGACCGATGACGGGCTTATGAGCGGTCAGGCGGAAAGCAAGAATATGGCCGAAATCCGTCATACCATTGATTCTTTGTCACAGCGCCAGGACAGTATAGGCATAGGCAATTTCTATGAATATAAATCGGCCGTAGAGCAGAAGGTGAGACTGCAGAGCGACGATTCCGTCAGAATGCTTGCTTTGGGCGGGGCGGCCATCAATGCCGACAGCATGTTCCAGGTGGCATCAAGGGAAGGCCAGCTTGACATAAGGAACGCAATGAAAAAGGATATTTCGCTCCAGTCGAATGATCTTACCGCAAAGAATATCAATATGGCCGGACAGGACCGCTCGATACGGAAGCATTGGGTTTCATGGATGCGCAAGATAGTGAATTCACTGGCAATCCTGATATTCTTCTTCATAGGAGCTCCGCTTGGCGCAATAATCAGGAAAGGCGGTCTTGGCATTCCGGTCATTATATCGGTGCTGACATACATCCTGTTTTATGTCACTTCGGCATCGGGCGAAAAGATGTTCCGTGAGGGTATGTGGAGCATAGTGGGATGCTGGTTCAGCACGATTGTGCTGGCTCCTTTGAGCGTCTTTTTCACCATTAAGGCGAATGGCGATTCTACCGTATTCCAGCCCGAAGTGGTTGTGGAGTTTTTCAGGCATTGGTTTGGCGGAAGGGTTTCCAGAAACATAACACGGAAGGATGTGGTCATCGATGAACCGAACAGAAAGTTCTGTCTGGAACTGACAGATGAGATAGGCCGGCTTTCCGATAGGGTTCTGGCGTCCGGGCTCGTGTCGGCACGTCCGCGTTATGCGGCTTTGTTTTTCAAGGAAGAGAATACGTTTGATATAGATAACTTGTTTGCAGATTGCGAAAGTCTGGTCATGGAACTCGGCAACAGCCGCGACAGGGTTGAACTGGACAAGCTGAACTGTCTGCCGGTAATTCCGGTCTATGGCCTGAAGGGACCGTTCAAAGCCAGATGGGCGAATGTGGCGTGCGGCGTCATTGTTCCGCTTGGCATACTCATGTCTTTGAGGGCATGGCTGTTCGGCAGGAAAATCAGAAAGCAATTGGTGCAGACACGCGAGGTCGCTTTGGACCTTGCCGATTATATGAATAAAACCAAATAATTCTACATAACAATGGGACAGATTTCAGATCGCGTTATGAGTCTCGCCGCTTCGGCTACATTTGCCATGAGCCAGAAGAGCAGCGAGCTTTCGGCACAAGGTGTCGATGTTGTCAACATGAGTGTCGGTGAACCCGACTTCAATACTCCTGATTATGTCAAGGAGGCTGCGCATCAGGCCATTGACCAGAACTACTCAAAGTATTCTCCGGTAGGTGGCTATATGTGGCTTAAAAAGGCATGCAGTGACAAGCTCAAGCGTGAAAATTCACTTGACTACGAGCCTTCACAGATTGTAGTGTCAACAGGTGCCAAACAGGCACTCTGCAATGTCATTATGGCCATTGTGAATCCTGGCGATGAAGTGCTTCTTCCTTCGCCGTGCTGGGTAAGTTATCCTGAAATGGTGAAACTTGCCGGAGGTGTTCCTGTGGTTATCAAGGCCGGCATTGACCAGGACTTCAAGGTTACTGCAGCGCAGATTGAAGCGGCCATCACTCCGAAAACCAGGGCTATGATGATATGCTCGCCTTCAAATCCTACCGGTTCGGTTTACAGTAAGGAGGAACTTGCTTCAATAGCCGAAGTGCTTGCCAGACACCCTGAGGTATTCATAGTGTCAGACGAAATATATGAACATATCAATTTCATCGGCGGCCATCAGAGCCTTGCGCAGTTTGCCGGACTTAAGGACCGTATTGCTGTCATTAACGGCGTGTCAAAGGCTTATGCAATGACAGGATGGCGCATAGGTTTTATGGCGGGTCCGGACTGGCTGGTCAAGGCTTGCACCAAGCTGCAGGGACAGTATACCAGCGGAACATGCTCTGTTGCCCAGAAAGCCGCACAGGTTGCTTTTGACGGTCCTCAAGACGATGTGGAAAAAATGCGTAAGGTGTTCCAGGGACGTCGCGACCTCATAGTGTCGCTGGCACGTGAGATTCCGGGATTCGAGGTCAACAATCCTCAAGGCGCATTCTATCTGTTCCCGAAGTGCGATTATTATTTTGGCAAGAAATATGACGGCAAGGTGATTTCAAGTTCCGATGATCTGGCGATGTTCCTTCTTGAGGTTGCCCATGTGGCAACTGTCGGCGGTACCGCCTTCGGCGCACCTGAATGTATCCGCTTCAGTTATGCTACATCGGATGACAAAATCCGTGAGGCTTTCAGGCGCATTGCCGCCGCATTGGCAAAGCTGGCCTGATGACAGGTCGGGGAAAAAACAAAGGCTCCGGAAACGGAGCCTTTGTTTTTTCCAGCTGCAGGAAGAATTATTCTCCCGGGTGGATTGCCTCTGACGGGCAGACACCTGCACAGGTGCCGCAGTCTACGCAGAGATCCGGGTTGATTGAATACTTTTCTCCTTCTGAGATTGCCTCTGACGGGCATTCATCGATGCATGTGCCACAAGCAATGCAGTCGTCTCCGATAACGTATGCCATATTGTTGTTTGATTTGGTTTGATAATCTTCGGGCAAAGATACTTTAAATATTGGAAACCCCGACCATAAGTGATTAAGAAAAATGGCAGTCAAAAATACTGCGGCATCTTTTAATGCAATATCTTTGCGTGCCATGCGTTAATATTCTGTCATGACAATGAAATCGATTCTTTTGGGAAACAAGTCCATTCTGCTTCTGGCGGCAATGCTTGTTACGGCGTTGCCGGTTTTGTCGCAGGAGCGGAAAATCCAGAACAGGCCTTTCCTGGACGACAGGATATGGCATTATGGATTTCTGCTTGGAATTCACTATCAGGACCTGGTGCCTGAAAACAATGGCTTGCCGTTTGTCAATGAACAGGGGTATGCGGAATACTGGTACTCTACCGTGCCGGAATACATACCGGGCTTCAGCGTGGGAATTCTTGGCGAATACAAGCTGTCGGACTATGTGTCTTTAAGGATGATTCCTACTATGCATTTCGGAGACAGGAAACTGGTGTTCAAGGAACAGATTTCCGGAAAGGTGACGGAACAGTATTTGAAATCGACTCTGTTTTCCGTGCCTCTTGACTTGAAGATTTCGCCTGTCAGATTCAATAACAACCGGCCGTACGTTGTGCTGGGACTGGCTCCTGCGCTTGATCTTACACGTTCAAAGGGAGAAGCTTTCCTGCTGAAAGGCAATGACTGCATGTTCGAAGTGGGGATGGGCTGTGACTTCTATTACCGGTTCTTCAAACTGATTCCAGAAATCAAATTCTGTTTCGGCATGAAGGACATTCACGAAACGACGCGTAAGGACCTGAAGGATCTGTCGCTTCTGAAATACTCGAATTCGGTTGACAGGGCAAAGAGCAGAATGATAGTCCTTTCCCTGTATTTTGAGTGAAATTGTTTGCCGGCATAAATATTATTGCTACCTTTGCGCCGCTTTGTCGCGATCGCTGTCAAGGAAGAGTAACTTGGTATGTCGCGTACAGCATAATAAACTACTACATTTTTTATAAAAATGGATTTAATCAAGGTTGCCGAACAGGCATTTGCCACAGGCAATGAGGGAAAGTTCCCGGAATTCAAATCAGGTGACACTGTAACCGTTGCGTATCGTATTGTTGAAGGAAACAAGGAACGTATTCAGTTGTACCGTGGTGTTGTCATTAAAATTTGCGGTCATGGCGATAACCGTCGTTTCACTGTCCGTAAGATGTCTGGTACTGTTGGCGTTGAGCGTATCTTCCCAATCAGTTCTCCGTCTATTGACAGCATTGAGGTCAACAAGATAGGTAAGGTTCGCCGTGCAAAACTCTACTATCTGCGTGAGCTTACCGGAAAGAAAGCCCGTATCCGCGAAAAGAGGGCAAACGGCTGATTGCCGTAAAGGAGAAATCAAAAAGGCGGAAGGCGTCAGAGTCTTCCGCCTTTTTTTTAACTTTGGAACCCAAAACCACCGTATTGTGAAAAGAGTCATCAAGTATGGCATTCTGCTTGCTCTGCTATGCCTGCCGCATATTCCTGCCATGGCCCAGGACGACGATCCTTTTGAGGATAACCCGTTCGAGGCACAGCAAAGCAGCATGAATCCGGGACGGGCACGTAAGGGGTCCGGATGGCGTCCTGTCCAGGCTGCGAATCAGGAAGCGCTTGTAAATGCGATGCTTGCTCAAAAAATAAAGCGTAGTCTCAGATACAGGTTCGAGTCGGTCGGACTTGTGACCGATGGGACCAATGCCCCGTTCTGGCTTGCCTCGAACAGACAGGGGCTGTTCCCGACATCCGGCACAATGGCGTACCTGAGATATGGCATGTTCGGGAAAATGGTCCTTCCGAGCACTTTCAGCGTAAGCTATGGAATGGATCTCGGTATCGGAACCGGACTGGAGGAAAACTGGTTTGTCCAGCAGCTGTACATTGATTTCGGCTATCGCAGCTGGTCTTTGTCGGTTGGCGCCAAAGAGCGTCCCGGCGTGCTTGTAAACAACGGATTGAGCAGTGGCTCGCTTACATGGTCCGGCAACAGCAAGCCTATTCCACAGGTGAGAGCGGGAGTCCCTGAATTCTGCCGTCTGTCGTGTCTTGACGGCTGGCTTTCATTGAAGGGCGAAATATCGTATGGGATGTTCACCGATGACAAGTGGCGGGGCAGGTATCCGTCGCGGCCTTATACTGACAACATTCTTTTCCATTCCAAGGAAGGATTCCTGAAGATAGGGGATCGCGGGAGATTCCCGCTGGAGCTCACTTGCGGGCTTGAGATGTATGCCATGTTTGGCGGTGTGCTCCATAATCGCGGACTCGATTTCTCCGATCCCATTTGGGACGAGCATAAACTGCCGTGTGATATCGGGGCGTATGCAAGAATACTGCTTCCGCTGAACAAGACGGGGCAGCAGACCATGGAAAACGGAAATACTCTGGGAAGCTGGCATCTGGCTCTTGACTGGTTCATCGGCAAGGATGTTACAGCCAGAGCGTATTATGAACATTTCTACGAGGACCATTCCAGTATGCTGGGCATTGAATACAAGGCTGACGCACATGGCGACAGAGGGTTCGTCAATTATGGCTGCCGACGCAACTGGCTTGATGGATTGTATGGCCTGGAGTTCAATCTGCCCGAATCCTGGTGCGTGAGAAATGTTGTGGTGGAATTCCTGAATACCCGGGGACAATGCGGTCCTGTCTTGAAATTTCCTGAAATTGACATTCTTGAGGGCGTGGACGGCCGTGACGGCATGTACTGTCATGTGCCGTATGATTCATACAGCCATCACGGTCTTGCAATCGGATCGCCTGTCCTGCTGTCGCCTGTATACAATGCCGATGGCAGTCAGCGCTTTGCCGGCAACAGAGTGAATATGCTTCATCTCGGTCTTGACGGGGGAATCGGCACGCATTTCGACTATCGGCTCAAATTGACGGCTACACGTCATTGGGGAACGTACGAAAGGCCATTTGAACATACACGTGACATTTTGAGCGGAGAACTTTCGGTGTTCTGGCTCACCGGTCCGTCATACAGCTGGAAAATAGGGCTTTCGGCGGGTGCTGACAGCGATGACAGCAACTGGCTGGGAAATAATCGGGGACTGATGCTGTCAATCGTAAAAACTTGGAATATCCTATGAAGAAGCTTGTGATGGCTGTTTTGTTCAGCTGCATCTTGTGCTCGTGCGAGAGTGTGTTCCCTAATGATGAGATAGATTTCCTGTGGCGTCTGGACGGCGTGGAAAAATCGGGCGAACTGCATCAGACCTGCAATTACTGGATGAGTCTTGCCCGTCACATTGCCGTTTTTGAGGGAAACGCTTCTTCGGCGGGATATGCTCAGGCATTTGCTTCGTTTTATGACAGCTCTGACAGCCTTTTCTTTGATTTTTCCATGTGTGCCGATACGGCATTGACTATGGACCTCATTGGAAATTTCGGTATGGAGGACCTGAAGTTCAGGTGCTCGTATGATTTGCCGAAAAGTAATAAGCTGGTGCTGTCAGGCAATGGGACGGTGCTGTACTTTACCAAGTGGTAGCCTGCCGGTCAATCCGATATCCGGCCGTCAAGAATGTGCAGACGCCTGTCGGCAAGATTTGCCAGTGTCTCGTCGTGTGTCACAATTACGAATGTCTGGCCGAAATCATTTCTCAAATCAAAGAACAGCTTGTGCAGTTCGTCACGGTTATGACTGTCAAGGCTTCCCGAGGGTTCATCGGCCAGGATGACATCGGGCTCGTTCATCAGCGCACGGGCTACGGCTATCCTCTGTTTTTCTCCGCCTGACAATTCTGCCGGCTTATGGTCGCTGCGGTCTGCAAGACCGAGTTTCCCTAAAAGCATTGCGGCTCTTGCCTTGGCTTTCTGCATGCTGGCTCCCTGTATCAGTCCCGGGATTGCAATGTTTTCCAGCGCCGTGAATTCCGGCAGAAGCTGGTGAAATTGGAATACGAACCCGATATGGCTGCATCGGAAAGCTGCCAGTCGCCGTGAGTCCATGAGCGTGGTGTCGGTGCCATTGAAAAGCACGTGGCCGCTGGTGGGGCTGTCAAGCGTTCCCATGATTTGGAGAAGCGTGGTCTTGCCTGCGCCGCTCGGACCTGTTATGCTGACAATCTCTCCCTTGTCAATGTTCAAACTTATGCCTTTCAGCACTTCAAGTCCGGAAAAACTTCTCTTTATGTCTTCAAGTTCTATCATTTTCTGTCAGTTTTAATATTATGTGCCTGGCCATGTGGCAGCCGAATGATGCAGGAATCCAGCTTACGGTTCCTACGGTTGCCTTTCTCAGCCCTTCTGCCGACTGTGCCACAGCATTTGGATTGGGTTCCTCGCTGCTGAAAACCACGTCCAGGCTGTTGGAAATATTCGCATTGCCTATGCGCTTTCTGACGGCTTTTGCCAAACCGTCGTGATGTGTATTGCCCAACTTGTCCATATGTATTCTGGAAATGTCGGTCCTTGCTCCGGCTCCCATACTGCTGACTATCGGAATGCTGCGCTCGAATGCGCTTTCGATAAGTCTGCATTTGGTGGCGACGCTGTCAATGGCATCGGCAATGAAGTCGTATCTGTTGCTTGACAGCAGCGGTTCGATGTCGGAATCAAGAAGAAACTTTTCAATTGCGGTTATTTCCAGATCCGGATTTATCTGAAGCAGCCGTTCCTTCATCGCATCGACTTTGGACATTCCTATCGTGCCGGTGGTAGCCACTATCTGGCGGTTAAGGTTGCTTTCATCAACCTTGTCGCCGTCAACTATGGTCATGTGTCCTATGCCTGCCCGCACCAGCATCTCGGCTGCATGTCCTCCGACGCCTCCAACCCCGACGCACAGGATGTTGGCGTCTTTGAGTCTTGCAACGGCCGGCTCTCCTAACAGCAGCTCGGTTCTGGAATTGGAATTCGTCATTTTGTGGCAATAATTGCAAAAATATGCCTTAAGGCATTAATTCAATGCAAAGTAAACACTACTTTTGCATTCCAAAAAGCAAAAATACACAAACTTAATTATGCGAGTAGCTATTGTAGGCGCAAGTGGAGCAGTGGGACAGGAGTTCCTGCGTGTTCTGGAACAGAGGAAATTCCCTCTTGATGAGTTGGTTCTTTTCGGGTCGTCCCGCAGTGCAGGTTCTTATTACACTTACGAAGGTAAACAGCTGCAGGTCAAGCTGCTCCAGCACAATGACGATTTCAGGGATATAGATATTGCCTTTGTGTCGGCCGGCGGAAGCACATCGGAGGAATATGCGGAAACAATAACCAAATACGGTTGTATCATGATTGACAACTCAAGTGCATTCAGGATGGATCCGCAGGTTCCGCTTGTCGTTCCGGAAGTCAATCCCGAAGATGCGCTTGTACGCCCGAAAGGCATCATTGCAAATCCGAACTGTTCAACTATAATGATGATTGTCGCTTTGAAAGCGCTGAACGATATTTCACCTGTAAAAAAAGTTCAGGTTTCAACGTATCAGGCAGCCAGCGGAGCAGGCGCTGCTGCAATGGCGGAACTCTATGAGCAGTACAGACAGGTGCTTGCCGGCGATCCGGTCAAGGTTGAAAAGTTCGCCTATCAGCTGGCGTTCAATCTGATTCCTCATATTGACGTTTTCAAGGAAAGCGGTTACACCAAGGAGGAAGAGAAAATGTTCTATGAGACAAGGAAGATGTTCCACAATGACATTGAGTGCAGTGCGACATGTGTCCGCGTTCCCGCTCTGCGTTGCCACAGCGAGGCTATCTGGGCCGAGACTGAAAGACCTGTATCTGTTGAGGAATTTCGCAATGCGGTAAAGAATGGCGACGGCCTTGTCCTGATGGATGATCCAAGCAAGAAGGAATATCCTATGCCTTTGTTCCTGTCGGGTACCGATCCTGTATATGTGGGACGTATCCGCAAGGATATTGCAAATCCGAATGTGATGGTGTTCTGGGTGGTTGGAGACCAGATCCGTAAGGGCGCGGCGTTGAATGCCGTCCAGATAGCAGAGTATCTTATCAGGCAGAAGGCCGTAAAATGACAGGCCCGTTATGGAGCAGAATGGCAATCAGCAGAAACAGCTGCAAATCGAGCTGAAGGAGGAAGTGGCGCGAGGGGTGTATGCCAACCTTGCCATGATAACCCATTCATCTTCTGAATTTGTAATGGATTTTATAAGCATTCTTCCTGGAATGGCCAAAGCGCAGGTGGCTTCAAGAGTCATCATGTCGCCCGAACATGCCAAGCGTCTGATGCTTGCGCTGCAGGACAACATCGCCAAGTACGAGAACTCATTCGGCGCTATACAGGCCGGTGGGCAGAAAGGCACTTTTGTTCCTCCACTTTCCGATTTTCAGGGCGAAGCATAAACATTTATGTTTTTTTAACTGTGCGGCAGAGCTTGTCCATACCGGCTCTGCCGCACTTTTTTGTGCCTGTTTTATAGAAAAAATATAAAAAACGGGTAGTATTCCCTTGCCATTTCAAGGAATAGCAGTATCTTTGCACGCCAAAAATTTGGAATTAACTATTATAATATAATAATTTAAAAACAAACAACATGCCAACAATTCAGCAGTTAGTACGCAAAGGACGTCAGGTTCTGGATGACAAGAGCAAGTCACCGGCCCTTGATTCCTGCCCTCAGAGAAGAGGCGTTTGCGTGAGAGTTTACACAACAACACCTAAGAAGCCTAACTCAGCCATGAGAAAGGTTGCCCGTGTCCGTCTGACCAACCAGAAGGAAGTCAACTCATACATTCCGGGCGAAGGTCACAATCTTCAGGAGCACTCAATCGTATTGGTTCGTGGCGGCCGTGTGAAGGACCTTCCTGGTGTACGTTACCACATCGTTCGCGGTACACTTGATACCGCTGGCGTAAATGGCCGTCTGCAGCGTCGTTCAAAGTACGGTGCAAAGCGTCCGAAAGCAGCAAAGAAGTAATAAACAACAAAGTTTTGGCAAGTAGATGAAGGTTGAGTAAACATCCAGACGTGGAAGTTGAAGAATCAGAAACGACAGCCTAAGCGAAAACAAAATTTTCAAAAATGAGAAAAGCAAAACCAAAAAAACGTATCATCCTGCCGGATCCTGTATTCGGTGATGTAGCCGTTACAAAGTTCGTCAACCATCTCATGTACGATGGCAAGAAGAACACGTCATTCGAGATCTTCTACGAGAGTCTCGATAAGGTGAAGGCCAAAATGCCTAACGAGGAAATGTCAGCCCTTGAAATTTGGAAGAAGGCTCTTGACAACATCACTCCTCAGGTCGAGGTTAAGTCACGCCGTATCGGTGGTGCCACTTTCCAGGTTCCTACTGAAATCCGTGCCGACCGTAAGGAGTCTATCTCAATGAAGAACCTTATTTCTTTCGCACGCAAGCGCGGAGGAAAGTCCATGTCAGACAAACTGTCTGCCGAAATCATTGATGCGTTCAATAATGCAGGTGGTGCATTCAAGCGTAAAGAAGACATGCACCGTATGGCTGAAGCCAACAGAGCCTTTGCACATTTCAGATTCTAATTGCACTACATGTCTGATCAGGATTTACATCTTACGAGAAACATCGGTATCATGGCTCACATTGATGCCGGTAAAACTACGACTTCAGAGCGTATTCTCTATTACACCGGACTTACACATAAAATAGGTGAAGTTCACGATGGTTCTGCAACTATGGACTGGATGGTCCAGGAGCAGGAGAGAGGTATCACAATTACATCGGCTGCTGTCACCACTCACTGGAAGTGGAATGACAACACTTATAAGATCAATCTTATTGACACTCCGGGTCACGTTGACTTCACCGCTGAAGTGGAGCGTTCTCTGCGTGTTCTGGACGGCGCCGTTGCAGTATTCTGTGCAGTGGGCGGTGTTCAGCCGCAGTCTGAAACAGTCTGGCATCAGGCCAGCAAGTATGGCGTACCCCGTCTGGGATATGTCAACAAAATGGACCGTTCAGGTGCCGACTTCTTTGGAGTAATCAACCAGATGAAGGAAATTCTCAAGGCAAACGCTTGCCCTATTGAAATTCCTATCGGTCAGGAAGAATCTTTCAAGGGTGTCGTTGACCTTATTAAAATGAAGGCTATCTACTGGCGTGACGAATCACTCGGTGCAGAGTATACCGTTGAGGATATTCCTGCCGAGATGATGGACGAAGCCCAGCAGTGGCGTGACAACCTTCTTGAGAAGGCTGCCGATTTCGATGACGAAATGATGGAGAAGTATCTTGAGGATGCTTCAACAATTTCTCAGGAGGAGATTCTGAAGGCTGTCCGCAAGGGCTGCATCAGTCAGAAGCTTGTTCCGGTTGTCTGCGGTACTTCTTTCCGCAACAAGGGTGTCCAGCCTCTGCTTGACTATGTATGTGCCTTCCTGCCTTCACCAATCGATGCAGACGGTGTTACCGGTTTCATTCCAAAATCGGAAGAGGAAACCCATCGTGCTCCGTCTTCGGAAGAAAAGACATCGGCTCTTGCATTCAAGATTGCCGTTGACCCGTATGTGGGTCGTCTTATCTTCTTCCGCGTATATTCTGGTAAGGTTACTGCCGGCAGCTACATCTTCAATACCCGCTCGGGCAAGAAGGAACGTGTAAGCCGTCTGTTCCAGATGTACTCAAAGAAGCAGATTCAGGTTGACGAAGTAAGCGCCGGCGATATAGGCGCAGTTGTTGCATTGAAGGATATACGTACCGGTGATACCCTTTGCGACGAAGAGGCACCTATAGTACTCGAGAGCATGGACTTCCCGGATCCTGTTATCAGCATTGCCGTAGAGCCTAAGACCGAGAAGGATATGAGCAAGCTGTCAGATGGCCTTGCCCGTCTTGCTGAAGAAGATCCTACATTCACTGTCAAGGTCGATGAGGATTCAGGCCAGACACTGATTTCAGGTATGGGTGAACTTCACCTTGATATTATCATTGACCGTCTGAAACGCGAGTTCGGCGTTGAGTGCAACCAGGGTCGTCCTCAGGTTAGCTACAAGGAGTCAATCTCGAAGACAGTCCAGCTGCGTGAGGAATACAAGAAGCAGACTGGCGGTAAAGGTCATTACGCCTGCATTGTCGTTGAAATCGGTCCTGCCGATGCCGACTGGAAGGGCGGTCTTCAGTTTGTTGATGCCACCAAGGGTGAGGCTCTGCCGAAGACTTATCTTCCTGCAATCGAGAAGGGCTTTACAAACGCTATGAAGAACGGTGTTCTTATGGGTGCTCCAATGGAGTCTCTCAAGGTTACGGTTCTTGACGGTAAGTATCATCCGGTTGACTCGGATGCCCTGTCATTCGAAGTCTGCGCTGCCCAGGCATTCAAGAATGCCTGTGTCAAGGCCAATCCGGGTCTTACAGAACCTATCATGGCTTTGGAAGTCGTTACTCCTGAAGAGAGCATGGGTAATGTGATCGGTGACCTCAACAAACGTCGCGGACAGGTTGAAGGAATGGAAACCAACCATTCCGGTGCAAAGGTTGTCAAGGCTCATGTGCCATTGGCCGAAATGTTCGGCTATGTTACAGCCCTCAGAACCATTACATCGGGCCGTGCTACTTCTTCGATGTCGTACGAAAAGCATGCAGAAGTTTCAAAGGCTCTTGCACGTGCGGTCGTTGAAGAGCAGGGTGGCAACGTTTCATTGCTGTAATATAATAAGGAGAGAGAAAGCGACTCGGATAGCAAATGACTCTTATCCGGGTCGCATGAATGAAAAAGAATAATAATTAAAACAATTGCAATGAGTCAGAAAATCAGAATCAAGCTGCAGTCATACGACCACAATGTCGTTGACAAGTCAGCAGCCAAGATCGTCAGCACCGTAAAGGCAACTGGCGCTGTAGTAAGCGGTCCTATTCCACTTCCTACACACAAGCGTATTTTTACAGTCAACCGTTCGACTTTCGTAAACAAGAAGTCGCGTGAACAGTTCCAGCTTTCAGCCTACAAGAGACTGATTGACATCTATTCATCAACCGCTCAGACTGTTGATGCTCTGATGAAGCTCGAACTCCCCAGCGGTGTTGAAGTTGAGATCAAGGTTTGATGTACTTTACTAGAAACAATTATTTTACAGTTACTTTTTAATTTTATTTGAAATGCCAGGATTATTAGGAAAAAAGATCGGTATGACATCGGTCTTCGGTGCCGATGGAAAGAATGTTCCATGCACCGTTATCGAAGTTGGTCCTTGCGTGGTTACTCAGATCAAGAGTGTTGAGAAAGACGGTTATGAGGCTGTTCAGCTTGGCTTCGAAGATGCCAAGGAAAAGAACACCACTGCCGCTATGATGGGACACTTCAAGAAAGCTGGTGTAACGGCAAAGAGACACTTGGCCGAGTTCAAGGATTTTGACGGTACACTCAATCTGGGTGACGTACTTACCGTCGAGTTGTTCAATGACGCCACTTTCGTGGATGTTATTGGCGTATCAAAAGGTCATGGCTACCAGGGTGTCGTAAAGAGACACGGATTCGGTGGCGTCGGTCAGCAGACTCATGGTCAGCATAACCGTGGCCGTAAGCCGGGTTCTATCGGTGCCTGCTCATACCCCGCAAAGGTATTCAAGGGCATGCGTATGGCCGGTCAGATGGGCGGTGATCAGGTAACTACGCAGAACCTCCAGGTTCTCAAGGTTATTCCGGAGCACAACCTGCTTCTCATCAAGGGTTCAATTCCAGGTTACAAAGGTTCAATCGTTTCAATTCTGAAGTAATGGAAATCAAGGTATTAAATATCAAGGGTGAGGATACCGGAAGAAAGGTTGTCCTCAATGATGCCATCTTTGGCATTGAGCCAAATGACCATGTAATTTACCTGGACGTAAAGCAGTTCATGGCTAATCAGCGTCAGGGTACCCATAAGTCAAAGGAGAGAAGTGAAATCAGTGGTTCTACCAAGAAGCTCGGCCGTCAGAAAGGCGGTGGCGGCGCACGTCGCGGTGATATCAACTCGCCTGTATTGGTAGGTGGTGCACGCGTATTCGGCCCCAAACCCCGTGACTACAGTTTCAAACTGAACAAGAAGGAAAAGCAGCTTGCCCGCAAGTCGGCTCTTTCATACAAGGTTCAGGCTGGAGCACTCACTGTAATCGAAGACTTCGCATTCGAAGCACCAAAGACAAAGAGCTTCATTGAAGTGCTAAATAATCTTAAAGTTAGTGACAAGAAATCACTCTTTGTCCTGCCTGAGAGCAATAATATTGTATCTTTGTCGGCTCGCAATTTGCAGAGCACCAAGGTCGTCAACGCTTCTTCAGTAAATACTTACAGTATCCTGAACGCTGACGCTCTTGTTATGACTGAAGGTGCAATCGAAGTCATAAACGGAATTTTGGATTAATAAGGAGACTTGATCATGGGATATATAGTTAAACCCCTGGTAACGGAGAAAATGAACTCCATTACTGAAAAGTTCCCCAACAAGTTCGGTTTCATTGTTCGCCCTGAAGCCGGCAAGCTGGAGATTAAGAAGGAGATTGAAGACCTTTACAATGTAACAGTTGTAGATGTCAATACAGCATCTTATGCTGGCAAGACCAAGTCACGTTACACCCGCCGCGGTCTCTCAAAAGGCCAGTGCAATGCCTTCAAGAAGGCCGTTGTCACTTTGAAGGAGGGTGATACAATTGATTTTTATAGCAACATTTAATAAAGATGGCAGTACGTAAATTCAAACCCACAACCCCGGGTCAGAGACACAAGATTAT
>JAZUFX010000004.1:0-9817 GCA_045640885.1 Bacteroidaceae bacterium | reverse complement strand
ACATCTTTCCTACATTTTTAAGAATCCAATGAAATTTATTGGAATCAATTTTTCCAAATATCACTGAATATCAGCAATATACCTTTTCAGTACATTCTACAACATTATATGAATGTGGTTCCTCCAGCTCCACTCCCTTTGGTCGTTCCGCTGGAGTGATTCTTGACCTTTTTCATCCCCGACGATAGGGAGGGAATCGGCCCCACAGCCCGTCTGTGTCCCTATCCTGCATGGGAAAATACGCTATTCCGCCACGCAGCCCCGACGATAGGGAGGGAATCGGCCCCACAGCACCGTCTGTGTCCCTATCCTGCATGGGAAAATACGCTATTCCGCCACACAGCCCTGACGATAGGGAGGGAATCGGCCCCACAGCACCGTTTGTGTCCCTATCCTGCATGGGAAAATACGCTATTCCGCCACACGCTCCTGACGATAGGGAGGGAATCGGCCCCACAGCACCGTCTGTATCCCTATCCTGCATGGGAAAATACGCTATTCCGCCACGCAGCCCTGACGATAGGGATGGAATCGGCCTCACAGCACCGTCTGTGTCCCTATCCTGCATGGGAAAATACGCTATTCCGCCACACGTCCCCAACGATAGGGAGGGAATCGGCCCCACAGCCCGTTTGTGTCCCTATCCTGCATGGGAAAATAAAGTCCGGAGACTTGTGAAGCCCCCGGACTCTGGCGAATTTTTATGATACGTGCCTGCGGCACTGTCGGAACTACTCTTCGGCAGGCTTAGGGTCACACACCGCACAAACGGTCAGGGATTGACGGTCAGCGTGAAGGGGGTCTGGGCGGCGAAATAGTTCTTCATTGAGGTCTGGCCATCGGTCACGTCCATGAATGTGACAAGGTACCAGTCGGAACCGTACAGTTCTATCAGCTTGCTGACGGTCTGGGCGGTGGCGCTGAAATAGATTGTGATTTCGTTCTTTGAGGTGGCGTCGTTGTACGCTACGTTGACTGTGCTGATGAACGGGATGCCCGTGTAGATTGTCCTGTCGGCGGTGCATACCAGGAAATGGTTGCGGCTGGCTTTCACCCCGGCGCTGAAGTCGTTGGCGCATTCAACGGTGACGGAATCGAATTCGGCTGCCGTGACGGTTACGGGTGCTGTTTCGGCTCGGCTGCCTCCGCTGTATTTGAAGTCCTGGAATTCCTGTTTCCTGATGTATTCGTCCTGGCTGGCCCGCATGTTACGGGTAAAGAAGAAATAGATTCCCTTGCGGGAGTATTCGCCTTCGCCCCAGTCTTTGGTGGTGGCGGCCTGTACAAGTTCGTGGTAGCGTATTTGTGCCAGGTCCTGCAAATCGGTCACGTAGCGCTGGATATGAAGGTCGCCGTCGGCATACCATTCGTCAAGCGTGTTGCCGCTTGCATATACAGACTGTGTTCCGAAATATTCCCACGAGGTGAATACCGAGTCGAAATATTCGAAATTGCCGCCCGATGAGATGACGGTGCTTCCGGGCCATATTCCGTATGTGTATTCAAGTGCGTCGCTGTACTCCATCTTTGATTCGCAGGACATCAGGCCGATGGCTGCGACTGCCGTTAGTGCTAGTGATGAAATCTTATGCATGTCAGTATGGGATTGATGTTATATGTTTGTCGACAATGGATAGCAGACGGCTGTGGTTGCCGCTGCTGTTGGCGGCTATAACCGGCTCGGGACGGTCAAAGTTGAGGCGGCGGCCTCCAAGTCCGCAGACGCAGCCTCCGGCTTCGGTCAGGATGAGCATGCCTGCGGCGTAGTCCCACGGGCACAGGCGTACCTCGAACATCAGCTCGCATCGGCCGGCGGCAATGTAGCACAGGTCGAGCGCCGCCGATCCGAAACGCCGTATGTCGTTGACCTGGGGGTAGGTTTCCATGATGATGTCGTTGCTCAGGCCGGCACATTGCTTGACGTACACTCCAAGGGCTGTGATGAACAGCGCGTTTTCAAACGGGCGGTCCGATACGTGGATGGGTTTGCCGTTCAGGAATGCGCCCCGGCCCAGCTGTGCACTGTACATTTCGTTGCGCGACGGACAGTAAACGGCGCCCAGCACGACGCTGTCGCCTTTTTTCAGTGCGACCGATATGCAGCAGTCGTCAATGCCACGCGCGTAGTTGCAGGTGCCGTCAATTGGGTCGATAATCCACACGCTTTCCTTGTCGGGGTCCAGGTAGTCCTCTTCTTCGCAGATGAATCCGCTGCCGGGAAGCAGTCTTGCCAGTTCCTTGCACAGGTAGTGCTGTACTGCGTAGTCCGATGAGGTCACGATGTTGGCCAGCCCGTCTTTCTGCTCGATGCTGAACCCGTCGGTCACCATGAAAGCGGCCGATTTGCGTACTATTGCTGTTACCTGATCAAGCATGAAATTCAATTATCTCTGCAAATGTAGTCAAAATCACATAACTTTGCAGCATGTTATACGCACAGACTTGGGATTCCAATATTTGGCTTTGCGGCTGGTACAAGGCCACAAGTACAAGAAACGGCGATTCGCGCCCCATGCTGCAGAAGGTTTTCCGCCATAATCTGGAGATTTTCCGCGACGGGGCATACCGTACCGGAACCGGCACTGTGGTTACGCTTCCGCAGCGGGACGATTATGTTCCGCAGGCGCAGATGTTCAGCGAGCCGATAAGTCTGCCGGCCGATTATGACAGGCAGGTCACTGAACTGCATGTTCTGAACGTTGACTGTATTCTTGCAACACGCAGTCTGGTGGAGCAGGGTCTGAATCCGGCATTGCTGAACATGGCCAGCCTGTATCATCCGGGCGGCGGTGTGCTTATGGGTTCGGGTGCGCAGGAGGAGGAGCTGTGCCGGCGTAGCACACTGGCTGTGTCGCTGTACCAGTTCTCGCTTCCTGGCGGCCAGTACGGTGACCTGGCACAGATGGCCGGTGTGCAGCGCCGTGCCGAGCGTTACCCCATGGACAACAGCTGCGGCGGCATTTACAGTCCGGGCATCACGTTTTTCCGCAGCACCCGCGATGAGGGTTACGCTCTTGCTGACGCTCCGTTCAGGGCTGCCGTAATATCGGTGGCATCGCTCAACTTCAATCCCAGACACGGGCACAGCACGCTCGTCGACGGCATGATATCGGCCGATGACAGGGCTGTGATTCTTGAAAAGATACGTACCATTCTGCGCATCGGCGCCCTGAAGGGGCATGACAGCCTGGTGCTTGGCGCCCTGGGCTGCGGCGCATTCTGCACTCCGCCGGCACAGATGGCCGGGCTGTTCCATCAGGTCTTTGACGAGCCTGAGTTTGAAGGCCGCTTCAGCCGCATAGTGTTCGCTATTCTTGACACTCCGGGCAGCAACAACTTCAAGCCTTTCCAGAAAGAGTTCCGCGTTTGATTCTTGATTTTTTTAGTTAACTTTGCAGACGTATATGGGACTGCTGCTTGTTTTCCTTCTTGGCTCGATGGCCATTTCCTTTATCTGCTCCGTGCTTGAGGCAACCCTTATGAGCACCCCGCTTTCATACATCACCATGCGTGAGGACGAGGGCTACAAGCCGGCCGTCAGGATGAAAGCGTTCAAGACAGACCCTTCAAGGCCCATTGCGGCCATACTTGCACTGAACACCATTGCCAACACCATAGGCGCCGCAGGCGTGGGCCGTCAGGCTACGCTGCTGTTCGGCTCGGAGTGGTTCGGACTTGTATCGGCCGTGACGACGGTTCTCATTCTGGTGTTCTCGGAGATAATACCCAAAACAATAGGTACCAGCCATTGGAAACTGCTTATGGGCGTGGTTGTCAGGATTATCGATATTCTGATTGTCATCATGTACCCCCTGGTGTGGTGCATTGAGAAGCTGCAGAAACTGTTCACGCCCAAGGTGACCGAGACTGCCGTGTCGCGTGAGGAGGTGGGGGCCATGGCCGATGTTGCCGTCGAGTCCGGCGAACTGGACGAGGACGAGAACGAGATTATCCAGAACCTTATCAACATTGACGAGCTTACGGCCGATCAGGCAATGACGCCGCGTGTCGTGGCGGCCATCGCATCGGAATCGATGACAATAAAGTCGTTCTACCGCGACCGCCGTTTCCTGCACCACAGCCGTATTCCGGTATATGACAAGAGCGACGAGTACATTACCGGCTATATTCTGCGCATGGACGCGCTTCAGCTTATGGCCGAAGACAAGTTCGATGCCCGTCTGGCCGACATAAAGCGTAACGTGCCGTCGTTCCCTGAAGACACCACGCTCGACGTCATCTGGGACAAGATGCTTGAATGCAAGGAGCAGATAGCCATCATAATCAACGAATACGGCGCATTCCAGGGCATCATTACCATGGAGGATGTTATTGAGACGATACTCGGTGACGAGATTGTCGATGAACGCGATGTGGTGGTCGACATGCAGCAGCTTGCACGCGAGAAATGGCGCAAGCAGAAACATGTCATGCCGGTTCTGGCTCTGCTTATGTGCACAGCCGGATTCGCGCAGAAGAGCGGGTCACCGGACCTCTTTGCGGGGACCGTGTCGAGGCTTGAGGCCGATGGACCGTCGGTCATCTGCGGCAGTGC
The DNA here is from genome assembly GCA_045640885.1 of Bacteroidaceae bacterium. Lineage (GTDB taxonomy): Bacteria > Bacteroidota > Bacteroidia > Bacteroidales > Bacteroidaceae > Colenecus. The sequence continues at coordinate 5,262 of JAZUFX010000004.1, read as the reverse complement.
TACAATGACCGACGGCGACAATACCTCCATTCAGGATTTCGAACTGTCATTGTCGGACGACAGGTTCTTTCTGGTGCTTGAAGACGGCGAGACAACGGCGTGGTTTGACTCGAAGACCCTTTGGAGCGGCTACGACTACGGCGACGGCATCGAGGAGATATACATAAGCAATCCGACTCCCGACGAGGTTGCCGTCATCAATCCGTCAGAGCTGCTCAGGCGTTCCGACGATTTCAGGATATCATCAAAGGGCTCTGACACTTTCATTATGGAACCCAAGGCCCATGACGGAAACGTACTGGGAGTTTCAAAAGTCACGGTGCGTGTCGATTTGCAGACCATGCGTCCTGTCAGCCTTGACATGGACATGAATGACAGCCGGGTCAGCATACGTATAAGCAGCTGGAAACCGAACCGGAATTTCCAGTCTTCGATGTTCACCTGCCCGCTGGACGAATACCCCAATGCGGAGATAGTTGATTTGCGCTGACGCGGCTCAGGGTATCTTGACCTTGATTTCCTGTGACAGCTGCCGGTCCTGCTTTTCAATTTTGGCAAGCGTGCGGCTGCGCTTCTGGTAAATGTTCTTGGGGCTGATATCGACAATGCGGCTTATTGTCCTGACAGAGAAGCCGGCAATTGAGAGACGTAGAATAATCAGGTCTTCATTGCCGATTCCGTATTCGTTTTCCGTGATGCGCTGCATCAGGTTGTCGTATGTGGAATTGATGATACGGTCAATTTCTTCCTGGTTCCTGTCCGATTTGAGTTCTTCCAGCCTGGATTGTATGTATTTGTAGAAGCTTTCGGCCTTGTCCTGGTATTTGCCGCCGTTTTTTCCGTCGCGGTGCATGGATTTGAATATGGCTTCCTTCTCGTCCAGTTCGGCCATTTTGTCAAAGACATTGTCCAGTTCCGCGTACTGGTGACTGAACAGGGTGTTGACCTGCCGGCCCAGCTGGTTGATTGTGTCGTTGTTCGAGTCTTCCTTCAGGCGCAGTTCCCTTATGGCCAGCATCAGGTTCTGCTTGTCGGCTTCAAGCTTCAGCTTGCGGGAACGCCAGACGGACAACAGCATGAGTATGGCCAGGACGGATGAAACTGAAAGCAGGACAATGGTCCGCCGGCTGCGTGACGAACGCAGGGTCTCGGCCTCGGCCAGTGTCTTGTAGTAGTCTTTCTGGGCGCCAAGTACAGGATGCCCCAATATTTCCCTTATTGTTTCGTTCTGAAGTGAAACGTAGTTCTTATGATAAATCAGGGCGCTGTCCGGAAGCCCCATGGCTTCATAGAGATGGGCATTCTGGAAATTCAGATTGATGGCGTCGATTCTGGTGTGAACCTTGCTCCAGGCTTCCCTGATATAATCCTGTGCCTTGTCAAACTGATTCAGCCTGACATAATACAGTGCAAGCAGTCCCAGAGCCTTGCTGTCGTTCTTGCGCTCACCGGCAATGGAAAGGTATGTGTCGAACATGGAATTCAGTTCGTCCTGTCCGGATTCGCCGTATATGGCGCACGTCATGCGGCTGACAATGCTGTTGGCAAGCAGCCGGCTGTCACGATGCTCCGAAGCCCATTGCTGGACTTCAAGCAGAATGGAATCGGCCGTTACAAAATCAAGCAGGTCAATTTTGCAGCAGGCCAGGTCATAGAGCGCGTTCGTTCTCCTGAATTCGCTGTCCGTCTGATTGAACATTTCAATGGCTTTACTGAAATACTGGCCGGCGTGAGTGTAGTCAAAGAACTTGCTGTACACTTTCCCCATTCTCGAATACAGCATTCCTGACTGATATGCGCTGGAAATGCCGTCAACCGTCTGCTCGGCCTGGCTGAATGCCACTGCGGCATTGGCGGGCTGTTCCAGATCGTCGTATATGCAGCCAAGGGTGTAGTATGAACGGAACTGGCTGTCAATGTCCTTGCTTGTGGAATAGTACCTTACGGCAATCATAATCAGCGAATCGTCCGATGCCGTAATGCGGTTCAGATTAAGGGCTTCAGAGTACAGCAGGGCGTAGCGGGCATTGAGCTTGCGGCCATGAATGTACTGTGGATCGACGTTGATGATGAACTGCATGGCACTCAGATAATTCTCGTCCATCACCCGTTGCGCACTGTCCATAAGGCTCACAATCTCACGGCGCCCCTGACGCTGTCCGTTGCCGGATGGCGTGCATGAGAAAGCTGACAGCAGCATTGCCGTCAATATGGAAACTGTCCTGAATATGTTTCTGCTGGTCTTCATGTCCCCAAAAATACAATTTTTCGGGCATGTCTTCAATTGTCAGCGTAGTTTGTACGCTTCAAAGTGGGGGCGTATCTTTGCGTAATAGAAAACCAGACCGGCTGCGTTGACTGCAAACGATGCCCAGAATGCGCTGTGATACCCGAAGTATTCTGAGAAGATGCCGCCAACAAGAACGCCAAGTCCGACGCCTGCATCCCATGAAGTCAGGAGCGATGAGTTGGCTGTACCGCGCAGGCTGTTGGGCGCCAGGTTGATGAACATGGTCTGGAAGGCCGGGTACATGTGGCCGTTCCCGAGTCCGATTATAAGCGCTGCCCCGTAGTAGCCTATGGGGTTGTGCAGTGCGGCAAACAGCAGATATCCGAATATCGAGACCGATGCTCCCAGTGCCGCGTTGCGGCTTACCAGACCGTCACGCAGAGCATGTGCTCCGGTAAGTCTGGAAACGATGAGACCGGCAGCGCAAAGGCCGAAAAACAGTCCCGTTCCGCCCGTTATTCCAAGTTCTTCCTTGCCGTAAATTGCAACGTATGTTGAAAGGACGCCGTAACTGAAGGCAAAGCATGCTATGCCGATGGCCTGCGGCCAGCCTTTCAGCAGGAAGAAACGGTCAAGCGACAGTATTTTCTTTTCGGGAACGAAATCGCGTGCCGGCAGTTTGATTGAAATGTCAAGCAACAGTCCTGCAAGCGATGTGCACAGTGATACCCAGAACAGGGCCTTGTAATTGCCGTTGAATGCTTCAAGCAGGACAATGGCCAAAGCCGGTCCAAGCGCCATGGCAAGGTTATTGCTGAGTCCGTAATATCCTATTGCCTCGCCGCGTCTCGATGACGGCGACACGTCAATCGCTATGGTGCTTGCCGCTACCGTAGTGGCACCGAAGGGGGCACCGTGAAGGGTGCGGAAAATTGCAAATGCGGCAAGCGATCCGGCTGCCAGATATCCTACAAACAAAGCGAAGAACAGGAATCCGCAGACAACCAGAACGGCCTTGCGCGGAAAACTGTCAACAATGAATCCGCTGAACGGGCGTACCATAAGTGCCATTATGGTGTATCCGGTAAGCACCATGCCTATGGTGTCCTTGCCGGCGCCGAATGTCTCGCTCAGATACAGTGGAAGCAGCGGCACAATGAGCATGAACGAAAAGTGAACCAGAAAGTTCACCGTCCATATTCTGACGTAATTACCGTTCCACAGTTTTTCCATATTGATATTGATAAACAAGGCCACCGTAACGGCAGCCTTGCTCTATATTGACCAGTAAATGTCCTCTGCCGGATCAGTCAATGTATTCAAAGCCGGTGAACGGAACCAGGGCTTTCGGGATACGGATACCCTTCTCGGTCTGGTTGTTCTCCAGGATGGCTGCAACTATGCGCGGAAGAGCCAGGGCCGATCCGTTAAGCGTGTGGCAGAGTTCTGTCTTGCCGTTGTCGGCGCGGCGGTAGCGGCACTTCAGGCGGTTGGCCTGGTAGGTGTCGAAGTTCGATACCGACGAAACCTCAAGCCAGCGCTGCTGAGCCTCGGAGAATACCTCGAAGTCATAGCATATTGCCGATGTGAAGCTCTGGTCGCCTCCGCAAAGACGCAGAATGCGGTATGGCAGTTCCAGCTTCTGGAGCAGGCCCTCAACGTGTGCCAGCATTTCCTTGTGGCTCTGGGCCGAATGTTCAGGAGTGTCTATGCGTACAATCTCGATCTTCGAGAATTCGTGCAGACGGTTCAGACCGCGTACGTCCTTGCCGTACGAACCTGCCTCACGGCGGAAGCACTGGGTGTATGCGCAGTTCTTGACCGGAAGCTGCTTCTCGTCCAGAATGACGTCGCGGTAGATGTTGGTGACGGGAACCTCGGCTGTAGGAATGAGGTAGAGGTCATCAATCTCGCAGTGGTACATCTGTCCTTCCTTGTCGGGAAGCTGGCCTGTGCCGTAACCCGATGCCTGGTTGACAACGGTAGGCGGCATTATCTCAGTGTAACCGGACTTGTTGGCTTCGGCCAGGAAGAAGTTTATGAGTGCACGCTGAAGCTGTGCGCCCTTGCCTGTATAAACCGGGAATCCGGCGCCTGTAATCTTTACGCCAAGGTCAAAGTCAATAAGGTTGTACTTCTTTGCAAGCTCCCAGTGCGGAACCTTGGCCTCACCGTTCTGAGGGTTGCAGGTCCAGTTGCCTACGGTATCCTGACCGATCACGCATTCCTTGAGGTTTGACTTTACAACCCAGTTGTCCTCGGCGCACCTGCCTTCGGGAACCTCCGGGTAGGGGATGTTCGGAATGGTGCACAGAACGGCACGCATGTCGTCATCGGCCTTTGTCATTGCCTCTTCAAGCTGACGGTTGGTCTCCTTCATTGCGGAAACCTGTGCCTTTGCCTTTTCGGCCTCATCCTTGTTGCCGGCCTTCATGAGCTGTCCTATGAGTGCGGCCATCTTCTTGCTTTCGGCCAGATTGCGGTCAAGCTGCAACTGCGATTTCTTGCGAATGTCATTGAGTTTCAGGACCTTGTCTATTGCTTCCTTTGCACCGTCAAAATGCTTCTTTGCCAGACCTGCCAGTACGGCATCGGTCTGTTCGGTAATTTGCTTGAGTGTCAGCATACCTTATAGTGATTAGTGTTGAATAAAAAAGGCCCACAAATGTGAGCCTTTTTGAAATGTGTTCTGTTGTCAGGCTTCAGCTGCTTCCTGAACGGGAATGACTGAAACGAAGCTTCTGTCCTTGCGGCCTTTCTTGAACTGTACCGTTCCGTCAACCAGAGCGTACAGTGTGTGGTCCTTGCCCATTCCGATGTTTTCACCCGGATGATGCTGGGTACCGCGCTGACGTACTATGTTGTTACCTGCTTTTGCAAACTGTCCACCCCAAATCTTAACGCCAAGGCGCATGCTGGCAGACTCACGGCCGTTCTTAGAACTACCTACACCTTTTTTATGTGCCATATCTTACTTGTTTTTTAGGGTTATGCTATGACTTCCTTTACAAGAAGCTCAGTAAACTGCTGGC
>JAZUFX010000003.1:0-33897 GCA_045640885.1 Bacteroidaceae bacterium | reverse complement strand
GACCTTGGCCGTATGATTGTTGCTGCCGATACGGCAATAGAACTTTCTTCGATGCCCGATTACGAAACCCTGCTTGACTGGATGATGGCTACTAACGGAAGCATTCTGAAGGCTGAGAGCACAAGCGAAATGGCACAGATTGACCGCCGTACCGTACAGTCCCGCAATTATCCGTATCTGAAACTGAATGCCGGCTACGGGGTGACGCATAATATTGGCAATGAAATGACAAACACAGACTGGTCTCCTAATCTGGGAGCCACCGTAGGCATGAATATTGTGACCGGCAAGCAACGTACTCAGGAACGCAATGCCCGTCTTGATGTGCTCAGCGCTGAAATTTCGCAACAGCAGCTGGAACTGCAGCTTCGGGCCAATCTGGATGATTTGTGGCAGTCATACCTCAATAACCTTCTGCTCGTTGAATTGCAGGAGTCAAATCTGAAAACCGCTCAGGAAACCATGGAAGTTGCTCAGGAACGTTACATGCTGGGTGACTTGTCGGGAATTGAAATGCGTGAGGCACAGAAATCCCTGCTTGATGCCGAGGAAAGCCTGCTCCAGGCTCAGTATGACACCAAAATCTGCGAAATCTCACTGATGCAGATAAGCGGACGCCTGCTTGACCTTTTGAATCTTGTCAAACCAGTGGAGAATAGTGGATTTTAAGAAGGTTGTCGCTCAGCCAGGAATAATCAGACTGATTGCTCCTGGGATAATTTCCACATGAAAATCCTGACCGGGCAGCATTTCTCCGTCCAGACACAGTTCAGTGGGCTTGTGGCTGTGGATGTCAATCTGACGTGCCCGGCGGTAGATGAAATACCGGCTTGATCTTGGATTGTCAAGGTGAGTACCTTTCTTATATCTTGGCATCAGCGTAACCAGAAAGTTGATCAGTGTGCTGGTTTTGCACAGACCTACTTCAATAAGTCCGTCATCGTTGCTGGCGCGTGGAGAACAGTAGTATTCACCTCCGATATGGTCATTGTACCCGAGCGTGCACAGGAACAGGCGTTTGCCTTCGTTGATCCGCTCACCATCAACAGTCACGTCAATGCTGTTGTGCATGGCTGTCAGAATTGCGTTCAACAACCCCCAACGGTAACTGTTCTTCCAGCCGCGGCGGTTCAGACGGTTGGCTACGCTGCATACCTTGGCATCGAATCCGAAATTGCAGATGTTGATGGAGTAGTGGTCGTCACCGACTTTCATGATGTCGATGTCATGTGGCTGTCCGGAAATCAGGTTCTCCATATTCTGGAAGTTCTTTCCAGAATAGTATTTGATGAAGTCGTTGCCGCTTCCGTATGCGAGTACAGCCAGGTGCTTGTGCAATGTTCCACCCAGCATCATGCCGGTCGCGACCTCGTTGATCGTGCCGTCTCCTCCGCATGCAACAAAACAGGTTTCAACATCCGGTTTTGTCCTGCAGTAGTTGCAGACAAAATCGGTTGCCGTGCGCATGGCCGTGGTCTTATATACCTCGTAATCAATGATTGTATCCAGCCTGCCTATCTGGTCTATTATCTTCGGGGCATTCAGCACCTTGTCAGGTGCGTTGTTTATTATGAAGCAGTAGTGCATGCCGGGCTGACTGTGGAAATATTTTCGGCAAAGGTAAGCATTTTGACTTGTCATCTTGACTAATGTTGACTAAATTTGCAAATCAAATGGAAATGTGAATCATTTATCAAACAAAATAATCCAAAATGAGTACAAAGAGTGCATTGCAGATTGCACGCGCTGCCTATCAGCCAAAACTGCCTAAGGCATTGCGCGGAGCTTTGAAGGCTGTTGAGGGTGAACCTACACAGTCAGTAGCTGATCAGGAAGAGGTGAAGAAACTTTTCCCGAATACTTACGGAATGCCGTATCTGCATTTCGAACCGGTTGCAGGCGAGACGGCAAAGGCCAGTCTCAATGCCGGTGTCATCCTGTCCGGAGGTCAGGCTCCCGGTGGTCACAATGTCATTGCCGGTCTGTTTGACGGACTCAAGAGACTGAATCCCGAAAACAAGCTGTACGGTTTCATTCTTGGTCCTGGTGGTCTTGTTGACCATAACTATATGGAACTGACTGCCGACATCATCGACGAATACCGCAATACTGGCGGATTTGACATCATCGGTTCAGGTCGTACAAAGTTGGAGAAGAAGGATCAGTTTGACAAGGGTCTGGAAATTCTCAAGGAACTTGACATCAAGGCTCTGGTTATTATAGGTGGTGATGATTCAAATACCAATGCTTGCGTTCTGGCTGAGTATTACAAGGCCATAGGTGCCGGCGTACAGGTAATCGGATGCCCAAAGACCATAGACGGCGACCTCAAGAACAGTGAAATTGAGACTTCATTCGGTTTCGATACTGCAACCAAGGTCTATTCCGAGATAATCGGCAACATTGAGCGTGACTGTAATTCAGCACGCAAGTACTGGCATTTCATCAAGCTGATGGGCCGTTCGGCCAGCCATGTGACTCTTGAATGTGCTCTGCAGACACAGCCGAACATTACACTGATAGGCGAAGAGGTGGAAGCAAAGAACTACTCGCTTGATGATGTTGTCACCTACATAGCAAAAGCAGTAGCAGCCCGCGCAGAAAAGGGACTGAATTTCGGTACTGTACTGGTTCCGGAAGGACTTATCGAGTTCATTCCAGCCATCAAGAAGCTCATTGCCGAACTGAATGACGTTCTGGCTGCAAATCAGGCAGAATTCAATCTGATCAAGATGAGCCGCAAGATTGAATACATTGTCAGCAAGCTTTCACCTGCCAATGCTGAAATCTTCAAGAGTCTGCCGGAAGGCGTAAGCCGTCAACTGGCACTGGAACGTGATCCTCACGGAAATGTCCAGGTTTCTCTTATCGAGACCGAACAGCTTCTTGCCGACATGGTCGGAGCCAAGCTCGCCCAGTGGAAGGAAGAGGGCAAGTACAATGGCAAGTTCTCAACCCAGCACCATTTCTGCGGTTATGAAGGCCGGTGTGCAGCTCCATCGAATTTCGATGCCGACTACTGCTACAGCCTGGGCTTCAATGCTTCAATGCTGATAGCTGCCGGCAAGACCGGTTACATGTCGTCAATCAAGAATACCGTAGCTCCTGCTGATGAGTGGATTGCCGGTGGTATTCCAATCACGATGATGATGAACATGGAGAAGCGTAACGGTGAGATGAAGCCGGTTATCCGCAAGGCTCTGGTTGAACTGGACGGTGCTCCTTTCAAGGAGTTTGCAAGCCATCGCGACGAGTGGGCTATTGAAACAGCTTTCGTATATCCTGGTCCTATCCAGTATTTCGGTCCGACACAGGTTTGTGACCAGACAACCAAGACTTTGGCTCTGGAACACAAGTGATTAATTGATAGTTACTTGATATAAAACTGCCGTCCGCGTCCGCTTCAAGGAGAAGACATGCGTGGACGGTGGTTTTCATTTATAGGGTTTTCCCCCATGACAAATAGGGTTTTTCCCCGTGCAGGGTTATTGTTCCTTGATATATTTGCAGTGAGAAAAACCTGTAAAACAATTATAATTATGAAAAAGTCAGCTTTGGTTTTAGCACTTCTGGCAGTCACAGTGGCAGCCGGTGCACAGAGAAATGACCTGTATTCAACTGGCAAGACCAGCAGCAAGTCAGTTTCAACCGGGACCGTTCAGGTTTCAGGTGTGACAGAGACCAATGTTACGCGGGTTCCGGCAGGACAGACCGTACCTGAGTACAGACCGTACGTTCAGAGCACGGCCGAGCGTGACGTTGATGAATACAACCGCCGTTCCGGCAGTTATTCGTACGGAAACCAGTATGATGAGAATACAGTCTATGTACATGATACTATCTACATGATAGCCGATCAGGTGGCCCGCAATGAGAGCCGTTCATACCTTGAGGGATACAGCGATGCGGTTGAGGATTTCTATGCTACCAGACTCATCAGCCGTTTCCACAGACCGGGCCTCAGACTGAGCCTTGCATACGATCCATGGTTCCGTGACTACTGGTATTATGACACATGGTACAGCCCTGTCTTCGATCCATGGTTCGATCCCTGGTACGACCCTTGGTATGATCCCTGGTATTATGGTTCATGGCATTTCTATGATCCATGGTACGGACCTTCATACCGTTACGGATATTACTATTCGTATGTCACACGTCCGGTTTATGTCAGAACGGTTGACCGTTTCGCACCTAACCGCAGAGTGAATACAGGTGGATGGGACCGTAATCTCAGTGCTCAGAATTCAGGACGCAATGCTTTTGACGGTTCCCGCAGCTCACGTAGCGTAAGCCGCAATCTGAATTCGGCTCAGGGTGCATCATCCCGTGCCATCAGTTCCGGCTCTGCCCAAAGCAGTGGCACAGTCAACAGAAGTGTGGCTGTCCGCGGCAGTGATTCCCGTCGTGGCGTAACCAGTTCTTCTTCGAACTATGACCGTCCAAGCAGTACCAGTGCAACTACAAGAAGCGTTTCCAGCGGCAACGGTTCTACCCGTAGCGTTTCCGGAAGCAGTTCAACCAATTCGACCCGCAGCGTTTCAAGAGACAATTCGAATTCTACCCGTAGCGTTTCCAATGGCAGCAGTTCGAGTTCCACCCGTAGCGTCTCCAAAAGTACCGGAACCGGCAGTCGTGGTGAAAACACCCAGGCTGCAACCCGCAGCTCATCAAGCCGTAGTGTGAGCTCATCCAGCAGTTCGTCAACTCGTAGCGTGAGCTCCTCAAGCAGTTCCTCAAGCCGTAGCGTGAGCTCTTCCAGCAGTTCGTCCAGCTTTGGTGGCGGCAGTTCATCGCGCGGAGTTTCAAGCGGCTCAAGTTCAGGCGGCTCACGCGGTGCCTCCGGCAGCTCTTCAAGACGTTGATCTGGTGTGTCGGCAATAGTGGATAAATTGTACTAACAATTAAAATGAATGCAGCTATGAATAACAGAATACTTTTTGCAGCAGGCGCAGTTCTGGCGTTTGGTACCGCAGCATTTGCCCAGACTTCATTTGATGCTGCTGTCGTGAGCAATCAGGAACTGAACGGCACATCGAGATACGTTGCCATGGGAGGTGCCATGGGTGCTCTTGGCAGTGATGTTTCAGTCATCAATCAGAATCCTGCAGGAATAGGAACATTCCGTCAGAGTGACTTCAATGCCACCATGTCATTAATGGGCGCACAGTCAAGGACTAACCCGCTGTTCAGTCAGGCCAACCCTGGGATTTCCGGCAATTACAGCATCTATTCCCATAACAACAAGTCTGATCTGATTGGAAGTTTTGATAACGTGTCAATAGTGCTGAGCGGATTTGAAGGCGATGGCTGTTATGCGAATTTCGGCTTCTCTTATCACAAGGTGAACAATTCCGACTGCGACATGGATTACATTGACTCGTTCAGCGATGATGACGGGTATATGGTATATCGTGAGTATCGCGATCACAGACGTATCATGAACAACTCCTTTGATTTCAATCTGTCGTTCAATGTGAATGACAAGATGTACTTCGGTGCAACCATGGGCATTCTCCAGACTGACACATGGACCGATGGATACTTCTATGATTACTATCCGACCGGCTCTCATCCGGATTTCCCGGAAGGACTTGATTATACCTGTGGTGACTGGCAGACGAATGCAGCCGGAGCCGGTGTGAACATGGCTTTCGGTATGATTGTCAGACCAGTTCCTACATTGAGATTGGGAGCTGCTTTCAAGTCACCCACATGGATGCATCAGTCTCTTGATTACTTTGACTGTCTGTACGCACTGCGCGGCGAGCAGAAGGATGGCAAGGATTTTTCAACTGGTACTGATTACCGCTTCACCTCACCATGGTCTCTTGACCTGAGTGCCGGATACACCATTGGCAGCACTGCCTTCGGACTTGAATATGAGAGACATTTCACAGGACGTTCGTTCCTATCGGTGGGCGGTACACGTATGGATGCTCAGGGCGCTCCGCAATACCGCAACTATTCGACTGTCCGTTTCGGTCTGGAACACAATATTGGCAAACTGGCTCTTCGGGCCGGCTATTGTGGAACCGGAAGCATGCTACGGAACGACGCTTATCCTGTCATGATTGATTCCGATTTCAACGACAACCGTCTGGAGTTCCAGCTGCATCGTCCAGAGAATGCCAACAACCTGACATTCGGTCTCGGCTACTGCTCGGAACCCGATGAATTCGGTTCACAGTTCTATGCTGATATGGCATTCGTTCACGGAGTGCAGAACAGCAAGGTCAGCCCAAATGAATATCAGGAAGATCCCATTGTGAAATACCAGTATGTGACAGACAAAATCCAACTGACTTTAGGAATCAACTTCTAAAGCTGCTTCATCAGATATCTGGCTGTAACCGGATCAATCGTAGAATACCCAGCTCAATCCGAACTTGAAAGTACCTGGATTGGCTGGGTATCCTGGAACTATGAAGGAGTCGCGCAGATTCATGAGACCATCATTGAAATGATAGTACATGACGTAGAACCGGACTCCGCGAAGACTGCAGTTGACATAGCCGGTAAGCAGGGGATAACCGCCGACCTGCTGCAGACAGTCGGGATTCTGCAGATGATACATGCCGACAGCCGGACAATACCCCGGCGCGTCATATCGGGTGAAATATGTGGCATTGGCACCGATTTCCATGTTCAGACGCTTGGCGTAGATGAATTTGAGGTACATGTCGGCAAACACGTTCAGTTCCGGCAAAGGAAGAATTCGTTCGTCCGATGAATGCTGCCATGCTATGCGGCTGTCTATATGTAACGGGCCAAGTTTCAGCTTCTGGTCAAGGCCGGCACTGAGAACCTGAATTGATTTGTCCTCTTGGAATGCTCCAATAAGATATTCCGGCTGTACCACACCGTCAGAATTCGTGTGGATTCCTCCTGTGTTACCAAGATAGACATAGCCGTCAATGTTGCTCACGTCAATGTCAAGCGTTGTTCCTGTCCTTGCCAGATGGGCGGATGCTCCCAAATGAGTGCGTATCTCATTCTTGAAAGTGCAGTCCCACCATGCAAATGTGGAATGGTATTTCTCCATGAAGAATGCCGGGTGCAGGCTTGACAGGTCTGCGCTGATTGACAGAGATGCAATGTCATGGAACAGACTGTCGGCCAGCCTTACCTGGCCGTGAATGTCCAGATCTCCGAAATGGGCTCCTGCAACGGTGGTTTCTGCCAGTCCCTTGAATGTGAGATTGTCACCCTTTGCCTTTTCCAGAACAGCTCCAGCGGTCAAGTCCTGTAAATTATAACGGCGTGTGTATTCAAGATAATCGTCTTCTTCCTTCGCATCGGGCATTTCAAATGATTTGTATTCATGCCTGAGAAAACCTGTCAGTCCGGCAATGGCCCATTTTGTGGAGCCTTCAAGAAGTGAAAGGGAGAGCGTGTTGGTTACATAGAAGTCCGAGAACAGGTCAATGGAATCGTCATACAGGTACTGTTCCGGATAGAAACCATCCGGCTGGGCATAACTGATATAACGTCTGCCAAGCTTGCCGACTTCGGCAATGTGGGCCAGACGCCCTATGTTCACTGTGTCGTGATCCGTTACGGTTATAATCTCATTTTCAGCAATAAGTTCCTCAATAATGTGAACAGAATCGGTTTCCAATGAATCTGAGCTGACGGAATCATTCAGTGCAGTCATGATGGAATCATACGGTGCAGTCATGATGGAATCCGTCAGCACTGTGACTGTGGAATCCGATGCCAGGGAATCGGGCTGAATGCCGATTCCGTCTTGTGGCATGACATCTGCAGGATTGGAGGTGACTGGCACTGAAACTTCTCTGACCGTAGTCCTGACCCTGTTGATTGGAACAGACTGGTTGAACATGATCTGTTTGTGCGTGATGTTGTTCCAGTTGTCATAGAGACGGAAAGGAATGTCTTCGGGGGAATAGGACTTGCGTCCTTCGGCCATTGCTTCGGGGTTGGTAATGTATCTGGGGTCCTGTATGCCTCCGTTCTCGGCAATCTTCATGTTGTCGCTATTCCCTGACAGATGCATGCTGTACCTGTCGCCACGGTAGTATGCATACACTCTTGCATCAAAGAATGATGTTGACTCATTGCTGTATCGGCCTCTGCCAACCAGATAGTCCATATCAAATCCTATGCCGAATCTTTTGTTGAAATTGGCGGCAAAATAACCTTTGATGTGTTCTTCGCCTGTACGCTTGTCTCCTCCTTTGTAGTAATCGACATTCATGTGCGGGGTCTTCGTGTCGGTGAAACGGAAATCCAGGGGTTTCTTTATCCACGAATCATACGGAGAATCAAACATGAAATCATTCAGACAGTCGCGCTCGGAAAACAGACGGGACAGGCGTGGAGATCCCATGTTGCCGAGACTGCTGTAACTGCTCCACATGCCCTCGGTCAGATGGACGGAGTGGAAGGAGTGGTGAAGGGTGTCCGGCTGTATTTCAGCGGGCAGACCGCTGTGCGGGTCTATGGTCCACTGCCAGTATTCCGTGGAAACGCTTCGTTCCACAACTGTGGAGTCCCTGTCAGGGCCGGAATCCATGAATCCGTCCATCTGCTCTCCTGAAAAACCGTCCTGATTCTGTGACAGTGTTGTTTGGGCATATATTCCGACGGAAACAGATAAGGCTGTCGCCAAAGCAATCAATGACCTGACAGAAGAAAAATGCATTCCTGAAATGGACTTTATCATTAGAACAGTCTCAGAATATATTCTGTCAGTTTGATGACAATCGAAATTCCACAGGCCCAATAGAACGGAGCAGTTCCGGCTCCGCACCATTGCAGGATGAAAAGCACGGTAGTGACGGCCGCACATGCAAGAAACAGTGTATTCAAGGCGTATCTCGCTTTCTCGATCTTTCCACTGTCGGAATGGGTCCTGCGTCTTGTTGTCTTTTGGGTGGTCTTGCCTGTAATGTCATATACAGCCCTCCTGTCCATATCTCCAAGGATCCGGTAGGCGCGCTCCACATTCTCCCTTTCAGGAGTTCCTTCCGTGTGGAGTTCTGATAACCTGATGTATGCATCTCTGATTTCCTGATCGGAGCAACTGTCCTCCAGTCCCAGAATGCTGTATAATTCCCTGTCTTTGGCCATTTGTCAGGTCTCGAATGCTTTATCTGCCGCCTGTAACAGTCTGGCTGATGCTGTCGAATAAACTGTCTTTCAGGTCTATTGTCTTGATGCGGAACTTGCCTGTGCGCTTCAGAAACTTGGTTCTCTTTGCGTTGAAGGCCTCTTCGTCGGTAATCCAGTCTTCTGCGTTCAGCAACTGACCGCCACCTTCACGTCCTTCTTCGTAACGGTATTTGATGTCGGTCATCGTGGCAGTTACGCTGTTGTCACCCACTGATACCGAGAAGTTGTATTCAATGCGTGATTCGTCAGCAACAAGTCCTGTCCTTTTGAATGTGATTGTCTGGTCGGCATGGAATACGAAACGTCTTGATTGGGCGTTTTCAGTCAGAACGCGTCCGGCCTGAACGAACGGTTGGGAAAAACGTCCTTTTGCCCAGTTGAGCATGAGTTCGTAACACTGGTCCTGCGTCATTCCCGATGGAATGGGGAAGGACTGCTGGAAATACACTTTACCGTTCTCGTTGGTGACAATTGCACCTACGCCGTACTTCGGATCTATGTCTCCCTTTGCCCAAACAGACAATGAGACAATCCCTAACAGGATTATTAAAAGATACTTCTTCATATTGTCCACAAAAATAGTTCATTTTTTGTATTCATAAAAGAATTGTTACGCGCTTTTGCTTCCGAAACAGGACTGCGGTTCCAATAATTCTTTCAATAATAGGCAAATAAAAGAAAAAAAATAAACTAATGTTTGCTGATTGTTAAAATAGTGTTACTTTTGCCGTCAGCGTAAATTCATTAATCATTAAACAATAACAAATTATGGAGACAATTCTGAAACAGGTTGCTGAGCTCTATGCAGATTTTGCAAAGGATGCTAACTCACAGATTGAAAAGGGCAACAAGGCTGCCGGAACCCGTGCTCGCAAGGCTTCTCTGGAAATAGAAAAGCTCATGAAGGACTTCCGCAAGGCTTCTCTCGCTGCTGCAAAGTAATTTTTCAGGAACAGATCTGATAATGAGGCGTGCCGGACGTGATGCGGCATTCCTCATTTTTTTTTGCTTTGAATGATAAATGGAAAGCCCCATACAGAGAAGTTCTGTACGGGGCTTTATAAATGTTGACCGGCTGGATCAGAACATCATGCCGCCACCGAATCCGCCGCCCATGCCGCCGCCGAAGCCGCCCATGCCGCCGAAGTCGCCGCCGAAGCCGCCCATACCGCCGAAGCCGCCAAAGTTAGGCTGTTCTACCTTGCAGCCCTCGGGGAGTTGGAACAGGGACTCTGAGATGTTGGGGTTCTGCTCGAACTTGACAGCTGTCTGGGTCACAGGGGTCGTGTTCCATTCGCTGAGTGTTTCGGTTGAGAGGACAATGCCTTCGTATACGCAAAGGGTGGTTGTGGTAGTCATGCCCATCTGGTTGACAGGTGACATTGTGTATTTCTTGCAGGTTACACCGGCAACAGTCTCTTCACCGAGTTCCTTGATCTTGTTGCGGCGTATGGTCTTCTTGTCGAGGTTCCTCCAGTCAATCTGACCGAGTGTGCCTACTGAAGCACCACCCATGCCGCCGAATCCCATTCCCATACCGCCGAAACGTCCGCCACGGCCACCGAAGATAGGCATTGCGGTTGCGGTGTTCTTGGCTTCATTGATGGTGTAGGTGGTGTCGCCAATGGCAACTGTACGGGTAATACGGTCACCGCTCTTGGTTACGGTAGCGGTTTTGCGGCCATAGTCGTCAAAATAAATCATTTCAACCATGTCGTTGGGGTTGAAGTTCATGAAATCCTCCATGCCTTCGGGAACTGTCATTCCTTCTCTCATACCTGCAAATTCGCTGAAGTCGGGCATTTCCATGTCTGATGAGATGGTGATGATACCGGACTTGATTCCGAACTGAGGTTCGCTCTTCTCCTTCTTGGCGTTAGCTGAAACGCATACTGCAGCAAGCATCATGGCTGCGAGAAAATACTTCTTCATTCTTTTATTTTGTTTGATTGTTCATTTTCCGTTATCGGACACATTATATATAAACCGTTTTCCTGAATGTTAAACGGTCGGCCTGTTGAAAACTAATTATTGAAATAATTTGCCGGAAAGAGTACGATTGCCTACCTTTGATAAACAAACAACAAACATTCGAAACTATGGCAAGTCGCAGAAAATTGAAGAGAGATGTAGGCTATGTGATTGGCGATCTTTTTACGGAATGCCTTATCATGAAGGAGTTCGTGCCGGGTACAGACAAGGCTGCAACAGACGATCTGATGGTGGATCTGCTCAAGATGGACGACGAATTCATAACACGTATCAGCCATACCCAGCCGGGTGAGGCAAAGCAGTATTATCGTGCATACTATAAGGATTTCAATGATGCTCTGCAGAATATCGCGAACAAGTTGAATTCTCTCAAAAAGTAATTATCTTAAAGGAATAGAAGAATGCTGCATCGTGGCAGGACCCTGATGGCGGTGCTTGCCGCCATGCTTGCTGTTCCCATACCTGACGTATCGGCCCAGAAGACGGGGAACGTGGGGATCAAGACGCTGGTCCAGCAGCATTTCGATTCATTGCAGACTGACGTCGACCTTGGAAAACTGACAGTACGCAGCGTGAGTGTCAGTGAGAAAGGCCGGCGTCTTGACGTTGAATTGAGTCCCACTTTCAGTTATCTCCGTTTCAGACGTGAACTGGCTGACTCGATTTATGCCGGCCTGTTGCGGGACCTTCCTGACAAATACTCCGGATATAAGGTCGTGATCAGGACGAATGGATATGACATGGAAGAGCAGATTCCGCTCTGGTCATTTCCGGTGATTGGAAATGACGGATACCGCATTGTTTCTGATGAGAGACCTCAGATGCCGGCCTGGAAAAGGAATGACAGCCGTTCTGCCGTTCCTGGAAGACGGGCCGGACTTGAAGGGGTTACGCTGGCGGTCACTCCAAGCCACGGGTTATATTATGACCGTGGAGACACGCTTTGGGAACTGCAGCGCCCGCCGCTTTACTGCTCGCGTGAGGATCTTCTTACTCAGTCTATTGCCTATTCCTATCTCATTCCGATGCTGGAGAACGCCGGAGCGGTGGTGCTTTGCGAACGTGAACGCGACTGGCAGGAGAACCGGGTGACAGTCGGCGTATTCGAGAGGGGAAACTACAGGGAAACCGGAAAATGGACGGACCTTAAGGCTGGCGGATACAGTTCAGACAGCGTACGTATCATGCCTGACAGCGTTGGCCTGACCACCAGGGTGGCAATGGCCGGACCGGGTACCGCAAGCGCCTCGGCCATGTGGGTTCCTGATATACCGGAGTCCGGCGAATATGCGGTGTATGTGACTTACCGTTCTGATTCGACCCGTGTAACCGATGCCAGATATGTGGTGTACCATTCGGGAGGGACGACTGTGTTCCGTGTGAACCAGAGGATAGGCGGTGGAACCTGGCTCTATCTGGGAACTTTCCAGTTCGATGAGGGGAGAGGACCACAGGGTATGGTCTCGCTTGACAACAGCTCTGCTATGGAGGGAACTGTAAGTGCTGATGCCGTGCGTTTCGGAGGCGGCACGTTGACAGAGACCCGTGAAGGTCTGACCGTAACGGCTCCGGCATTCATGTTCGGAACCAGATATTACGGACGCTATGCAGGAGTTCCAGACAGTGTCACCTGGTATTATCAGGGGCAGGACGACTACCGGGAGGATATCTGGGCCCGTCCGCTTATGGCCAACTGGGTTGCGGGGACATCGGTCTATAATGAAAAGAACCGGGGACTTGGCGTGCCGTTGGAAATGTATTTTGCCCTGCATACCGATGCCGGCTATCACTATGGTGACACATTGTACGGTTCGCTTGGAATATGCACTACCGATTTCAATGATGGCCGCCTGCCAATGAACGGGTCACGGCTCAGAAGCAGGGATTGGGCCGATATGGCTGTCAGCGAGCTTGTCAGGGACTTCAAGGCATCAACCGGAAAGGACTGGGCATGGCGCGGCATCTGGGACAAGAACTACTGTGAGAGCCGTGTTCCCAACATGCAGTCCATATTGGTCGAGCTGCTTTCCCACCAGAATTTCTGGGACATGAAACTTGCTCTGGACCCCAATTTCCAGTTCATGGCCGCCCGCTCGCTGTATAAGGCATTGCTCAAGGAGAACATATCCATGTATGGTGGCAAGGCGGTGGTGCAGCCGCTTCCTGTCAACCATTTCAGCATATCTCGTCAGGGCGACAATCTGCTGCTGCAGTGGAAGGAGACGGTTGACACATTGGAGGCAAGCGCAAAGCCCGAGGGGTATATGGTCTATACGTCAGTCAATGGAAAAGGCTTTGACAACGGCACTTTCGTCAAGGAAAACTCTATGCGTTTCTATCCTAAGAAAGGCAGTATCTACCGCTTCAAGGTTACTGCCTGGAATAAGGGAGGGCAGAGTATGGACAGCGAAATCCTTGCAGCTTCCATCCGGGAAGATTCAAGAAGGACGGCACTTGTAGTGAACGGTTTCCAACGTCTCGGACCGCCTGCCACAGTCGAGACAGACACGACCATAGGTTTCGATATCAAGGCCGATGCCGGTGTACAGTATCGCCGTTCGCCCATCCTGTGCGGTGAACAGTTGGTCTTTGACCGTTCCATGATGGATCTGGACGAGAAGATTCAGACAGGAGCCAGCGACTGCAGTCTGGAAGGGCAGATA
Source organism: Bacteroidaceae bacterium (assembly GCA_045640885.1). Lineage (GTDB taxonomy): Bacteria > Bacteroidota > Bacteroidia > Bacteroidales > Bacteroidaceae > Colenecus. Next base: position 20,104 of record JAZUFX010000003.1, on the reverse strand, counting down.
CTGGCAGGAAACAGTTTCGATTACCCGTATGTTCACGGACAGGCGCTGGTTCATGCCGGATGGTCATTCGTGTCATGCAGCCGTGATGCATTCATGGACAGTCAGGTCGATTCCAGACAGTACAATATGGTGGATCTGATTCTGGGCTTCCAGAAGAGCAGCGTCACAGACAGCTCTTTCCATCGTGATTACTCCTGCTTCCCGGAACGTATGCGCAGGGCCTTGGATGCATATCTGACTGCCGGCGGACGGCTGATGGTAAGCGGCAGTTACGTGGCATCGGACCTCAAGGACCCGCAGTCAGTGGAGTTCGCAAGAGAACAGCTGCATTATTCGTTGTCCGATGCTCTGGTACCTGATGACTGTACCGGAATAGACGGACGCCGGACGGCTGCTTTCGGGATCCAGCGTGAGACCGATTCCCACCGGATGGGAGTGCAGCATCCTGACGTCCTGAAGCTTGAGGGCAGCGGGGACCGCCTGTTTACATACGGAAACAGTCGTCTGACTGCTGCAATCGGTGTCAAATATACTACTTCACGTGTCGTTGTTTTGGGATTTCCCTACGAATGCATATCTTCGGCACGCGAACGTGATCATGTGATGCGTTATATTCTGAATTATCTTATAGAAAAATAGTCATGTTTACTATCAAAGCCAATGAATCGGGCACCCGCCAGATTGGAATTTCAACAGAAAACCTTGTAACCATACGTAAATATAACCTGTTCCAGTTCCTGATTGACAGCAACGGAATCGTTACCGAACCGGTTCTGGACAAATTGCGTCTCAACCTCCGTTCCATGCTGACCGGTGGTGCGGACAAGGATCTTGTGGATCTGTGTATTGACGTGATTTTCCATAGGGACATGAAGGCCTTTGGCCTGTCGAATCTTCTGGCCCTTTACGAGGAGTGGAATACCGCAAATCCTGAATCAGCCGAATAAACTTGAGGAAAGAATGGCTGAATGGCTTCCGACAACCAAGAAGGAATGTGAACGTCTGGGCTGGGATGAGCTGGATGTGATCCTGTTCAGCGGTGACGCCTATGTGGATCATCCGTCATTCGGAACTGCGGTGATTGGCCGTGTGCTCGAAGCGCAGGGCTATCGTGTGGCCATTGTGCCCCAGCCGAACTGGCAGGACGATCTGCGCGATTTCAGGAAACTGGGACGTCCGCGCCTGTTCTTCGGAGTCACGGCCGGCTGTATGGATTCCATGGTGAACCGCTATACTGCCGCCCGCCGTCTGCGCTCGGAAGACGCATATACCCCTGACGGCCGTCATTCCGGAAGGCCCGAATATGCATCGGTCGTATATACCAAAGCCCTGAAGAAGCTTTTCCCCGATGTGCCGGTCGTGCTTGGGGGCATAGAGGCAAGCATGCGCCGTCTTACACATTATGACTACTGGCAGGACAAGCTGCTGCCAAGCATACTCGAGCTGAGCGGGGCCGATTATCTCATTTACGGAATGGGCGAGAAGCCGATAGTCGAGCTGGCCGCCTGCATTGCCGAAGGCCGGTTCCATGACATACTTGTCCAGCCTCAGACAGGATTCATCTGCCGCGAGGTGCCCGGAGGCATTAAGGACACCGACAGGGTGCTTGCCCCGCACGAGCAGTGTCTTCAGGACAAGCGCGCCCAGGCCATGAATTTCAAGGTCATAGAGGAGGAGTCCAACGTGATTGCGGCGCGCCGTATCATACAGCCTCTTGGCAACCGCTTCGTGGTCATCAATCCGCCCTACAGACCTATGACCACACAGGAACTCGATGCTGTCTATGACCTGCCGTACACCCGCAAGCCGCATCCGCGCTACAAAGGCAAACGCATCCCCGCATACGATATGATATGCCATTCGGTGACCATTCACCGCGGCTGCTTCGGAGGCTGTGCGTTCTGCACCATATCGGCCCATCAGGGCAAGCAGATTGTAAGCCGCAGCAAGGGCAGCATACTCAGGGAGGTCCGCGCCGTCACGCTTATGGACGATTTCCACGGACACATAACCGACCTTGGAGGACCGTCTGCCAACATGTACGGACTTGGAGGCCGTGACAAGTCGCTTTGTGAGAAATGCCGCCGTGCCACCTGCCTGCATCCGAAAGTCTGCCCCAACCTGAACACAGACCTCAGTGCCCTGACCGACCTGTACCAGGCAGCAAGCCATGTGCAGGGTGTAAGGAAAGTCACGATAGGCAGCGGAATACGCTATGACATACTGCAGTACCGCGATCCGGACCCCAAGGCCGACAAATCGCACCGGTCATATGCGCGTGAACTTATTGCAAATCATGTAAGCGGCCGCTTGAAAGTGGCTCCCGAACATACGCAGCCATCGGTACTTGACCTGATGAGAAAACCCGGTTTCGAGCAGTTCGAGCAGTTCAAGAAGACCTTTGACAAAGTCAACGCCGAGGCCGGCCTGCGTCAGCAGCTCATACCGTACTTCATAAGCAGTCATCCGGGCTGTACTCCGCAGGACATGGCTCTGCTTGCTGTCATTACGAAGAAACTGAATTTCCACCTTGAACAGGTACAGGACTTCACTCCCACACCTATGACTCTGAGTACGGAAATCTTCTACACCGGTATAAACCCATACACCATGCAGCCGGTATATGTGCCGCGCACAGACCGTGACAAACAGGCACAGCGTATGTTCTTCTTCTGGTACGATGCGTCACTGCGTCACCAGATTATGGCCGAACTGCGCCGTATGGGCAGGACGGACCTCATTTCAAAGCTTTTCTGAACCGTTGTCCGGGAGCCATTCCCACAGGTCTGCATCTGTAAGTGCCGGGAACTTTGTGCGGAACCGCGTCAGCATATCCATATCCATGATGCCTGTGGTAACGGACTCCACATTGTCGGGACTGGCAGCAAGGGTGTCGCCGTAGGGACCTATCAGCGCACTGTGCCCCTTGTAGGAACCGTACTGGTCCTGTCCGGTCATGTTCACGCCAATAACGTATGCCTGGTTTTCAATGGCACGGGCCCGCAGCAGCGTGTCCCATGCAAAACTGCGCCGGTCAGGCCATGCTGCAACATATATTGCGGCATCGTAATCGTCCCTGTTGCGGCTGAATACCGGAAACCTCAGGTCATAGCAGACCTGCAGCAGAAACCTCACGCCGCGGAACGTCACCGTAACACGTTCATTGCCGGCACTGAAATGCAGGTTCTCACCGGAGTAGGAGAACAGATGATGCTTGTCATACGTTGCCATGCTGCCGTCCGGCATTGCAAAGCACAGCCTGTTGGCAAAACGCCCGTTTTCCGTTATTGCCACGCTTCCTGCAACGGCGGCATCAAGTTCACGGGACTTTGCCCTCAGCCAGCATACCGACGGACCGTCCATGGTCTCGGCTATGTCGGACGGATCAGGGAACTGCCCCGAGGCGAACATCTCGGGCAGAACGTACACATCGGCCCCGCTGCCGTTGCCAATAAGACGGTCAAGTCCTGCCAGGCTGGCACTGGTGTCTCCCTGAACCGGAATGCTCTGTACTAATGCGACTTTCACTCAGAAGGAATTGAAACGGTAGTTGAACGCTATGATTATCATTGAAGAATAACCGTATGTGCGGCTTTCCGACCATCCGGTCGATGATACGTATGAGTCGAATCCGTCATAATCGTTCAGAATGTCATGCCAGGTCAGACTCAGTTCGGCCTGTTTGCTCTTGAGAAAGCGGTAGTTCGCACTGAGGTCCCACATGCATTCCGTATCGTTGGCAGAACTCAACTCGTACCCGAAGGGCTTGTCAAGATTGAACTGCGTCTCGGCGCCAAGACCGAAGTCGCTTGTGTATTCAATGCTGCTGCGGCATCCGAAGCGCTGGCCTCCGTTGCCCTTTTCCATGTAATTGCTCTTGTTATGTTCTTTCGAGTAGCTGGCCGCCGCTCTGAAAAGCCAGTTCTTGTTGCTGTAGCCCGCATCGAGTGTGCAGCCTATGTTGCGGTAGTCGCTTTCACCCACAGACGGCTTCGAGTCAGTGAAACTCTGGACGTAGGTCACGTTGTGCCGCAAGTTGTGGCTGAGATTAAGCGTGAGTGACACATCATCGAACGGGTACGAGAAAAACAGCCTTTCAGAATGGTTCCAGTTGCCGTTTATGTTTTCCGGCCTGGTGCGTCGGGCACCTGTCTCCCGGTCAATCATGGTGAGCGTTGAAATGGAATTGCGTGTGGTTCCGTACGACATGTTTGCGCTCATCCATGTTCTCAGCATGAATTCCATACTTACGTTCTGATTGAACGAACCCTTCAGATTGCGGTTACCTTCCGATATGTTCATGGGGTCGCTGTAGTCGGTCACACTTGAAAGTGACGAAATGCCTGGCAGGTTGCTGTTGCATGAATATCTGAAGGTAAGCTGGTCAAGCTTGAACAACTTGATCTGCAGATTTGCCGAAGCGTTATACGTCAGTCCTTTCTGCTGCAGGCTTTCGGGTCGTCCGGCAATGGTGCTGTTGTATTTTTCAACGACGGGTGTTGCCGTTCCGTATATGTTGAGTCGATATACCGAATCGGAAACGGTGAAATCAAGGTTGACTCCCTGTCTTATGCTTGAATAGTTCTGTGTATGATGCAGGCTGTCCACGCTTTGCAGGGCACCGTCCAGAATGTCATCATATTTGTCCTCGCTGTGATTTTCGGAATATGACATGTTGTACCCCAGACCAAGCCAGCCGTTGCCGTCCTTGCCCAGTTCGCGGTTGATTGAGACACGTGTGCTGAAGCTCCTGTCCCCCGACGGCGATGTTACAAGATGCCTGATGGTCCTTGTGCTGTCCTTTTCCGGGTCGCCCGCCATCTTTTTCTGGTAGAAATGGCTGTATGAACTGTTTTCGCTTGTACTCTCGCTGTCGCTCGCGTTCATGCTTGCGCTGGCGTTGACGGAATACTTGGAGTCTTCGGAATAGCCAGTATAGAGACTGACATTGAAATTGTATCCATGACCGCTGGAATGCGATTTGCTGCTTTGCAGCGTCGTGCTAATAGGACCTTGCCCCTCGTTGTTCAGCGAGTCGGTACTTGAACTTTCATTATTTGAATGTGAACCGCTCAGCCCGCCCGATGCGTTAAGGTAAACCCTTTCTCCAATTCTTTGTGAAACGTTGATGTTGCCGTTCCAGCTTCCGCTTCCGTAAAAGCCTTCACCCGTGCCGGTGCCTGTCTGGGTATAGTCAGGCATGTACGTGACATTCAGACTTTCATTCTTCGTCCTGCTGGAATTGTCGCTGTAACTGGCCGATGCTCCTACCGTCGTCTTGCCGAATTGATGGTTATAGTACAGATTGCCGTACTGGCTATTGGATTCAAGCTGGTAGTTGTCCGGAATGTTTGACGCATTCCAGTATGTGCTTACATCGCCCTTGCCCGAAGCCCATGCGGACAGGTTCAGATTTGCCTGATACTTGTTGAACTTTTCGTTTGTGCCGGCACCGGCGTTGACAAACAGAGTCTTGTCCATGGGCTCATTGGTTTCCATGTCCATTATGTAATGGTTGTCGCTGTGGACATTGAGAGTGTCGTCGGGAACCTCATACACCTTCAGGCTCTTCAGCTTGTCGCTCGGCATGTTGTTCAGGGCTATTGACATGTCGCGCTCAAAGAAATGCTCGCCGTTCAGACGTATCTCCTCAATGCTTTCTCCAAGATAGGTCAGGGTGCCGTCCTCATATTTCAGTCCCGGCAGACGTCTTACCAGATCCAGAAGCACGCTTCCTGTAGGCATCTCATACGCTCCGGCATTGAAGATTATGGTGTCGCCATGCTGGTACATGCGCTGGAGCTCGGCCACGACCTCGGCCTCGGCCAGTGTGACAGGCTCGCTGTGAAGACATATCGAATCCAGTTCCACAACATACGCATCGACTCCATCGACCTTGGTTTTTGGGGGCTGGATGATTGTGTCGAGCGTCTCCATTCCAAGATAGGTGATTCTAATGTGCAGACGCGTGTCCTTGAGTCTGTCCCTTATCCACATGGAGGTATAGAACGAGCCGTCTGTCCATGCTGAGGAACCGTCTGTCTGTGCGGTGTCGCCGACACAGGTGACAACCACGTTCGCGCCTTGCAGCGGGTATGCCTCCGGGCTGAACTCGTCGACGCCGAAAACACGTCCGTTACATTCATATATCTGTTTGACGTACAGCTTCATGCTGGCTGCCGATTGGGGACTCGAATACCAGTAGTCCTGCGCTTTCATGGCGGAGCAGATGCAGAACAGCAGCAGTGTCAGTGGTAAAAGCAGGCGTTTCATCAGTAGGTGGCGGTGTTATGGATATAAAAATTCAACCGGTTGCAAATATAGAACATTTCAAACAAAAAAGCGCTTTCATCTGAAAGCGCTTTTTTTGTGGGTGAAGATGGATTCGAACCACCGAAGTCGAGAGACAGCAGATTTACAGTCTGCCCCATTTGGCCACTCTGGAATTCACCCCCGGAGTATCCTGCCAACTTACTTTGCTATGCGGGATATGTATTTTTCAGCTTCAAGACCCTCCTGCGATTGCGGATACTTGACCTGAATCATCTTGTATATCTTGAGAGCCTGGTCGTTCTTGCCCATTGCCTCGTAATTTAGGGCTGCCTGAAAATAGCAGTAGGGCGATAACAGAGCATTGTCGGCCTTCTTTGCGGCAGAAATGAATGTGCTTGCAGCCTTTGCGTTGTTGCCCTGATTGGCATAGCAGCCGGCCAGAGTGCTCATGGCTGCGGGAATGGCCATGTGGTCGGAACCCTTGACCTTTGAAAGCAGCTTAATGGCCATTTCCGTGCTGTCAAGCTGGGCGTAGCAGATACCTGCATACAGGTCGGCCAGTCTGGCTGCCTTTGTTCCTCTGTACTGCTTTGCTACGGCTTCAAGGCCTTCGTATGCGAGACCGTCACCTTCCAGTGCGGTTTTGAAATCTCCATTGACAAAGTAGGTTTCACCGGGAAAGAGCGCTTCGGCAGCCCTTTCCTGTCTCGGACCGAAAACGAATGTGTTAAGTATCATACCGCCTGCAATGACGATTATGATGATTGCCATTACAGAAAATATGGTTTTCTTGTTGTTCTCGACGAACTGTTCCCAACGGTTTACTGTCTCTTCGAGGCCATTCTGCTGCTGAGCTGCAGGTTTTGCTGTTTTCTTTGCCATTTGTCTTGTTTTTAGCGAGTGCAAAAATACACATTTTTCCATAATACTAAAGAATTTGACTGTAAAAAGACTAATTTCGCATTCATCTATGCAGCTTGAACATCTTTTCGTACAGGATTACAGGAATATAGTACAGGCCGATCTGGAATTCTCGCCGGGTCTGAACTGCTTTGTGGGTCAGAACGGAATGGGCAAGACCAACCTTCTTGATGCCATTTACAGTCTGTCGTTCTGCAAGAGCTCCCTTGCACAGTCCGATTCAATGACGGTCCGGCATGGTGCCGGCTGTTTCCAGCTGTCGGGAACCTACGTCATGCCCGATGGGAACAGGACCGTGATAGGGTGCATGTCAAGAATCAAAGGCCGCAAGCAGATGACAAGAGACCGTAAGGAGTACCAGCGCTTTTCGGACCATATCGGCTGCATTCCGCTGGTAATGATGACTCCGCTTGACACCGGACTCATTCTCGGGGGCAGCGATGGCCGCCGCCGTTTGATGGATGTGGTGATTTCACAGTATGACAGGGATTACCTGCATAAGCTAATAGCATACGACAAGGCACTGCAGCAGCGCAATGCCCTGCTGAAAATGGAGCAGGCACCCGATCCTGAAATGCTTCTCATGTGGGAGCAGGTGATGGCCGACAACGGCCGGGTAATCTACGGGCGCCGTCAGGAACTGATAGAGAAAATCGTTCCGGTATTCGCCGGCATTTATCCTGCGATAGCAGGCAGGGATGAAAGTGTAAGCCTGTCTTACATCTCGCACGGCCAGCGTGGCGATTTGCTTGACCAGCTGTCGGCAAGCCGCATGCGTGACCGTGCGGTGGGATATTCACTGTGCGGAATCCACAGGGACGAGCTGGAAATGCAGCTTGGAGGCTATCCGGTAAAGTGCGAAGGCTCGCAGGGCCAGAACAAGACCTTTCTTACGGCTCTTACATTTGCCCAGTATATCCTGCTGGCCGATGTGTGCGGGAAAAAGCCTATCCTTCTGCTGGACGATATCTTTGACCGCCTGGATTCCCGGCGGGTGGAGAATATCCTGGAACTGGTATCGGACCGGAGCAGGTTCGGCCAGGTGTTCATTACCGATGTCGACCGCAACCATATAGACGGCATTCTGGGGTCAAAAGGCATTGAATGCAGAACGTTCACTGTTGAAAACGGTACCGTGCTATGAAAAAGACAAATACTGAAAGCATTGGAAATGCAATAAACGCATATCTGAGGGCAGTGGGTCTCGAGACCCCGCTGGCCGAATACCGCGTCATGAATGCATGGCCTCAGATCGTGGGCGAATCCATTGCCCGATATACCCAGGAACTTAAAATCTACAACCAGACCCTTTTCGTGAAAGTCAGTTCCGCCATCGTCAGGAACGAACTCATGATGCGCCGTGCCGAACTTACTGCGCGCCTTAACGGGAAAGCGGGCGCACAGGTCATAACCGGCATAGTGCTGCGCTGACAGTCATTCCTTTGACAGGACTTCAACCGCCGCAGTCACCGCCCGGTCGTCGCGGTTCAGGTACTCGATGTATTCCTGCATGTCCATTGCGTCGTAAATGACATTGCAATAGACCGTGGTGCGCATCTGCTTCCTGGCTGCGGCCGAAAGGCTGTAATCGCGTTTCACGCCGTTGTCCTGTGCATAACGGTAAAAATCCTCAAGCACGTTCTTGCGGTCAAGCCATGCGACCATGCCGTCGACGGTAGTGATTGCCGACAGCTCGGCGCGGTTGTCGTCGACCAGCTTGAATGAGAAACGGTTGACCAGATTCTTGCGGACTACGGTCGAGTAGTACTGTGAAAAGCCGGCAGTGTCAGTCGGAACGAAAATGTCCGGAGTTATGCCTCCGCCTCCATATACGGTGCGTCCGCCTTTGGTGGTGAATGCTTCGGTCTCGTCCTGCTTTATGCTGTCGGCACTGAAGAACTCGCCGCGCTCGTAGCGCTTGACAATGTCCATGGCGTAGTCCTCGTCGGAATTGCCGTAAGGCTTCTGTATGCATCGGCCCGACGGGGTGTAATAACGGGCGATGGTTATGCGTATGCTTGAACCGTCGGCAAATTCAATGGGTTCCTGCACCAGACCCTTGCCGAAGGAACGGCGGCCTACAATGGTGGCGCGGTCGTTGTCCTGCATGGCGCCCGAGAATATCTCGGCGGCCGACGCCGACGACTCGTCAATCATGACTGCCATAGGTATGTCGCGGTAGTGTCCGTAGCCGTTGGCGAACTGCTTTGAGACAGGATTGTGGACACCCTCCGTATATACAATAAGGTCATTCTTGGGCAGGAATTCGTTGGCCATCTGGATTGCGGCTCCAAGGTATCCGCCCTGATTGCCGCGCAGGTCGATTATGAGTTTCTTCATGCCCTTGGCGCTCAGCCTGGCAAGGCCGGTGAGCATCTCGATATAGGTGTTTTCACCGAACTTGTTTATCATTATGTAGCCGATTTCGCTGTCCAGCATGTATGCGGCATCGACACTCTTTACAGGTATGTCACCGCGTACAATCTGGAAATCAATCAGTCCCGGTTCGCCCGCTCTCATGATGCCCACTTTGACGGTGGTTCCCTTCGGGCCTTTCAGATGCTTTACTATTTCGTCGCTCCGAATGCCCTTGCCTGCGAATACCGAATCGTCAATGGTGACTATCCGGTCGCCTGCCAGAATACCCACCTTTTCTGACGGGCCGCCGTGTATGACGCTGTTCACGCGTACGGTGTCATCCTGGACCGAGAACTGTATGCCTATGCCGGAAAAACTGCCGTGAAGCTCGTCGTTGCTGTCCTGCGTTTCTTGGGCGGGGTAGTATGCGGAATGCGGATCCAGTTCTTCAAGTATGGTCGGCAACGCAAGTTCCACAATGGAATCGACGTCAACGTCGTCAACGTATTTTGTGCTCATGGCGTTGATGAGGGCGTTCATTTTGGCGGCGCCGCCAATCTGCGTCGTGAATATGGTGTTGCTGGCCCTCTTGACCATGTGTATCATTATCTGGCCACCTATAAGTATGCCTGCAAGAAGCAGGAACAGTCCCAGGAGAATTTTTCTGAGTGTTTTCATTTCTGATTTTCCAAGTCTAAATATTCCACTTCAACGCCTGCACGTTCAAGCAGGTCAATTCCGTCTGTCAGCCTGTACTTCTGACAATAGACCACACGCTTTATTCCTGACTGGATAATGAGTTTCGCACATTCGATGCATGGCGATGCCGACACGTACATGGTGGCTCCGTCGCAGTTGCCGGTGGTGCGTGCCAGTTTCGTTATGGCGTTGGCCTCGGCATGCAGGACGTATGGCTTCGACTTGTTCTCACTGTCCTCACAGATGTTTTCGAAACCCGCCGGAGTGCCGTTGTAGCCGTCCGATATGATTTTTCCGCCATTGACAATCAGCGCACCTACCTTGAGTCTGGTGCAGTATGAATTCTCGGCCCATATATTGGCCATTCTCGCATACCGGCTGTCGTATGCGGCCTGTTTTTCCCTGTTCATGTCATTTCAGATTTTCCAGCAGAGGAATGTTTATGCCTCCACGGCTCAGTTCTACAAGCCCCTCCTTCTGCAAGGCGTTCAGAACTCTTGAAACGTTGATTCTTGTGGCGTCCATCAGACGGGCAAGGGAATTCATTGTTATAAGCAGTTTCTTCTCGCCCTTATGGTGGTCGGCCAGGTTGCGTATAAAGCAGATTATCCTGTCTCTCAACGTCATTTCCGTTATGCTCCAGATGTTGCGGTCAAGTTTCTGTATCGTGCCGCTCAGCATGTTCAGCATGTTCATGCGGCAGATGTTGTATTTGCCTATTTCAGTATAAACGTACTGCTTGTCTATGAACAGCATGCTCGCTTTGCCTGCTGTCCGGTAGCTGCGGCGGTACTGGTTGTCACGGCCGAACATGGAGTATGGTTCTATAAGGCACGGAGCCTTGAGCGTCTCACGGAACTCGAAACTGCCGTTTTCGTCTGTGCGTGAACTTTCCAGCGTACCGCCTATGAGAAATGCAAAACGATGGCATATTTCGTGGCTTGCGATGACGGTGTCGCCGTCTTCGTATCGGCCGAAATCCAATTGCACCTTCTGGAGAAGGCTGGTGAAATCGGACTTGGACATGCCTTGGAAAAGGGGCAGCCCGAGCAGAGTGTCGTAAATTGATATTTCCATGCCTCAAAGATATGTTTTTTTTCACCACGTTGCCTCTTGTATGTGAACCGATTTAGTATTTTTGTGAATCACCGCTGTAGTTTTTTCATGATGCCGTTGTCATATATGTGAAGCATTCGAACAATGACCGATAAAGAACGTCAGTTCACGACGATAGTGAACAAACACAAACGCACCGTCTATACCGTGTGCTATATGTTTTCTCATGACAAGGATGAGATTGACGATCTGTTCCAGGAAATACTTGTGAGAATGTGGAACGGCTTCGAGTCATTCCGTGGAGAGAGCAGCCTGAACAGCTGGATATGGCGCGTCAGTTTGAACACCTGCCTCAATTTCGAGAAGCGGAAGTCGCGCGAAGGCGAACGGGTGGGGCTGAACGTCGATATCGGACCGGCCGACGGCGCCGATGACGACGCGATGCAGATAAGTCAGCTGCGTGAACGGATAGGCAAGCTAGGCTTCATAGACCGCAGCATTATCCTGCTCTGGCTGGAAAACATGAGCTATGACGAGATTGGCGCGATTGTAGGCATGAGCCCCAAGAACGTATCGGTCAAACTGGTGCGGATAAGGGAAAAACTCAAATGTATGTAGAACCTGAAGGAATATGGCTATGGACAATGATTTCAACATGTCGGCTGAACTGGAGCAGATAAGGTCTGAATATGCCGTGCTGAAAAGGAAACTGGACGGTCAGGAGATAATCAACGACAGGATTATGCTCGATTCGGTCCGCAGCAAGATTGACGTGATCGAGTCACAGGAAAGAGGCCTGCTTGTATGCTGCATTGCGGCAATGCTGCTCTCGCCTGTGTACCATCTGCTTTTCGGCGCTTCATGGTGGTTCTGCGGCGCTACATTCCTGTACATGGCTTACGCCGTTTACCGTGTGCTGCTTAACCGCAGATATTTTGTGGCAGACAACAGGGCGGGCAAGGACATGCTGCCTGTAATCAAAAAAATAAAGTATTTTCGCACAGAATATGCCAACAGGCTGAATACCGGACTCCCGCTTGCTGTGGTCTGGCTTGTCTGGCTTGTCTGGGAAGTCTTCCGGCATGCCGGCGGCAGTCAGGTCGTGGTGTATGTGTTGTGCGGAGTGATTGTCGGACTGGCCATTGCCGGGGTTGTATTGCTTAATATGCGTGCCAGGGTAATACGCAACTGCGATGCCATAATCAGACAATATGGAAACTGAAACGAACGAAAACTGAATCATTATGGAAGAATTCTTTTTATCACTTGAACCGCTGCAGAAACTTTTCTGGTCAATTGCATGTGTGGCAACCCTGATTTTCCTCATCCAGGCCATACTGACATTCATCGGTCTCGGAACCGATACCGACATCGATGCCGGACCTGCCGATATGGACGTTCCGACCGATTCCATGGATGCCGGCGGCTTTCATGGGGTGTTCTCGTTCCGTAACCTTGTGAATTTCCTGTTGGGATATGGCTGGGCAGGCGTCCTGCTGTACAACGAAATCCATAAGGGATGGCTGCTCCAGCTGGTGGCCTTCGCTGTAGGATTCATGTTCGTGCTGGCGTTTGTGCTGATGTTCCGCATGCTCATGAAACTCTCGCATGACGGCAGTTTCAAAATCAGTGACACGTTAGGGCGGAGGGCTTACGTGTATCTGCGTATCCCGGCATCCCGACAGGGACGCGGCATCGTGCAGGTCAGTGTCAACGGCTCGGTGCACGAAATCGATGCCGTTACTGACAACGCCGAACAAATCGCCACGGGGGGATATGTCACTGTAAAGGAGGCGCTTGGCGAAGACCTGCTTCTGGTAGAGTAACCGCTTCTTGTCGAATAACATAACAACAAATAACAATCAATTAAAATCAAACAATTATGTCTGGAAATTTCGCTTTTCTGGTAGTGATCTGCGTGGTGGTGCTTTTCATACTGTTCGCCACAATCATCAGACGTTACCGTCGTTGTCCGTCGGACAAGATTCTTGTAGTTTACGGCAAGACCGGTGGCGGTTCGGCCAAGTGTATTCATGGTGGCGGCAAGTTCGTATGGCCTGTAATCCAGGACTATTCTTACCTGAGCCTTACACCTATTTCAATCGACGCCAACCTGACCAACGCTCTGTCAAAGCAGAACATCCGCGTTGACGTACCCTGCCGTTTCACCGTCGGCATCTCGACCGAGCATGAGAGCATGAACAACGCAGCCGAACGTCTGCTTGGCCTGACTGCTGAGGAAATCCAGGAACTGGCGCGCGACATTCTGTTCGGCCAGCTGCGTCTGGTCATCGCCACAATGTCAATTGAGGAAATCAACAGCGACCGCGACACCTTCCTCGAGAAGATAGCCAAGAACGTCGAGGTTGAACTCAAGAAGATAGGCCTGCGTCTTATCAACGTTAACGTCACCGACATCAAGGACGAGTCGGGTTACATACAGGCTCTCGGTAAGGAGGCTGCCGCCAAGGCCATCAACGAGGCCAAGGTCAGCGTTGCCGAGCAGGACAGAAACGGTGAGATAGGTAAGGCCGAGGCCGTCAAGGAAACCCGTATCCGTACCTCGCAGGCAAATGCCATTGCGGTACAGGGTGAAAACAACGCCAAGGTCGAGATAGCCAACTCCGAGGCATTCCGCCGCGAGAAGGAGGCCGAAGCCAACCGTCTGGCTGTAACGGCCGAAAAGGTACAGCAGGCCAAGGCTCTGCAGGATGCCTACATTGCCGAGCGTGACGCTGAAAACGCCCGTGCCGAGCGCGAACGTTCAACCCAGATGGCCAACATCCTTGTGGCCCAGCAGGTTGAAAAGGAACGTATCATAGTCGCTGCCGAGGCCGAGGCCGAGAAACTGCGTGTAAGCGCCAAGGGTGAGGCTGATGCCATATTCGCCAAGATGGAGGCCGAGGCCAAGGGTTACTTTGAAATTCTTACCAAGCAGGCCGCCGGTTACGACAAGATGGTACAGGCTGCCGGCGGCGATGCTGCCAAGGCATTCATGCTGCTCATGTCCGAGAAGATGCCGGAACTCGTCAAGACTCAGGTCGAGGCCGTCAAGGGCATCAAGTTCGACAACGTGACCGTCTGGGATTCAGGCAATGGAGCCGACGGAAAGGGCTCGACCGCCAATTTCCTGAGCGGACTCATGAAGTCTGTTCCCCCTATGTCCGACCTCTTCAACCTGGCTGGCCTGAACCTGCCGGAGTATCTTGCCAAGAAGCAGGAGCCTGCCAAGGACGAAGCCGAGATCATTGAAGAAAAGAAATAACCCTTTTTGCAATGGCATGTCCGGAAGTTGCCGATATTGTACCGTGATATCGGCAACTTTCTTTTTTTCTGCACAATCATGAATGCAACGCCAATGACCGCCTTCAGAATTTGGGTCCGCAAGAAAAACAATGGCCACCCGAAAGAATATGTGTGATATCGGCCGGTATCCCTGTTATGTACCTCTGACATGCGGAGTATCAGGTGATACTCCGCACATCGACCGTATGTCGGCCGTATATCGACTCTTGCTCCGCAAACTTTTTCAGTTGAGTCGGATGGGCTCCGGATGACCCCTCTTATATCATTTGACATTTTAACGCAAAACGAGGGTGTAGCGGGTACATAAAAAAAAGAATTCACTCTCGTGAATTTCTTTTCTTCGATTTTCCTCAGGCGGGACCTTTTCCCAACCTGAGTGAGCCTTACAGTCTTCACAGATTTTAGGGGCTCAACCAATTACTAACCTAATTACTAACCAATTAATGCTTATGAGAATAACCTATTTGTCGTTTGACGCCGCAAAAGTACTGCTATTTTTGATACGTTGTATACATACAGGGTTAATAAATGTTTACAGTATGTTAATTCATTTCTAAAACCATTAACATGCCGTGTGGATGTAGTTGATAAATTAGCAATTATCTCTGTATCCTTGGAAAGCGTTGCCAGTGTGTAAAGACGTATGTGGACGGCGAATACGTGGGGTTGAATGGATATGTATTGGAAAAAATGAGTAAATTGCGAAGTTTTTGTGAAACCGCAGGAAAACCGCGAACAACATAAAATTACATATATGAGAAAATTAACCGTTACCGTTGCAATGGCAGCTGCCGTCATGGCGCTGACCAGTGCTGGAAAGTATGAGTATCCTTTCCAGAATCCCAAACTCAAGACCGAAAAGCGTGTCGAGAACCTTATGTCACTGCTTACTCCCGAAGAGAAAGTAGGTCTTATCATGAACAAGTCAATATCGGTTGACCGTCTGGGCATCCCGTCGTACAACTGGTGGAACGAGGCCTGCCACGGCGTACGCCAGGGAGGCTACACGGTGTTCCCGCAGCCTATAGGCATGGGCGCATCGTTCAACGAGCAGCTGGTCTATGATGTGTTTACTGCGGTGTCCGACGAGGCCCGTGCTAACTGGAACCGCTCCAACCACGACATTTTCAATGTGGGAATGGGACAGCAGTACAACCCGGGCAATCCGGAACTTACATACTGGTGCCCGAACGTGAACATTTTCCGTGACCCGCGCTGGGGACGCGGCCAGGAGGCATACGGCGAGGACCCGTACCACATGAGCGTTCTTGGCGTTGCCAACGTAAAGGGTATGCAGGGCAATGACAAGAAGTACTACAAGACACACGCCTGCGCAAAGCACTATGCCGTGCACAGCGGCCCTGAAGCACAGCGCCACCGTTACGATGCAAACGTGTCCATGCGTGACCTCTGGGAAACCTACCTGCCAGCCTTCAAGGCTCTGGTCCAGGAAGGAAACGTTCAGGAAGTGATGTGCGCATACAACCGCTATGAGGGTGACCCCTGCTGCGCAAGCGACCGTCTGCTGACCAACATTCTGCGTGAGAAGTGGGGCTTCAAGGCCATTATCCTTACCGACTGCGATGCCATCAACAACTTCTACAACAAGAACCAGCACGGTACTCATCCCGATGCTGTATCGGCCAGCGTTGATGCCGTTCTTTCCGGTACTGACCTGGAATGCGGCAAGGCATTCATGAGTCTTGTAGGCGGTCTTGAAGACGGCAAGATAAGCGAGGCCGACATTGACGTGGCTCTGCGCCGCGTTCTGACAGGCCGTTTTGAACTCGGCATGTTTGACCCTGCCGAAATGCTTCCGTGGGCAAACCTCGGTGAGGACGTGATAAGCAGCGAAGCCAACGACGAACTTGCCGTTGAAGCAGCCCGCCAGTCAATGGTCCTGCTCAAGAACAACGGCGTTCTTCCGCTTGACAAGAACATCAAGAAACTGGCCGTTGTAGGTCCGAATGCTGACGACAGGAACATGATGAACGGTGAATACGGCGGCAATCCGACCGATGCACACACGCGTTCACTGCTTGACGGCATAAAGAAGTATTTCCCGAATACCGAAATCATTTATGACAAGGCCTGCGAAATACGCAATGACTACTACACCACACAGTACGCTCAGGACCTGAACGGCGGTCAGGGCTTCAAGGCTGAATTCTGGAACAACATGGAATTCAGCGGCAATCCCGATGTTACAGCCAACTTCAAGGAAGTGAACTTCTCGACCTTCGGCGCCTACAACTTTGCCGATGGCGTTGAACGCGAAAACTTCTCGGTTCGTCTGTCAGGTAAACTGGTTGCTCCTTTCACCGGCGATATGAACTACAACATAAGCGGTGACAACGGCTTCAAGCTGTTCGTCAACGGTGAACTTGTTGAAGAGGGTGCTGCAGGACGCGGCGGTTTTGGCGGATTCGGCGGCTTCGGCGGCTTCGGCGGTTTTGGCGGAGGCCAGCAGCAACAGCTCAAGTCATTCCCTGTCGAGGAAGGCAAGTCATACGACATCGTAGTTGAATACAACCACGCCACAGGTCAGTTCGCCCGTCTGTCGGCTCAGATATGCAAGCAGGCTCTTGCTGAATTTGACGGCCTGGCCAGCAAGCTCAAGGCTCAGAACGTTGACGCCATCATAGTAATAGGCGGTATCACTCCTTCAATGGAAGGCGAAGGCGGTGACAAACCCGACATTGAAATCCCGGCAGTCCAGCAGCGTCTTGTAAAGGCCATGCACACTACAGGCAAGCCAGTCATCTTTGTTGACTGCGCCGGCTCATGCATGGGCTTTGGAAGCATCGAAGACCAGCTTGACGCTCTTATCCAGGCTTGGTATCCGGGTCAGGGCGGTGCCCAGGCTCTTGCAGAAATCCTGAACGGTGACTGCAACCCGTCGGCCAAGCTGCCTGTTACGTTCTATGCTTCAACCGACCAGCTGCCCGATTTCCTTGACTACTCAATGGAAGGCCGCACCTACCGCTATTTCCGTGGCGAGCCTCTGTACGTGTTCGGCTACGGTCTGAGCTACACCACTTACAAGTATGGCCAGGCCAAGGTTTCAAAGGCTTCAATGAAGAAGAACGGCAAGGTTACCGTTACCATTCCTGTCACCAACACAGGCAAGCGTGACGGTGTGGAGATTGTCCAGCTGTACGTCAAGAGCCTTGACAATCCGGCAGCTCCTATCAAGGGCCTGCAGGGCTTCAAGCGTGTTGCACTGAAGGCCGGCGAGACTGCAAATGCAGTGATCGAACTTACCGGAAAGAACTTCCAGTATTATGACGAGTCCATTGACGAGGTATCGACCTTCAGCGGCAGATACCAGCTTCTGTACGGTTCGTCATCGGCCGACAAGGACCTTCAGGCAATAGACTTCGAGGTGCTCTGACAGGATGTAGCATACAACCAATAATGAAAAAGGAGCCCGGCCTTGGCGGTCGGGCTCCTTTTTCCTGTCCGGCAAACGGGCCGGAAATGCGGCTCACCCGCAAACTTCCGTGTCAGCCATAGCGTAAAATCATCAGTGTAATATTTGGATATGTTTGCAAAGTGTTATGCATTTGTACTGAATTATAAGTTTTGATATGAATACAGCAGTAGCAACAAAGAAGCAGACAGCTTTTCGTCTGGACGGGGATTTGCTTGAAAGGCTCAAGGTAAAAGCCCGCCGTGAGAATAGGAGTCTCAATAATTATGTTGAGAGGGTTCTTATGGCCGTAGCCTATGACGAGCCGAACGAGATTACCATTGCTGCAATGAAGGAAGCAATGACAGGCGGAGGAGAAGAACTGGATCTTGCCAAGTGGGATGAATTCATAGCATCATTGTAGCGATGTGGAAACTTATCCCGACGGGACAGTTCAAGAAGGACCTCAAAAGATACAGGAACAAGCCTGAAAAGCTTGCTTCCTTGAAGTCTGTGCTTGATTTGCTACAGGAGAATGGTGAAGTTCCGTACGAGTACGACTTTCTTCTTATATGGAGGGACGTTGACACACAGACAATATCACTGGTACGCATAGGGACCCATTCGGAACTTTTCAAGAAGTAAAGACAGAACATATGACACTCTCTGTCACATACGATTACTACAGCAATATCCTCTCTGTTACGACAGGGGGGGTAATAGTTTAATAATCAATAAATTAATATTTTGGGTATTCAAAATTTGTGATTGGATTTTCACAACGTATGCTTTATCAGCTTACCTATACATATAAGTTTTCAGGCAACCGAAAAGCTGAATTTCAGCTGTAAATCGCAATAGTTTCCAGTTGTTATTAATAAGAAACAAAAATCGCATAGCTGTCATTTTTGTTTCTTATGAGAAATAAAATTATATTTGTCGAACAAAATGATGAATTATGGAAATAGTATCACGCAAGAAATATGCGTCCAAGCTGGACTCTTGGATTGGTAAAGGGCAAATCATTGTGATTACCGGGCAGAGACGATCTGGGAAAAGTTATCTGTTGAAGGATTTCATTCAAAGGCACGGCGAGGATGAATCATACAATATCATCTACATCGACAAGGAGAAAAAAGACTTTGACGGCATTAAGACATACACCGACCTGAACGCCTATGTCGATTCTAAATTCGACCCTTCAAAGCACAACGTTATCCTGGTTGATGAAATTCAGGACATTGCCGAATGGGAAAGAAGTGTTCGCAGCTACAGAACAGAGGATAATACGGACGTTATCATTACCGGAAGCAATTCCAGGATTCTGTCCAGCGAACTTGGAACAATGATTGGAGGCAGATATCAGGAAATTTTCGTGCAGCCTCTTACCTACAGAGAATTCCTGGAGTTCCATAATCTTCAGGACAGTGACGATTCGCTTTTAAAGTACATCAATGCCGGCGGGTTGCCGGGATTGAGAAGAATAGGGCTAGATGACGATGAACAGGTGTCGGAGTATGTCAAGAGTGTATTCAATACGATAATGCTGAAAGATGTCATCGAACGTCACGATATACGCAACATCCCGTTCTTGAATAATCTGATAGCCTTTCTTGCGGACAACGTTGGCAAGTTGAACTCTGCCACGAGCATTATGAACACCATGAAAGCCCAGGGGCAGAATGTGGCCACAAAGATAATCCTTGATTACATATCATTCTTTTCGGAAGCATATCTCCTGAGTGACGTCCGAAGATATGATATCCACGGGAAAAAGGAATTTGAGTTCAACGACAAGGTTTACTTCAGTGACTTGGGGATTCGCAACACTATTGTTGGTGGCGAACGGTCAAAGGACATCGAGAAAGTTATCGAGAACGTTGTTTACAACCAGCTTGTTTACGATGGTTATACCGTTAGGGTCGGACAATTGCGAGCTGGGGAGATAGACTTTGTATGTACTAAACCGGGTCAGAGAATATATGTTCAAGCCTCTTATCTGATATCGGACGAAAGCACGAGAGAAAGAGAATTCGGTAATCTCAAAAAGATTAATGACAATTATCCGAAGTATGTCAT
>JAZUFX010000002.1:0-40096 GCA_045640885.1 Bacteroidaceae bacterium | reverse complement strand
TATTACTTCTTGTTCTTCTTCCAGTCGCGTACTGTGTAGTAAACGGGCTTGCGCTGGTTGTCCTTGTCGAACAGCAGCGGGAAGTTGTTGGCGCCCAGCCATGAGTCGCGGTCGCATACGTTCCAGAAGGTTACGCATGAGATGTTCTTCTTGTACTTGCGCAGTACCTGGAACAGTTCATCATACTTGTCCATCTGCATCTGGGCGATAGAGTCAGAGAGTACCTGGCCTTCGCCACGGCTGAATGACAGACCGCCGCCTGCCTCGTGGTTGATGCGGACATCGAGTTCGGTAATCTGGATGTTGTCAACCAGCTCGAGGTACATGTTGATGGCAGTCTCGAAGTCTTCCATGTTCGGGTTGTCATAGATGTTGTAGTGGCCCTGCATGCCGATACCGGTGATAGGAGCACCCTCGGCCTGAAGCTTCTTGACCATGTTGTAGATGTAGGTTCTCTTGGCAGGAGTCCATGCGCTGTAGTCGTTGTAGAAGAGGTCAGCGTTAGGATCGGCCTCGTGAGCGAACTGGAATGCCTTGAGGATGAATTCGTCGCCACACAGCTGGTATGCCTGTGACTGACGGAATGACTTCTCGTATTCGCAGTCAGGTTCGTTGGCGTCGCTCATGCATTCGTTGCATACGTCCCAGCAGTATACTACGTCCTTGTAGCGGTTGATGATGAAGTTGATATGAGCCTGGAGTGAATCGTAGAACTCTTCCTTGGTTGCCTTGGCATACTTGGGAACCTTTGTTGTCTGAGCTGCCTGACCCTGTGGGCGGGGACCGCCAAAACCGCCAAAGCCGCCGAAGCCCGGGAATCCGCCCTGAGGCATGGGAGGCATCTGGCCCTGAGGCATCTGGGGAGCCTGACCCTGAGGCTGGCCCTGTGGACGGGGACCGCCGAAGCCGCCGAAGCCGCCAAAACCGCCGAAGCCGCCGAATGAAGGCTGCTCTACCCAAACGGTATCACCGTTCTCGTCGCGTTCAACTACCTGGTTTCCGTTTTCATCGTACTTGTTGAACATCCAGGTGGCGAACTGGCTGTGCCATACAAGGCAGTGTCCGCGCATCTTGATTCCGTTGGCACGGCAGAAGTCTGCAATGGCATCGGCCTCCTTGAGGTTCCATACGCCCGGCTGCGGATGAATTTCACCCGGCTTCATGCAGTTCTCAGCGGTAACGCTGTTGTACTCCTTGAGGATGATAGATGACTGGAGAGAGTCGCTGATGTTACGGCCGGTAACGGCTACACCAATCTTGAAGTAGTTCTTGTAAGCGTCCTTCAGACCGGGGTCCTTGGGGCCACATGCACTCATTACCACAGCTGATGCAACGAGAGCAATTGTTGTAAGTTTTTTCATTTGATTGACTATAAGTTGAGATTAATAATTGTAGTGTTCAGCAATTAGGTGCGCCAAAGATAGTCATTTGTTGGTGAAATATGCAAAATAAATCACGACTCTTCCGAATACAATTCATTCAGGACCGAAATGGTTCTGTCATATTCCTCAACAAGAGCGTTGAGCAGGTCCATATCGGCCGTTTCCCGACGCGGACGCAGCTGTTCGGTCAGATTGACGGCGGCATTGTACAGCACGGTAAGGCCCAGATTGCCCGATACGCCTTTCAGCGTATGGACGGAACGGAAGGAGTTTTCAATGTCTTCCTTGTTGACGGCATCGCGCAGCAGCTGCATGGAGGGGTCTTCAGGGAATTTCTGGAGGAATCGGAGCAGCAGTTTCTCGTTTATGAGTCTCTTGCAGGCACCCTCGTAATCGCCTCCAAGTTTTTCGTAACATTCTTTCAGAGTCATAATATGCTTTTTTTAAACACTTGCTTTATTGGCTTCGGCCAGAGCCTCCTCGTCAGAGACACACGGCAGGGACACAGTGAAGCACGAGCCCTCGCCATAGGTGCTTTCAACAAGAAGCTGTCCGTCCATCATCTCGGTAAGACGCTTGCAGAGCGGCAGGCCTATACCGGCACCGCTCGATGTGCTGTCGGCCTTGAAGAATTTCTTGAAGATGTTTTCAATCTGTTCAGGAGTCATTCCCATGCCGGTATCGCGTACATATATGTTGACACGGTTGTCGCTGACTTTCCAGCCGAAGGTGATGCCTCCCTTCTCGGTAAACTTGCACGCATTGTTTATAAGGTTCGACACTATCTGGCGCATACCGGTACGGCTTATCTTGGCCTTGGCATCGTCGCCTTTCTCGAAATCGAACGACAGGCGCGAAGGAACGATGACCGAATTGGTCTTGTAGAGTTCCTCCATCACGTCCTGGATAGGCAGGATGTTAAGACTGCTGCGCAACAGCTTGTCCTGTTCCTTGGCCGACAGCAGGGCGCCGTCAAGAAGGCTGAGCAGGTGTTCGTTGCTCTTGCTTATGACCTCGGCGTAGTTGGCGCGCTCCTCTTCGGTAATCTCGAAGTACTGGTCGGCAAGCAGGCTGGAGAAACCGACAATGGCGTTCAGCGGGTTGCGTATCTCGTGACCCATGCTGGCAATGAACGACTGCTTGGCAATGGATTCCTCTTCCTTGGCATATACGGCACGCATGGACTCCATGTGCGCATGAGCCTCGTCGATTGAGAAGAACATGCCCATCGGGACATACACGCCGTCGTCGTCCTTGACCTTGGTCGACATGCACGAGAACGACATTATCTTGAATGTGCGGAAGTTGGGCAGCGAGAGGAAGTCGGTGACGATATTGCCCGGATTGACGTCCTTGAGCTTGCGGATGACTTCCTTGTCGGCCTCGTCCATGGAATCCATATATACATCGATTCCGATGCGGTTCGACGAGAACGAGAACCACTCGGCTGTCTTCTTGGTTATGTAGAGGCATTCGTTCCTGAACTTGAACAGATGGCCTCCGGACATTTCAAGTGTACGGGTGATGGCCTCGTTGTCAATTATGTTGATGCTCTTGGCCAGCTTGACTTTCCTGTAGTACTTGATGCTGAAGATAAGGCACAGCAGGGCAAGCAGGAACACGCAATAGCCGATGAACGGCAGCGGGATTATAAGCGGGACACAGTTCTTGAACTTGATGAAGAATGTGGAGCCGTGCCTTGAAGTCTTGCATCGGATTTCGGCTTTTTCGTGGTCAAGGTAGCCCTTGGCGATGGTAAGTCCCTGTCCGGTGCCGGTCGAGAACGGATCGGCCTTGTAGAAGGCCTTGTATATGAACGGCAGGTCGCTTTCGTTTATTCCGGGACCCTTGTCTTTTATATATAATTCGATCGTTCCGTCTTCGTTCTTCATCCAACCGTAAGCCAGCAGCTTTCCGGCCGATGCATGCTGGATTACATTGTCCACAAGAATCTGCACGACTTTCTTAAGTATCTTTTCGTCGGCACTGATGACGCATTCCTCGGGCGAGAGTTCCTCCTCGGCAGTGATGCCGGCTTCGGCAAGAGCGTCCCTGTTGTTTTCTATAAGCGAGCGCATGAATTCGGGCACATTGAGCGGCTTGTCGACCACCAGGATGTTTTCGCTTCCAAGATGTGAAATGGTAAGAACGTTTTCAAGTATCTTGGTCAGCGACCTGGCATTGGTTTCGATGGTGTTCTTGTAATCGACCATCTCCTCGGGCGTGACCTCCATGTCGGGATCGGCCAGTATTTCGGAAAAGCCCACTATGGCATTCAGCGGAGTGCGCACCGAATGGTTCATTTCACGGATGAAGTCGTCGCGTTCCTCGGCATTAAGCGTACGGCGGTGCATTTCAATGGCATCGCGTTCACGCTGCTTGATGTTGTCGATGGGTATGAATATGCCGCGGCTGCGTATCTTGTGTCTCTTGTAGCGCGACATTGTAAGACGGATTTCATACCAGTGCTTCTCCTCGCCGGTCAGCGCTATGCGCACCTGCATGGAAAAAGTGGACGGTGCCGTGGTTGACGGAAGCGAGGCTATGGAATTGGTTATGAATTCGTTTATGTCATCGCGGCTCTCAAGACGCCGGTCTATCTTGTCGGCCTCGTCCATGCGCGAACTGGATATCCTTATCCTGCCGTTATCAAGAGTGAAGAAGTAGGCTCCGGTAAGGTTCAGAAGCCCGAAAAGCACTTTAGGCGACGCTATTTCATATATATCACCGTCTTTTCTGAGAGCCCTGTTATACCTGAAATTGATGATCAATGCTGCTGTCATCAGGATTGCCGCGACAACGAGAATGGCCACAGACACGAATATCAGCATTTGCCAGAATGAATTGTCTTCCATTTGCCTTTTTAGGAATAAGTCTGCACAAATATAGAAAAAAAGAATACCATGTCCATATTATTTCCAAAGTTATTAACTTTACCGGAAAACATGAATAACCCGGAAAACAGCACGGAACTATGAAGTGGTACAGCAAGTTCATGGATATTTACGGAAAGTCCCCAGAGGATGTTCCGCAGTCCGTATTCACTGAAATAAGCAACAATATTTCAAGACTGCAGAGCAACGGGCCGCTTGTCACGGTGGCCGTCATTGCACACAACGAGGAAAAGCGCCTTGCGGCATGTCTGTGGTCGCTGTCCGAGCAGAAATGCGAATTTCCCATCGAGATTGTAGGCGTTGACAACAACTCGTCAGACAGGACTGCGCTTGTCTATGAGAAATGCGGGATAAGCAGCCTGATGGAAACACGTCAGAGCCCCGGCTGGGCACGGACGAAAGGGCTTGAGAATGCCCGCGGGAAATATACGGTCACCATCGATTCCGACACCGTTTACCCACCCTTCTATGTCCAGACCATGGCCAGAGAGCTGCTAAAGAAAGGTGTGGTGGCGGTAGGCAGTTTCTGGAGCTACTACCCCGACAGCGAGCATTCACGTTTCAGCCTGTTCTTCTACGAGTTGGTACGGGACATTTATCTGTGGTTCATGCATTTCAACAGGCCGGAGCTGGTGGTGCGCGGCATGGTTTTCGGGCATGACACCGAACTGGCCAGGAAGGTAGGAATACGCACCGACATAATACGCGGAGAGGACGGAAGCCTGGCACTGGACCTGAAGCCGTTCGGCAAGATAAAGTTCATTCACAGCCGCAAGGCCCGCCCCGTCACAGGATACGGCACGATGGGCAAGGACGGAGGCGTCATGAAAAGGCTTGTGCAGGTTGCGAAAATGAGGATGAAAGGCATTTTCAAGATATTTACAAAACAGGAAAGATACGAAGACGACCCGAGCAACCTGGTCGGTCCGAAATGACTTGAGGGAAAGATATCAACAGCCGGCCATTTTCTGCGTACAATACATCTCCATTTCATTAATTATTTGTAACTTTGCACCGAATATATTAATAATTTAAGCAATGGATAAATCGAACGTGGAAATCGATCCGTCAAATTACACAGTGATGATTGTTGACGACATCCCTGTAAACACACGCCTTCTTGAAAAGATTCTCGAGAAGGAGAATTTCAAGCTGAAAATCTTCAACAACAGCATTCAGGCATTCGAAGCCCTGCCAGACGTCAATCCCGACGTTCTTCTACTGGACATCATGATGCCGGGCCTGGACGGTCTTGGATTCCTCCAGAAGATGCGCGCCGACGCCGCATTCGACCACACCAGAGTCATCATGGTTACAGCTGTCAGCGAGTCAGACGAAATAACCAAGGCCAACGCCCTTGGCGCCAACGACTATGTTACGAAGCCAATCAACTCAAAAAGACTTATTGGCTGCATTTTCAACCAGATCCGTCAAATAGATTAATTCCACTATGGGGAAACTGTCCTGGCACACCGCTGCGATAGCTCTCATTGCACTGGGCCTGAGTTCCTGTACGGACATGCTCGACTCCAGGCAATTTGAGAAGAACCGGGCCAATGCCGATGATTTCTTCTCATTCAGCACGACAGAGCCGATTGTACTCTGTCTGGATTACGGCGTGACAGGTGCGCGTGCGCTGGTCAGCCTCTATGACCGGAATCCGATGATTGCCCTTGACAGCAGTTCGGTAGCAGACGAAAGCATTGTGCCGCTGTACCGGCAGTTTACCGATGAGAACGGCAAGGTTTTCACATCGCTGGACCTTCCGCTGCACGAAGCCGACACGGTATGGCTTTACAGTGAAGCCATGACACTGCCGCGCTGCGAACGTTGTGTGGTCGAGAACGGGGTCATATTCAATTTCCGGCACGTTGACTATACGGACACGAAGGGCGTTACGAAAGCCGTTGTCGGCAATCCGAAGAAATACCAGATCAAGGACAATTTCTACACGATTGTCAAGTGGTCCGACAAGTATGGCAAGCCCAACGACGTAAACGGCATAATATCCGGTTCGTCGCTGTCATACAACGACATCAACGCCATCAAGACGGCGGTCTGGAAGGGCAGCTATTCAAAGCCCGGTTATCTGGACAACAGTTCATACACATCAAAGAGCACGGAGCTGGTCAACACCAGCATTCTTTCGGCATGCCACGATGAATACGGACAGGTACGGACAGTCGAATCGGCCGAGGTGTTCGTTAATTTCGTGCATGAGAACGGATGGTACGAAAACGTCATCGGATATTACTTCTACCCCAGCGACAATGTTCCTTCGTCGCCAGACGGCCTGAAGAAATACATTATAATGCCGAACGCATCGCTGGCAGGCAACGGACCGTTCGGCCAGGTTGGTTTCAACAACACCGACTGGGGAAGCGGCAATGCGCCTGCATCGGCAAGCCAGAAATTCCAGCTTCTGTATGAGGATGCCGACGGCAATATGACA
Organism: Bacteroidaceae bacterium; assembly: GCA_045640885.1. Taxonomy (GTDB): domain Bacteria; phylum Bacteroidota; class Bacteroidia; order Bacteroidales; family Bacteroidaceae; genus Colenecus. The sequence continues at coordinate 33,368 of JAZUFX010000002.1, read as the reverse complement.
CAGTATTTCCCGGCAGGTACCACGATAGGCTATTTTGTCATTGCAAACGGCTGGAACGCAACCGGTGGCAACACGGAGCTGCCAAAGGAACAGACAAAGGCAATGACCAGATCGGCCATCGGCACCAAGTCGGTACCCACGGAGACCGTTTACATCAAGCCCGGACAGACACAGCGCATTGACCTTGGCTATTACACCAACAATGCAGAATGGATACAGAATGACTACAGTTGTTCAGCCAACGCTCCCGTCAACGAGAACGGCAGCACACGTTATTCCGATGTGTTCACATGGACAACTGGTACTGCCACCATAACGGTACAGCGTACCACATGGTCAGTCTGGGGTGTACCGACCACCGAGATTCTGAAGGTATTCAATATTGTCGTCACATACGAGGACGCTCCGGTTGACAACAGGGAGCTGATGCCCGGCGTCATAGATTTCAGCCAGCCTGTCTATTACTCGAACAAGGAGTGGAACGACAGGGCACGCTGCATAAACTTCAGTTACGCAGGCCAGCTGATTTACGGTTTTGAAGACTACGAGGACAACACTTTCGAGGATGTTCTCTTTACCGTCTCGTCAAATCCTTCGGGGGCAATACTCAACCCGGAGAACCAGGATATCATAGACGAGAGCAGGATAAAGGAGGAACAGTTGCGCATAGGCCAGCGCGACTTTGCGACATACTGCTACGAGGACCTGTGGCCATATACCGGCGACTACGACATGAACGATGTGGTCATCGAGCACAGAGCCTCGATGTATTTCGACAATGACAACGACCTGCTCGAGGTGATCGACTCGTTCACCGTATGCAACGAGAAGTATTCGTCGGGCGCAGGAGTCAGGGATGCGTTTGCCGTAAGGATACCTTATAATGAAAGAGGTGAGCTGATGCGCATTCCGGCCGGAGCTGTCGATGAGAGTGAAACGGAATCGATAATTCTGTTCGAGAACGCCCAGGACAACCTTGGCGAGGTGTTCGTCATTACCCGAATGTTCAACAAGGGTTCAATGAAACTGAGCGGTCTTACCCGCGGAACCGGTCTTGACCCGTATATCATTCCAGTAATGCCCACTGACGGCAACAGCTGCTACGAGAGCCACAGGCGTGAGGTTCACCTTCCGAAGAAGGACGGTACATCGATGATTGAACCCATGTACTACATAAACGACCTTGAAGCATTCTATGTAGCAAGGGACAACAGGCATCCGTTTGCAATAAGCATACCTCTCCCGACCGCACAGACACAGGCCGAAATAACAAAGGCAAAATACGACGGTTCCATGTTCGTGATTCCTGCCGAGATGAGCGACATTGAAAGCCAGTACTCAGGTTTCGGCGCATGGGTGGAATCGGGCGGCAACAGCAACACCGGCTGGTACAGGAAATACAACCCCGGATACGGAGAGACTATAAGATATGAAATGAAGAGACAATAACGATAAATGAACACAAGAAGAAAGTTAATTCCAGCACTGCTGTCGTTCTGCTTGCTTGCAGGAACACTCTGCCATGCCCAGGACAGCGATGTCCGGACAATCAGGATGGACAGTACACTGATGAAACTCAGCAGCATGACGGTCGAAGACTATCATGCATTGCGTATTCCGTCATTGGACTCATTGTACAACAATGCGTACGCCATGTCCAACCGTATGGCAACCCAGGATGCGAACATTGAGTACTACGAGCGTTCGGCAAAGACCGAAAGGAGAAGGCCGTTGGACTGGGTGCGTCTGTTGGCATCGTACAATTATGGAAGCAGCGACATGGCAGCCATAGCACTTATGGAAACGACGTATCAGGTCTGGACGATGAACAATTCATCACAGCGTAACGTGTATTACAATGTGGGAGCGACCGTTTCACTGTCGATTCTTGATCTGCTTGACACGCGCAACCGCGCAAAACAGGCAAAGGCGAAAGTGCGTCAGGCCACCATCGACAAGGAGGTCGAGTTTGAACAGCTGCAGCAGGAGATAATAGAATACTACTGCAACATTCAGGAAAACATTGCAATTCTTGACACCAAGTTCAAGACCGTCCTGCTTGCCCAAAGCCAGTATCATGTTGCCGAAACTGACTTCCTGAACGGCAAGGTCACCGCCGAAGAGCTGTACAGAAGCCAAGGTTTCGAATCGACAGCGATTGCGGAATTCGAGAATATCAGAAAGGAGCTCAACAAGAACCTGCTTTCTCTTGAAATTGTATCGTGTACCAAGATTTTATAAGACAGAAACATGCGGACATTTCTCTATATCATCAAGACTCTGTACAAGAACAAATGGATTGTTCTTCTGGTGCCGTTCTTCATTGCCCTGGCAGTGTACATTTTCCTTTCGGGACAACCCAGAAAGTACCAGTCAAGTACGACGGTTTATACCGGTATAGTTTCCGGTTACAATGTATTCTCAAGTGAATCGGGTGTTCAGGACTGGATGTCGGTGAACAACTCGATCGATAACCTTATTAATATAATAAAGGCCGAATCGACACTTGAAACCGTATCTCTCAGGCTTCTTGCCAGGAACCTGTCACACTGCGACCCGCAGGAAGACAACGAATACCTGACGGCATTCTCGTCGAACGAGCTTCTGAACGAGACGCCCGACGATGTCCTGGCTCTTGTCATTGACGGCGACGAGGACTCGACATACGTAAGACTCAGAGAGTACTACGACAGCGACAACACCAATTATCTGAAGCAGCTGTTCAACTGGGAACATCACTACTACAGCTTCAAGGCCCTTTCAAATATCGAGGTGTCAAGAATCAGCAACTCGGATATGCTGAAGCTCTCGTACATCAACGATGACAAGTACATTGTCTACAACACCCTGCTGCTTATCGAGGAGGAGTTCGTGAACCAGTACCTGCTTATCCGCTACGAGCAGACCAACGACGTTGTCGCATACTTCGAGAATGAGCTGAGAGTAATCGGTTCGGAACTCAAGTCAAAGGAGGACAACCTGACAAGCTACAACATCCAGAAGGGTATCATCAACTACCAGGAGCAGACACGTATGGTTGCCGAGCATTCGCGAGACATTGACGAGGCATACGAGAACGTGATGAGGGAATACGAGGGTGCAAAGGAAAAGATTGCACTTCTGGAAGAAAAAATGGGATACGCCCTTGAAATATACGAGAACAACGCCGAATTCATCAGACAGCTGAACAAGATTACCAATCTGTATTCACAGAGCGAGGAAACCGAAGAGGTTGAGGAAAAGGAGGCTCTCTCGACACAGATTGACAGCGAGACCGAGAAACTGCGCAAGGCCAGCATAAGCATGGCGCAGACACGTTACTCGAAGGAGGGTCTTGCCAACGATGAAATAATAACAGAGTGGCTTGAGGCCGTTCTCGTCAAGGCGCATGCCGAGCAGGAACTCAAGGTTCTGGACCAGAGCAAATCGGACATCAACAACGAGTTCAAGCGCTTCTCGCCTGTAGGCTCGTCAATAAAGCGCCAGGACCGTGAAATAAGTTTCTCGGAACAGAACTATCTGGCTAACCTTCAGGGACTCAACGATGCAAAGCTGCGTCAGAAGAACCTGCAGCTGACATCGGCCACATTCCGCACAATAACTCCTCCTTCGGTAGCCATCAAGCCCGAGAAGACGAAGAACACTTTGTACACGATTGCGACTTTCATCTTTGTACTTATAATAATCATCATCTACTCGATTGTAGTCGAGCTGTTCAACCGTGTTCCGTACGACCAGCAGGCTGCCAAGAAGATTATAGGTCTGCCAGTACTGGGCGCAATTCCGAACATCACGCAGAAGAGCAAGGCTCTGGAAATAGGAAAGGCTTTGGCCTACAACCAGCTGGGCAATGCGGCGGTGAACTACTTTGACCGCACCAAGACCGCCAACATCATCAACGTGATAAGCATTGACAGCGGTGAAGGAAAGAGCGTGGTATGCGATGCGCTTATGCAGCATTTTGAAAAGATTGACACGAAGCCGGTTCTCATAACCCACGGCAAGGACTTCGAGGATGACGACAAGTACTACCTGATGGCCGGTTCTATCTATGACTTCGGCGTCAACGAGAACAACTTCGACACGCTGCCTGAAGCTAACGTCATAATCGTAGAGTATCCTCCTGTTTCGACATCGTCCTTCCCTATCAAGCTGCTTGACTCGGCATCAATCACCATTCTTGTAGCCGACAGCACCAAGGCATGGACCGACATGAGCAACATCGTTCTCAGACAGCTTACACTGAATGACAGGAACCACAAGCTCGTTACGGTTCTCAACAAGGCCGACAACGACTGCGTAGGTACATTTACCGGAATGTTGCCTCCTTATACATTAAGGCACAAAATTCACTACACGATGTGGAATTTGGGTAACAATACCGCCAACGATGACGAACAACCGCGCAGCTAAATTCCTGTATCCATTGGCAATAATCGCCAGTCTGGGCGTCGCATATTTCATGATAAACGACCAGATGGTGATTGCTGCCGCATTGGCATTCATCCCACTGCTTTTGGTGCTGGTCTGCCTGGCATTCACAAACAAGCTGTGGGGATTCCTGCTGCTGTTCACGCTCAACTATTTCATTCCGGTTCTCGGCAACTACGTGTATGATGCGCCGCTGGGACTTCTTATGGACGGCGCCATTGCCTTCAATATACTGGTAATCATCTGCAGTTATCTTACCGACAAGCCGAACCTGCACGTTCTGACGCCCGACCTTCTGGCCGCAGTGCTGATCTGGGGCATTTATTGTGCGTTTGAGCTGTTCAATCCGCACATGCTCTCAATGAACGCCTGGCTGTCATCGATGAGAAACATGGCCATTTATTTCATTATGGTCATAATTCTTGTCCAGCTGTCTGTCAAAGACCTGCGCCAGCTGAAGCAGTTGCTGACGGTCTGGTCCATTCTTGTCATCATTTCGGGCCTGAAGGCCGCATATCAGAAATATGTAGGTTTCACCGCTGGTGACAGGCACTTCCTTTATGACATGGACGGCCAGGTAACGCACATTATATATTATGGTATAAGGTACTTTTCCATTTTTACCGATGCAGCCAACTTTGGCGGCAGCATGGGTATGGCGCTGACCGTATTCCTGATTGTGGGTTTTCACGAAAAGAGACCGCTTGTAAAATTCTACTGGTGGTTTGTGGCTGCGGTAGCATGCTACGGCATGTTCATTTCGGGTACCCGCAGTGCCCTGCCCGCCCCTGTTGCCGGAATAATGCTTTACCTTGTTCTTGTACGTGACTTCAGGAAGATGGTGCCAATTGCCATCATGCTGGCATTCGTTGTGGGCATGCTTGCATTTACCACCGTCGGTGAGAGCAACTCCACCATCAGAAGGGCAAGAACGGTGTTCCACCATGAAGAAGATGCATCGTACATTGTACGAAAGGAGAATCAGGCCAAGCTCAGGGAAATAATGGCAACCATGCCGTATGGCAACAGTCTGGGCATGAGTGCCGGCCGAGCCCGCAACTACGGAGACTATTCCGCACTGACAGAAATTCCTACCGACTCATGGTATGTACAGCTTTGGGTTGAGACAGGTATTGTAGGAGCAATTCTCTACTTCCTGGTAATGGGATACATTTTCATAAAGTCCGGAATAGTGATATTCTTCCGGCTGAAAGATCCCGAGGTCAAGGGTATAACGGCGGGAATGCTGGCGGGAGTAGTGGGTCTGTTCGTAATGTCGTCAAACAACGAAGTGTTCACACAGTTCCCGAACGGTGTGATAGTATATACGCTGATAGGTCTGGTATTCCTGGCGCCTGAATTTGACCGGCAGGCTTTGGAAAAGAAAAATGGTATCGTTCATTACAGTTGACTTCAACGGATTTGAAGCGACTTGCGCCCTTCTCCGTTCACTGCAGGAACACATTTCTTCCTGCAAGTGGGAAGTCATTGTAGTTGACAATGCCTCAAAGACCGACGAGGCCGCCAGAATCAAGGAGCTGTTCCCCTGGGCAGTCACGATAAGGAGCGAAAGGAACCTTGGATTTGCAGGCGGCAACAATCTGGGAATCAGGGAGGCCAAAGGCGATTTTCTTTTCTTCGTCAACAACGACACGGAGTTCTTTTCCGATGGAGTTGACAGTCTTTGCAAAGTTTTCGAACAGTATCCCGATTGCGGAATGGTCTGTCCGAAGGTGAAATTCTTCAACGACAAAAGGCTGATCCAATATGCAGGCTATACTCCCATGAAGCAGGTCCGCATGAGAAACGACATGGTCGGATACGGACAGGTTGACGACGGTTCATTCGACACTCCGGCTGCGACATCGTTCCCACACGGCGCAGCCATGATGGTAAGCCGCAAGGCATTGGACGATGTGGGTCTCATGCCCGAATGCTATTTCCTCTATTACGAAGAGCTTGACTGGGGCTCGCATTTCATTGAGAACGGATGGGCCATACGCTATGAGCCCGCGTGCACGATATACCACAAGGACAGTCTGACAACCGGCGCCGACAGCCCTTTGAAGACTTTCTACATGTATCGCGGAAGGCAGATCTTTGCTTACAGGAACTTCAAGGGCCTGAGCAGGATAGGCTCCATAGCTTTTACCCGGCTGTTCGCCGTACCGAAAAAAGCGATAACGGGACTTCTGCACGGAAAGCCGGACATTGCGAAAGCGGCCTTCAGGGCAAACCGGGATTTTATCAGAATGTGTAAAAACAAAGAGTTATGACAGTACTGACAATCATCAACTGGTTCTTTCTTGTAATATTGGGCCTTCCTGCCCTTTACATGTTTTTCTTTGCTCTTTGCTCAAAGTTCTTCAGTTCAAAGTGCAAGACTGACGGCAGACGTATGCGCCGTTTCATAATTCTGATTCCCGCATACAAAAGCGATTCCTGCATACTGAGCACCGCCATGGCGGCCAAACAACAGTGTTATCCGTTAAACAACCTGAGAATTCTAGTCATATCGGACTCAATGCGGACCGATACCGTAGAACGCCTGAAGGCCAATGGCGTCGAGGTGCTTGAAGTCAGTTTTGAAGCCAGCAGCAAGGCCAAGTCACTGCAGGCCGCAATGGATTATCTTGGCGAAGAGGCCGCCGATGTCGTTTCGATTATCGATGCGGACAATATCATAAACGAAGATTACATTTCATCGCTTGACGATATGTTTGAGAGCGGAGCCACAGCAGTTCAGGCACACCGTACCGCCAAGAACATTGACACTCCCGTTGCCGTGATCGATGCGGCTGCCGAAGAAATAAACAATTCCATTTTCCGCAAAGGCCATTGTACCATCGGCATCAGTTCGGCCCTGATAGGTTCAGGCATGGCGTTCCAATATGAGTGGTTCAGGAAAAGGGTGAATGATTTCAAGACATCGGGCGAAGACAAGGAGATGGAACTTACGCTGCTTCGTGACGGCATTTTCGTGAACTATGCCGACCACATAATAGTTCTTGACGAGAAGACACGCACCGAGGACAACTATTCGAAGCAGCATCGTCGCTGGATAGGTTCAACATACTACATTCTTTTCAGCGCACTGAAGGGTTTCGGGTCGGCCAGGATGAAGGCAGGCTATTTTGACAAGCTGCTTCAGTGGGCATTCCCTCCAAGAATGATTATCATGACACTTCTGCCCGTTGCCGCCATTCTGGCCAGCATACTGCAAGCCGGCAATGTACATCTATGGTGGATTGCGGTAATCTTACTTATACTGTCAATGCTGTTGGGTATTCCAGTAACAATGCTTAACTTTGATTTGTTGAAAGCACTGGTCAAAGTTCCGGCACTTGCCGTTTCCAGCATCATCAACCTTTTCCGCATAAAGGGAACGAAAGACAACTTTATTCACACAGAACACCAATGAAGATTGCAGTCGAAGCACAGAGAATATTCAGAGTGAACAAGCACGGCATGGACTTTGTCGTGCTTGAAATACTCAGGGTCCTGCAGAAAATTGACAAGGTGAACGAATACTATGTATTTGTCGCTCCCGGTGACGATGTCTGTCTGGAAGAAACTCCCAACTTCCATATTGTAACTCTGAATTCAAACTTCTATCTGTATTGGGAACAGTATCTGCTTCCAAAGGCTGTCAGGAAAATCAAGCCTGACCTGCTGCACTGCACCAGCAACACCGCCCCGCTCTTTCCGGGCTGCAAGCTGCTGCTGACGCTTCACGACATTATCTTCATGGAAAGGAAGACTGGAAGCAACAAGTCGCTATATCAAAGGCTTGGACGCATATACCGCCGTTTCTTCGTTCCCAAGGTTCTGAAGAAATGCAGCAGGATTATTACCGTTTCCAATTACGAGAAGGTGCAGATTGTATCGGCCGGACTTGAGAAGCCGGAACGCATCAAGGTGATATACAACGGTTTCGGCAAGGAATTCAACGCATCGGCCGACAAGGGTGATGACAGGAACTACATTCTTTTCCTAGGTTCACCCGACCCCAAGAAGAATACTGTAAGAACCCTGGAGGCATATTCAATCTATCATAGGGAGTCTGACAGGAAACTGCCCCTGAAGGTTGCGGACCTGAGCCGTGAAAACGTGCTCATGTACCTGCAGAGCATAGGGTGCCCCGAAATAATTGACAGCATTGACTGCGCCGGATACATTTCACACGACGAGCTGCCCGCGACATACGGCGGTGCGGCCGCGTTCCTGAGCACATCGGTACGCGAGAGTTTCGGCATTCCACAGTTGGAAGCCATGGCCTGCGGTGCCCCCGTTGTCGTTTCGAACGCATCGGCCCTGCCGGAGATTGCAGGTCAGGGAGCCGTTCTGGTCGATCCGTTCAGCCCGAAAGACATAGCCGATGCACTTTTGCGTCTGGAACGCGATGACAAGTTCCGGGCCGATGCAATACAGTACGGATACGAACGCGTGAAGATGTTCTCATGGGAGAATGCCGCACGCCAGACACTTGAATTGTATGAATCTGAAGCAGGAAGTAACTAAGGGCGTCTTCTTCACCGCCATAGCCAAATACGCCGGAATTTTCGTCACTCTGGGCGTTACGGCTGTACTGTCCCGGCACCTCAGTCCGGAGCAGTTCGGTGATGTGGCTTTTGCGACGGTGTGCCTGCAGTTCTTCACCGTATTCGGCGACATGGGTCTGGGACCGGCCGTCATTCAGAAGCGTGACCTGTCTGAAGACGACCTGCGCGGAGTGTTCTCGCTTTCCATCTGGGCTGCCGTTCTGCTGTCGCTGCTGTACATAGGACTGTCTTTCGCCCTGGTAAGGCTGGACAAGGACGCAGGTCCTCACCTTTTGAGTGTTCTGCTTATCCTGACTGCGAACCTCTTCTTCAGCACTCTGAACATGATTCCCAATGCTCTGATTCTGAAACAGCAGAGATTCGGATTCGCCGCCGCGCGTTCACTGATTGTCCAGGTGGTGGCAGGTGCCATTGCCATTGCCGCCGCCCTGATGGGGCTTGGCATCTACGCACTGACCATCAACCCAATACTGTCCAGTGTTGCTCTGTTCGTGATAAACTTCTCGCAGCACCCTATAAAGCCGCGTTTTAAACCCGGCAAGGCTGCCGTTGACAAGGTGTTGAGTTTCTCGGCCTACCAGTTCGGTTTCCAGCTTGTCAATTTCTGGGGGTGCAACCTTGACAAGTTCCTCATAAAGTCGCTGAGTTCATCGGAACTGGGATACTACGACAAGTCCTACAGACTCATGCAGATGCCTCTGCAGAACATTTCGTTTGTAATCACTCCGGTCCTGCATCCTGTACTTTCACAGATTCAGGATGACAAGAGCCACATTTCGTATTCATACCTTAAGGTGGTCAAGCTTCTGGCCTACATAGGGTTCCCGTTGGCGGCCGCCGTGTTCTTCATGTCAGATGACCTGATACTGTTCCTGTTCGGTGACCAGTGGGTGGCATCGATTCCATGCATGAGGATTCTGTCATTATCGATTGCTATACAGATGATTTCATCGTCATCGGGTGCAATATTCCAGGCTGCCGGCGACACAAAGAAACTGTTCGGATGCGGTCTGTTCAGCGCCTTCACCTGCATTGCGGCCGACGTCATCGGCGTTTTTGTCTATCATACGGCCGAAGCGGTTGCCGCCGGTCTCTGCATAGCTTACGCCCTGAATTTCATTCAGTGCTACTATTCGCTTTTCGTCAGGTGTCTGAAGAGCGGTTGGGGCGAATTCTGGAAGGAACTGATCATGCCGGTTCTGCTTTGCGCAATACTGGCGGTCTGCCTGCACTTTGTCAAACCTTTAGTGATTACCGAATATCACATTGTTAACCTGATTATACTAACCTGTATTGCCGGTGTCATATCGCTTGCCTTCATTGAACTGACAGGTGCATATAGGATTATCGACACTATCAAGACCAAATTATGCCAATTAAAGAATCGCTGAAAAAGAATGACAGAATAAAGAGTCTCTCCATAACATTGCTTTCACACAGAAGTCACCCGCGTCCAAGAATCTGGACCAGACTTTTTGTAAATCCTTTCTTCCATAACAGATGCCGTGGAAGCAAAGTATGCTTCAAGGCACGACTTGATGTATTTCCATGGCGCAAGTTCGTGCTTGGCAAAGGTGCCATAGTTGAGGACTGGGCTGTAGTAAACAATGGCGGCGGCGACGTGATCATTGGAGAGAAATCAAGAATAGGCATAGGCTCGGTCGTTGTCGGACCTGTAGCGATAGGCAACAGCACTTCACTGGGACCGCACGTGCACATAGCCGGCTTCAACCACACCTTCGATGACGGTACCCGCGACTGGAACGAACAGGGCCTTACCCTGCGTCCCATTGAGATTGGCGATGAATGTCTGATTGGTGCCAACTCATGCGTATGTGGCGGTGTAAAGATTGGCAACCGCGTTCAGGTGGGTGCCGGAAGCGTAGTCACGAAGGACCTTCCCGACGCCTGCGTAGCCGTTGGCAACCCGGCGGTGGTAATCAAGCTGTTCAACCCTGAAACCGGGGAATGGGAACGGGTATGAAAATACTGTTTCTGATATATCACGTTCTGGTATCGCACAGCGGAATAAGCAAGAAGATACTGTCACAGGTCGAAGGACTGCGTGCCAACGGAGCCGATGTATCGTTATGTACCCTGACACTGAACGCGGACGGAAGCAAATCCAGAACCGTTGACGGCAAGGAGATAATGAATTTCGGATTCGGCCTTAAAGCAAAACTCAAAAAGAGGCTGTCATACGGTGACATTGCAGACTATGTGAAAGGCAATGGCTTTGACACTGTCTATATACGTTACGACATAAATGCAGACCCTTTTACCATAAGGTTCGTCAAGTCATTGCACAAGGCGGGAGTCAAGGTTGTCGTTGAAATACCCACTTACCCGTACGATGGGGAATTCAAGGGACAGGGCTTTGCCATGAACCTGCAGTTGTTCATTGACAAATGTTTCAGAAAGCGGTTCTTCAGGTTCTGCGACAGAGCAGTAGTTTACTCGGATGACGAATACGTTTTCGGTTGCAGGACTATCAACATAAGCAACGGCGTAAGTTTTGAGAACATTCCAATAGCCGACGGCCAGAAATACGGCGGAAGCCTGAAAATGCTGTCGGTTGCAAATGTGCACCTCTGGCACGGTCTTGACCGTCTTATTGAAGGCATGGGCAGGAATCCGGAAATCAATGCGGAACTGCACATTGTAGGCGACGGCGTAGAGAGCGTTTTCAACGAATACCGTGCTCTGATACAGAAATACGGGCTGGAAGACAAGGTCAGGATTCTTGGTCCCATGTTCGGCCAGGACTTGAATGACGAATTCAACTGGTCAAACATTGCCGTGGGCAGTCTTGGACGTCACCGCAGCGGAATAACCGACATCAAGACACTGAAGAACCGCGAATATGCGGCACGCGGGCGCGCATTCTTCTACAGCGAGCATGACAGCGACTTTGAAGACAGGCCGTACGTATTCAAGATTCCGGCCGATGAAACGCCGGTTGACATGAAAGCCCTTGCAGAGTTCCGCAGTTCACTTGGCATGACACCCGCCGGAATCAGGGAATCGATTCAGGATTTGAGCTGGGCCAACCAGCTGGGCAAGGTCATTTCCTTTTCAGCAGAAGCACGCAGAAAGGCCTGAACTTGAAACTGTAAGGGTGTCCGAGCACAGCTGCGACTATTCTCATTTTTTCACGCAGCGGAAGCTGATAGCCATTCTGCATCATTGAAAGCAGTATTGTGCCTACAAGCTGGCGGCACGCCTTCCCTGCATCGGGAGCGACAGTCCTGACATATTCAAGACAGCCGTCAATAACCGTCATATAGCCGTCGACATTACGCTTGCCAAACTTCTTCGTCATCGTTGACTCACCCCGCAGGCGGCGGTGATAGAATTCGGCGTCAAGGCTCTCTATTCTGTTCGCATTGAAATATACCTGAGCCGAAAACAGTTCGTCCTCATGTATGATGCCCGGATGGAAACGGATTCCGAACTTTTCCAGGAAAGCGGTCCTGAACAGCGACATGCACACGGAGCAGCGGTACCGGCCGTCTTTGAGCATTTCGGACATGGCTTCATATCCCTTGCGGATTCCCGGATAATAGGCAGCCCTGTGGTAATCCTGCCATCCGGAGCCAGTCTCCTCCTCGCCGAACGAGACGGCGTCAAAAAAGCAGAAGTCCAGATTGTCCCGTTCACACAAATCATAGCAACGCTCAAGAGTATCGGAATCTATCCAGTCATCGCTGTCCATAAAATAGATGTACCGGCCTTTTGCGATTTTGAGCGCGTCATTGCGCGCGGCAGCCTGACCGGCATTCTTTTTTGAAATGACGGTAATCCTGTCACCGTACCCGTCAATTATATCGGCGCTGTTGTCGGTGGAGCCGTCATTGACGACTATTGTTTCAACATTGTCAAGAGTTTGGGCAAGGACACTGTCAATGGCTTCCCTGAGATATTCTCCGGTATTGTAGACCGGAATGATTACCGAGACCTTTATTTCTGCCATACCAACCGCTGTCACTTTCTGTTGAAAGTCGATATTATCATTCTGTGGTCGCTTACCTTGTCATCGACAATCTGTGCGCCCACACATTCAATGTCGTCGCTGTACAGCATGTAGTCAATCCTGATCTTGTCCTTCAGGAGCCGGTATGTCGAACCCTTGCCGGTGCCGGCCTCGATGAAACTGTCAGCAAGGTCATCGCCCTTCAGAATCCGGTACACCCTTGAATAAGGCATGGAATTGAAGTCGCCGGCAATTATTATAGGTTCATCGGTCTTGAACAGGGTCTTTCTGAGTGACTTGGCCTGCTGGATTCTTATTTTCCTGTTTTCACGCATCATCTGACGCATACGGGCCAAATCGTTGTTGCCGTCAACGCCACGACCGTTATTGACGATGCTCATGCCTGTGGTCCTCAAGTGCACGCCTATTATTCTTAAAGGCGAGTCATACGGACCGACAAGAATGGAGGAATATGTTCCGGAGCAGCCCAGATACGGTTTTCTTTCATGTTCCCAAACAGGAGACTTGGAAAGTACCGCACACTCGTCCTTGATTGATATGTAGGGGAACCAGGAAGAGAACAGGTCAATGAATGTGCTGTCGGAGCCGACAGGATACATTGGGAACTCCTCTATGACAAGGACGTCAAGCTTGTTGTCCCTGGCGGCTTTAAGGAGGACAGCCTCGGTTATCTCTCTCTTTCCGCCAAACGACATGCCGCAGACATTGATGTGGCCTATCTTGAAATCGCCCTGTGTTACAGGTTCAACCTTACTGAAATTACGGCTGTTGGCAAAATTGAAATACCAGAAACAGCCACCGGCAATGCACAGAATGACTGCCAGCGTTATGATAAGAACTTTTTTCATGCTCTGCGTGATTTTTCCCAAGCTGCATTGCCATTGAAATTCAAATAGTATTTCAGACCGGGGAACATTGTAAAATTGGCAAACAGGAAATAATACGGAACTCGCAGAATGCCGCTCTTTCCCTTTCTGTCCATGACCATTCCGGCAAGAGCCGCCAGATAGAAACAGACTTGAAGGACAAGCAGTACGGTATAGAATGTGCCGGCCCCCATAGCTACGAGAGCTATGTTGAAGATGAACATCAGAATGATGTTCGAAGGGGTGAGTATCCAGCGTATCACCCTGTGCGACACGAACTGGAATGCTATGACACCGTATTTGAACGGATTCATGAGGTCACGGAACATGCTTGATATCTGGTATCCGTTGGCAGCAAGCCTTACCTTGCGCTTTCGTTCCTCCCGGATATCGGCCGATGGCTTTTCCATGGCGTACGCTTCCTTGCAGTAACCTATTATATAGCCGCGGCGCAGCATGTTGAGCGAAATGTTCAGGTCGTCACCAAGGACACCCGACGGTATGGTCATCCACAGCTCACGCCTGATGGCAATAAGTTCGCCGGCAGCACCCATGGAAGAATACAGACGGTCGTCAAGGTCTTTCAGGAACGATTCATATTTCCAGTACACGCCTTCGGTTGCTGCGGCCGAACTGCCTTCGGTCATGACCTTCTTCTCGCCTGCCACGCATCCGACCTTGGGGTTGTCGAACTTTCTGACAAGCTTGTAAATGGATTCCGGATTGAGGTAGGTGTTGGCATCGGTCATTACCACGAACGGCGTATCGACAAACTCCATTGCCCTGTTCAGCGCAGCGGTCTTGCCGCACCTTTCAGGCTTGTGGAGCACCGTATTCTCAGGATACTGTGACAGAAGGTCGGGAGTACTGTCGGTAGAACCGTCGGTAACCCACACGATTTTCAGCCTGTCCTTAGGGTAGTCTATGGCACGGCAGTTCTTCATTTTCTCCTCTATGTAATCCTGCTCGTTATAGGCGGCTATGAGGAGTGTCACCATCGGGAATTCCTCGACGACAGGATACGATTCAGGCTTGCGCACCGCCTCCTTGATTTTTACAATTATCCATACAAGAATTCCATACCCGAAAAAGGTATAGAACACGATGAAGGCGGACAGCCAGAACAAAATCTTGATGATTAGCATAGATAATCAGGTTAACAGTGTTTCAAAGATATGAACAGTTTTGATATATTCAAAACAAAACATTACATTTGCGAGACAACTTTGATACTGACAGACTAATGACACGAAACGGAGAATCCATCATTATCGTTGGACCGGAGGAGATAGTTGCAATCATCAGGAAGGATCTTGAAAAGCACTACAAGGTAAAGGTATTGGAGGAAATCACTGAGAATTACAGTACTACAGCAGACACTATTCTCAGGCACTGGCCCGATGCCGTTTTCTGTGCGCTGCCGTCAGACCATCCGGACGCGATGAGCATGTACCACGCCTGCGAGCTGACTTTCTGCACCTTTTATTTCATTATCAAGCCCAACCCGCACAGCGACCGCCTGATTACCTGCCGATGGTGCAAGGAACCGTTGAAGCGCACATGGGCGAAATTCATCAAACGCAGTTTTGACATTATCGTATCGGGACTGTTCCTGATTACAATCTATCCTTTCGTCTTCCTGATATGCGCCATTTGCATAAAGGCTTCGGGACCAGGACCTGTATATTTCAAACAGCTGAGGCCCGGATTCCACGGCGAGAACTTCGAGTGCTACAAGTTCCGTTCCATGAACGTGAATGCACAGAGTGACAGCCAGCAGGCCACCAAGGGGGATGCGAGAGTTACAAAATTCGGAAGCTTCATGCGAAAGACCTCCATTGACGAGCTGCCGCAGTTCATCAATGTGTTCAAGGGAGACATGTCGATTGTAGGTCCAAGACCGCAGCTTTTGAACTGGTCGGACTATTTTGCCCCCAAGATTCCGAATTTCTTCATGAGGCATCTGGTCAAGCCGGGCATTACCGGATGGGCACAGGTGAACGGTTGCCGTGGTGAATGCTATAGTGTTGATGATGTGAACAACCGTATCAACAATGATATATGGTATATTGAAAACTGGACTCCATGGCTTGACATCAGAATTCTTTTCATGACTGCCAAGCAGGTTCTTGGAGGTGACGAACAGGCATATTAAAGCAATACTATGGCAGACTTTTATTATTCATTTCAGGCAAAATCTGTACCGGCAAAGTTCTCCAAGCTCTACAAGCGGCAGTTGGATGTCACTTCTGGGCTGACTATTTTCTCGAATTATGAGATTGAGGAATACCAGTCAAAAAGAGCCACTGCATTCATTATCGGCACATCGACGGTTATCGGAAAGGAAAAAGGCAGTTTCGTAACCAACGTCCTGAATTCATTCGAACCGGCAAAGTCAATGCCGGCAATCCAAAGGTCTCTTGTGGGACAGTATGTCATTGTCATAACTACCGATGAAGGCAAGTCATACATACAGTCCGATTTCCTGAACATACGCAGCATATATTTTGATGCAGCCGCCCGCGAAGCCGCTTCGTCAATAGGTGCGCTTGAAGCTTTCTCCAACGGAGAGAAAGACGATTACAAGACTTTTGAATTCAGGGCAATGAGAGGATGCATATATCCGCAATGGCTTGGAAGCGCCACTGCCCTGCCGTCGGTCTCCAGGCTGAGGACCTGCCAGTATCTGGAAATAGACCATAGCACAGGCCTGATATGCGTTCACGACACCGTAATACGCATGGACAACACCAAGCCCGCTTCGCCTGAAAAGAACGCCATGATATGCACCGGCATACTGAAATCGATAATCGGCTCGTTCTCGAACTACCGGGCCGCATCGACAATAACCGGCGGATATGACAGCCGTATAATTTCGACAATATGCTCAAAGAAGATTGACGATCTGACTTTGAGGATATCGACCATGGGCAACCCCGACTTCAAGGACCTGAAGATAGCCAGGAAAGTGGCAAGGGTGCTTGGCAGGAGAATGGCGGTATATACCGCCAATATGGAAAAGGATGCCGACAATTTCTTCAACTACACTGACGGACTCACACCGTTCGAGAACTGCATTGTGACAAGCATGATGTACAGGACAGGTGACTTTGCGGTAGGTTTCGGCGGCACGCTGGGAACCGAGATATTCTCGACTCTGAGGTATGTGAGCTGCAACGAGCTCATTGATGATTTCTGCCGCATTGCATCGCAGCAGGACAATGTCGAGGAGGAATATGTAAAGCGCTTCGAGCAGTCGCTGAGAGACGAGTTCGCACATATCTCGACCCACATCAAACTGGCGCTCAACGAAGAAAGGGACATTGTACGTCTGTTCTGGACGTTTGCCACGGCAAGGTTTGCGTCGCCAATTGTATCGGCCTTTGACATTAACGGCCACCAGATGGAGCCGTTCGCCACATTCCCCATGGTTGAGGCTGCGCTCGGAATCTCGTACGACTACCAGGGCGACTCGAAGACATACGGCCGCTTCTATATGATTCCGAAAATGATAATGAAGTCGATAAGCACGCGGGTGGGCATTATCGATTCGACCCATTTCGCGCCGTTCCTGCCGTTGTCTTTCTTCACTTTCCCGATGTATGTAATTGGAAAGATCAAGGCCATTATCTACTTCAGGACAAGAAAAGTAAATCAGCTTCCGTTCCTGTGGGATGCGGGATACAGGAAGTATTACGTCTCAGGCAAGGACTGAGAATCTGTTTTGACAATGGAACTTACAGAGAAGGAAATTCTGGAAAGACTTACTGAAACACGCAACCGGCTGCCACAGGATGTGCAGCTGGTTGCCGTTTCAAAGACCCATCCGGCCAGTGCTGTGCTTGCAGCCTACAATGCCGGCCAGAGGCTGTTCGGCGAGAACAAGGTCCAGGAAATGACGCAGAAGCACAGTGAACTGCCTTATGACATTGAGTGGCACTTTATCGGTCATGTCCAGAAGAACAAGATAAAGATGATGGCACCGTACGTAAGTGTCATTCAGGGCATCGATGATTTTGAAGCCCTGGCCGAGGTTGACCGTCAGGCAAAAAAGCACAACCGTACAATAAGATGTCTGCTGCAGATTCACGTTGCCAGCGAGGAGAGCAAATTCGGCTTCACTCCGGACGGTGTGCTTGACATGCTGTCAGCCGGACAATGGAAGGAGCTTTCAAACGTGCAGATTGCCGGAGTCATGGGCATGGCCACCAATACCGACAACGAGGCACAGGTCATTTCCGAATTCAAGACTCTAGTGTCACTGTTCCACAGAATAAAGGACAGTTATTTTGCCGGCTGCAGCGAATTCAGCATAATTTCAGCCGGCATGAGCGACGACCACGAACTGGCCATCAAAGCAGGCAGCAACATGGTCCGCATAGGCTCCGCCATCTTCGGCGCACGCGACTACACGATCTGACTTTTCATTTCAGGAGCACTTGCTGCAGTCAACAAGCAGCTTGCGGCCGGAGCAGGCGGTGGTGGCAAAGACGTAGTGCGGGCCGCCGTCAGGAACCTTGAAGCGGCGGCGCAGCTCGTCGGTCGTCAGAGGGAAGTTGCGGACCGCTATGTTGGCACGGCCTATGCCGTCAAAGAACGCTGCGGCGGAACGTCTGTCAAACGGCACTGTACGATCAATGCGGAAACTCCGGCCCGGAAAGTCATGCACCGGTGTCTTTGACACGTACAGATGCGACCCCTCGCCCACCTGGGCCACGCCGAATGTGCCCGACAAGGTATGGAACAGCCCGCTTTTCATGACCGATGCGTACGGTTCGTACAAATAGCTGCCGGCAGAAAGCAGCAATCCGCCGGTATCAAGGAGCAAAGGTGCCGACAACTCTTCCTGAAAGCTTGCACCGAGAAGCGTGCCCGCTACGCCGCAGCCATCAAGATTCACTGCCTGGATGAGAGCGTCGCCTGCAAAGCCGCGTTCAATGAAGACAAGCAGTTCCTTGCACTCGCCATCGACCGAGACGGCCATCACACGCGAAACGCATGACAGCTCCGAAAGCACCCTTTTTATATCGAGCATGGGCGACAGTTTTACAAGCACCCTTGCCGACACATCAAGCAGACGGGTCTGCATGGCCGCCACATTTGGACTGCAGTCGGCAATGGAAACCAGTTTGTGACCGCTGCCGTCACGCCGCGCGGGGTCAAGGTAAACAAGATCCAGACTGTCTGGTGCCAGCGTATCAAGGAACGGCATGGCATCGCAATTGCTTATCCTGATGTCGCCGCGTCCAAGCAGGGGGAAATTATGTGCCGCGACACCGCAAAGTTCAGGATTCATTTCGTTGTACAGACTGGACCCGCACCCCGCCGACAGATAGAAGCAGTCAACGCCGAAACCTCCCGTAAGGTCGGCAAAGCGGAAAGACGGAATGCCGCACAGCCATTCGCGCACAAGAGCCGATTTGTACAGGGCCATAGGCTGGCCGGTACACTGTTCCATTGACAGGTGCACCGGATAGAGCAGCCGCGGGAACGATGCCCAGTCCGGCAGTTTGACTGCGGCAATCCGGCGTCCGGCAATCTGTACAAGGGCCGCTTTCAGGTCAACGCCGTCGGGCGCTTTGGCAAAGGCAAGCTTGCGGACATCGGCTCCCGCATTGGAGTCAATGAAAGCCCATGTCTGCGCTGAAAGCCCGGTATCGGTCATTGGGAATCGGACCTAAAGCCCGGGATTGAAAGCCGGGATGTGGAGTATTTCAAGTTTGAACAGGTTGCGGCGGTGCATCGAGTCAATCTTTTCACGCACGGCGGCATCGTCACACACGCCTTCACGGATATAACGGTCAAGCGTGTCGTAGCTGAAGCCGAACTTGGTCTCATCGGGGCACGAACCTGGCAGACCGTCGTCGGGAATCTTGTCAACCCAGCGCGAGGGCAGACCGAGAGCATGACCTATGCCGCGCACTTCGCGCACGCACAGCTTGCCAAGGGGCGAAAACGAGCCGCTGGCATCGCCGAACAGCGTGGCGTAGCCTATGTAGTCCTCGCTCAGGTTGCAGGTGTTGGCCACCATGCCGTTGCAGCTCTGGGCCACGGCATAAAGCACCGTCATACGGATACGCGGCGGGATGTTCAGGATGGTCTGCGGAGTGAAGCCGTCTGTACCCAAGCCTTTCATTCCCTGTCCGAGTGCACGGAAAGCGTTTTCCACATCGCCGATATGCATATTTACATAGCGTATGCCGAGATAGCGGCAAATCTCATCGGCCTCGTTCAGACTCTGGCCGTTTGACGGGATGCTTACGCCCACTACCCTGTCCCTGCCAAGCGCCTCGGCACACAGGGCGGCAGCCACGGTGCTGTCCTTGCCGCCGCTCATGCCTATCACTGCGCTGCATTCAGGACCGTTTGACATGAACCAGTCCCTGATCCACGCCACGCAGCGGTCCTTCAAATCGTTGTAGTCCATAACTTAATAGAACCTGAAATCGTAGAAGTCACACATTGATTCGCCCTTCGGCGCATCCATGAACTTGAAGAACACGGCTTTCTTTCCATGACCTTTTATTCCCTTCAAACCGTTTGCGCAGTCGGTGGTCAGGGTGACAGTTCCGTCAGATGCCTCGACCGATTCAAGACAGAATTCGGCAATTTCAAGAGTGCCGTCCTTTGATGTCGGGTCGCCCACCATAACCTTGATGTAACCGCCTATGCCATGAGGCCTGATTCTCATTTCAAGCCTGACATTCTTCTTTGCCCTGAGCCTGTCAAAATCAAGATACTTGAAGCCGACAATGCTGCCGGCAGTATTGTTCACGACAGAACAGCCGGGGTCCTTGCCGTACAGGCTGCTGACATCGGTCCCCTTTTCGGGATGTGTGGTCTGGACATACGAACCGCCGTATTCGAAGTTCGGGTATGACTCGACGTCCTTTACCGGATGGAAGAACCAGCAGGCCAGGCCGGCCGGAATTGTCCCGGTCGGGTCAAGGCCCTTGATTTGGAAGCCTTCGGATGTGACCTCGGCCCGTGATATTTCCACCTTGCCGCCAGGACCTTTCTCCACTTTGACCTCGATGGGAGCTACCATAGCCTGACGTGAGAACTGGTCAGTTCCGGTCTGACGGTGATAGAACACCCACCACTGTCCCTTGATGTTCATTATGCTGCCATGCGTATTGCCGAAAGGATTGGCCGTAGCCATGGGCATGCCGGTATGTTCGTTTTCCTTTGGCTCGCGGGCATCGACAATTGTACCGCCGTATGTAAACGGGCCAAGCGGATGGTCGCTGTATGCGTACGCCAGCGTGTTGTTTGAACGCGGCAGGCCGTCACAGCCGTCTTCGGTGTAACGGGAATATATGAATACGTACTTGTCCTCTATCTTGCGCATTGACGACGCCTCGAAGAAACGGAACTTGCCAGGGTGCCTGTAGTCGCTCACCATATTTTTCACAATCTCCGTGCCGGGCTTGACAGTAGCCATGGTTTCAGGGTCAAGTTCAGCGCCGAATGACTCTTCGAAGCCCCAGTAGCCATAGACACGGCCGTCATCGTCGACAAACACTGCAGGGTCAAAGCCCAGAACGCCGTCGGTACGGCGCGGATTGTCAACATTCCAGTTGCATACCTCAAAAGGTCCGTCCGGACGGCTGCTTACACAAACCTGGCTCTGACGGCCTGCGCTCTGGTTGTTCGGATACAGATAGTAAAGTGTACTGCCGTCATCCTGACTGACTGTGGCGATGTCGGGGGCATACAATATGTCACCCTTGCCGGTACGGGCATTGAGCGGGTTTCCGTCGGCATCGGCAACTGACTGGAAAATCACTCCGTCATAGCGCCAGTCTGTAAGATTGTCAACGGGAGCCGACCACACGACCTGGTCGCGGCCGCAGTATTCAGTCACTTCATTGTCATGTGAGCCATAAATGTAAAGACGGTATTTGCCCGGGTTGTCAGGGTCTTCAAAAACGTATGGCTCTCCATCGGGAATGAACTCCCAGAGAGGCAGATACGGATTCTGCGCATGCAATGAAAAGGCAGCCAGTACTGCTGCCGTTAAAGAAAGGACTCTTTTCATATTTCGGTAATTTGTGGTAAAGGTAAGTAATTCCTCATGAATAACGGTTGGAAATGATTACTTTTGCGACCGATTAACGACCGTCGATTATGGAACTGCTGAAAGGAAAGAAAGGTCTCATTACCGGAGTACTGAATGACAAGTCAATAGCTTGGGCTGTTGCCAGAACCGCCGTTCAGGAAGGTGCACAGATAGTAATGACCAACACCCCCGTAGCAATACGGCTCGGACAGGCCGAAGAACTTGCCCGTCAGCTGGGATGTCCGTTATTTGAGGCCGACGCGACCAGTCTGGAAGACCTTGACAGGCTGGTCGGCAGCACGATGGAACACTTTGGAGGGCAGTTTGACTTTGTCCTGCACAGCATAGGCACATCGCCGAACATACGCAAGAAACATCCGTACAACGACCTGGATTACAGCCTTATGGGCAAGACGCTGGACATATCGGCCCTGTCGTTCCACAAGCTGCTGCAGACACTGTACAGAAAAGACGCCCTCAGTGAATGGGGTTCTGTAGTGGCCCTGACATACATTGCCGCCGACCGTGCCGTCTGGGGCTACAGCGATATGGCCGACGCCAAGGCACTGCTGCAGTCCATCACACGCAATTTCGGCGTCATTTACGGAACCGGCAGACATGTGCGCATAAACACCGTGTCACAGTCGCCCACCGCCACAACGGCCGGCAGCGGAATTGACGGCATGGAGAAAATGCTGGAATGGGCCGATAAAACAGCACCGCTTGGCAATGCCAGCGCGCAGGACTGCGCCAACTATGTGTGCACGCTGTTCTCGGACATGACGCGCATGGTCACCATGCAGAACCTGTACCACGATGGAGGCTTTTCCACCACGGCCATTGCACCGGTAAAGTAATCAGCGGCAGTTTACGCCAAGCAGAATCTGCAAGCGCCCTTCGTGCGTCTCACGCACAACGCTCATGAACGAGACTTCAAGTTCGGCAAGACGTGCCTTGCCTTCTTCCGTTTCGTCGTCGAAATAGCGCTCCAGCTCGACAGGAACGGTCAGACGCATACGCACATGACCGCTCTTTTCTGAAAAGGCCACATCCAGATCCATGCCTCCGCATGACTTGAGCTTGGAAATGCGTTCATCGTCAAGGGAATTCAGGCAAATTGAAAGCACCCTCTGTACTGCCTTTTCCACCTTCCGGGCCAAAGCTCCGTCAAGCCCGTACAGGAAACAGAAATTATGGATCTCGCCCAACAGGCCATACAAATCGGTATTGCGCGAATCGAAATGACGTGAAATGGTGCGTACACGCTTTATGAAGATCTGTGTACGCTCCCCGACAGGATTGTCGAAAATCTGCTCGGGAGTACCGTCTTCATATATCACGCCCTGATCAAGGTATAGCACACGCGTCGAGACATTGCGCGCGAACTGCATCTCATGGGTGACAATAATCATCGTTATGCCACGGTTGGCGATATCGCGGATGACACGCAGCACTTCGCTGACCATTGTAGGGTCAAGTGCCGATGTAGGCTCATCGAACAGAATGATCTTCGGTTCCATTGAAAGACAGCGTGCAATGGCGACACGCTGTTTCTGTCCGCCGCTCAGCTGATGCGGGAAAACATTGGCCTTTGAAAGCATTCCTACCTGGTCAAGAAGTTCAAGAGCACGGCCTTCGGCCACCTCCGGATCCATGCCAAGCAGCTTGACAAGCCCCACCATGACGTTGTCTATCACAGAAAGATGTTCGAACAGATTGAATGACTGGAACACCATGCCCATATTGCGGCGGACTTTGGAAATGTCGGTCTTGGGGTCGGTAAGCTCGACTCCATCTATCCATATCTTTCCCGCTGTAGGTTTCTCCAGCATATTGATGCAGCGCAGCAAAGTGCTTTTACCGCTTCCGGAAGGGCCTATTACGCTTACAATCTCGCCATCGCCGATTTCTGCGCTGACATCGGTCAATACCAGGTTGCCGCCGTCTTCGTATTGCTTTTTCAGATGTTCTATTCGAATCATGGCCTAATGCTTTTTCGAGTACTTGTGTACAACCGGCTGTGACTTCAACTGTGCATATTTCAGGAGCAGTATGAGCAGCCAGATGATAATGAAATATATAACCGTGACAATAAGCAGCGGGAAGAATGCCTCAAAAGTGCGGCTGCGGATAATGTCGCCGGCACGGGTCAGGTCAAAGACAGTAATGTATCCCACTATCGAAGTGGCCTTGACAAGACTGATGAATTCGTTTCGGTAGACAGGCAATGCACGCTGGACGACCTGAGGAAGAATGAAGTTCATGAATGTCCGGTAAGGGGTGAAACCCATGGAAAGCGCCGCCTCGCGCTGTCCCCTGTCGATGCCTTTCATGGTCGATGTGAAAATGACACTGGTGTACGCCCCGAAACACATGGAAAAGGCCACGACGGCCACAGCCGTACCGCTCAATGACGTCTTACCCAATACCACATAGAACATTATCATGAGCAGCACCACCTGAGGGATACACCGCATGAACCCGATGTAAATGTCACTGAACTTTCTGAAGAATCCGTAACGGCTCAGCGAACCCATGCTAAGCAGGACGCCAAGCACAGTGCCGAACAGTGCCGAAAGCAGGGAAATGACAATGGTTATCAGCGAGCCTTGCAACAGCATCCTGTATCGGTCTTCATGAATCACATTCTGTTCAAAACTGCTTCTGGTACGTTGCCACAGACTTGGCTTGCCGTTCCCGGCAGCACTTTGCAGACCTGCCGGACCGCCTTCGGACTTTGACATACGCTCAGTCCTTACCAGGACATCGACTACCTCACGCGTCCATGGTTTCGTGAACATGACACTGCGGCTCCGTTCCTCGGTGATGCTCATTATGCAGCAGCCCATATCGGCCTTTCCGGAAGTGATGCACGGTATTATTCCTGAAAAATTGACGGGAACGAACTTGATCTGCCTACCGGTTTCAATTGCAAAGCGCGTCAGGATTTCCGGCTCAATTCCGACAATCCCGCCATTGCGTATCATATCGTATGGGGGCTGGTCAGGTGCCAACGCTACCGTAAGGACTTCCCGATTACAGGTTTCAGCATCAGTCACCGGCATCCGGTGGCCTTCCGGATCGGCGCTCCAGTCTTCAACCATTTCATTGAAACCGTCGGTCTGAAGATAACCGTCAAGGAAAGCATTGAGTTCGGCCGCAAGTCCGGGATTGTCCTTGCTGACCGGGAAAGCTATGTCGGAACTGCATTCCTCGAGATGGAAACATGACAGTTCCGGATACTGTTTATGGTGCGTCATCCAGACAAGCGATGTAGTGACGCCCGCATCGGCTTTTCCGGTTACGACCATTACGGGAATATCAGTCCCCACCTCGACATACTTTATTTCAGAGTCCTTATAGTGTTCGCTTATGTACAGATCACTTATCGAACCCACCTGTGCGCAAATAGTCTGTCCGTGCAAGTCGTCCGGACCGTCCAGATACCTGACCGCCCCGGTCTTACGGCATCCCGACAGTACCAGGCACAATACAGGAAGCAGCAGCAATGTTCTGTCAGCTTTCATATTCCGATATTATTCTCTAGTGCAGTCAAGTAACAAAGTTATAATACTTTTTGTTAAGTTTGCACCCGAAACAACCATTTGATGAATAATGAGAAAGATTCTTGTTACCGGAGGTACCGGATATATCGGTTCACACACTGTCGTAGAACTTCAGAATGCCGGATACGAACCTGTCATTGTAGACAAGCTCTCCAATTCAAAAGAGACAGTAGTTGACAGGATTGAGAAAATCACAGGCAGACGTCCGGCCTTCGAGCGTGTTGACTGCTGTGATTCGAGTGCATTGGAAGCCGTATTCAAAAAATATGCAGGCATTGAAGCCATCATTCATTTTGCCGCATACAAAGCTGTCGGAGAAAGCTGCGAAAAGCCGCTTGACTACTACAGCAACAATCTGGTTTCACTGATAAACCTTCTTACCCTGATGCCGAAGTACGGCGTCAAGGGCATTGTATTCTCATCGTCATGCACGGTCTACGGCCAGCCGAAGCAGGTTCCTGTAAACGAGCAGTCGCCCATTCTTCCCGCCAACTGCCCATACGGCAACACCAAGCAGATTTGCGAGGAAATAATCCGCGACACCATAGCATCGGGCAGTCCCATAAAGAGCATACTGCTGCGTTACTTCAACCCGATAGGAGCGCACCCGACATCACTCATAGGCGAACTGCCCAACGGCGTTCCCATGAACCTTGTCCCGTATATCACCCAGACCGCGATGGGAATACGCAAGCAGCTGAGCGTGTTCGGCGACGACTACAACACCCGCGACGGCTCCTGCATACGCGACTACATTGACGTGGTCGATTTGGCCAAGGCACACGTTCTGGCCATAGGACGCATTCTTGACAGGGAGACCGACAAGGTTGAAGTGTTCAACCTCGGTACCGGAAACGGAACAACCGTACTCGAACTTATAAAGGGATTTGAAGAAGCCACAGGCATCAAGCTGAACTACAAGATTACAGGCCGCCGCGCAGGCGACGTGGAACAGGTATATGCAGACTGCAGAAAAGCCAACGAAGTACTCGGATGGAAAGCGGACACTCCGCTCGCCGAGACACTGCGCAACGCCTGGAAATGGCAGCAGAAGCTTCGCGAAGAGGGCGTAATGTAAATCACGCTTCCCCACAGTAAACTGAAAGGGCGGCCGTCAAAGCCGCCCTTTTCATTTATACCTTCATGGCCCTGGCCATCTCACGCTTGTCCTCGTTTTCCCTTATGGACTGGCGCTTGTCGAATTCGTGCTTGCCCCTGGCAAGCGCAACCACCAGTTTTGCCAGGCCCTTTTCGTTGATGAACAGCCTGGTGGGGACAATGGTGAAGCCGGGGTTCTTTGAATCCTGCTGCAGCTTGCGCAGTTCCTTTGCCGTGAGCAGCAGCTTGCGGTCACGCTTTGCAACGTGATTGTTGTACGAACCGTAGAAATACTGTGCCACATGCATGTTCTTGACCCACAGTTCACCGCCGATGAATGTGCAGAACGAATCTGCCAGACTAGCCTTTGACTGACGTATCGATTTTATCTCGGTACCTGTCAGAACAAGTCCTGCGGTATATGTATCGACAAGTTCGTAGTCGAAACTTGCCTTCTTGTTCTTTATGTTTACAGCATTTGAGCCTTTGCCTTTTGCGGCCATTTCCTTAAACTGTTTTGAAATGGATTAGAAATCAAAGTCGACCGATACCGATACCATGCGGTCCAACATCGGATGACGCCAGTATTCCTTGTCGGAATCGGACCTGTATGCCCTCAATGAATCGGGGGTTACTACGGTAAGGACAAAAGAATTCTTGCCCTTCAGCCCTTCAAGAGCCGAAGTTCTGACGGCCTGATTGGCGGCATCGGCACTGGATTCACGCAACGAAGACATGTCAAAGCACAGCAGCGACTGCGACGCGCGTGACTGGGAATTGTCAATGGAGGGAATCCGGGAATACAGTCTGGCATAAAGCGTGTCATTGCTGAAGACCACAGGATCCATGTAGAATTCGGCAGGACCGCTGTTTTCGGGAACATAATATGCGGGCGCTATGTTCACGAAATGGCCGGTTGACCAGATTTCAGGATATCTTACATTTACCAGAGTGAAGGTCGTGAAGAAATAGTTGTAATTCAGCGTATCGGACGGCTTGACGGTTTCAAGTCTGGAAATGCCAATCTTCTGCAGTCTGTCCAATGTGATCCGGTTGTTGTACATGGTTCCGGTTGCATTGAAATCCATGACTGCCACCACGCGGTCATTGTTTTCCACGCCGAACTTTTCCATATCGGCCTCGGTCCGGAAATTGCGTATGTCAAACGATTCAGGCTCATCGTCCCCTATGGCATCCATGGCAATGTAAGCCTTTGTCCCCAAAGAATTGAGTTTCACGGTTCCAATCCGGTAGAACTGCTCATAATACGTTGACGGTTCCACGGCATCACATGAAGCCACTGTACCGGCTGCTACCGCTGCCAGCATGGCAAAGAGTGATATTTTCCAGGCTTTCATAATTATGTCACGATTACATTATTTTGTAGCAAAGATAAGCAGAAAAAGCTGGAAAAAAGACTAACTTTGCAAACTGAAACTGAAGATTCGGTTTTTTATATAATATTTCACTTATGATTTACTCAAAAGAAGTAGAAAACATGTGCGTGGTCCAGAAAGGACCGAAGCACGGACCCGCTCCAATTCCTGAAGAGGGCAAGTGGATCAAGGCCAAGGAGATCAAGGACATCTCGGGCATGACTCACGGTATTGGCTGGTGCGCACCTCAGCAGGGCGCCTGCAAGCTGTCACTCAACATCAAGAACGGTATCATCGAGGAAGCTCTGGTAGAGACTATCGGCTGCTCGGGCATGACCCACTCAGCTGCCATGGCCGCTGAAATCCTGCAGGGCAAGACTCTGCTCGAAGCTCTGAACACCGACCTTGTATGCGATGCCATCAACACCGCAATGCGCGAACTCTTCCTGCAGGTTGTATACGGCCGCACACAGAGCGCATTCTCAGAAGGCGGTCTTGTTATCGGCGCCGGTCTGGAAGACCTCGGCAAGGGACTCCGCTCACAGGTAGGTACCATGTACGGCACCAAGGCCAAGGGCGTACGCTACCTTGAAATGGCCGAAGGCTATGTAAACCGCATTGCCCTTGACAAGGACGATCAGGTTTGCGGCTATGAGTTTGTCAACCTGGGCAAGTTCATGGATGAGATCAAGAAGGGTACCGATGCCAACGAAGCTCTCAAGAAGGTTACATCGACCTACGGACGCTTCTCAAAGGAGGCTGGTGCCGTCAAATTCATTGACCCACGTAAAGAATAATAAGGAGATACGACTATGATTAGAGAAGTTAAGTTCGAATCACAGGACCGTCGCATGAAGCAGGTCCTCGCTGCTCTTAACGAGCATGGAATCTCCTCTATTGAAGAGGCCAACAAGATTTGCGAAAGCTACGGCATCGATCCTTACAAGGCTTGTGAGGAAACCCAGCCTATCTGCTTTGAAAACGCAAAGTGGGCATACGTATGCGGTTGCGCCATCGCTCTGAAGGAAGGTGAAAAGACCGGCGACAAGAGCGCCGTAAAGGCTGCCGAGAACATAGGCATAGGTCTGCAGAGCTTCTGCATTCCCGGTTCAGTAGCTGACGACCGCAAGGTAGGTCTCGGTCACGGTAACCTGGCTGCCCGTCTGCTCAACGAAAAGACACAGTGCTTTGCATTCCTTGCAGGTCACGAGTCGTTCGCCGCTGCCGAAGGTGCCATCAAGATTGCCGCAAAGGCCGACAAGGTCCGCAAGAAACCTCTGCGCGTCATCCTGAACGGTCTTGGCAAGGACGCCGCCATGATCATCAGCCGCATTAACGGTTTCACATACGTACAGACCAAGTTTGACTACTATACAGGCAAGCTGAAGGTTGTCAAGGAAATTGCATACAGCGACGGTCCCCGCGCCAAGGTAAAGTGCTACGGTGCAGACGATGTACGCGAAGGCGTTGCAGTAATGTGGAAGGAAGGCGTTGACGTATCGATTACCGGTAACTCAACCAACCCGACACGTTTCCAGCACCCGGTTGCAGGCACCTACAAGAAGGAGCGCGTTTTGGCCGGCAAGCCTTATTTCTCAGTAGCATCAGGTGGCGGTACAGGCCGTACACTTCATCCGGACAACATGGCTGCAGGTCCCGCTTCATACGGTATGACCGACACCATGGGCCGCATGCACTCAGACGCACAGTTTGCAGGTTCTTCATCGGTTCCCGCACACGTCGAGATGATGGGCTTCCTTGGCATAGGCAACAACCCCATGGTAGGCTGCTCGGTAGCTTGCGCCGTTGACGTTGCCCAGGCTCTCGCTGCCAAGAAGTAACAATCAGCTTCTACATAGAAAATCCCCTGTAGCTCTTGTAGCTTGCAGGGGATTTCTTTTGTCTGGCAGCAGGCTCCCATTCCAATGAATTCCACATGCGGGAAAATGAATCCAAAAGGAATCGTAAAGGACGCAAATCAATCGCTGTAAATTACCCTATATCAATAGATTCCTCTTGACCTCCCTCCCCGGCCGCCTATTGATTTTTGCATCCGTTTAGGATATTTTTGTACCGCGATTGTACCGCGAAGAGACACGGACAAGGTCAGAAACTTTGAACTTTCGTGAACTAAGATGAACTCTAATGAACTCTAAAAAGTTTCCGTCTGGGTCCCTCTCCCGAACAATCGAAAATTGGATAAAATGACCCTAAAAACACGTCAGAATGGAGCGATTTTCAATGGCTGAAAGCACGTACAACGGCAACAGATTTTTAACAATTGCGGAAGCAGCCGACTTTCTGAGGATAGGAAGGACATCTATGTTTGGGCTGATACGCAACGGAACAGTTCAAACAGTCAAACTATCATCAAGAATGGTACGAATCACATTGGATCAATTGCTGAATCTGGCAGAACAGAGCGGATATGAGGTCGTAATCCCGGCATCCGTTTCCAAGGCCATTGAAAAGAGCCGCCAAGCTCAGGCCGAGACAGGCTGCAAGGATAAAAGGGCCAAGTGCAGGAAGACCCCAAAGGCCGGTGCCGTTGCACCTGACGGAGTCACGCACGACACCCACTACACTATGGCAGAAGTCCTCCGCAATTTCGACCTCAAATATGGCCGACTCTATGAGATACGCAACCGCTATGGTCTGGATCCAGTTCATGCCTGGGGCACAACGTGCTTCGAGAAGAATGCCGTTGAACAGGCAATCGCAGCCTACAACGAGGAACAGGGCAAGAACCTGAGAAAGGACTGGTATTCCTGTGCTGACATCATGAAGCTGTACGGACTGGGCAAGACTCAGGTCAGACGCTTTGCAACGGCACATGGTGTCCGCACCAAGACCGTTCAGGGAGGTCAGGCACTCTACTACCTGAAAGCAGACTGGGATTCCGCCAGAAGGAAATCCGCAAGGAAGAATCCGACCACCAAACGCAAAAGAAAATAGAGACATAGAATATGATGAACTACTGTACAAAGGTCACTGTCCGCAAACGACCTATAAAGAACGGACAGACATCACTCTACCTTGACTTCTACCCTCCTGTGCGCAACCCCAAGACTGGGAAGATGACACGAAGGGAATATCTGGGATTCTACATCTATACCAACCCTGTAGAGCCGTTTCAGATAGAGTACAACCGCAGCATCCTCCAAAAGGCAGAACTTATCAGGTGTCAGCGGACGGAGGCCATCATCAACGAGGAATACGGCTTTCTTGACCGTTCCAAGACCAAGGAGAGCTTTCTGGACTATTTCAAGGAGAAAGCCAAGGCCAGCACCAATAGGCGCAACTGGGACACGGCCTACAACCATCTGGTCAATTACACGAAGGGACAATGCCGTTTCTGCGACCTGTCTGTCCCCTTCTGTCAGGGCTTCATGGATTATCTTCTGTCTGAGGAATGCTATGTCAACGGCAAGCCAATCATGGGCACAACGGCCAACAACAACTTCACAAAGCTGAAAGCTGTGGTCAGAATGGCTTTTGAGGACGGATATATCAAAGAGAACATATCCCTCAAATTGACCAAGGTAAAGGCTCGCGGCAACAAGCGTGAGTACCTGAACAAGGAAGAGCTTTTGTCACTCTACAACACGAAATGCGGCAGCGAAGTCCTGTACAGGGCAGGACTCTTCTCCTGCCTGACTGGGCTCAGACTGTCTGACATTATCCTATTGACATGGGATAACATCAGGATTTCAAGTGACGGAGGCTGGGTTCTTGACATCACGACTCAGAAGACAAAGACAGATGCCATCCTTCCCATCAGCGAGGAAGCTCTGGAGCTGTGCGGAGAGAAAGGCACAGGACAGGTTTTCAAGGGCCTCAATCCGACCATCATCAACAAGCACCTCAAAAAATGGGTGAAGGATGCCGGGATAACCAAACACATCACATTCCATTGCTTCCGTCACACCTTCGCCACACTGCAACTTGCCGAAGGTACTGACATCTACACTCTGAGCAAGCTGGTGGCGCACTCAAACCTTGCTACGGCTCAGGTGTATACCGAAGTTGTCAGCAAGCTCAAGAGAGAGGCTTCAACACGCATTTCATTGAAGAACAACAAAACCGATTAATCAGCTATGCAACAGGACATAACATTTGAACAGATACCGAGCGTTCTCGGTGACATACAGAACAAGCTTGACTATGTGATCAGCCAACTGAGCACATCTGTCAATCTTTCGCAAGGCCAGACGGAGGATCCTGACGGACTCATGACCCTTGAACAGGCCTGCAAGTTCATCGGCAAGAAACCGTCAACCGTCTATTCCATGACATCCGACAGGACAATACCCTTCATGAAGCGAGGCAACAAGCTCTACTTCCTGAAAAGCGACCTTCTGGCATGGATTAAGAGCGGAAACCGCTGTGATTCGCCATTCAGTCCCAACGAGGCCACCAATGATTTCGAGGCTCATCTTCAAGCCCTCAGTTCGGGCAAGAAGCACAAGCCAGCAGCACTTAATGTATAACCAGTAATCGGCATTTGAATATGGACGCAAAGGAATTAGACCGATTGAAAGAAGAAGCCGTCAGCCATGCAATTCATTGGGCCAAGACCGGGCAAGGCTATTTCACCATGGAAGAGAAAGTCAATGAATACATTGCTGCAACTGGAGCCAACAGTGCCATCAACAACAACGAGGTATCTATTCGGGCGGGCAGAATGTCTGTCGCTCTGGGAATAGACATCCAATGCATCAGGTCACTCACAAAGGCTCAGGAACAGAACCTTTACAACACCCTTGTAGAGATTGTTGAGAACGGGGTACCACAGCAGCGCAGCGGATTACACCGCTGATTCCAGCCACAGAAGCACATACCACTATGAGCTATTCAAATATCAGATACAGCACAACGTTGAACGCAGCGCAGCTTGACTACCTTTCAGACAATTGTCAGGGAGTGAACCGTATGTTGTGTTTAACCACCTTCATCCGAATGGCTGTTTTGGAAAAGACAGTTGTCGAAAGGAAGGGCTTTTCAGCCGGGATATTGCCCGGCCAGTTCATCGCCTCAAAAGCTGAACTTGCCCGACTCTGGAACTGTGACCGCAAGACGGCCACCCGCATAGTCAGGGAGTTCAACCTTATCGGCATACTCAACTCTGAACCCACGAACCGTACCACCATCCACACGCTGAAATGTCTGTCGGTATGGTTCACGAATCAGGGTATGATTAAGTGCGACTTCTTCGTGAGCAACCCTGTTGTCAGGACAATAGAGAAGCCTCCACGGAAGAAGCCATGTGTCCTGCCTGACAGCGAGGCTGAAACGGCTACGGTTGACAAGTCCCCCGAAGCTGATTCAGCCGGGACACAGCCAGTCCGTTATTCTGACGGAATCCAAGCCATTCATTCTGATCCTCCCCTTCCGGTGTCGGAACAGGATGATT
>JAZUFX010000001.1:0-57907 GCA_045640885.1 Bacteroidaceae bacterium | reverse complement strand
CAAATGTAGACATTATTTTGTTTGCACGAATAAATTTCGAAAAAAAAATGCCATTTCGGTGATGAAATTGTTAAGAAACCGCACGAAGGACCGCTTAATTGCAAATATTTGATAAAAAACAGCCCAAAAATGCCTGTTTTTTCCGCAATACGCAAGAACCCGATACCTTTTCCAGAGAAAAGTCCGTATATATAATAATGTATAGATGACGGTACAGACGGAAAACACCCCGCAACCGTCATGTTGCAGGGTGTTTTCCGTACCCAGAGCCGGGGTCGAACCGGCACGGGTTGCCCCACTGGTGTTTGAGACCAGCGCGTCTACCGATTCCGCCATCTGGGCCTAGCGGGTGCAAAAGTAGAACATTTTCCCGATATTGCAACACCAAGTACGGCAAAAAGCGCACCATTCAAAAAATAGCCGGCATATACTCCATTTTTAACTGATCGGATTATTGATAATTCAAGAGGACTTGCTATCTTGGAGCATTACAAAACGGGCCTTGTAAGCCCAATACCATATCAATTTTATGTTAGGCTCTGATTTTTACTGCGTTGTACTGGCCGGAGGTTTTGGAACAAGACTTTGGCCGCTCAGCCGCAAGGGACTGCCCAAACAGTTCCTTGATTTCAACGGTGACGGTTCCACGCTGCTCAAAACGACCGTCAGACGCATGTCCGGAATAATACCGAAAGAGAATATAATCGTATCGACCAATCTCGATTTCTACGAGGACGTCCTGGCACAGCTGCCCGATCTGGAGCCCCATCAGGTCCTGCGTGAACCGGTAATGAAAGGTACCGCCCCCAGCATCATGCTGGCCGCCTACCACATACGCGACATAAACCCGAATGCAAACGTAGTGGTGGTGCCGTCGGACCTTGTCATCATGGACGAGGAACCGTACAGGCAGACCATTGTGGAAGGTTTGAACTTTGTGTCGGAGAATGACGGCCTGCTTACGGTCGGAATCAAGCCCACACGCCCCGAAACGCGGTTCGGCTACATACAGGCCGACGACTTGCAGGTTGACGGCATGAACAAGGTCCGGGCCTTTACCGAGAAGCCCGAAGAGGCATTTGCAAAAATCTTCGTGGAGAGCGGTGAATTTTTCTGGAACTCCGGCATTCTCATGTGGAACGTCAACTCGTTCATTGGAATTGCAGGCGAGTGCCTGCCCGATCTTGAAGCGCAGTTCAACGTGATATTTGACAGCGC
Organism: Bacteroidaceae bacterium; assembly: GCA_045640885.1. Lineage (GTDB taxonomy): Bacteria > Bacteroidota > Bacteroidia > Bacteroidales > Bacteroidaceae > Colenecus. Next base: position 56,689 of record JAZUFX010000001.1, on the reverse strand, counting down.
GCACAACCGCGATGCGCGTCGGGGGTTGCTGTATTCGGTCTATGAGGCATTCCCGCACATCTCCATCGACCACGCAGTGCTGGAAAAGACCGACAAGGTCTATATGGCCACCGGAAACTTCCGATGGAACGACATCGAGAGCTGGGATCTTCTGTATGACTACTGCCGCAAGGACAATAACGGGAATGTCATAGGTACGGACAACAACCAGACATACAACTGTAACGGCAGCATGGTTCTCTGCAACAACGACAAAAAGCTAATCGTGGTGGACGGTCTGAACGACTTTCTTGTGGTCGAAACCGATGATGTGCTGGTAATCTGCCCACGCGACAAGGAAGTGGATTTCAAGAAATATCTGAACGACGCCCAAATCAAATTCGGAGAGCGTTACTCCTGAGCTCAAATTCCAGAACCGTTACCCGCAAATGAAAAAAAATGGGGGAATGACCGACCAAGCCATTCCCCCATTATATTAAAAGCGAACTGATCAGTAGCCCAGATAGCCGAGCATACGTGCCGCATAACGGCGGCCGAATTCACGTGAGCCCTTGGCATTGAAATGCAGATGGTCAAAACCGGCTGAGCAACCGTATGCCGGTACAACCATTGAAGTCGGGATGACGCTTGGCAGCTTGGCCATAACTTCGTTGTGACCTGCACATACGCCACGCTGGTCGGCAGGAACGACTTCACCTGAAAGCAGAGGAACATTTGCTGCTTCAAGGCCAAGGTCGGCAAGAATATCCTCATAAACCTTCTTGACCTTGTTCGGCCACTCTTCCTCTCCGCTGTTCGATTCGCCCTGGTGCAGCAGAATGCCCTTTATCACGCCATCCTGCTGGGCCTTCTTGCACAATTCAATAAGACGGCCATAAGGATCACCTCCGTATTCCTTGCAGATGTTCTTCAGCCAGTCTGCCGATGTGGATATGTATTCCTGAGCCTGCGCCTTGTCAAACAGCTCAATCTTGCAGCCGGCAACGGCAACCATGACTACGCCGATTTTTGTACCTTCCGGCATATTCTGGACCATAGTGCGGCCGAACCAGTCAGCCGGAGTCAGACCGGTATTGGGACGTGCCAATGGAGGCACGGCCTTGCGCCATTCGCCCATCTTGCTGTCAGGGAAATCAACGGCATTCATTGTAACAAAGTTTTCAGGAACGCCCTCCTTGTCTATCTGTTCAGGACGCGGGTTACCCTCCATGTTGGACTGGCCGATGCAGATGTAAATGTGGAAATTCGGATCCGGTTCGGCAAGGACCATAGCTGGCGCAGACAGCAGTGCTGCCATAGCCAAAAGTGCAGTTTTCTTCATTATCGTTGGTTGTTAATTAGGTCAATGCAATTGCTTGGCACTGCAATTTTCGCAATTTTTGCCGACTTGAACAAAAAAAACGGGTAGCTTTGTGCACCGTCAATAGAATAACATGGAAAAAAAATCAGCCAAAGCCAACAACGCCTTTCTGATAGGATCGATTTTAATGATAGTGCTAGTATTGCTCGTAGTGGTACTTTTCGTCTTCCTGTCCTTCAGGATATACGAAAAGAAAGAAGTCTCATTCAGCGAAAGGTATGACATCAGAATTGAGCGGAATGCCGTCAATCATCCAATGACACTGTATCTGAACGACAGCCTGCTGTTCCAAGGCACTCCGGCCGCGCCGATGACACTTTCCATTGACAGGTTCGAACCTGAATCGGCCCTGCTTGTAGTCAATGACGAGACCGATATGGTATCAATTCTGCCTCTGCCCGACAAATCGGCAAAAGTATTTGTCGGAATTGACAGTCTCGGCTATTCATCCGACGGCGAAACTGTCAGGATCGAGCGGTAACGCACGCCGTCCGACAGCAGTTCAATTGCAGACTTTACGGCCTTGTCATCTTTCAGGCTCTGAATGATCGAGCCCTTCTGATAATAGTACCGGTTTGCTATTTCCGCAGCAAGGATACGGCGTATGTCCTCGTTGAACTGGTCCATATCGGCATCCGGGTCATATTTGAGCTTTTCCTCCAGAGCCTTGAACTCATCAAGGGCTTTTGACTCCAGCCCCTCGGCTTTCGCGACATTGCGCAGCGATTCAAGCACCTTGCTGCTGGAACTGGTGTACTCAAAACCATTGTCGCGGCAATACTGTCTGAAAGCGGCCAGTTCATCGTCACTGATTCCGAACTGTCCTATCGGAGCTATGCGTTCATGCCTGCTGCAATAATCGTTCACGAAATCAAACATCACCACATTCTGCGAGAGCGCATAAACTATTGCAGGCACCGTATCGACCGGACATTCGACATCGGGCCTTATGCCGCCCCCGTCACGTACCGGCCGTCCTGCAGCAGTATGGAACACCTTGGTAAGGCTGTCCGGAATATGCTGGGCCTGTCCTCGGTCATTCTTCCTGGAATAGTCAAGTTCCTGGATGCACCGTCCGCTTGGAATATAGTATTTGGCGGTAGTAAGCTTCAGCGTACCGTTGTACGGCATCGGACGTGTACTCTGCACCAGTCCCTTTCCGTACGAGCGTGCGCCCATAACTACCGCACGGTCCAAATCCTGCAGGCTGCCCGAAACAATCTCGCTGGCCGATGCCGATTCACCGTCAATCAGTACGACCAGAGGCATATCTGTATCGACCGGTTTCTTCTGGGTCACGCAGCTTCCGTTTGCCTGCGGAGTCTTGCCTTTAATGTCAACGACCTTGGTGCCTGACGGCACAAACAGGCCCACAATATCGACAGCCTCGTTCATCAGACCGCCGCCATTGTCGCGCAAATCAAGAATCAGCCCCCTGGCGCCCTGTTCCTTCAAATCGACAACAGCCTTCAGGACCTGGCGGGAGCAGTTCTCCGTAAACTGTTCCAACATAATGTAACCATAACCGTCCATCATTCCATAATATGGAACGGCAGGCAGCGTTATTATGCTGCGGTCAAAGCGCACGTCAACGGAATCGGCGCCGCGCCCTACCGTAACCGTAAGACCGGTGCCCACCTCACCGCGCAGATGCTCACTGACATACTGCGAAGCCTTGCCCTTCATGCTTTCGCCGTCGATGGCCAGAATGCGGTCACCCGCTTTCAGTCCGGCTTTCTGGGCAGGCATACCCTCGTACGGTTCCTCTATATATACATAATCCCGTTTCGGATACTGACGGATAATTGCGCCGATGCCGCCGTACTTGCCGGTCGTCATTGTTTTCAGTTCGCTCATATCATCCTCAGGATAATACTCGGTGTATGGGTCGATGCTGCCAAGCATGGCGTTGATGCCCGTCTCTATGGTTTTCTTCATGTCAAGAGTATCAACGTACGACATACCCAATTCACGCACCACCTCGTACATGATTTCCATGTTCGATGCCATCTGGAACCGGGTATCCTGCTTTGTCTTACCGTCAACATCGGCCGCTTTCGCTGCGACCGAGGCAGCCAGCACCAACAATATTATAGAGTTTCTTTTCATACCGATAACAACAATATGGCCTGTTTCAGGCTTTCTTTGACAGCGAAGATATATATTTTTGGCTTTTCAAGCCATTTTTTTTGCCGATGATATTGCGTATTCCAAAAAAGGCAGTACATTTGCACCGCGTTTGGGAAGGATATTCCTTCGAAAAATGTGGAAAGCTTCTTTAGCTCAGTTGGTTAGAGCATCTGACTGTTAATCAGGGGGTCCTAGGTTCAAGTCCTAGAAGGAGCGCCAAAAGAAAAGGAGTTGCGGTTTGCAACTCCTTTTCTTTTATCTACACGTCCAATCCGGGCTCACCCGAAAAAACAGATTCAAGTTCATGGCGGTTGCACCTGCCGCCATGGAAACTTGAATTGCCATGTTGTGTTTTTCATGGTCTGTTACGTTATGCTTTCCTGTCAATTTTCATTTCGACAGCAAACGTAATTCATAAATTGATACCTAATTAATGCTTTTCACAAAATTTTCACCCGAGACAAAAAAAAATGGCACGAAATAGCGTAATTTTGAAGAAAACCACACAAACCTGACATGGCAAACGGGAAAATGGCCGCTTTGGCCAAGGACACAGCAATTTATGGAATAAGCAGCATAGTAGGACGGTTTCTGAACTACCTGCTGGTACCTGTTCACACAAAATACATAGCCCCTGAAAGCGGAGGTTACGGCATTGTGTCAAACCTGTACGCCTGGGCCGGGCTGGTTCTTGTAGTGCTGACCTTCGGCATGGAAACCACTTACTTCCGCTTTGCAAACCGTGAGGACGAGGATGACAGGCTTGTTTACGGTACATCGCTGCGTATGGTTGGACTGGTTGGACTGGCATTCGTGGCACTGGTATTTGCATTCCTCAAGCCTATATCGGCCGCCATGACCTACTCCAGCCACCCCGAATATGTTGCCTGCTTTGCAGTAATAGGTGCGCTCGATGCATTCCAGGCCATAATGTTCAGCCGCTTGAGACAGCAGCACCGCCCCTTGCGCTTCATGGCACTGAAGATGGCGTTCATCATTCCGAATGTGTTGCTGAACCTTGCAGTATTCATGCTGGTACCCAGGATTCCTGCACTGCATGGCATATATGTACGCTTTGACTATGGCGTTGGCCTGATATTCTTTGTCAACCTGATTTGCACCCTGTTTGTAGGACTGCTTTTCATGAACGAAATGAAAGGTCTTTCCTACGGATTTGACCGACAGCTGGCCCGCCGCATGCTGCGTTACGCATGGCCTCTGCTGCTGCTTGGCGTGGTAGGCATACTGAATCAGGTGTTTGACAAGATGTTCTATCCCAATCTAGTACCGGGTCAGGAAGGCAAGGTCCAGCTTGGCATTTACGGTTCCTGCGCAAAGATTGCACTGATACTCAGCCTGCTCACCCAGGCATTCCGCTATGCGTACGAACCTTTCGTGTTCGGCAGCACAAAGGACAAGGACAACAATGAAGTGCTGGCACAGGGAATGAAGTATTTCATAATTTTCGGACTTCTTGCATTCCTGGCCGTAATGGTGTATCTGCCGCTGCTCAAGTATCTTGTCAGCAATCACGGCTACTGGGTTGGCCTGAAGGTTGTGCCTATAGTAATGGTAGCGGAACTGTTTATGGGCATATACTTCAACCTGTCATTCTGGTACAAGCTTATTGACAAGACATGGTGGGGCGCGGTAATGAGCGCTACAGGTGCCGCCGTGATGATTGCAATAAACGTGGTATTCGTACCGCGCGTGGGTTACATGGCCTGCGCATGGGGTGGATTTGCAGGCTACGGGGTGTGCATGCTCATGTCATGGATTATCGGAAGCAGATACAGCACTGTCTGCTATCCCATGAAGGAGATAGGCATGTACTGCCTGTATGCAGCCGTCATAACAGCCTGTCTGCTGGTTCCCATGAAAGGCCTGGCTTCATGGCTTTACATGGCAATAGGCACACTTCTGCTGCTTGTCTATGTGGCAAGGATACTGAAAAAAGACTTGCCGGTCACCAGTCTCCCGGTAATCGGCAAATATTTCCGTAAGAAATAAGAATCAGGTTCAGAGTGCGGCCTGAATATCGGCTGCTATCTGACGGAACTCCTCATCGGTCAGCTTGAGTTTGGGATTGCTGAACAGCATGTCCTTCTCAGACTGCATGGGAATGAGATGGATGTGTGCGTGCGGCACCTCAAGGCCAAGAACGGCCTGGCCAACCTTGACACAGTTGAAAACCTTTTTCTGGGCTGCGGCAATCTTCTTGGCAAACAGCTGCAAATCACACAGTTCCTGATCGGTCAGATCAAACAGATAATCGACCTCGCGTTTGGGAATGCAGAGAACATGTCCTTTCACCATCGGGTTGATGTCAAGGAATGCAAAGCAGCTCTCTGTCTCCGCAATCTTGTAGCAGGGAATCTCGCCTGCAATAATTCTGCTGAAAATAGTCATGCCAACACCCTTGTATCAGAGAGATATTTCAAGAATCTCAAAACCTATCTTGCCGCTCGGTATCTGGATCTCGACGACTTCGCCCACCTTGTGGCCAAGCAGTCCCTTGGCAATGGGAGTTGTGCTCGATATCTTTCCTGCCTTGAGGTCAGCCTCGCTCTCAGGCACTATGGAATAGACTACCGTAGCTCCGTTCTTTGTGTTGCGCATCTTGACCTTGGTAAGAATCTGCACGGTCGATGTGTCAATCTTTGTTTCATCAATGATCTTGGCATCGGCTATCTGGCCTTTCAATGTGGCAATCTTAGCCTCCAGCATACCCTGTGCCTCTTTTGCGGCATCATACTCGGCATTCTCCGAAAGGTCTCCCTTATCACGGGCCTCGGCTATCTGCTGAATGATTTCAGGACGGCGCACGCCCTCAAGATACTGTAATTCGGCTACCAGTTTCTTGTAGCCCTCTTCTGACATATATGCCATAATATCAATAATTTAACTGTTCAACTTAGGTTTGAAAAGCATGATTAAAAAAGATTCCAACATACATCTTTTTTTCAATAGATGTTGGAACCCTTTCATCATATCTGTCTTCTATGCAAAGGTAGGATTTATTTTAATTCCACCCAACAATCGGACATAAATTTCGCCCAATTCCCAAAAGAGCTGTTTCCTGTACCGATAAAGGCACTAAAGCAGGGCTTCTATCTTCGCGTCAAGTTCCGCAAGTTCTTCCGGACGCTCTACCAGATCTCCGTTTCTGTCTATAAGAAAGACCGTCGGCAGCTGGCTGACATTGTATGACTTGAGAATCTGTGAATTCAGACTGCTCTCATCACGGACTGAAACCCATGGTATCTTTTCCGATGAGTTGAGCCAGAAACTTTCATCATCGTCAAACGACACCTGGAATATCTCAAAGCCATATTCGGCATACTTGTCATACAGTTTGCGCAGAGCGAGATTGTAATTCGCGGAATAATCGGTCTTGTAAGCGGTAAGGTCAAGCAGCACGACCTTGCCGATCAAGTCACTCAACTTGTGCATATTGCCCTTATAATCGGGCAATTCAATGTCAATCGATCCGGTTTCGACAACTATACTCTTCAGCCAGTCGAGCTGCTGTTGCGAAACAGGTTTCGATGCCGATGTCTTCGACATGGCCTTCATGGCCAGATTATGCAGATACTGAGTGCGCCCGGCCTGCGGATACAATATGTCCATGCTTGATGCAACAGCCGCAAAGATCTTCGCATCCTGACGGCTGGCATACGGGTTGAATATTCTTTGGCCGTTTACACTGAGGAAAAGGCAGTAATAAGCAACCGGCGAGCCCGGATTTGGGAAAATGTATTCGTTGCACAGCTCTGACTTGAACACGTCAATCAGTTCCGCCGCATGCAGGTCAAGCTCACCTGTCTGGGGGCCGGCATAACGTTTCTGAAGCTCCTTCAGATTTTCAATGAGGTGAATCTGCTTTCTCGTCACCTCCCTGATGCTGACCGATGACTTTGATCCGTCAATGACATAATTGGTCTGCATACCGGACAGTTCGGATGCAATTTCAATTTCCTGGACAGAATCCACCGCAAAAGCAAGCCATTTGGAACCTACCCTGAGGCGGTACAGTTCAAAGCAGTCGTCTGGAGACGGCTGGCTGAAAGAGAAATATCCGTCTTCGTCAAGTTCTGCCGAATCGACAGCGACGATACGGTCAATATCCATTTTCTCCAGATAGGCAATCTGGCCCTGGGCATCGTCAATGACCCCTGAAACAGCAAACCTGTCAACCGGGGGTTGACAGGCTGCCATTGATAACAGTATTGCCGGAACGGCAAGATTACTTTTCTTCATTACTCTCCTGGGCAGGATTGTTCTTGACATCACCGTTCTGACGGTGATCGCGACGCTCGCCACGCTGCGGACGTTCACCGCGCGGCTGACGTGCAGGACGCTCCTCGTAGCCTTCGGGCTTCTCCAGAAGCGCACGGCGTGAAAGCTTGAACTTTCCGGTCTTGGGGTCGATGTCAATAAGCTTCACCTGAATCTTGTCACCTTCCTTGATACCGGTCTCTTCAATGGTCTCATAACGCTTCCAGTCTATTTCACTGATGTGAAGCAGGCCATCCTTGCCGGGCATGAACTCGACGAACAGACCGTAAGGCATTACCGAACGTACCTTGCCGTCGTAAACTTCGCCCACTTCAGGAACTGCAACGATGGCGCGGATCTTAGCCAGTGCGGCCTCAATGCTGTCACGGTTCGAAGCGGCAATCTGAATCTTGCCTACACCGTCAACTTCCTCGATGTTGATGCTTGCACCGGTCTCTTCCTGCATACCCTGGATAATCTTTCCGCCCGGGCCTATTACAGCGCCTATGAATTCCTTCGGAATGGTAAGCGATTCGATTCTCGGAGCATGCGGCTTGAGGTCGGCACGCGGCTCTGGAATGGTTTCGAGTATCTTGCCGAGAATATGCTCACGGCCGGCCTTTGCCTGTGCCAGAGCCTTCTCGAGTATGTCGTATGACAGACCGTCGCACTTGATATCCATCTGTGTGGCGGTAAGACCCTTGACAGTACCTGTGGTCTTGAAGTCCATATCGCCCAAGTGGTCCTCGTCACCCAGAATATCGGACAGTACTGCGTACTTGCTTTCGCCGGGGTTCTTGATAAGACCCATTGCAATACCCGATACAGGATTGTTTATCTTGACGCCGGCATCCATAAGCGCAAGGGTGCCTGCGCATACGGTAGCCATCGATGACGATCCGTTTGATTCAAGGATATCGGATACCACGCGTACGGTATAAGGATAGTCAGCAGGTATCTGGCCCTTCAGTGCGCGCCATGCCAGATGTCCGTGGCCGATTTCACGACGGCCCAGGCTGCGCTGTGCCTTGGCTTCACCCGTACAGAACGGAGGGAAGTTGTAGTGCAGCAGGAAACGCTCGTCATGCTGGTCCAGAACATCGTCAACCATTTTCTCGTCGTCCTTTGTGCCAAGGGTTACCGAGCACAGTGACTGGGTTTCACCGCGTGTGAAGATCGATGAGCCGTGAGGGCCGGGCAGATAGCCTACCTCGCACCAGATGGGGCGGATATCGGTGGTCTTGCGGCCGTCGAGACGTATGCCTTCGTCAAGGATGCAGCGGCGCATTGCGTCACGCTCTACATCCATGAAGTAACGGTCAATGAGTGCGTTCTTTTCGGCAAGTTCGTCCTCGCTGAGTTCGGTATGGGCAGCTGCGTATGCATCCTTGTAGTCCTGGGCAATCTTTTCAAAAGCCTCGGCACGTGCATGCTTTTCGAGAGCCTGCTTTGTGACATCGTATGCCAGAGGATATGTGACCTTCTTGAGATCTGCACGAAGGTCTTCGTCGTTGACTTCGTGGCAGTACTCGCGCTTGACGGTCTTGCCGACCTCTTCGGTCAGTTCCATCTGGATCTTGCAGTGCTTCTTGATTTCCTCGTGAGCGGCCTTCATGGCACCGAGCAGGTCGGCTTCGCTGACTTCCTTCATCTCGCCCTCGACCATCATGATGTTGTCGTATGTTGCGGCAACCATGACGTCCATATCGGCTTCTTCAAGCTGCTTGAAGGTCGGGTCGATGACATACTCGCCATTGATGCGTGCTACACGCACTTCCGAGATAGGACCGCCGAACGGGATGTCCGATACGGCAAGTGCTGCCGAAGCAGCCAGACCGGCCAGAGCGTCAGGCATCTGTTCGCCATCGGCACTGAACAGTATGATGTTTACGAATACTTCTGCATGATAGTTGTCCGGGAACAGCGGGCGCAGTGCACGGTCAACAAGACGGCAGGTCAGGATTTCGTAGTCCGAAGGACGGCCTTCACGTTTGGTGAAACCACCGGGGAAACGGCCGATTGAAGCATACTTTTCCCTGTACTCTACCTGAAGCGGCATGAAATCTGTTCCGGGAACTGCATCTTTTGCGGCGCATACAGTGGCCAGGAGCATAGTTTTGCCACAAGTCAGCATTACGGCTCCATCGGCTTGCTTGGCCAGTTTCCCGGTCTCCAGCTTGATGGTTCTGCCATCGGGCAGCTGGAATTCTTTTGTTACAATGTTCATCTTTGAAATATTAAGTGAAAAATATATACCTATTTATATGTAGCCGGCAAAATTAACACTTTGAAACGACAGAAGCAACCAAATTGAATGAAAAATGGAAATATTTGATATTTGCAAAGGCAAATGCTATCTTTGCAGAGCCTAAGAGAAAACGAAAATGAGTATGATGGTTGATTCCATAAAGGATATGATTGCCAATGAGGCTCAGGCCATAATGGACATCCCTGTAGGACCAGAATATGAGAAAGCCGTAGAACTTATCGTTCATCATGTACACCACCTGGGTGCAAAACTTATCACAAGCGGTATGGGCAAGGCAGGGCAGATAGCCATGAATATGGCAACGACTTTCAGTTCCACGGGAACGCCTTCCGTTTTTCTCCACCCCAGCGAGGCACAGCACGGAGATCTGGGAATACTGCAGAAAAACGACATTTTCCTGCTTGTCTCAAATTCGGGCAAGACGCGTGAAATACTTGAGCTGGCCGACCTGGCGCTCAAACTTGACCCGACGCTCAAATTCATCGTGCTCACAGGACGTACCGAAAGTCCCCTCGCAAAAATCGCCACTGTGGTTCTCGGCACAGGCAATCCCGACGAGGTGTGTCCTCTCGGCCTTACGCCTACCACCAGCACCACCGTCATGAATGTCATCGGCGATGCACTTGTAACCGAGACCATGAAGAGTATCGGTTTCAGCGCTGAGGAGTATAACAAACGCCATCATGGCGGATATCTGGGACAGCGTTCCAAAAAGCTTTTATGAGAAAGGTTTACGGTATTGGAGAAACCGTCTATGACATACTGTTCAGGAACGGGAAACCGGTCGACGCAGTAGCCGGGGGGTCTGTTTTCAATGGTCTGGTATCGCTTGGACGTACAGGTGCCGACTGTACTTTCATTACAGAAATCGGTGACGATGCAGTCGGGATGCATATTCTTTCATTCATGAAGGAGAATGGCATCGATTCAAGTTTTTCATCCTGTTACAAAGGACGAAAAACGGCCATTTCACTGGCATATCTGGACGAAAACGGGGACGCCCATTACAGTTTCTACAAGGATTACCCCAACAACAGGCTTGACTTCGAACTTCCGCCCATACAGCGGAACGACATTGTCATGTTCGGTGCGTACTATGCCCTGAATCCTGTGCTTCAGAACAAAGTCGGTCCTTTTCTGGAATATGCCAAAAGCAAAGGAGCGATTCTTTATTATGACCTTAACTTCCGCAGCAACCATTGCAGCGAAGTTGAAAGTCTGAGAGCGACATTCACCAGGAATTACGCTTTGGCCGATATCGTACGCGGAAGCCATGAAGATTTGACGAATATCTACGGAAACGATGATTTCCGCCGGATATACAATGAACATATTTCACCGTATTGCAGACACTTCATCTGCACGCGGGGCAGCCAGGGAGTCTTTGTGCTTGACGGCGGACAGGAATACCGGTTCGATTCAAAACGGATTGAACCGGTAAGCACAATCGGAGCCGGTGACAATTTCAATGCAGGAATAGTATACGGACTGCTTGAGCAGTCAATACAGAAAGATAACCTGGAGCATGCTGACGCACAAGTCTGGAAAGAACTGGCGTCAAGAGGCATAGACTTTGGAACGGAAGCATGCCTCAGCACATCCAACTATGTCAGCATGCAGTTCGCACTGGAACATAGATTGGAATCGAAATGAAAAAAACGGACAGAGTCTCCTTCTTCAGGACACCTTTCTTCACACTTGTCAGCAATCTTCTGCTTGCCTATGTTGCCTTTATGCTGTGCCGGATTATATTCGTCTGGTACAACTGGGATGCATTTGCCGGTTCCCTGAACGACAGGAATCTTGTCATATCGCTCATTAGAGGCTCACTCAGATTCGATACGGCAGGCATCCTGTACCTGCTGCTCCCATACATAGCGCTTATGCTCCTGCCGCTGCACTTCAAGGAAACAAGAGGGTTCCACATTTTCATGAAGTGCCTTTTCATCGTTGCCGTCTGCGCCGGCATTGTCGCCAATTCATGCGATGCAGTATATTTTCCATACACAGGCTGCCGCAGCACATTTGCAGTCTTTACCGAGTTTCAAGATGAAAGCCCTGCGGAACTTGCAAGCATCTTCATTGACAACATAATTGCCAACTGGTATATCGTACTTGCGGAACTGGCGCTGATAGTGTTTGTCTGTCTTGCCGCACGCACGCCCATGATGGTCAAGTTCGACAAACTATGGAAATATTATCTTGTACGCATGGTGCTATTCTGCCTTGGCATTGCATTGAGCATAGGAGGAATACGCGGTGGATTCGCAAAAAACATACGTCCCATAGCCATGAGTACCGCCTACCAATATGCCAATACCACCGCTCAGGCTGCAGCTGTGCTGAACACTCCGTTCTGCGCCATCAGAAGCATCGGCCATCATTCGGCAGCGATCCCCGAATACTATAGCGATGAAGAGCTTGACAATATATATTCCCCTGTTATAATGCCCGATTCCACCGCTGTTTTCAGACAGAAGAACGTTGTGGTCTTCATATTGGAGAGTTTCGGAGCTGAATATATAGGGCAGATGAACCGGGGACGTACAGGCATTCATGACTGCACTCCTTTTCTGGACTCACTCATGCAGCACAGCCTGTACTTTGAGTATTCCATGGCCAACGGAAGAAAGAGCATCGATGCCATGCCGTCGGTCCTGTCGGGCATCCCCATGCTGAATGACCATTTCATGCTGACAGGTACGATGATGTCCAAACAAGTTGGAGGCCTGGCATATTACCTCAAGGAGAAAGGATATTATTCAGCTTTTTTCCATGGAGCCGATGACGGCTCGATGGGATTCCAGTCATACGCCAGACTTGTAGGATATGATGACTATTACGGCCGCGAGGAATTCGACAAGGATTCCCGTTATGACGGCGACAAGGATTTTGACGGTGTCTGGGCTATCTGGGATGAAGAGTTCCTGCAGTTCATGGCTGACAGCATAAACGGATTCAAGGAACCTTTCGTTGCGTCGGTCTTTACCGCTTCGTCACACAATCCGTTCAACATTCCGGCGAAATACCGCAGCATCTGGCCCGATGAAGGCGGTCTGCCGATATACAAGACCGTAAGGTATTCAGACTACGCCCTGAGACGTTTCTTTGAAAGCGCAAGCAGACAGCCCTGGTTTGAAAACACGCTGTTCGTTCTCACAGCTGACCATACCAACCTGTCGGAGCATCCGGACTACCAGTCAGAATTCGGACAATTCCATATTCCCATTCTGTTCTATGCACCCGGCGACAGCATTGCCGCCAACCGGCGGTGTCTGGCCCAGCAGTCGGACATACTGCCGACCATCCTTGGCTATCTGGGATATGACAGGCCTTTCGTAGCATTCGGTCAGAACCTGTTGGCCACTCCGGACGATGAGATATGGGTTGCAGGCTATCAGAATGGCATATACATGTTCTATCAGGGCGATTTGATGATACAATTCGACGGCAACCGGGTACTGGGAGTCTATGAATTTAAAAAAGATACCCGCCTTGAGAACAATGTCCAAGGCAGGTATCCCGATATCGAAGAAGCCCTTGAGGCTCAGCTCAAAGCCATAATACAGCAATATATGGAGTATATGGGCTCAAAGCCTCTGGTTATCTGACAATCTTCCACTTGAGTTTTGCATAGGCGCGTTCAACCTTTTCAAGCGCTTTCTCCACTGTTTCGTCCTTTGCCAAAATAACGCCCATACGGCGATGTCCCTTAATGAATGGCTTGCCGAACAGGCGTATCTGAACATCAGGTTCCGACAGGACCTCGTCAATGTTTTCAAACTCGACCTCTGTTGCATCGCCTTCAACTACAACAGCCTTCGATGCACTCGGGCCATAGAAGTTCACCTTAGGAATAGGAAGGCCCAGCACTGCACGAGCGTGCAAAGCGAATTCAGAAAGGTCCTGCGATATCATGGTAACCATTCCAGTGTCATGCGGACGCGGTGAGACCTCGCTGAACAGCACGTTGTCACCCTGGACGAACATTTCAACGCCGAATATTCCATATCCACCAAGTGCGTCGGTAATCTTTTTTGCTATGTCCTGAGCCCGCTGCAGAGCCTTTTCACTCATTGGCTGGGCCTGCCATGATTCACGGTAATCGCCGTCAACCTGATGGTGGCCGATAGGATTCAGGAATGTAGTACCGCCACTATGACGGACGGTAAGAAGAGTGATCTCGTAATCGAACTTCACAAAGCCTTCAACTATGACTTCACCGCCGCCGGCACGGCCGCCTTCCTGTGAAATCTTCCATGAACTGTCGGCATCGGCCGGCGTCTTGCAAACACTCTGTCCGTGCCCTGATGAACTCATGATAGGCTTTACAACACATGGAGTTCCTATCTCCTGGACAGCGGCATCAAACTCCTGGCGTGTCGTGGCAAATATGTACTTTGAAGTCGGAAGACCAAGCTTTTCGGCAGCCAGCTGACGGATACCCTTGCGGTTCATGGTCAGAAAAGCGGCATTTGCTGTAGGAATCACATTGTACCCTTCCTTTTCCAGCTCAATGAGGGTCGGAGTTGCAATGGCCTCCACTTCAGGGATAATCAAATCGGGCTTTTCAAGTTCGATGACTTCCCTTAGAGCCTTGCCGTCCAACATGTTCAGAACATGACTGCGATGAGCCACCTGCATGGCCGGTGCATTCTCATAGCGGTCACATGCAATCACTTCAACACCGTAGCGCTGCAGTTCCAGCGTCACTTCCTTGCCAAGTTCTCCTGATCCGCACAGAAGAGCTCTCTTGGCTACCTTAGTAAGCGGAGTTCCGATCTTTACCATAGTGTATTGTAAAATTAGAGTTGTTGCATGTCATTGAGCCTCTTGTAATAGCCGTCCAACGCTATAAGCTCTTCGTGTGTACCACGTTCCACAATGCTGCCTTCGTGCATTACGCAAATCTCATCGGCTCCTCTGATGGTGGACAGCCTGTGGGCTATGGCTATTGTTGTGCGGTCTTTCATGAGACGTTCGAGCGCTTCCTGAACAAGACGCTCCGACTCGGTATCGAGAGCCGATGTAGCCTCATCCAGAATAAGGATTGGCGGATTCTTCAGGATTGCACGCGCGATGCTGATACGCTGGCGCTGACCGCCGGAAAGCAGACATCCGCGATCACCGATTGTGGTGTCGTATCCGTTTTCAGTCTCCATAATGAAGTCATGTGCATTTGCTATTCTGGCGGCTTCCACAACCTGCTCTCTCGTTGCACCAGGTACGCCGAATGCTATATTGTTAAAGAAACTGTCATTGAACAGTATCGCTTCCTGATTCACATTGCCCATCATGCCGCGTATGGAGTCAAGCTTCATGTCGCGCAAATCGACTCCGTCAATGGTCACGCTTCCTTTGCAGACATCGTAAAAGCGCGGCAACAGGTCAACCAAAGTGGATTTTCCGGAACCGGACTGGCCTACCAGGGCAATGGTCTTTCCGCGCGGTACCGTGAGATTGATGTCATGGAGTACCTCACGGCCATCCTCGTATGAGAATGACACTCCATTGTAGCGTATCTCATTTTCGAGTGCGTCCTTGACAATGGCTCCCTGTTTGTTCACTATGCTGTTTTCGGCCAGGAGAATACGGTCAATCCTTTCTACCGATGCAAGTCCCTTTGGAATGGAATATCCCGCCTTCGAGAAGTCCTTGATAGGATTGATCACACTGTAGAGTATGGTCAGATAATATATGAACTTCGGTGCGGTGATTACCGCATCGTCATTCAGGATAAGCGTACCGCCATACCATAACACCACGACTATCAGGGCTGTGCCCATGAATTCGCTTACAGGATGCGCCAGCGACTGACGGATGCTCACACGGCTTGAAGACTGACGCAGCTGGTTGCTTTTCTCCAGAAAACGCCTGGACATCTTGTCCTCGGCCAGAAAAGCCTTTATCACGCGCAACCCTCCAAGGGTTTCCTCCAACTGGGACATGGTGTCGCTCCAATAAGACTGGACTACCAGCGAAGACGCCTTGAGCTTTCGGCCAATGGTGCCCATGACCCAAATGATGAGCGGTCCGACGAGTATGGTGAATATCGTGAGTTTCCAGCTGATCATCACCAGTGTACCCATATAGACCAATATCAGTATGGGGTTCTTGATGAGCATGTCAAGTGACTGAGCTATGGAATTGTCTATTTCACCGACGTCACCGCTGACTCTGGCAATGATATCGCCTTTCCGCTCTTTTGAAAAAAATGCCATTGGAAGACTCAGCACCTTGTCGTAAATCTGCGTCCTTATGTCGCGGACCACCCCTGTGCGCAAGGGAACCATGACGGCTGTCGATGCAAAGTAGCAGGATGTCTTGAGCAATGTCAGGAAAACGAGCATCAGCCCAAGGAGAAGCAGAGTCTTGGAACTGCCATACGAATCAATGAACTGCGTGATTTTGAAATAGAGGTCGTTCTTTATGGCCTGTCCCATATCGGGCATTCCGGGCGTGATGGGAATGAACTCATAAACTCCCTGATTAATTTTGAAGAGTATTTCAAGAATCGGGACAATGAATGCAAATGAAAAAATGTTGAGTATTGCCGACAGCAAATTGAAAACGACACTGCCGACGAGGTTCTTTTTGTAGGGTTTGACGAATCTCTTCAGGAAACGGAACAGTTCTTTCATCCTCGGGGAAATAATGATTTTGAATTTTCTTGCGAAGATAATATATTTGCAGCCATGAAACAAATTTTACGCGCAGCCATATTGTCCCTTGGCCTGGTTTCCACGCTGCAGGCCAATGCGGAAAGGGTTTCGTTCAACCTTTCATACGACGGTCTGTTTGACAACAGGGAGTACAAGAACGACATGCTTCCACAGACAATCTACGGCATGCGGCTGATGCCTGAAATCATTATCGGGGACGACCGTCACTGCATTGCCGGCGGCGTTTCCAAACTATGGGAATTCGGTGCCGATTCCCAGCCCGACGCCGGGGTGATACTTTACTACAACTTCCACAATGAAAACTGGGAATCGTATTTTGGGAGTTTCCCCAGAAAGCATCTGCAAAGACAGCTCCCTGATTGTATGCTGTACGATTCCATCGCCATGTTCGAGCCCTGCGTTCAGGGAACGGCAGTCCAATATTCAAAAGGGCTGCTTCAGGCCGAGGCTTACTGCAACTGGTTTTCAAGGCAAACACAGACCCGACGCGAAGCATTCAGGATAGTTTCTGACGGTTTCATCGGGAAAAACGGTTCAATTATCGGTGGCGGATGGTATATGGCCATGACACATTTTGCAAAGCCCAAAGAACCGGGTCATTTCATTTACGAACAGTTTCAGGCCAATCCGTACATCCAGCTGGACTTTGGGCGTCTGCTTCCAGACCAGGCATCACTCACGACCCAGATTGGCTTTATGGGTGATTTCCAACGCTGCAGGGCAGATGAGCTCATGCGTACGTCATATGGGCTGCTGGCTAACCTGAACGGTTCATGGAAGAACCTGAGCGCCCATTCCACCGTATATTCCGGTGGCAGAATCCTTCCATTCCTCGAGGACAGCGAATCCGGAATCAGATTCTACCGTGCCGATCCTTTCTACAATCATTCATTCTACTGCAAGGCCGGTATGGAATACACTTTCATACTGGACAATAAAGTCAGTTTTTCATTCTGCTGGGATCTCAACTTCACCCCACACACTACGGTTCACAACCGCCAGCTCATAAAACTGTCCTATTCGTTTCACCATGAATAAGATTCTCACCCGGATATTATACGGCTTTATCTGGCTTGTGTCACTGCTGCCGCTCAGGCTGCTCTACCTGATAGCCGACATTCTATGGGTCATTGCATATATATGTCCGCCACTGAGATACCGTCGGAAAATAGTTTGGAAAAACCTTAAAGGTTCGTTCCCGGAAAAGACAGACAGGCAGCTTCACGCAATTGAACGTAAGTTCTACCTCCAGTTTCTTGACCAGCTGTTCGAAACGTTCAAGTCGGCCACAATGGGCGAGGCATGGATAAAACGCCACATGCGCATTGAAGGCATGGAATATATCCGGCAGGAATTCGCCAAAGGCAATTCCATGGTCATGTATCTGGGACATACCGGCAACTGGGAGTGGATTTCGTCACTGCCGGTGCACGTTTCAAACGATGACGCCATTTGCTGTCAGGTATACCACCCTTTGCAGAACCGGATATTCGATGACATAATGCTGCGGTTACGCGGGCAGTACGGTGCCGAAAGCATCGCCTTGAAACGCGTGTTACGAAGACTCATAGAAATAAAGAACAGCGGCAAGCAGTTCATTGTAGGTATGATTTCTGACCAGTCACCGCTTTATTGGGACATACATTACTGGGGCATGTTCATGAATCATAAGACTCCGTTCTTTACAGGTTCCGAACAGCTGGCCAGAAAGATGCACCTTACAACATGCTATGGCCATATAAGCCGCGAAAGGCGGGGCAGATATGTCCTTAAGGTGGTTCCAATGTTCAGTGCGGATGAAATTCCCGATGAAAACGGTATAACCGAGCGATATGTCAAACTGCTGGAAGCAAACATAAATGAAAGCCCGCATCTTTGGCTCTGGACTCACAACCGTTGGAAACGCACTTGGGAAGGCTATCAGGAGTGGGTCAGGTATTGTCTGAAATCAAGCAGGAAAGACAATGATTACCTGCCGCCAAGGTCATCATGAAGAGTCTGCAGCAAAGCCCTGCCCTTGCTGATTCTCAAGTCTCCTCCGGCAACGCCTTCACCGTCAATCGGTGTATCTGAAGCGGCGTCGTACATGGACACTCCGGTGCTGTCAATGTAGCAGAAACCATTGTTGAACGTATAGAATGCGAACCTGTTGTCATATCCTTCTGACAACACATCACGACTGAATTTAAAGTCGGAATGCCCGTAGCCCAGCTGGCCGAGCAGAGTTGCGGCTATATCAGTCTGGTTCATTGTCTGCCCGAACCGCAGAGAATCGCACTGCAATGCACCGCCGGTCATAATTAAAGGAATATGGTGCACATGCGCCGCCTGAGGATGGCCGGCTGACGGATAGCGGAATCCGTGATCCGATGTAATTACAAGAAGCAGGTTGTCCCACAGGCTCCGGGTTCTGAGGCTGTCGACAAAAGCACCAAGACAACTGTCAGTGTAGGCAAATGCATTTGGTATCATATCGGAAAGCCGGTGATACGGGACTTCAAAAGGTTCGTGGCTGCTCAAACTGAGAATGGTTGTGAACCAGGAAGTATCCGGCTCACGGTTTGAAATCTCTTCCAACGCCCGGGAGAAGACCACTTCATCGTATGCCCCCCAAGCACTGGCATGGCTGTCCTGTGAACTGAAGTCCACACTTGAAATCACTTTTGAGTAACCGGCACCATACAGCCAGCTGTTCATATTGGTAAAGTTGATATCACCGCCATATATGAAATCGCAGACATATCCGTCTCGTGAAAGTGTTTCAGATATTGAAGGCAATTTTGAACATTTCACCGGCATTTTCATAAGTGATACGGTAGGCAGGCCAGGGTGTCCGTTAACAACGCACACAAGACCTCTGTCTGTGCGGAAACTGCCGGCATAACACGAATCAAATGACACGCCTTCCCTTATAATACGGTCAAGATTCGGCGAGACCTGTTCCATTCCGCCCAATTCGGAAATGAAATCGGCCCCGAAACCCTCAAGGATTACAAGCAGTACATCCGGTCTTGAAACGCGCAACAGCTTTGCGCTGCCGGCATCAGGCTCCAACATATACAGGCTGTCGGCCAGACGGCTACGTTCCTCTTCAGGGTAATAATCATACCACTTGGAATAGTCATCGGTCTTGCTCAATGAACTTATCAGACTGAAACCGGGATTGACAGCCGAATGGTTCAGGAAACTGTCACTGGAGAAATACGCATGGCCGATGTTCATCGTTGATTGTCCCATGCCGCCACGTATGGCCAGAAATAGCGGTAAAATGAGTAAAACCAATCCCACGGTGCATGCAGATTTCCTTTTTACCGGTTCAATTGCACATACTTTATGTCCTAAAGGCAAGGACAAGGCCTTGTAGAAAAGCCATGCCGACAGCGCGACCAGCAAAAGACCGACTACGACCGTAAGAGGCTGCACACTTGCCACCGCCTCTTTTGGAGTCTGCAGGTACATCAGGACCGACGCATCCAGTTTAAACCCCCAGAACGGATAAAGTACGGCGTCGCCGATAAAGATAAGTGACAGCAGGACCGAAGCCAGCATATCATAAACTTTAATGACCGTTTTGAACGGGAAATTCAGCCAAAGCACACTGACAATGGCAGCGACAAGGGGGAACAGGGTCAGATATGATGCGACAGACAGGTCGATGCTCAGGCCATGCAATACCACCTGAAGCCAGTCTGCAATGCCATATTCACCGTCAAGACCTCCGGCATACAACATGAACAACGGTTTTTCCAGCATGAAAAGCAGGACCAGCGCCACAAAATGCCAGACAAGAATGCCCAATCTGCCTGTATTGAATGTCTTTTTCATTTTCTTCCAAAATCTGCCGGAATTTCGCCCCAAACCGATGTTTCCCATTTTATTATCCGGTTCGGGTAGCTGTTCTCCCTGAGCCAGCGTTCCGCACTGTCAACGCGTTCAAACACCTCTCGGGTCATCTCGTTGCGTTCCAGCTTGGTTTTGCACTGTTTCTGCTGTACCCAGCTTATTGCATTGCGGCTGTCACTGTAAACCGGCCAGTCCAGCCCGCGGCTCTTGTACAGCGCAAGCGCATGGACAATGGCAAGGAATTCACCGATGTTATTGGTACCCAGAACAGGGCCGAAATGGAACTTTTCCTCCATATCGCCAAGATATACCGCACGATATTCCATCTGTCCCGGATTACCGCTGCAGGCGGCATCGACAGCAAGAGCCTGACGTATCACCTGCAAAGGCAGAGGTTTCGGTTCTTTCCTTTTCCTTCCGGCAGGCTTCTTCTTCTCAATGTAATTGTCGGGCGGCAGCATAAAAGCCTTCTCGGCTTCCTCGCGTGTTTCAAAGCCCCTGTATACAGCTCCTTTCCAGCCTTCAACCATGAGTTTGCACAGTTCCCACGAGTCATAGACTCCGGGAGTCTGTCCTATCCAAACCACATAGTATTTGCTGGCTGACATAACAGGAATAAAAGTTTTACATGCGTTCCGGCATCTCTATGCCAAGCAGTCCCATGCCAAGTTGCAGGACTTTACCCACACATGCAGCAAGCACCAGACGCATTGATTTGAGAGTTGCATCAGGCTCATGCATTATGCTGAAGTCATGATAGAACTGATTGAACTCCTTGGCCAAATCATAGCTGTAGTTGGCGATGACCGACGGATTGTAGTCTACCGCAGCCTGTGCAACGATATCGGGGAACATATTCAGCATCTGAACCAGTCCTGTTTCCTTTTCCGATATGGCTGCCGACGACGGAACAGCACTGCAGTCAAGACCTTCGGCATCAGCCTTTCTCATGATTGAGCGTATACGTGCGTAGGTATATTGGATAAACGGTCCGGTATTTCCGTTGAAATCGATGGATTCCTTAGGATTGAAGGTCATGTTCTTTCTGGCATCGACCTTCAGTATAAAATACTTCAAGGCACCCAGACCGACAATGCGCATAATCTCATCGACTTCCTCCTTGGACATGCCGTCCAGTTTGCCGAGTTCGGCCGATGTCTGGCGCGCAGTCTCAATCATTTCGTCCATCAGGTCATCGGCATCGACCACCGTACCCTCGCGGCTCTTCATTTTGCCCTCGGGCAGTTCGACCATGCCATAAGAGAAGTGAACCAGATCCTTCCCCCACTTGAAGCCAAGACGGTCAAGCAGGATTGACAACACCTGGAAATGATAGTTCTGTTCGTTTCCAACGACATAAATCATACGGTCAATAGGGAAATCCTGAAAACGGATTTTGGCAGTTCCTATATCCTGAGTCATATAGACCGATGTTCCGTCGCTGCGCAGAAGCAGCTTCTGGTCAAGACCGTTTTCAGTCAGATCGGCCCAAACTGAGCCGTCGTCCTTGCGGAAGAACAATCCTTTTTCAAGGCCTTCCATAACCTTGCCCTTACCTTCAAGATAGGTCTGCGATTCGTAGTAAATCTTATCGAAACTGACGCCCAGGCGGCGGTATGTCTCATCAAAACCGGCATATACCCAACTGTTCATCTTTTCCCAAAGGGCACGGACCTCAGGGTCGCCGGCTTCCCACTTTACCAGCATGGCGTGAGCCTCCTGCATGAGCGGAGATGCCTTTTCCGCCTTGGTCTTTGCCTCTTCCTGTGCCTTTTCATCAAGGCTTTCATAGTCTGCAGGAAGCAGACTCTTCACTTCGGCACGGAAGTGTCTGTCGAACTCCACGTAATAGTCGCCAATCAAGTGGTCACCCTTTTTACCGGTAGATTCAGGCGTAGCGCCATTGCCCCACTTGAGCCATGCAAGCATGGACTTGCAGATGTGAATGCCACGGTCATTCACGATATTCGTCTTGACGACACGGTAACCGTTGGCAGCCATGATGTTCGCCAAAGCGCCGCCAAGCAGGTTGTTGCGCACATGTCCAAGATGAAGCGGCTTGTTGGTGTTCGGTGACGAGTACTCTATCATTACCAGCTGGCTCTTGTCTGTAGCCTTCTGTATGCCGAAACTGCTGTCAGCGTTAATCTGTGAAAGCATTTCAAGCCATACGTTGTCCGAAATGACGATATTGAGAAATCCCTTTATGACATTGAAGGAACTTACGGCATCCATATTGTCCCGGAGCCACTGTCCTATTTCGTTTGCAGTCTGTTCCGGACCCTTATGCGACATCTTCAAAAAAGGGAACACCACGACAGTAAGGTTCCCTTCAAACTCCTTCTTCGTTTTCTGAACCTGTACCTGGCCGACCTCAACATCCTGGCCGTACAATGCCTTGACTGCATTCACAGTCATACCGGCTATCAATGACTCTATTTTCATATATTTGAATTATGGACGGCAAAGTTACTGAAAAAATGGCTACTTTTGCAGCGCAACACCTCATTTAATGAAGTTATGAACAAAATGCCGCCTGTTACCAAAAACCTGCTCATCATAAACATACTGTGCTGGATGGGCACAATGGCTCTCGCCAAATACGGGCTGGATCTGCATGACATTTTCGGACTCCATTTCTTCATGGCCCCGTCATTCAGGCTATGGCAGCCTCTCACATACATGTTCCTCCATGAGGGTTTCGAACACATATTCTTCAATATGTTCGCCCTGTGGATGTTCGGCCGCGTAATGGAGATTCAGTGGGGTTCAAAACGCTTTCTGTGGTTCTACCTTCTTTGCGGAATAGGCGCCGCCGTTTCGCAGGAAATCTGCCAGTTCATCCACTACGAAATATCCTTTGCACGGTACGATGCGGTTCTTTCACATGGAACGACCATTCCGATGGGCGCATATCTTGACACCCTGCTCACAGTAGGCGCTTCAGGAGCGGTATATGGCATACTGCTGGGTTACGGCATGACTTTCCCGGACAGTCCGCTGTTCATAATACCTTTCCCTTTTCCCATAAAGGCAAAATGGCTTATCATTGCCTACATTGTTCTGGAACTGGGACTTGGCATAAAAAACAACGCCGCCGACAACGTTGCGCATTTCGCCCACCTGGGAGGCATGCTGGCCGGTTTCCTGATAATTCTCTACTGGCGCCGCAAGGAACGTCGTGAAAACGACAATCACATTCAGTTTACCTGGTAATGCAACTTCTGGAACTTCTAAAAAGCAAATATAACGAGAGTATGCTCAACCGTCTCGTTGTAATTAATTGCGCCATTTACATAATCTCGCTTCTCATTGATGCCGTACTGAGTTTTACGGACAGCAGTCTCAGTGCCGCAGTCATCACACAGTTTCAGTGGAATATAGGCGACATTCCCTTCAGGCCATGGACTCTCATCATTTCACCTTTTACCAGTTGGGGGTTGTGGCATCTGCTGTTCAATATGGTTACATTGTATTGGCTCGGCAGCCTGTTCACATCAAAAGGAACCAGCAACACTCTTCGCGGTCTGTACATTTTGGGAGCTCTTGCCGCCATGACGGTCATAATGCTTATGGGGTTCATCCCGGGAGTCCATGAAAAGGACTGGCCGGAATCCATACCGCTGGCATCGGCATCAATCCTTGCCATAGGCACGGCGCTGGCATTCCAGCTGCCCGACAAGACAGAATCGCTGCCCTTGTTCGGCTCCGTGAAAATCAAATGGATTATCCTTGCCATAGGACTGATTGACATATCAATGCTGCCACGTGTCACACCCGTCAGCGACATTGCGCATTTGGCTGCGGCAGGCACAGGATGGCTTTTCCAACGTCTTATTTGGAAAGGCCGGGACATTACCAAGCCGATAAACGATTTTTTCATTTGGCTGGACACATGGCTAAAAAAGGCAAGATAGCCCGACCGATGTCCCTGCTGAGCAAGATTTTCGCATACCCGACGCTGGCCGTAAATCTTGTCATAGGGGTACTGCTGACAGTAAGTGCATATTGCTCATTGCTGCCTCCAGTAGGAGAATGGCCGCTTCTGTCATTGTCAGGACTTGCCTTTCCCTTCCTTTTTGCCGCCAATCTGGCATTTCTGCTGCTATGGCTGGTAACGACACGGAAATTCGCCATTTTACCATTGATTTTTCTGGCAGTGACATCATTGCCGGCTTTCCACTATTGTCCCGTACAT
Source organism: Bacteroidaceae bacterium (assembly GCA_045640885.1). Taxonomy (GTDB): domain Bacteria; phylum Bacteroidota; class Bacteroidia; order Bacteroidales; family Bacteroidaceae; genus Colenecus. The sequence continues at coordinate 31,928 of JAZUFX010000001.1, read as the reverse complement.
ACGGGAAAAACGAAAATGGAACCGGATTTCAAATTCATGTCATACAACACCCAGGGATTCGGAACGGCAAACTTCAACGACTATTCTTCAAAGAATCAGGTACTACAATATTCCTGTTCAATGGGAGCCGATATAATCTGCTATCAGGAAGCAGTGGTGACAATCGTCACTGACAGGGCCAAGGAAGACAAACGGATATCCGCACTGTACCCGTATTGTGCGGCCGAAAAAAGCAGCGGTCTGGCATGTCTCTCAAAGTATCCCATTCTCAACTATGATGTTGTAGATTTTGAAGGGGCTGTGGCCAACAAATGCATGATACTGAAGATACTGGCCGGCAACGACACAATTACCATATTCAACTGCCATTTCCAGTCCAATCATCTGAATCCATCCGATTTTGAAGCCGCCCACCAGGATGATGCCATCATAGCCGGAAGCAAGCGTGTGCTGCGCAAACTTCTGAATTCCACTTCACGACGGGCCAAACAGGCCGAAACTATCGCTGAAATGGCGAAAAACACCAATGGTACAGTCATCGTGGCAGGAGACTTCAACGATTCTCCCCTGTCATACGTTCACCGCCTGTTCGACCGATACCTTACCGACTGCTATGCCACAGCCGGGACAGGTATAGGCTATTCATACAACAAGCACCATCTCTATTACAGAATTGACCACGTTTTCTGCAGCAAGGAACTCAGACCCGTCAGTTGCCGCATTGACCGCGGCTGCAAACTGAGTGACCACTACCCGATTCTAACCGAATTCGCCAAGTCAGAAAAGGCGAACCGCTGATTATATACAGATGAGAACGACCAAACTACCCGCATTACTGCTATTGTTGTACCCATGCGTATCGTTCGCACAGGCAATTCCCGATTGGGAGAACCCACGAGTCTTCGGTATAAACAAATTGCCGTATCATGCCACTCTTGGCAACCCTTCGTCACAGCAGGACAACCCTGAGATAACCTGGCTTGACGGAGTATGGAAATTCCACTGGTCAAAGGATCCTGAATCGCGACCCGCAGATTTCTACCGTACCGACTGTGATGTATCAGTCTGGGATGACATCCACGTACCGGCCAGCTGGCAGATGCAGGGCTACGGCACCCCGCTGTACACCAACTACAGCTATCCGTTCAAGCGGGACCAGCCCCGCGTGACAACAGAGCCGGACCACACGTGGACAGTATATGAGAACCGGAATCCCGTAGGAAGTTACGTGACTTTCTTTGATGTGGCAGAACCGGAGGGCAAGAACTGGATTCTTGAATTCGAGGGTGTGGAATCGGCCTTCTACGTATGGATAAACGGCAATATTGTGGGCTACAGCCAGAACAGCATGTCACCGGCCGAATTTGACGTATCCCAATATCTTGTCAAGGGGCAGAACCGTCTTGCTGTCGAAGTTTACCGTTACTGCGACGGCTCCTACATTGAAGATCAGGACTTCTGGCGTCTGAGTGGAATCCACCGTTCCGTCAAGTTGTGGGAAAGGCCGCTTGTGCATATATCGGACTACATGGTATCGGCCATTCCATCGGAAGATTTCAGTTACGATGTCACGCACATTGAAGTTGGGATCACCAATGCCGGCACCGGGAAATCCAAAAAGCAGGAACTGATTATTGACAATACGAGACTTGCCGTGCCGCCGATAATGCCGGGTGACACCATTACACTTGAATGCGAGGCAGTCAGCCGGGGCCGCAAGCTGTGGTCCGCGGAAAAGCCCGACCTATACCAAGCTACGATAGAGCTGTTTGACAGCAAGGGAAAACTTTCGGAAAGATTCGTGCAGAACTACGGAATACGGCGCGTCGAGGTCAGGGGCGAAGTCATGTACATTAACGGGCAGAAGGTCAAACTGCGCGGCGTGAACCGTCATGACCACCATCCGCGCACAGGGCATTTTGTAGATTACGCCACACTTGAAAAGGACATCAGGCTCATGAAGCAGGCCAACATAAACATGCTGCGCACTTCACATTACCCTGACAGGACTGCGCTGTATGAACTCTGTGACCGCTACGGGCTGTACGTCATGGACGAGGCCGACCAGGAATCGCACGGCTACGGTCTCAGGAACCGCGTTTTAGGCGACCTTCCCGAATGGAAGGCAGCCATGACAGACCGCGCGCTGTCACTGGTACAGCGTGACAAGAACCACGCATCGGTACTTTTCTGGTCACTGGGCAACGAAGGCGGACGCGGCGCCAACATGGCATCCATGCGCCAGGCCGTGCTTGCCATAGACACCACACGTCTTGTTTTCTCCGACACAGACATCAGCCAGTCCGATCTGTACGATGACAGCTATCTTCCGCCCGCCCGGCTCAAGTCCGAGGCGCAGCGCATTGCCGACAAGCCCTTCTTCATGCGCGAATTCGCACACATGATGGGCAATTCAGGCGGAAACCTGACAGAATACATGGACGTGATCTATGCCGACAGCAGCATAGCCGGAGCGGCCGTATGGGACTGGGTTGACCAGGGAATAGCCAAACCCATTGACGGCAGTCCGCTAAGGTGGAAAGGCCAGGGCCTTGAACTTGAGAAAGGCGAATACTGGGCCTACGGCGGCGATTTCGGCGACAGGCCCAATGACGGCAACTTTGTCATAAACGGCCTGCTGGCCCCCGACCGCACGCCCCATCCGCACTACTATGAACTGAAGCATGTGTATCAGCCGCTGGAATTCACGCTTGTTCCCGATCAGGGCATCAGGGTACGCAGCCTTGACTGGTTCACCGACATAAGCGAATACGATTACATAATAACCACTGAACTGCCCGAACGCGATGGCGGTAACACGAACATACGCATCAAGCCCGATTCCGAAGGACTCCTGAAAGTGGATTTCGGGAAACCCGGCCAGGTACCGCCACACCCCCAGCCACCGTACCTCAACGTGTCGGCCGTACTGCCCAATTCCACCCTCTGGGCCGATGCCGGACATGTCGTGGCGTGGGACCAGTTCAAACTCACGGATGACTGGCTGACCTGTTCTTCAGTGATACCCCCGTTCGATGAAAAGCCTGAATTTTCGACCGATTGGGACAGAGAGACCGGGAACGTTACAGTGACAGTGGGACAGAACAGCATTACCGTCACCCCGAAAGGCTCTCTGACAAGCATAAAAAACGGTGACGAGGAACTTCTGGCCGGCACGCTGGAACCGTACTTCTGGAAGCCTGCCAATGACAACCAGCTGCGCAATGACTATGAACGCAGTATGGGCGTATGGCGCAATGCTGCCCACGGTATTGTTCCGACAGGTATTTCCATAGACCGCGTGGCTGTGGACAAAGCTGGCAGGGAACAGACATCTGTCGTGACGGTGACAGACTCCCTGCCTGTCGGAGCACGGCTTGTCATCCGGTATTATCTTCACTGTGACGGCATGGTAGGCGTTGAAATGGAATACGAACCGTGCAGAATCACCGTTGCCAATATGCCCAAATTCGGCATGCGCATGCGGACCGGCTGTCAGTACGACAGCGTGTCCTGGCGTGGCCGCGGGCCCTGGGAGAACTATCCGGACCGCAAGAACGGCGCGATGATAGGGACATACACCCTGCCGCTTTCCCAGTGGCAGACTGACTATGTCTATCCTCAGGACAATTCCAACCGCTGCGACATAAGCTGCCTGACTCTTTATGGCGGGAAAGATGCAGCAGGAGCGGGAAAGCGTCTGCTACTGACGCTCCCCCGTGAAGAGACATGTAACGTACGCATCTGGAACTGCAGCGAGGAAGACATCGAACAGGCACGACATGGTTTTGAACTCCCCGTCAGAGACTATCTCAACATAAATATTGACAGCGAGATAATCGGTGTAGGAGGCAACGATGCCTGGGGTGCCCGTACCGAACAGCAGTATATACCGGATGCCCGCGTCCCGCACAGAATCGGTTTCCTGATCAGCTACGGTGACTGGAGGACAGAACCCGACAAATACTACAAGCCGACTGCCTTCGACTGACAAGAGTCCGGCAGACACACGCGAAAGTAGAGTATAAAAGTACCGCGTGCGATATAAGGAATTGAAAAATTCCCTATATTTGCACGCTTGTATTTTTACGTGCGCGAAATATTAATAATTAATCAAATAAAAACTATGCAGAACAAAGGATTCGTAAAGGTGTTTGCAATAGCACTGACAGTCATCTGTCTGTTCTATCTCTCCTTTACCTTCAGAACCCGCAGCATTGAGAAAGCCGCTGCCCAGAGCCAGGATGAACAGGCCTATCTTGACTCAGTGATGAACAAGAAGGTCTGGCTTGGAATCTATTCATTCCGCGAGTGCCGCGAAATGCAGATCGGTCTTGGACTTGACCTGAAGGGCGGCATGAACGTGATTCTTGAAGTCTCAATTCCTGATGTGGTAATGTCACTCTCCGGCAACTCGACCGATGCTGACTTCACGAAGGCAATGTCCGAAGCCCGCAGGATTTCCATTGCAAGCCAGGACAACTTTGTGGACATTTTCTACGCCGAACTCAAGAAGGCCAATCCGGACTCAAGAATGAGTTCATATTTCGCGACATCCAACCTGAAGGAACTCATCAGTGTTAACAGCACCGATGAAGAGGTTGTCGCAGTACTCAAGGAGCAGGTCAATGCGGCTGTAGGCAACGCATTCAACGTTCTGCGTACACGTATAGACCGTTTCGGCGTTGCACAGCCGAACATTCAGGAACTTGCAGGAAAGCAGGGCCGCATCATGGTCGAGCTTCCCGGCATCAAGGAACCCGAACGCGTAAGAAAACTTCTTCAGGGTTCTGCCAACCTGGAATTCTGGGAGACCTACAAGACGAATGAAATCCAGGATATTCTGTCAGCTGCCGACAGCCGTCTGCGCGTATCTCTTGAAGACGGACAGCCTGCCCAGGCAGAAGAAAGCGCCACACAGGAAGACTCTGTTGAGACCGCAGTCGAGGACCTCGCCGCACAGATTCTGAATAACGTCAGCGAAAACAACGAGGCTTCAATGGCACAGCAGAAAGCCGCTCTCATGAAGAGCAACCCTCTGTTTGCACTGCTCCAGCCGTATCCATACGATGGCTGCATTGCAGGTATAAGCCACTACTCCGATACAGCAAGGGTGAATGCAATGCTTGCCCGCCCCGAAATCAAGACCCTGATGCCTCGTGACCTCAAGTTCATGTGGGGTGTAAAGGCAATGGACGAAGGCGGTCAGTACTTTGAACTGTTTGCTCTGAAAACAAGCGGCAAGAACTACGGCGCAGCCTTGAACGGCGATGCCATTTCAGATTCAAAGGCCGATTTTGACCAGTTCGGACGTCCGAGCGTAAGCATGACAATGAATACCGACGGTGCACGCAAGTGGGCCAACATCACCGGCCAGAACGTAAACCGCTGCATTGCCATTGTACTTGACGGTTATGTCTACAGCGCTCCTAACGTACAGGGCGAAATTACCGGCGGCAACTCGCAGATTACCGGCCAGTTCACCGTTGAAGACACTCAGGACCTTGCAAACGTGCTCAAATCAGGTAAGATGCCTGCTCCAGCCAAGATCGTGCAGGAGGATATCGTAGGACCTTCACTCGGTCAGGAATCAATCCAGAAGGGATTCATTTCGTTCATCATTGCATTTGTAATCCTGATGATCTACATGTGCATAATCTACGGATTCGTCCCGGGCATGATTGCAAACGGAGCCCTGCTGTGCAACTTCTTCTTCACGCTGGGTATCCTCACATCGTTCCAGGCAGCCCTGACAATGTCCGGTATTGCCGGTATCGTCCTGACACTGGGTATGGCTGTCGACGCCAACGTGCTTATCTATGAGCGCACCAAGGAAGAACTTGCAGCCGGCAAGGCAGTAGCATCGGCTCTGAACGACGGTTACAAGAACGCATTCAGTGCAATCTTCGACTCGAACTTCACATCAATCATTACCGGTATCATACTGTTTGAATTCGGTACAGGTCCTATCCGCGGATTCGCCACGACCCTGATTATCGGTATTCTCTGCTCATTCTTCACAGCCGTATTCCTTACACGTCTTGTTTATGAGCGTGCCCTTGGAAAGGGTAAGATGCAGAATCTGACCTTCGTGACATCTTTCTCAAAGAATTTGATGAAGAATACAAAAATCAAGTTCATGGAAAATGCCAAGAAGTCGTTCACCATTTTCGGTATCATTGCAGTTGTCTGCATCGCAGCACTTGCAATCCGCAAGCTTGACAAGAGCATTGACTTTACCGGCGGCCGTAACTTTGTAGTACAGTTTGAACAGCCCGTTGAGCCCGAAGATGTACGCAACATCATGGCTGCTGCCATCGAAGAGGACAACGCAATCAATGAAGGTAATGTCCAGGCTATCGCCCTCGGTACAGACCACAAGACTATACGTATCTCCACCAACTACCGTATCAATGAGGATTCAGAAACCATCGACTCGGAAATCGAAGAGTTCCTGTTCACATCGCTCAAGGGTGCCGGCATGCTGAGTGCAGATCTTGACCTTGCAACATTCATTGACCGTGAGAACCGTGAAGGCGGCTCAATCATCTCGTCACAGAAGGTAGGTCCTTCAATCGCCGAAGACATCACACGCGGTGCAATCATTTCCGTGATCCTGGCCCTGATTGCCATCTTCCTCTACATTCTTATACGTTTCCGCAATGTAGCATACTCGGTAGGCGCCATATTCGCACTTTGCTTCGATACCCTCATTATTATTGGTATGTATGCGCTCTGCCATGGCTGGATGCCGTTCTCACTTGAAGTTGACCAGACATTCATCGGTGCGGTACTGACAGCCATCGGTTATTCAATCAACGATAAGGTGGTTATATTTGACCGTATCCGCGAATTCACCGGCCTTTATCCGAAACGCGACCGCAAGCAGCTGTTCAACGATGCCCTGAACACTACACTTGCACGTACAATCAACACTTCAGTAAGTACGTTGATAGTACTTCTGGCAATATTCTTCCTTGGTGGAGACAGCATCCGCAGCTTTGCCTTTGCAATGATTCTGGGTGTTGTGTTCGGTACATGCTCGTCATTGTTCATTGCCGCTCCTACAGCTTTCCTGACAATGAAGAAAACAAAGAAGGAAAAAGAAGAGTTCGCCGCTGCCCAGCAGTAACTGACAGCAGTTCAACTATCACAAATCGGAGTCCGGAAATCCGGGCTCCGATTTTTTATTGTCATATTTATTTAACATTCAAACGTTTTTACGATATTTGGAGAAATATCCGACACTAACCAAATATGAGAAACAGAATCATAACCTCTATTCTGACTTTACTTGCCATCGTCCCTGCATTTGCACAGGGAAACATCCTGTCAGACTCCATAATGCAGGAAATTGACAACATCAGCCTGTTGAACGGCTCAATGAAACAGACCATTGACAAATACAAAAAGAACGCGAAGAAAGGCGATCTTGCCGCTGTGGCATCACTTGGAGTTGAATGTATGAGCGGCAAGAATGTCAAGGCCGATATGCCTCTGGGCCTTTATCTGCTGGAAACGGCTGCTAAAGGCGACAATATTGAAGGAGCTTATCAGTTGGGGACATACTTCTATATCTTCTGGGCAAAAAAACCCGACAATGCTTCCTATTTCAAGACCGGTACAAGATGGCTCAAGAAAGCCGTAACTGCCGGAGACATGCGTTCACTCAGCACACTTGGACGTTTCTATATGGAATATGGCAGGTACACAGGTGAACAAGCCTACATTGACGGAGCCATAAAGTTACTGGAGGGCATGGAAGGCATCGATCAGGTCAATGACAAGGACAACAACATACTTCAGGCGCAAGCCATTCTTGGGACATCCAATCTTGCCAAGTGGAGAATGGTTCAGGATACCACAGCACTGCTGGGTGCAAAAAAATGGTATCGTACCCTCCTGATGTCCGATATGGAATTCCCCGACTATACTCCGTTCATCGATTCACTGCAAGCGGTTCTGAGTATGGGTGTACCCATGCGTATCGACCCAGTGCAGGATCCTGATGCAGAATCTGAAGAGCAGCAGGGCGGTTTTCCCGGTATGGGCGGATTCGGCGGAGGCTTCCCGGGAGGTTTCCCCGGTATGGGCGGAGGCGGTGCACCTCAAGGTCCAGTTGGTCCGCAGGCAACATTTCCTGGTGGGAACTGGCAGATGCAGCAGTTCATAAGCCGCAATACGAACTACCCCAAGAATCTTGAAGACGCGAAGGTCAAAGGCAATGTCACCGTGTCATTCACCGTTGACACCGACGGCGCTGTCATAAATCCTCAAGTAAGCAAGAGTTCCGATGTCCACATTATGGACAAGGAGGCACTCCGCACCATTATGGTTATGCCCGATTGGACACCGGCAGAACAGGATGGCAAGCCCGTTCAGGCCCTGCACACTGCCAATGTCAATTTCGGCGGTGGCGGCATGGGCGGATTCGGCGGATTCGGATTCTGATTCCCTATCATTACGAACTGAATAAAGGAGCCCGGCCTTGCGGTCGGGCTCCTTTATTCGTACATTGTACTGGATTACTTCACTTCCCAGATGTCATTGGTTTCAAGAAGTTCTGCAAAACTGTGGTACTTCTTTGCGGCCTTGACCTCTTCTATCTGTGCGGTAACGGCATCATCGTATGTAGGAGCATCAACGTCACGGATAACGCCAAGTGCAACCGGGAAACCGTCGCCATCGCCCATCAATGCCAACTTGAGTTGCAGGGTGTTGTCCTGGCAATGGGCATCGTGAACAAGAATATCCTTGAGGGTAATGCCGTTTTCACCAATCTTTACGACCTTCAGGCCGAAGCCCTCCTGCACAAGACCGAACTCGTTGTTCTCGCCGAACACCAGAGGTTCTCCGTGCTTGACGTAGATGGCGTTCTTTGCGCGGCCCTCCTTGTTATATACGGCATCGTGGGTTCCGTTATTGAAAATCACACAGTTCTGAAGTATTTCACAAACCGAAGCGCCCTTGTGATTATAGGCAGCCTTCAGAATGTCAACCGTTCCCGGAGCATCGGTTGCAACGGCACGCGCAAAGAAATGGCCGCGTGCGCCAAAGCAGAGTTCCGCCGGACGGAAAGGATCTTCTACAGTACCGTATGGGCTTGACTTGCTGACAAATCCACGAGGCGATGTAGGTGAGTACTGTCCCTTTGTAAGTCCGTAGATACGGTTATTGAGGAGAATCATGTTCAGGTTTATGTTACGGCGGTTGGCATGTATGAAGTGGTTGCCACCAATTGCCAGACCGTCACCGTCACCGGAAATCTGCCATACGGTCAGATCCGGATTGGCAACCTTGCAGCCTGTTGCAATGGCTGCGGCACGACCGTGAATGGTGTTCATACCGTATGTTGCCATATAGTGAGGCAGACGGCTTGAACAACCGATACCTGAAATGACCGCAGTATTGCACGGAGCTACTCCGATTTCGGCCATAGCCTTATGCAGTGAAGCCAGAAAGAAATGGTCACCGCAACCCGGGCACCAGCGTGGCTGGCCCTTCTTGAAATCCTGTGCTGTATATTCGCTCATAGTCTTTACTTGTTTAAGATTTCATTAAAGGCACTTACCAGTTCGCTTACGACGAACGGCTGACCCTTAACCTGATTGAACTGATAAGGAACAAAACCATCGACCTTCATTCTGAGGAACGATGCCAACTGGCCCATGTTCTGTTCTGCGACAACGACCTTTCTGTACTTTTTCAGTACCGCAGCGGTATTGGCCGGAAGAGGATTGATGAACTTGAAGTGTGCCATTGCAACCTTCTTGCCAGCTGCACGCATCTCATCCATTGCTGCACGCAGATGGCCGTATGTTCCGCCAAAGCCTACAATGAGCAAGTCAGCGTCATCCTTGTCACCAAGAACTTCAAGATCAGGAACCTGAATGTTGTTTATCTTCTGCTGACGCAGACGGGTCATCAGGTCGTGGTTTTCAGGAGCAGTTGAAATTGCACCGGTAAGGTTGTCCTTTTCAAGACCGCCAAGAATATGGCAGAAACCTTCACGACCGGGAACAGCCCAATAGCGGGTTCCGTTCTCCGCACGCATGTATGGAGTCCACTTGCCCTTCAGTTCCTCAGGAACGTATGGAGGATTGATTGCGGGATAGTCTGCAAGATTAGGCAACTTGAATGCGGCTGAGCCGTTGGCAACAAAGGCATCGGTCAGCAGAACTACGGGAGTCATGTGCTCAAGTGCCATCTTTGAAGCCTGGAATGCGGCATCGAAGCAGTCAACCGGACTGGTGGCGGCAATTACAGGCATTGGGCTTTCACCGTTACGGCCGAACAGCACCTGCAGAAGGTCTGTCTGCTCTGACTTGGTAGGAAGACCTGTTGCAGGACCGCCGCGCTGAACATCAAGAACGACCAGAGGCAGCTCCATTATGACAGCCAGGTTCATGGCCTCGGACTTGAGACATATACCGGGGCCCGATGTCGATGTCACGGCAAGAGCGCCGGCGAACGATGCGCCTACCGACGATGCACAACCGGCAATTTCATCTTCGCACTGGACAGTTGTAACACCAAGCGACTTGTGCTTTGACAGTTCGTGAAGGACATCGGTTGCAGGAGTGATAGGATATGAACCAAGATACAGTTTCAAGCCGGCCTTTTCGGCGGCAGCGATAAAGCCGTATGCAGTTGCCTTGTTACCGGTAATGTCCATGTAACGGCCGGGCTCCTTGGTCTTTGACTCTACTCTATATACATTTGCAGCACTGCTGTGCGTGTTGTGGCCATAGTCATAACCGGCCTGGATGACCTTGATGTTGGCAGCGGCCAGCTCCGGCTTTTTGGCGAACTTGTCACGCAGATAGTTGAACGCTATTTCCAGGTCACGGCTGAAGAGCCAGCAGACCAGACCAAGCGCGAACATATTGCGGCACTTGAGAACCGATTTGGCATCCATGCCGGTATCGGCCAGAGCATCCTTTACCATCTGAGTGAGAGGGCATGCTATCACGCGGTCCGGATCGACGCCCAGCTCGGTCAGAGGGTCATCGGTCTTGAAGGCGGCCTTTTCAAGGTCACTCTTCTGGAATGCGTCCGTATCGATGATGATTGTCGCGTCCTTCTTCGCATACTTGAGCTGTGTCTTGAGAGCAGCTGCATTCATTGCAACCAGAACATCACAAAGATCGCCCGGAGTATAGACCTTGCCTGCACCGATATGAACCTGAAAACCTGAAACACCTGTCAGTGAACCCTGCGGAGCACGGATATCTGCCGGATAGTCCGGAAAAGTACTGATACTATTTCCAACCGTTGCGGAAACCGTGGAGAAGATGTTGCCGGCCAGCTGCATTCCGTCACCGGAGTCACCTGAAAAGCGGACAACCACCTGATCCAATTCTTTAATCGTCATAGTATATCTTGAAATTTGAATGAATACTCAAATAAAACACCGCAAAATTACAAGAATATTCAATTGATTATTACGCGTACCTATTGATTTTACATAAATTTTGCATAGCAAAATGTATATATACAGAACTTATGCAAAAATAACAGCAAAACAATGACAGTTACTCATCAAGCATTTCAAAAGCGGTTTCACTGCCACCCTTGTTGCGCAGCATCCAGCTGATTGACGGTTTCAGGGTATTGGTGTGCGAATCGAATTCCATTCCGATGAATCCTGCCCAAAGTTCCAAATCATACTGTAACAGCGTGTTCCCAAAAACATCATCAATACAGTACAGCACATCGACCTTCTTCATACCGTTGCACACCTTTGTGTCATGTGATACAACCTGGGGAGTACGGATTATTTTATTGTTCCAGTCAGTACTGAATGGAAAGAAAGCGGTAAACCAGCCGTCGTATGTGGCAGGAATGGACGAAGACGCGCAGCCGCCGCGTGACCCGCTTGCTTCAGTTATCCTGCCAACCATGTCAAGCCAGAAACTCTCGTTGACATGTCCCTGAGCAGCATTCACGAACTCGTCAAGAATAGGTTCAAGTTCCTTTCTCCACCAACGCATGCCAAGTCCATCCAACTGCGACAAGCGTGAACGGATTTCTTTCCAGTCATCGGGGGTGCCAAGAAGCGTGACATCGGGAATACCGCATTTGAGAAAGTGAATCTTATATTCGAAAAATTTCTTTACACTTTCCATAAGGGTTATCTGTGACGAAATGCGCTCTGCCAGCCCTGTCGTTGAGAAACTGCAGGTCATGAGTTTGGCCAGATTGACACCAGTGCTGGCCTTGATGGAATCACTGAATGCCTGAATGATCCAGTCCAGATCTTCAAGATTTTCAAAAAGGTTTCTTTCTGTGTCAACCTTCAAGGTCTTCTTTCCCTCAAAACCGACCAGCGTTCCGCGAAGTTTTTCTGCATGTTCGTTGATATGGGTGGCTATACCCTGGCTGATGAGCAGCCATATCATGTCAGGCGAAAGCGCCAGCGAATAATGCTTGTCATACGCCGTCATGAAGCCCTCAAAAACCGCGTTCCGGTCAGAATAAAACAGCTTGTCAGCCTTTGAACTCTGGGTGACAATACCATAGTCCGATGCATCAATACCGGATTCCGAAAGTGTCATCTCCCAGCATTGCCGCGCCGGACAATACGGCAATGATTCTTGCGGTAAAGGAAGATCCTCCAAATGGAATTTCACACCACCGCCATCAAGCATGGTAACCGGGATATCCGATCTGACCGGCTGTTGACCGGTTTCATCGTCGCCGTCCCCCAGCGTACCTTCATCAAAAGGGATAGTTATGGCGCTGGTATCCGGAACGCGTTCCGGTTGTCTGACAACGGCCTCAGAAGTATCATGTCGCTCTACCATCTTTACCATCTTCAATTCATAGAAGTCCTTGTCAACCGGCAGATCAATTGTTTCATAACCTGCAAATGACACTTGAATCCTGTCTTTCGGATTACGGGTACGCAAGAAAAATTCGCCGTTTATGTCAGTAACGGTAAGTTCGACAATACGGTCATCAGAATCCCTTTCTGTAACGCTCACCGCCATCATCGGACCAACTGAATCCGATACCACACCACTGATTATATCACCGGTCTTCTGGGCGACGGCTACTGTACTGACCGACAAAATGAAAATGACAAACAGTCTGAATAGTTTCATCATAATTTCATGCATTTTTGATATGTACAAAATTAGTGGGGTTCTACTCCACATGCAAAAAATTTGGCTTGGCAGAATTCTTCAAGGCCAGTTGTAACCAACTGGCAGACAATCAAATGCATTTATTTAACCAGTGATTTTTCTTCAACCCCGGTTCCTCCTAAAAAACGCGGCAATATTCCGCATTCCACGGCAAAAAACAAGCCTGTTGAAGCAGCAATGCTCCAACAGGCCAATGTTTCTGCTGGCCGGCCTATGGGTCAGGATCAATCCTGTGCCGGCTTCACTATTCCGTACTTCACTGCGAAACCGCCGTCATCACCAATCCAACGGATGATTGTAACCAGAGTTTCATACAGATAATCCCTGCCACCGGCGTTGAAATCGTAGAAGTCACTCAATCCGACAGGGTTACCGGATTCGTCAAAATTGACGGTACTGCTTCCCAAAGCGAACATCAAATCGTATGAAGCCTGATAGAATGAAACTCCGTTCTGATAATAGGTATTATCCGAGATCTGGAAAGGACTGTTCTGGTAATTCTGCCCGACAATGCTCTTTGAATATCTTGCAACAGGAGCCCACTCCCTGTCAGTAAGGACATAATCACTGTTCCTGTTGTCAAAATACCACATCTGGAACAACTTGGCAGTAAATCTCCATCCCAAAAAATATGTAACGGAATATATCTCCGATGCTGCCACGTCACACAGTATGTTACCGCCTCTTGTGGCAGTCATAATGCCTTTCGTTGCGTTCCCCTTACCCATCAGTTTCGTGGGATGCTCGTTCCAATACTTGATGACATCGTTGAAAAACCTGAACAGAGGCTCACTGATTTTCAAATCATCGGCCGTCGTGCCATCCACCAATGAAATGGTATTGTCCGCATTCAGGACCATCTTGGTTGAAAACCTGTCGGCAGCCTCCTTGAACTGCTGGACATCAAGAGTCGAGGAAGGCCCCATTTCAATGTTATCAAGACCGATGAACGATTCCTCCGGCATCTCAACATCATTGTCCGTTTCAATTGGCAGATAATCCTCATTTGAGCAACTTGTTGCAAACATGAAAGCACCTGCCATAACAACCGGCAGAGCCATTTTGCGCAGTAATGATTCCCTTCTCATATTGAATGATATTTATGTTTTGTCCGTTTCATTCCAGGCCGATACCTCCACGACCCGATGGCAAATGTAATCATAACTCCATTGAATTACAAAACTTTACGACAAAAAATACAAGCAATGGTAAAGTTTGTTTATTTTTAAAAGTTCCTGTCAATTGGAAGGTTATAGAAGGGCCCTATGAACTGCCCGGTGTGATAGACAGAATATACCTTTCAATCACCTTTGAGTGCCGGATTATATCGATATAATCCGGCACTCAAAGGAAGTTAAGAGGTATCTCCTACTATGTAATATGGTGAACGAGAGGAAATCGGTTTACGGCATTCCACTTTCTCAGCTTGGCCACAGCCGCCACTGTAATACCCTTAAAGATGACTATCAGAGTCTTGAGCAAGGCAGATGGCACATATATTGCAGGTTCAAAGCATTTGGGGCGAGCGAGACCCCGAGCGAGAGCGGCTGAAAGCCGCCCTTTTGCGACAGCGAAATAAAAAGAGGAACGGATTCCCAGCGGAGGTACTGAAAAAGGCGGCCATAAGCCGCCTTTTTCAGTACCTCCGCTGGGAATCGAACCCAAATTTAAAGTTTAGGAAACTTCCGTTCTATCCATTGAACTACAGAGGCAGGTATATGTTTATGTGTGCTTAACACGCAATACCAATGCAAAGGTAACGCATTATTTCAAAATTTTATCGTCATAAATGCAAAAAAAGTAACAACGTATGATTCTTTGTTATACCTTTGCGCCCGATTTTAAAATATCATACTCAAACAATGAAAAAGATTACCGTTATTGCTGCTGCAGTTCTCGTACTTGCTGCATGTCAGTCAAAGCAGAAGAGCCAGAATGCAGCTGCTGAAGTTGCTGATTCTTGCGCAGTTGTAGTTGAAGAACAGGTTTGCGAACTTGATTCAGCAGCTCAGGAAGTTGCCGACACAGTTGTAGCTGTTCTTGAAGAAGTAGCAGAATAATACACTGCCCGCCAAACTAAAAACGACCGCTCCATTCAGGGCGGTCGTTTTTGTTTTCATCGGGATATCAATTTACTTGAAAAGTTCCTTGACGGTCAGTTCAAGACAATCGCGGCAATGCATCCATGTATGGGCGCCCTCCGGATTGTAGAATGTGTGCTTCAGGCCTTTATCGGTCATATACTGATCAAGTCCCTTTGAAGCCTGGATCAGGAAATCGCTTGCGCCGGTGCCAAGCCACAGGAACTTGAGCTGTTTCTGAATCTTCCCCACTGGAGCATATGTTCCGTCAGTAAAGTTGGTTTCATACTCGTTCCCGAAGATTGCAGGCGAGAAGGCCGCAACGTAATGGAACTTCTTCGGGTTGCCGAGACCTGCAGCAAGGGCCTGACGGCCGCCAAGGCTGAAACCTGCTATGGCACGGCTGTCGGCATCGGTCTTTACCGCATAGTTAGACTCGATGAACGGTATGACCTCATTCATGAATTCGGCTGTGGTGAGTTTTGTGTCTGTGGCGTTGTACGCATCGGCCTTGCCCTGGGCAATCATTTCCGGATACGGATTGGCATAAGGCATCACTACAATCATACGCTCTGCAAGGCCCTGGGCAATCAGATTGTCCATAATAAGATTCATCTTTCCTACCTTGAACCATGTCTCGTATGTATCGGTCATGCCGTGTATAAGGTAGAACACCGGAAGTTTCTCGTCACCGGCCGGATTGTAACCGGCGGGAGTATAGACACAGAGCGGGCGTTCAATGCCGCAGGTCTTCGAGAAATAGTAGCGGTATGAGACCTTGCCGTGCGGCACGTCCTGCATGTCCTGGACTGACGGAACTTCGCCGCGAACGTCAACAAGGCTGTATTTGAAGCCTTCGTTGGGGAACAGGTACATGTTGTTCTGGTCGGCAACCTGCGTGCCGTCAATTCTGAATGCATACGGATAGATATCCGGCTGTTCAGGCTTGACAGTGATGGTCCATACTCCCTTCGCATCCTTTTCCATAGGTTTGGTGCCATTGAACATCTGGCATTCCAGTTCAACCTTCTGAGCGTCGGGAGCCTGGCAGCGGAATGTCACGCTTCCGTCTGCGTTGTATTCGGGTGACTTGACACCTGCCGGGAACAGACTGGCCATGAGAGAGCCTGTAAGACGCGATGCCTCGCCGCCTGCGGCCGATGCCTGGCGTACCTTCTCGGCCTCGGCCAGATCCATGCCTTTGACGGCATCTATCACCTCCTGGTCCTGGAACAGCAGCGGGAATGACTTTTCAAGCCAGTAGCGGGCGTTCATCCATGTATGTCCGTACTTGTCGTATGTGAATTCCTTTATATTCCTTATATTATACTTGTCAAGCATATCCATGAGGTCCTTTGAGTTTCCATAAAGGAAATCGTCGGTACCTATTCCTGACCAGAACAGATGAATCTTTGAATTGACATCGTCCGAATTCTGGAACATGCGCGCGTTGGTCTGGGTGAACGAACTGTATGAGCACAGATACGAGAACTTGTCAAGGTTGGCAAGACCAATGCTCAGGCCCTGGTTGCCGCCACGTGAGAAACCGCCTATGCCGCGATGGTCGGCATCGTTGATTGTACGGTAATTCTTTTCCACAAAGGGCATCAGCACGTCAGTGAAATCCTTATTGAAGTTGTATCCTCCGCCCATGCCGCCGAAGCCGCCCATCATGCCGCCCATGCCGCCTGCATTCGAAGAAGGCTGGCGTTCGCTCTTGAGCAGCGTTGCGTTTCCGTAGGGAAGTACAAGTATCATTTCCTTTGCCTTGCCCTGGGCAATAAGGTTGTCGAGAATCAGGTTCATCTTGCCGACCTTGAAATACACCTCTTCGGTATCGGTCGTTCCGCTTATAAGATACATTACCGGGTATGACCTGTCCTGATTCTTGGGACTGTCATAGAAAGGCGGGGTATATACGATTACCGGAATGAACATGTTCAGGCCCGGCGACCAGTAGTTCAGATAGTCGACGCTGCCATGCGGCACGTCCTTGAGTTCGGCAAGGCTGCCCTCGGCGCGCATGTCAAGAAGGCTGTTTTTAAAGGTCTCGTTAGGAAACCACTCCGCACACTGCGGGTCCATCACACTTACCCCGTCAACGGTGAAATGATATGGATAGATGTCTGGAGCGGCAGGCCCTACGGTTACCGTCCAAATCCCATCGGCACCCTTTGTCATCGGTACATCACCCGAGAACTGTGTCCAGATTTTAACATCTCCGGCAGTACGGTTTGAATAGTTGAAAGTCACTGTGTTGTCGGCGTTGACAACGGTACTGGGGGTTTGGGATCCCATACCCGGCTGAGCCATGACACCGGTCGTAAATGCAAGCATAATGGCCGATGCCAACACTCCTGATTTGATATTCATAATGCGGTTGTAATTGAATTAGCACATAAAGGTAAAGAATATTTTTCCGTTTCCGATACATTCGTCAAGGCGTGTTAGTGTTATCTTTTATTAAATAATGCGAGTGCGTCTCCATTTTCAGTGACGTTCCCATTCATTTTATAGCAAAAGCATTACCTTTGTAGCCGGTTAACAAGGGTGTAAGAAAACACCCGACAAATTGGGGAATAATTATCACTTAACTATAAAAAAACAATGGCAAACATCGATTTGAGCAAGTATGGCATCATGGGTTCGACCGTGATTGCACACAATCCTTCTTACGAGGAGCTCTACAAGGCAGAGATCAACCCTGCGCTTGAAGGTTATGAAAAGGGTCAGGAAACTGAACTCGGAGCTGTAAACGTAATGACCGGCATCTTTACCGGACGTTCACCTAAGGACAAGTACATCGTTGACAATGACGAAAGCCACAACAACGTATGGTGGACTTCAGACGAGTACAAGAACGACAATCACCCGATGTCAGAAGACGTTTGGGCCAAGGTCAAGGAAATCGCCAAGAAGGAGCTCTCAAACAAGAACCTCTATGTAGTTGACGCTTTCTGCGGTGCAAACAAGGCCACCCGTCTGGCTGTACGCTTCATTGTGGAAGTTGCATGGCAGGCACACTTCGTAGAGAACATGTTCATCCAGCCGACAGCTGAAGAACTTGCTTCTTTCGAGCCTAACTTCATCATCTACAACGCTTCAAAGGCTAAGGTAGAAAACTACAAGGAACTGGGTCTGAACTCTGAGACCTGCGTTGCCTTCAACACCAAGAGCCGCGAACAGGTTATCATCAACACATGGTACGGCGGTGAAATGAAGAAGGGTATGTTCTCAATGCAGAACTACTATCTGCCGCTGAAGGGCATCGCTTCAATGCACTGCTCTGCAAACTGCGACATGAACGGTCAGAACACCGCCATCTTCTTCGGTCTGTCTGGTACAGGCAAGACCACCCTTTCAACTGACCCGAAGCGTCGCCTTATCGGTGATGACGAGCACGGTTGGGACGATGAGGGCGTATTCAATCTGGAAGGCGGATGCTACGCCAAGGTTATCGGCCTTGACAAGGAACACGAGCCCGACATCTACGGCGCAATCAAGCGCGACGCTCTTCTTGAGAACGTAACCGTTGACGCAAACGGCAAGATTGACTTCGATGACAAGTCAGTTACCGAGAACACCCGCGTATCTTACCCGATCAACCACATCAAGAACATACAGCCGGGTTCATCAGCACCTGCTGCAAAGAACGTGATCTTCCTGTCAGCCGATGCATTCGGCGTTCTGCCTCCTGTATCAATCCTGACTCCGGAACAGACCCAGTACTACTTCCTGTCAGGTTTCACTGCAAAGCTTGCAGGTACCGAGCGCGGCATTACTGAGCCCACTCCTACCTTCTCGGCTTGCTTCGGCCAGGCATTCCTGGAACTGCATCCTACAAAGTATGCAGAAGAGCTGGTCAAGAAGATGAAGAAGAGCGGTGCCAAGGCTTACCTTGTAAATACCGGTTGGAACGGAACAGGAAAGCGTATCTCAATTCCTGATACCCGCGGTATCATCGACGCTATCCTCGACGGTTCAATCCTGAAGGCAGAAACCAAGAAGATTCCTATGTTCGACTTCGAGGTTCCGACTTCTCTGCCAGGCGTAAATCCTGCAATTCTTGACCCGCGCGACACTTACAAGAATGCCGCTGAATGGGAAGAGAAGGCCAAGGACCTTGCAGGCCGCTTCATCAAGAACTTCAAGAAGTACGAAGGCAACGAAGCCGGCAAGGCTCTTGTTGCAGCCGGACCGAAGCTCTGATAGGACGCTGTTCACTTGGTAATACGGTCAGATGCTCTTTCCGGCAAGCCTGCCGGAGAGAGCATCTTCTTTTATAAAACAAAAGGCAGGAAATATGAAAAGGCCACTCATAGCCATTGCACTGGCAGCACTTGCAATGAGCGCCGCCATCGGTCAGCAATCAGGGACAAAGTCAGTTTTCGAAAATGAATCCGACTCAATAGCCGGAGTACGTATGAATCTTGCCGCAAAGGAACTGGGTCTGAATGCGCGTCAGGCACAGCGTCTTGCACGTCTGTACTCAGGCCAGTATGAAGAACTTTGCCGAGGCCTGCAGATGTCCATCATGCAGCAGCGCATGAAAGAGGAAGCCGGCATTGGCGGTTCAGAAGCCGAAGCACAGGCTAAAGCCGATTTTGACGGCACATGCCGCAAATATGAGCAGCGCTACATAAGGGAACTGGGAGAAGAACTGTTCGGCAAATGGCGTGAGCTCCAGAACATAAGCCTTGACTGCCAATACGATTCACTCATTGAGCATGTCAAAGCGAATACAGAGAACTATTTCTAAAACGCAATCATTTCAGCAAATATGAAAATAGCACTTATCGGATATGGAAAAATGGGACACGAGATTGAGCGCATTGCCCTTTCCCGCGGTCACGAGATAGTATGCAGAATCGATATTGACAACCTGCAGGATTTTGACAGCCCGGCTTTCAAAAGCGCAGAGGTTGCCATTGAGTTCACCGCACCAAGCCAGGCATACAACAATATCAAAAAGGCATTCGCCGCCGGCGTAAAGACAGTAAGCGGCAGCACAGGATGGATGTCAGACCACTGTCAGGAAATGAAGGATCTTTGCAAGGGCGGCAGGAACACTCTGCTCTGGTCAAGCAATTTCAGCATAGGCGTAGCACTGTTCTCAAAGGTGAACACCTTCCTGGCCAAGCTCATGAACAGCTATCCCATGTATGAGGTAAGCATGAGCGAGACCCATCACATTCACAAGCTTGACGCACCGAGCGGTACTGCCATCACACTGGCCGAAGGCATCATCTCACAGCTTGACCGCAAGAACGGCTGGAAACCCGGCACACTCACGGCACCCGACGGAAGCATAAGCGGAAGCAATGAATGCCCGGCACAGGACATACGCGTCGACTCCGTCCGTGAAGGTGAAATTGCGGGTATCCACAGCATCACATACGACAGCGAAGCCGATTTCATTACCATTACACACAGCGCCAAGAACCGCAGCGGACTGGCACTTGGAGCCGTGCTTGCAGCAGAATTCGTCAGAAACCGCCAAGGCTTCCTGACTATGGATGACCTTATGGACTCCCTTTCATAAACAAATCAACGGCACCAATGAGAAAAATAAGCGAAATCACCGGAAAAGACTGGTTGCTTGCCATATTGTTCACGGCATTATATGTTCTGTTCCTGATATGGGTACGCAGTGTCCTCGGCGTGATTCTCATTCCATTCATCATTGATGCCTGCACCACGAAGGCAATACCATGGAACTGGTGGAAGAAAATCAAGAACAGAGCACTCTACCAGATAATGAGCTGGGTCGATGCCATTGTCTTCGCTCTGGTAGCGGTTTACTTTGTCAATCTGTACGTTTTCCAGAACTATGCCATTCCGTCTTCTTCGCTTGAAAAGTCACTGCTCATAGGCGACCATCTGTATGTAAGCAAGATTACATACGGCCCCAGAAAGCCCATGACTCCGCTCACGATGCCGCTCACGCAGAACGTGTTTCCGAACGGCAGGAAGAGCTACTTTGAAAAGCCGCAATGGAAGTACGAGCGCATAGCGGGAATAAGGAACGTCGAATTGGGCGATATCGTGGTTTTCAATTTCCCGAACGGAGACACCGTACTTTCAAAGAAGCCCTACTGCACCTATGACTACTACGGCACGTTTGTCTATCCTGAAGGCAGGAAAATGTGTCCCGCAGTCAACCTGACGGCACTTGGCCCGATGGAACAGCGCAAGGCCTACGGACAGTTCTACAAGGCCGGACGTGCGCTTATGGTCCAGAATGAGAATCTGGTCGGAAAAATCGAGCACCATCCTGTCGACAGGCGCGAGAACTACGTAAAGCGCTGCGTAGGACTGCCCGGCCAGACACTGCAGATAGTCGGCGGTGTGGTCTATACCGACGGGACAGCCCAGAAACAGCCAGAGAAAGTCCAATGGAATTATGACATTACTCTGTCAAGACCCATTCCCGACAAGCTGAGGGATGCAGCCGACCTTGACTACGCCGATCTGCCATCGGCTGAAAACCGCGCCGGCAGGATAACCGTACCGCTTACCGCAAATGCCGCCGAGATTCTGCGGCAGAGCACACAGGTAGTGGAGAACATCGGGCTCCACAAATACTCTCCAAACGATGCTTGGCTGTTCCCCCTGAACAAGCCCACTGACTGGACAATCGACGACTATGGCCCGATATGGATTCCGGCAAAGGGAGAGACAGTCGGACTCAGTCTTGAGAACCTGCCGTTCTACGAACGCATAATAGGGGTATATGAAGGCCATGACCTTAAAGTTGCAGAAGACGGAACAATACTGATTGACGGAAAAGAATGCAGTCAGTACACATTCAGCATGGACTATTACTGGATGATGGGTGACAACCGGCACAACAGTCTTGACTCCCGGTTCTGGGGTTTCGTGCCTGAGGACCACATTGTCGGTACCCCGAAGTTCATCTGGCTTTCACTTGACGCAGAAAAGAAATGGGGACAGAAAGGCAAGATACGTTGGAACCGCCAGTTCAAGAAAGTCACAAGCTGCAACTGATGGGGACAGTCCTGCTGCCATCGGCCTATCTGCCGCCTGTCAGTTTTTTTTCTGCCATGGCCGGCGCATCGGACGTCCTGATAGAACAGCATGACAGTTATTGCAAACAGACATACCGCAACCGTTGCCTTATTGCAAGCGCAAACGGCGTCCAGGCACTTACAATCCCGGTAATAAAGCCAGACTGTCCGGAACAGCCGATGAAGGATGTCCGCATAAGCGACCACGGAGAGTGGCGCCGCCAGCATTGGAACGCGCTTGAATCGGCCTACATGAACACGCCTTATTTCATATACTACCAGGATGACTTCAGACCATTCTATGAAAAGAAATACGAGTTCCTGCTGGACTTCAATCTTGGGCTGACTCAGGTCATTCTGAATCTTGCCCATATGAAAGTGGAATTGTCACTGACCGATTCCTACTGCAGCAGGCCCGATGGCATTACCGATTTACGGGCATTGGTCAATACCCGGGAACATTACGCCAATGCCAGGCCTTATTGGCAGGTTTTTCAGCAGAAACACGGTTTCCTTCCGGGTCTGAGCGCAGTTGACCTGTTGTTCAATATGGGACCCGAATTCAAGACTTTTCTATAATTCTATTGAGGATTTGGGCTGGGGAAATTGACGTAAGGCAGGGACAATTGCCATAACGGCATGGCTTCTTGCCGAAAGCCGAACACGGACGGCATTTCATATCAGTCTGAACACAGTCCGCCAGCTTCTGGCGGTATCCAAGGAAACCGGCGTACGGGTGCGTTGCCCCCCATACCGATACGACCCTTGTTCCTACCAGCGATGCCATGTGCATGTTCGATGAGTCCATGCTTACCATGACATCAAGCCAGTACATAAGTTCCAGTTCCTGATCCATAGTAATCTGACCATGAATGAAAGCAAGCTTTTTGAACCGGTTCTGCCAATGCAATACAGGCGCCAGATCCTTTCCGTACGCGAAAACGAACACACGGCTGCAGTTGTCATCGGCCTCAAGACCTTCTATCACCTTCTCCATCATGTCCATCGGATAAACTTTCTGCGGATGTGCGGCGAAAGGAGCTATTCCAACCCAATGTCCGTGCTTGGATCCGGTTTTCTCAAGTATTCCGGCCGGTGTCTCCCTGAATATTGAATCAAAATCCACGACAACAGGCAAACCTGCCCTCCTGAATACCTTCAGGTATCTGTCAAAGGCCGATGCCAACTGTATATGCTTTTTAAAAAAACGGCGTGTGACAGCCCATCGCCCAAGTTTATCCTTACCTACAGAAAAGACACGGCTTCCGTGAATGGCAAGTCCAGTCCTGATATAAATGGTGCGGAGTACGGAGTGCAAATCCAGAACAACGTCAAACTTTCTGGCAGCAAGTTCAAGGACGAGAAGTTTCAGTCCCGATGTTCCGCTGTACCTTTGCTTGACATCGGCCCCAAGAAAAGTGAGATTTTCAGGCATACCCTTAAAGAACGCCTCAAAACGCGGATTTGACATGAACGTGACGCGGTGTTGCGGGTACTGCCGCGCAAAACTGTCCAGCACCGGCACCGTCATGGCCACATCACCTATGGAAGAAAAGCGTATGACCAGTATGTTCAAAGACTTGTCCTTACTTGCCATTCTTTGCGTAGAGAACCGGATTCAGCGACGGATCGTTGTACATTTTCATCTGCTTATACACTTTCATGTACTTGCGGCCGGCCTGCATATCATCAAGAAGCATGTCAATTGCACCTGAAAGGTCTTTCTTCTGCTCCAGAAGGACATTCAGCTTGTCCTGACAGCGTTTCTGCTGTTCGGCCGACGTATCCTTCCTGGCAGCTTCTATTTCCATGTGATATATTTTCAGCGCAAGTATTGACAGACGGTCAACAGCCCATGCCGGACTCTCGGTATTTATGGATGCTCCTTCAACGGTCTTTACTCCGCTGAACTTTTCAAGAAAATAACTGTCAATGAGTTCAACCAGATCCGTCCGGTCCTGGTTTGACTTGTCAATACGCCGTTTGATTGCCAAAGCCTCAACAGGATTGATTTCAGGATTTCGGATAATATCTTCCAAATGCCATTGAACGGTATCAATCCAATTCTTCAAATAAAGATAATACTCTATGCTTTTCTCCTTGAACGGATTGGCAATTGGCGTATCCACATTGTCATGCTTGTGGTAGTCAGCTATTGCACGTTCAAAAACCGTAAGGCTTTCTTTGCTGAATGACATCTGATTATGTAGTTTATTTTATCGGTGCAAAGGTAATTCATATTTCAAAAAGGTGCAAACCTTAGAATCTGTTTGAACGGTATCACTTACGCAATACGAACGCTGCACAATATGTCAAAAAATGTGCAGTGACATCGGCTAATGGTGCGTATTGGCTTGTCAGTATGTTTCAAAAGCCTTTACTTTGCACCGGAATTTGAAACAACCAACAAAACAATACTATTATTATGGCAAACAATTCAATTGAAGAGAGAGTTAAGGCTATCATCGTTGATAAGCTGGGTGTTGAAGCATCGGAAGTTACACTTGAAGCAAGCTTCACTGCCGACCTTGGTGCCGATTCACTTGACACTGTAGAACTTATCATGGAATTCGAAAAGGAATTCGGCATTTCAATTCCTGATGACCAGGCTGAAACAATCACAACCGTAGGTCAGGTTGTCGATCTTATCTCGGCAGCAGTAGAAAAATAATCCTGCTTCCGCCCGTTCGATCCTCACTGGAGGAGAACCCTGCTGATAAGGCCGGGCACATTATTTTCAATTTATACAAACCAGACTTTCTTACTTCATAAAAACTTTATGGAACTGAAAAGAGTTGTAATAACCGGATTGGGTACTGTCAATCCTCTTGGTAACAGCGTAAGTGACTTTTGGAACAATGCCGTTGCCGGAGTCAGTTCAGCAGGCCCCATCACCAGGTTTGACACAAATGTCATCAAGACCAAAGTCACATTCGCATGCGAAGTCAAGAACTTTGACATTGCTGAATATATGGACCGTAAGGAAGCCCGCAAAATAGACCGTTTTGGACAGTTTGCCATGGCTTCAGCCATGCAGGCTGTTCAGGACTCAGGTCTTGACTTTACAAAAGAAGACCCTTACAGTGTAGGTGTCATCATGGGATTCGGTATGGGTGGAATCGAATCTTTCGAAGAAGGGATTGACACCATACACGACCAGAAACTTCAAGGTCTGGAAATAAAGGCTAACCCTTTTTTCGTACCGAAAATCATCGGTTCGATAGCCAGCGGACTGATTTCCATCCACTATGGACTGAAAGGCCCCAGCTATGCGACATCATCGGCCTGTGCATCAAGCACCCATGCCCTCATTGACGCCATCAACCTGATACGTCTTGGCAGAGCGAAGGTAATTCTTTCAGGAGGCGCAGAAGCAGCCGTTACCGACAGCGGCATTTGCGGATTCAGCGTAATGCGCGCCCTGTCACAGAGGAATGACACGCCCCAAACGGCAAGCCGCCCGATGAGCGCAAGCCGCGACGGATTCGTATTGGGAGAAGGAGGCACGACCCTTGTACTTGAGGAATATGAACATGCCGTTGCACGCGGCGCCAGGATTTATGCCGAGGTTGCCGGTTGGGGTTCGACGGCCGATGCCTACCACATTACAGCCCCCGAGCCCGAAGGCCGCGGCGCCGCACGCGTAATGCAGGACGCCCTCAGGGACGCCGGCATGCAACCCGAAGACATTGACTACATCAACATGCACGGCACATCGACCCCACTGGGTGACATTGCCGAATGCAAAGCCATTGTGACCGTCTTTGAAAACTGCCTTGACAAGCTTAGCCTCAGTTCGACGAAATCAATGACAGGTCACCTGCTTGGCGGTGCCGGAGCTCTTGAAGCAATGACATCGGTCCTTGCAATATACAACGATACAGTTCCGCCTACAATCAACCACGAGGAAGACGATGTTGACCCCGAAATCGACAGTCGTCTTGATTTCACTTTCAACAAAGCGGCAAAACGCACTGTCAATACTGCCCTGTCCAACACATTCGGCTTTGGCGGTCAGAACTCGTGCGTCATTTTCAAGAAATTCAAATCCTGAGTCTTGAAACTGAAAAGAACTTTCCAATGTCTGGCTGGTGCAGGACTGGCAGTTCTCGCAGCCACGGCTTTGTGGAACTGTGCTGCAGTGGGTGTGCCTGACGGCGGCCCATACGATGAAACTCCACCGCGAATTGTCGGATCAAATCCCGACATGCAGGCAACCGGGGTAAAAAACAAAAAAGTAAGCATAGAGTTCAACGAATTCATCAAACTTGAAAACGCGAGCGAAAAAGTAATTGTATCGCCTCCGCAGGTTGAACAACCTGAAATAAAGGTCATAGGCAAAAGAATTCAAGTCGAGCTTTTTGACTCTTTGAAGCCTCACACCACCTATTCCATTGATTTTGCCGACGGAATAAAAGACAACAATGAGGGCAACCCCCTTGGAGATTATTGTTTCCGGTTCAGTACGGGAGAGTCCGTTGACTCATTGGAAGTGTCAGGATATGTACTTGATGCGCAGACACTTGATCCGATAAAAGGCATTACCGTAGGACTTCACAGCGACCTGTCGGACAGCGCCTTTTACACAAAGCCCTTTGAATGTGTCGCACGCACCGATGCAAACGGACACTTTACAGTTCGCGGTATTGCAGAAGGGCGTTACCGCATCTATGCCGTTATGGACATGGACGGAACATTCAGTTACTCGGCATTGAATGAAAAAATTGCATGGAATGACAGTATAATTGTTCCATACTGCGAACTTGCTTACCGCACAGACAGCGTCTGGAACGATGACAATACACTGGACACCGTGCTGACTGTGCCATATACCGCATTCTATCCGAATGACATACATCTGCTTGCATTCACGGCAAGACAGACCAATCAGTACATAAAGTCATACAACCGTACACAGCACGAAAAGATTGAAATTCAATTCGCCCTGCCCCTTGATACAATGCCCGAACTGGAGTACATCGGTTCCGACTGGAGCAATGCCTACACGCTTCAGCACAGTCTGCATTACGACACCCTTACATTCTGGATGACCGACACATCGGTCTATTATCAGGATACACTCCGGCTCGCGCTGACATACCCCACGGTAGATACTTTGGGACTGAATGTTAAAGTGAGCGACACACTTCGTCTCGTTCCTAAGGCCAGCAGGAAATCCATTCTGGCAGCCGAGGAGAAGGCACGCCAGAAGAAACTTGAAGAAAGAGACAAGCAGTTGAAGAAACTGCAGAAGAACAATGACACGCTTGGAATCGAAAAACTTCTGGCGCCAGAACCAATGAAGTTCCTTTGTGTGTCGTTCAATGCCGGGAAAGGCGTAAGCCCATACAAGGATATAGGTTTCTCGTTTGATGAGCCTGTTACAATGCTGTCCGATACAGCCATTCACGTATATCACATGAGGGACAGCATCTATGAACCCATACCTTTTGACTTCGAGCAGGACAGCATCAACATACTTGCTTACCACATATGGGGAGAATGGAAACCCGAGGAAAAGTACAGCATCATACTTGACTCTGCAATGTTCCAGGGTATATGGGGGCTACACAATGGTCCTGAAGAGGAACAGTTCTCGTTCGCACCTCTAAGCCAGTTCAGCACAATGACCGTACATGTCGGCAGTCCGAGAAAAGGATACATTGCAAGGCTGTTTCTTGGCGGAAGCCTTGACAGGGCGGAAAGCGTTGACAACAACGGCACAGCCGATTTCTATCTCCTGCAACCGGGAGATTACTATGTTGGACTTCTTGATGACCGGAATGGCAACGGAACATGGGATACCGGCGACTACTACACGAAAACACAGCCGGAAAACGTTTATTTCATAAACCGTCAGTTCAAACTGAAGGCCGACTGGTATCACGAAACCGACCAATGGGATATTCATGAACTGCCGTTATCCAAGCAGAAACCTGCCGGCATGATGAAGGAAAAGAACCAGAAGTCTGCCGTAGACATTCACAAAAAGAATGTTGAGCGCCTGAACAGTAAAGCCAGCCAGATAAACGCCGACAAGAAGAAAAAGGAAGAACGCAGGAAACGCGCCCAGGAGCGCCGCGAACGTTTCAAGGAAATCTTCCACTAAAAACAAGCGGGTGTTGGCAAAGCCATTCTTTCGAGCCCTTTACAAGTCCTCCGACTTCTCTCTTATATAGCTTGGAAACATAATTCCCGGCGGTATGGACCGGGTTGAGCGAAAACTCTTCCGCTAATAGATAATCTTTCCTGTAGGATATTCTTTTTTGTTGACAATTGAAATATGTCCATTAGAAATGGTGATTGTGCCTTCAGAGCCTTGAGAATCTTTTTTGATTGAAATTTTATTATCAGTTATATTTACAAGACGATACTCCTTGTTGAATACGACTTTGACTTTATCACCACATATAACGAAAATTGTCAAATTGGGTATGCCTGCGGCATATATTCCGCCCTGGAATACTAACGCAGTGCAATCATCATCAATCTTGAAGGATTTGAACATTATTGCCCTGGAATTCTCAACACCAACGTATGACCACCCAGCATCGTCAACAAATGTCCCAATAATCTTATTTCCTTTTTTGAATTCAATTTTAGAGAAAATATGATTAGTTTCAGGGTCAAAATCCCATTCTTCAGTATCTACATACCAATTGACAGAATAAACTGTTCCATCATGGGAAATGGTCTTAGTGTCGGCAACCCGATATGTATGAGGACGTTCAAAATAATAAAAAGGACTTACCATTGAAGAGTCAATATCGTGAAAAGCATGAGTATTGGCTGCAGATAAAGTTCCAATGGAACTCAAAGTCAATAAGGCGACAATAATTAGTTTTCTCATAATGTATAACATTTTATTGTTACTATACGAAACCGAAGTAACGGTTTTCACTGGAGATTCCGCTTCCAGACATCGAGGAAGTTGAGGCCCCACAGTCTTGCAAGGGTGTAGTCATCAAGGCCCTGTGACATGAGACTGCGTGTCAGACAGGTAAGCCATGAGGCATCGGCAAGGCCGTTGACACCGCCGCCTCCATCCATATCGGTCCCTATGCCTACATGGTCGGGACCCATTACGTCAATCATGTGCATAATGTGGTTCACAACATCCTGAATGCCGGCCTCGCCCTCTTCCCGCAGGAAACCAGAATAGATGCAGACCTGTGAAACGCCGCCGCCAGCTGCCAGAAGGCGCAGGTCATCGTCGTCCAGATTACGCGGATGGTTGCAGAGTGCACGGCTTGAGGTGTGTGAACAGATTATCGGCTTGGTGCTGAGTTCAATGGCATCGTGGAAGGAATGGACCGATGCGTGTGAAAGGTCAACCATCATGCCCAGACGGTTCATTTCCATTACGGTTTCGCGGCCAAGTTCTGTAAGACCGCCATGCTCCCCTTCCCCACGGGCAGAACCGCACAGGTCATTGTCACCGTTATGGCACAATGTCATGTACGCAACGCCACGTTTTCTGAAACGCTCCACGTTTGCAATGTCAAGACCGATGGCATAACCGTTCTCAATACCCTTGACAACCGATTTCACGCCCCTGAGCTTGTTCTCCCACAGCTGTTCGGGGGTAGTGGCAACGGCGGCATAAGGAGCGCACTCCCCTATCCTTTCGTCAATAAGGTCAAGCAGACGGTCAGCCTTGGCCGTAGCGGCTTTCAGCGACTGCGCATCGCGTGCGTCCTGATGCAGATAGGCTACCATGAAAGCGGCGTCAAGCATACCGTATTTCATTTTATGCAGATCGACAAGCGGGTTGTACCTGAACGTCGGGTTGCCATCGGGCGAGGGATCGCCTACATAAGCCCACTCGACTTCGACACCAGGGTTCTTCTCATAGAAATGCGAGCCCTTGTCAAAGAACATGGGACAATCCTCGTGGCTGTCCAGGACAAGTGTCGATGCATGAAGCCTGCGGGCCCGTTTCATAAGTGCCGCTTCACGGACAAGCCATTCGAATACCGGCATCATGCAGCGGTCACCGTTCATGATGAAGCTTTCAGGATGCCACTGGACTGCAAGAATGGGGCGTGTGTCCACAGCCTCCATTGCCTCAATTATTCCGTCGGGCGACTGGGCCGAAACGGCAAAACCCTGCGGCACCTCACTCACAGCCTGGTGATGGAAGGAATTCACTTCCATTCCGTCACAGCCGAAAAGTGCGCCCAATTTGCTGCCTGCAGTGAAAGATACGCTGTGGCTGGTTTCATGGCGGAATTCAGTATGCTGGCTGTGTTCAAGTGATTCAGGGCCATGCTGCAGCTTTATATCCTGGTACATGCGTCCGCCCAAACCTACGGCAATGAGCTGCATGCCGCGGCATATTCCAAGAATGGGGATATGCCGGTCCAGAGCCATGTTGAGCAGGAGCAGTTCAGGCAAATCACGCTCTGTGTTCACTTCTATGCAGTCAAGAGACTCTTCTCCAAGGTAATCCGGGTCAATATCGGCACCACCTGAAAAGATTATGCCGTCAAGCGTATCAAGCAGCGGGGCAATGGCGCTCTCCCTGTCAAACGGAGGAATCACTACCGGACTGGCGCCGGCTTCAAGCACCGACTGGTAATAGGCTTTTGCCAGCGTGCAGTCACCGTTACGGAAATTGCCGCTTATTCCAATTACCGGGCAGTTCCACCCGAATTCCTCCATGCCCAGTTCAATTCTGCGGAGCCTGCCTTTCAGTTCTTCCTGTTTGTCCATTTTATGCCTCCCTATTCAAGTACCGGTACTTCCTTCTTGATGCTTTCATCAAGAGATATCAGAGTCTCTGTAGCGGCGACGCCCCTGATTTCCTGAATGCGGCCGTTGATAAGTTCCATAAGATGCGAATTGTCACGGGCAAACAGTTTGATCATCATAGTGTAGCGACCGGTGGTGAAATGGCTTTCCACCACTTCGGGTATCTGGTCCAGTTCCTCAACGACCTGATGGTACATTGAGCCCTTCTCCAACGTCAGACCTACGAAAGTGCAGGTCTTGTAGCCTACACACTGCGGATTGACATGATAGCCGGAACCGGTAATGATGCCGTCATCAAACATCTTCTGAACGCGCTGGTGTATAGCAGCTCTTGAAACTCCGCACTGCAGGGCAACATCACGGAAAGGAATACGTGCGTTCTGCGAGATTATACTCAGAATCTTCCTGTCAAGTGAGTCCATACGCTCGCCTCCGGTTGCAGTTTTCTTTGAGTTCATGTCAAAAAGTAGGATTATGTGTTATTCTGCTCCAAATATAAGCATAAAAAAGGGGACAAGCGTGGCTTGTCCCCTTTTTATGCTATCAGAATGTCAGTCAACGCTTACAAGCTCGACATCGAAAATCAAAGTTGAATTAGGCTTGACCTTGCCTGCGCTCTGTGCTCCGTAACCGAGTTCGCTTGGAATGTAAAGACGGTACTTGTCACCTACGCTCATATACATGATACCTTCGGTGAATCCCGGGATAAGACCTGCAAGATTGAACGACATCGGTTCAGTCGATTCGTCAAACACTGTGCCATCAATGAGTTCACCGTGATAACGGACCTGAACAGTGCTGTTCTCGGTCGGTTTAATGGCGCCGTCACCCTTTGAAATCACTTCGTAAAGCAGACCGCTGGGAGATTTTACAACACCGTCTTCAAGAGCCTTGGCCTCAAGGAAAGCATCGTTCTC